>NZ_CP173678.1:938750-1587500 GCF_051903925.1 Zavarzinia sp. CC-PAN008
AAGGAGGCGGTCCTGTTCAGCCACCTGACCAGCAAGGTGCGGCCACTGGCCTTTGCCCCGGGGCGGCTGGAGCTGAACCTGGGAACGGCACCCCAGAACCTGACGCGCGACCTGGCGGCGAAGCTCAAGGAATGGACGGGCAAGCCGTGGACGGTGATCGCCGGCGACGGCCAGGGCGGCGCCACCTTGTCGGAGCAGCAGCGCGCGGCGGATGCCGCCTTGCGCCTGCGCACGCAGGAGGATCCGCTGGTCCGCGCCGTGCTGTCGGCCTTTCCCGGTGCCCAGCTGGGTCCGATCCGGGATCGCCTGGTCAGCGAATCCGTTGTGGTGCCGGAGGAATCGATCGCGTCGGAACGGCCCATGGCGGACGACGACCTGGTCTTTCCCGACTTTCTTGATCCCGATTCCCTTGAGGGCGAGGACTGAACATGAAGAACCTCGGCAACATGCTGAAGCAGGCCCAGGCCATGCAGGGCAAGATGCAGGAACTGCAGGCCAAGCTGGCGGAGGCGGAAATCACCGGCAGCGCCGGGGCGGGCATGGTCAACGTCACGCTGAACGGCAAGGGCGAGCTGAAGGGCATCCGCATCGACAAGTCCCTGGCCGACCCCGAGGAGGTCGAGGTCCTGGAGGACCTGATCCTGGCCGCCCATGCCGACGCCAAGGCCAAGGTCGAGGCGCATGTGGCCGAAGGCACGCGGGAGGCGATGTCCGGCATTCCCCTGCCGCCGGGTTTCAAGCTGCCGTTCTGAGCAGCGCGGCAGGGCGGCCATGGACCTCTACCACGTCTGGGGTGACCTGAAGCCCGGCATGGGCGATGTCGATTTTTCCCGCCGGATCGGCCGCTTCCTGGACCATCTGGCGGGGCAGGGGCTGATCGCCGGCTGGCGCCTGACCCGGCGCAAGCTGGGCCTGGGGCCACCCGATCTCGGCGAGTTCCACGTCATGATCGAGGTCCGCGACCTGGCCCAGCTCGATGCGGCCTTCCGGTCGGTTTCCACCCGCCGCGACCCGGTGGAGGGCATGCACCATGGCGTCAACGCCTGGATCGCCAATGCCCGCTTCGCGCTCTACCGCGACTTCCCCGACCCCCAGCGGCACGAGGGCGAGGAACGCTTCGGACTGACGGCGGGATAGACCGGGCGGTGCGCCCGATGCTTCGAGACGCCGGCCTGATGGCCGGCTCCTCAGCATGACGCCGTCAGGAAAATGATCTCAAGATCAACAGCGTCATGCTGAGGAGCGGCCCGAAGGGTCGCGTCTCGAAGCATCGGGCGCCACGGCTACGCCAGCGGCGCGAGGGCGTCGACCGCGTCGCCGGCCAGGTTCTGCGCGAGCAGGGCCTCGCTCGAGAGGAGGGGGCCGCGGAGCTCCGTCACCTGCTCAGGCAGGGCGGCGAGCCGTTGCGCGAAGGCGCGGGCGGCGGCCTGCGCGTGCGCCACGTCCACGGCCTGGAAGCGCACCGTGCTGCCGACAGGCGCCTGCACGAAGCGGGGCAGGTCGGGCGTGATGATCACCGCGATCTTCGGATAGCCGCCGGTCGTCCCCCGGTCGGCCAGCAGGACCAGCGGCAGGCCATTGCCCGGCACCTGGATCGCCCCCAGGGGCGAGCCGTCGGAGACGATGTTGAAGTCGCCGCGATGCGCCAGTGTCGGCCCCTCCAGCCGGCAACCCATGCGGTCGGACAGGGCCGAGATGCGCCAGTCCGTCGCCTGGAGCAGGGCAATGGCGTCGTCCGTGAAGTGGTCGTCCTGTGGACCCAGCACCACGCGCAGCGGTCCTTCGGCCGGCGGG
The DNA here is from genome assembly GCF_051903925.1 of Zavarzinia sp. CC-PAN008. Lineage (GTDB taxonomy): Bacteria > Pseudomonadota > Alphaproteobacteria > Zavarziniales > Zavarziniaceae. Next base: position 940,545 of record NZ_CP173678.1, read on the forward strand.
GGCAGGGCCAGCGTCCGCTCCGGCCCGACCAGGGCGAGGGGTAGGAGCGGCAGGCGATCGCCGCTGCGCAGCGGCCGGCCGAACGGGCTGCCCAGGCCGGCGCGGGCCTGGACCGACAGGCTGCCCAGGATGGGGGCGGCATCCAGTCCGCCCGCGATCCCGACATAGCTGAACACGCCGCCCCGCGCGGCGCGCAGGGCCAGCACCTGGCCCGGCTCCAGCGTGATGGTCGTGCCCGGCGCCAGGACGCGCCCATCCACGGCGGCCTCTCGCGCGGCACCCGCCAGGGACAGGCGCACCGGACCGCCCTCGGCCTGCACCCGGGCGGGAAAGGGGCCCAGCTCGATCGCCGCGGCGTCGATCGCGCTGCCCACCAGGGCATTGGCACAGGCTAGGCCCAGGCGGTCCATGGCGCCGGCCGGAGCCACGCCATAGCGCTGCACGCCGCGCCGGCCCGCATCCTGGATGGACGTGGCGGGCCCCGCCTCCAGCACGTTCAGGACAGGCATCAGGCGTCCAGCAGGGTGGCGACGGGCTCGCCCCGGGCGGCCGCGGCGTCCAGGTCGTCCCAGGCATCGGCCGGAACCGCCTCGAACCGGATGCGATCACCCGGCTCCAGCAGGAACATCGGGTCCCGCCCCTGCTGGAAGGTGCGGACGGGGGTGCGGCCCAGCAGGTTCCAGCCGCTCGGCGCCTCGATGCAGTGGATGCCGGTCTGGACGCCACCGATCGAGATTGCGCCGGTCGGGGTGCGGCCCCTTGGCTCAGCCCGCCGCGGCATGGCCAAAGCCGGGTCCAGGCCCCCCAGATAGGCAAAGCCAGGCGTGAAGCCGATCATGTAGACGCGATAGTCGCGGGCGGTGTGGCGGGCGATCACCTCGTCCGGGGTCAACCCGGCATGGGCGGCGACCGCCGCCAGGTCCTCTCCGAACGCGCCGCCATAGACGACGGGCACACGCCACAGCCGGCCCAGGGCCGGGTGGTCGGCGGCGGTATCGGCCAGGGCGCGCAGGCGTGCCGCCAGGTCCTCGAAGCCGATCGCGGTCGGATCGTACTGGACGAAGAGCGCACGATAGGTCGGCACCGTCTCGACGATCCCGGCTACCGGCTCAACGGCCAAGGCACCATCCAGTGCCAGGACCCGGGCGTTGAGGTCTGGATCGACCGCAGCGCCGAACTCCACACTCAAGGCCGCATCGCCGCACGGCAGGATGCGGGGACTCATCGGTTGGCCGTGAGCAAGCCCGCTCGCCTCGCGGGGCAGGGTTGGGTGGGGGGGGCGAATCCACAAGAGCCTTTACCTCAAGCGATCGCACGTCGTCACCGCCCCCCATCCTAACCTTCCCCCGCGAGGGGGGAAGGGACCGAGGGGCGGTCGAGTGCACCCAAGCCCGGCCGGCTCGGCTCAGACCTGGATCAGCAGCTTGCCGTCATTGCCGCCGGTGAACAGGGCGTCATAGATCTCGGGCGCCTTGTCCAGGCCCGGCCGCACGTCGACCTTGTCCTTGATCCGGCCATTGCGCACCCATTCGGTCAGGTCCTTCAGCGCCGGCTCCAGACGGTCGTAATAGTCCAGCACCAGGAACCCTTCCATGCGCGAGCGGCGCATCAGCAGGTTCAGGTAGGTGGCATGCAGCATGCCCGTGGACTTGGAGAAGTCCTGGTAGCGGGCAATGGCGCCGCAGATAACCACGCGGGCATGCATGGCCAGCGCGCCCAGGGCCGCGTCCAGGATCTCGCCCCCGACATTGTCGAAGAAGACATCGACCCCTTGCGGACAGTGCTGGGCCAGCTGCCCCGCCAGGTCGCCCGCCTTGTAGTCGATGGCTGCGTCAAAGCCCGCCTGCTCCACCAGCCAGCGGCATTTGTCGGCACCGCCAGCGATCCCGACGGCGCGGCAGCCCTTGACCTTCGCGATCTGGCCGACGATGGCGCCGGTGGCGCCCGCGGCCCCGGAGACGAGCACCGTCTCGCCCGGCTTGGGCCGACCGACTTCCAGCAGGCCGAAATAGGCGGTCAAGCCGGTCAGGCCGAACACGCCAAGCGCCTGCTCCATCGCGATGCCGTCGGGGATCTTCAGCGCCGGGAACAGGCCGGTGCCGTTCGTCACCGCATAATCCTGCCAGCCGAACAGGCCCTGGACCCGCTCGCCCTCGCGGAAATCGGGATGGCGGCTTTCGATCACCGTGCCGCCCGAAAAGCCGCGCATCACCTCGCCCAGCGGGATCGCCGGCCAATAGGTGTCGCCCGCCGCCCAGCCACGCTGCGTCGGGTCACAGGACAGGTGGCTGAGCCGGACCAGGAACTGGCCATCGTGCAGGGCGGGCACCGGCTCGGTCACGAAGTCGAAGTGCGACCGGTCCAGCGTGCCGGTCGTCGGCCGCCGCGCCAGCCGCCACTGCCTGTTCATGCGTTCCGCCATGTGGTCCTCCCCCGTTTGTGGGTCTTGTCCTGTGCCGTCGTCAGGAGGCTAGACTGCGGACATGCGTGCCCTCGACATCCAGCTCGTGCCCTGCCTGGCCGACAACTACGCCTACCTGATCCGCGATCCCGAAGCCGGGACCGTGGGCGTGGTGGACCCGTCCGAAGCCGAACCCGTCCGCCAGGCCCTGGCCGCGCGGGGCTGGCGCCTCGACTTCATCCTGAACACCCACCACCATTTCGATCATACCGGCGGCAACCTGGACCTGAAGGCCGAAAGCGGGGCCCAGGTGGTGGGGCCAGCCGCCGATGCGGAGAGGATCCCCGGCATCGATATCGCAGTGGGCGAGGATGCGCCCTGGACATTCGGCGGGCACCAGGTCCGCATCTTCGACATTCCGGGCCATACCAAGGGGCACATCGCCTTCTGGTTCCCCGACGCCGATGCCGCCTTCACCGGCGATACGCTGTTCTCCATCGGCTGCGGCCGCATGTTCGAGGGGACACCGGAGCAGTTCCAGTCCTCGCTGGCCAAACTGGCGGGCCTGCCGGACGCCACCCGCATCTATTGCGGCCACGAATACACGGCCTCCAACATCCGCTTCGCCCTGTCGGTCGAGCCGGGCAATGCCGCCCTCCAGGCCCGCGCCAGGGAGGTCGAGGCCCTGCGCGCCGCGGGCCAGCCCACCATCCCCGCGACCATCGGGGCAGAGAAGGCGGCCAACCCCTTCCTGCGCTGGGCCAGCGCCGAACTGCGCGCGGCAGTTGGCGGCGGCAGCGATGTTGCGGTATTCGCGGAGACCCGCCGGCGCAAGGATACGTTCTGATGAAGCTCTACCATTCCCCCACCTCTCCCTATGTCCGCAAGGTGCGGGTCGTGGCGCTCGAGACCGGGCTGGACCGGCAGATCGAACTGATCCCCTCCGACCCCTGGGCCCCAGGGTCCGAGGTGCAGCAGCACAACCCCCTGGGCAAGGTGCCGGCCCTGGTCACGGGCACCGCGACCGGCACGCTGTTCGAAAGCCGCCTGATCGCCGCCTGGCTGATCGCACAGGCGGGACGCACCGACCTGCTGCCACCGGGCGAGGCGCGCTTCCGCATCCTGCGGCTGGAGGCCCTGGCCGACGGCATGACCGACAGCGCGCTGGCCCGCCGGCTGGAGGCCGGGCGGCCGGAGGGGGAGAAGTCGCAGGGCTTCATCGCCCGCCAGGGCGAGAAGGTGGTGCACGCACTGGATGCGCTGGAGGCACGGGCCGACGAACTCCAGGCCATCACCCTGGGCAGCCTGGCGACCGCCTGCGCGCTCGGCTATCTCGACTTCCGCTTCGCGCATGAACCCTGGCGCGACACGCATCCCCGGCTGGCGGACTGGTACGCGGGGATCGCGGAACGGCCGTCGCTGAAGGCGACCGCGCCCGCGTGACCGCAGCCCTCAGCGCAGAGACGGTGATCGCCCTCCTGGACCTGGTGCCGCATCCGGAGGGCGGCCACTACCGCGAGACGTTCCGCGATGCGGGCGGATCCGGCGCCCGCGCGGCGTCGACCGCGATCCACTACCTGCTGCGGGTGGGCGAGCACTCGCACTGGCATCGCGTCGATGCGGCAGAGGTCTGGCACTTCCACGCCGGGGCGCCGCTCGTCCTGCGCCTGTGGCGGGACGGATGGGACGCGGTCGCGACGCATGTCCTGGGTGTCGACCTGGGGGCCGGCCAGCGACCCCAGGTCGTGGTGCCGGCCGGTACCTGGCAGGCAGCGCGCCACGCCGCACAGGCGGCGCCGGAAGCCTGGACCCTGGTCGGTTGCACCGTCGCCCCGGCGTTCGAGTTCGCGGGGTTCGAGATGGCGCCCCCCGGCTGGGCGCCACCCCTCGACACCTGATCCCGCCCCGGTTAAGCCCGGGGCGCCTGACGTTCAGGTGATGTCAGACCCGCCGAAACCGTCATCGGACGGGCCCGGGCTCGCTTCCGTGCCGGCCAGCGACAGGACGGCCATCGCCGGTTCAAGCCCATGAACATAAACGCTTTTCAGCGCAAGTCCCGGCGCCTGTGCCAGCACCGCCGATTCCCTAGCGTGGGGACAGAGGCCAGGCGAAGCTGAGTTCGTGGCCGTCGGGGTCGGTGATGTGGAAGAAGCGCTCCCCCCATTCGGCGTCGCGGGGCGGGGCCTCTGGCTTCAGCCCGGCCTCGACGGCGCGGGCATGCAGGGCATCGACGTCGGAATGGTAGATGATCGTCCGTCCCCACCAGGACCAGGTGCGATCGGCCGGCATCGGGATCAGGTTCAGGTGCGCCGGCCCAATATGGAAACTGGTGAAGGCGGCCTCCGCACCGCCATAGGCCAGGGGCAGGCCCAGGGCTGAGTAGAAGGCCACGGCGCGCGCCATGTCGTGGGTCGCCAATGTGATCGCGCTGATGCTGTGGAACTGGCCCTGATCCATCACGGCGCCGCGACATAGACGGGCACGCAGGCCACATGCAGGGCGCGCCACACCTTGGGCCGCAGTTCGGGATGGGCGATGGACAACATGACCGGCAGCCCCGTCGCGGCGCTGAGCTCTGCCTGCCAGCGTGGGCCGTCGAGCAGGAAGCCGGCAAAGATGTCGTCGGCCTCGTACCCCGTCAGGGCCAAGGCCAGGTCCAGCGGGTCGCTGTCGCGGGCGATGCCGGTCACGCGGGCACCGTGCAGGTAGACCGCCTCCACGTCCTTCTCGCCGCTGGCCCAGCGGCGGATCGGATCGGCCATGGGGGCAAGGCGCGGCGGCAGGGGGACGTGCTTCACGAAACGGATCCTTCCCTTCAGTCCCGGTGGCGTCGGATGACAAGGATGCGGCGGCGGGCCGGTTCCCGCCAGCCCCGGCGGACAAGCGCCCAAGCTGGGTTTTGAGCCTGGCGCATTGCGCCCACGCGCCGGGGCACGCCAAGCTCTGGCCGACAGCCCAGCCGACTGGAGCCCGCCATGTGCGCCGCCTGCGATCATACGATCCACCGCAACAGCATCCACCATGGCTGGAGCCGGGATTTCGCGCCCGTCCTCAGCGCGCGGCCCGGCGCCCGCATCCATTTCGAGTGCCGCGACGCATCCGATGGGCAGCTGACAAGGGGTTCGACCGTGTCCGACGTCGCCGGGCTGGACTTCGGCCGTATCAATCCGGTGACGGGACCGGTGTTTGTCGAAGGGGCGCAGCCGGGCGATGTGCTGAAGGTGACGATCCATCGCTTCCACCCGTCCGGACTGGGCTGGACCGCCAATATTCCAGGTTTCGGCATCCTGGCCGACCAGTTCCCGGACCCGGCCCTGGCCGTCTGGACCTATGACACGACGGGCCAGGTGCCCGCGGCGTTCGGGCCGGGTGGGCGTGTGCCGCTGAAGGCGATGGCCGGCACGATCGGCGTCGCCCCGGCCGAGCCCGGACACCATTCGATCGTGCCGCCACGCCGTGTGGGCGGCAACATGGACATCCGCGACGTGGGCGAGGGAACGGTGCTCTACCTGCCGGTGGAGGTGGACGGCGCGCTGTTCTCGATCGGAGACGCCCATGCGGCGCAGGGCGATGGCGAGGTCTGCGGCACCGCGATCGAGACGGCGATGGACGTCGAGCTGAGCCTGGACCTCATCAAGGACCGGCCGCTTGCGGCCCCGCGCTTCACCACGGCAGGACCGGTGTCGCGGCACCTCGATGCAGCGGGCTATGAGGTGACGTTGGGTATCGGCCCCGACCTTCTGACTGGAGTGCGGGAGAGTGTCGCGCGCATGATCGACCTGCTGGCCGACGAGCATGGCCTGGACCCCGTCGATGCCTACATGCTGTGCTCGGTCTGCGGCGACCTGCGCATCAGCGAGGTGGTGGACCAGCCCAACTGGGTGGTCAGCTTCTACTTCCCCCGAATCGTCTTTGCGTAGGGCTGCGGCGGGCCGGCCGCGCCGACATCCTTCGAGACGGGCCTTCGGCCCTCCTCAGGATGACGGCTGTTGGGAAAATCCCGACAAGATCAACGGCGTCGGGCCAAGGCGCCGGCCATCGGGTGCCGCGCCTCAGACCGCCGCCAGCGCCTTGGCGTCGACCGGGGGGCGGCCGATGGAGACGTAGCGCAGACCGGCGCGGGCCATCTCCTCGGGCGCGTAGACGTTGCGCAGGTCGACCACGATGGGCTGCTTCAGGCGGGCGCGCACCTCGCCCAGGTCGAGGGCGCGGAACTCGTTCCACTCGGTCAGGATCACGAGCACGTCGGCGCCGTCCATCGTCTCATAGGCGCCGGTCGCCCAGGTGACGCCGGGGATCAGGTGTGCCGCTTCCTTCATGCCCTCCGGGTCAAAGGCGACGACGCTGGCACCCAGTGACATCAGCCGGGGCAGGATCTCCAGGCTGGGTGCATCGCGCATGTCGTCCGTATTGGGCTTGAAGGTGACGCCCAGGACCGCGACGCGCGCACCCGACAGCTTGCCGTCCAGGGCTGCGGCGATGCGGTCGGCCATCGCCTCCTTGCGCGCCTCGTTCACCTGTACGACCGCCTCGACGATGCGGCTGGGCGTGCCCACGTCGCGCGCGGTGCGGGTGAGGGCCAGCGTGTCCTTGGGGAAGCACGAGCCGCCATAGCCGGGGCCCGCATGAAGGAACTTGGCGCCGATGCGCTTGTCCAGGCCGATCCCCTTGGCCACCATCTGGACGTCGGCGCCGACCTTCTCGCAGATGTCGGCCATCTCGTTGATGAAGGTGATCTTGGTCGCCAGGAAGGCATTGGCGGCGTACTTGATCAGCTCCGCCGTCTCCCGCCCGGTGAACAGGATCGGCGTCTCGATCAGGTGCAGCGGGCGATAGAGCTCGCGCAGAACTTCGCGCGCGCGGTCGCTGTCGGTGCCGACCACGACGCGGTCGGGGCGCATGAAGTCCTCGATCGCCGAGCCTTCGCGCAGGAACTCGGGGTTCGAGGCGACATCGAACTGCGCATCGGCGCGCGTCTGGCGGATGATGCGCGACACCTCCGCCCCCGTGCCCACCGGCACGGTCGACTTGGTGACGACGACGGCATAGCCGGTCAGCGATGCCGCGATCTCGGCCGCGGCGGCAAAGACATAGGACAGGTCGGCATGACCGTCGCCGCGCCGGCTGGGCGTGCCCACCGCGATGAAGACGGCCTGCGCCCCGGCGACGGAGGCCTTGAGGTCGGTGGAGAAGGTGAGGCGGCCGGCGGCGACGTTGTCGGCCACCAGCTTGTCCAGGCCAGGCTCAAAGATCGGGATCTCGCCCTGTTCCAGCCGCGCGATCTTGGAGGCATCCTTGTCGACGCAGACGACGTGGTGGCCGAACTGGGAAAAGCACGCCCCGGAGACCAGGCCCACATAGCCCGTCCCGATCATCGCAACGCGCATCAACTACTCCTTCGTCCCTGGTCCCGCATGTCAGGGACCTTGGCGCCGTCCGGCGCCCATGGCGCGACCCGCGGCCACAAAGTGTCCAGGCGGCCAGCGCGGGGCAACAGCTTTTTCCATGTTGCACTGCGTCATGACGCGGCAGGCGTGTATCGTGGGCGCGGCTGCCGCGCCCTTTCCTGCCGGCGGCGCTTGGGCTAGAGCTTGGCCTCCGCCTTCATCGGGATCCGCCCGCCTCATGCACGCGCTGCAGGACCTCCGCATGGCCGTGATCGGCCTGGGCTATGTCGGGCTGCCGCTGGCGGTGGCGCTGGCCCGTCACTTCCCGGTCGTCGGCTTCGACATCGACGCGGACCGGGTCGCAGCACTGGCCGCCGGCCACGACGCCACGCGCGAGGTGACGGCGGAGGAACTGGCCGCCGTGCCCCTGCGCGTGACGGCCGATCCCGCGGCGCTGGCCGACGTCACCTTCTTTGTCGTGACGGTGCCGACCCCGGTCGACGACCACAAGCAGCCGGTCTTCACCCCCCTGATCCGCGCCAGCGAGACGGTGGGGGCGGTCCTGAAGCGGGGCGACATTGTCGTCTATGAATCGACCGTCTATCCAGGCGCCACGGAGGAGGTCTGCGTCCCCGTGCTGGAGCGGACGTCCGGCCTGGCCCTTGGCCGCGATTTCGGCGTCGGCTACAGCCCCGAACGGGCCAATCCGGGCGACCGGGCGCACAAGCTGTCCGGCATCGTCAAGGTGACCTCGGGATCCAGCCCCGCCGTCGCCGACCTTGTCGACGCCGTCTATGGCCGGATCGTCGGCGCCGGAACCCACCGCGCACCGTCGATCCGCGTGGCCGAGGCGGCCAAGGTGATCGAGAACACGCAGCGCGACCTGAACATCGCCCTGGTCAACGAGCTGGCCGTGATCTTCAACCGCATGGGCCTGGACACCCAGGCGGTGCTGGACGCGGCCGCCACCAAATGGAACTTCCTGGACTTCCGCCCGGGCCTGGTGGGCGGCCACTGCATCGGGGTCGATCCCTACTACCTGACCTACAAGGCCGAGGCATTGGGCCATCACCCGGAAGTGATCCTGGCCGGCCGGCGCATCAATGACGGCATGGGCCGCCATGTCGTGGCCGAGGTCGTCAAGCTGATGGTCCGGCGGCGGCTGCATGTGGCCGGCGCCCGCGTCCTGGTCCTGGGCTTCGCCTTCAAGGAGAACTGCCCGGACGCCCGCAACACGCGGGTGATTGACGTCGTGGAGGAATTCCGCACATACGGGGCGGAGGTTGCGGTGCACGACCCGTGGGTCGACCCGGCGGACGTGAAGCGGACATATGGCCTGGACCTGGTGGCACAGCCCCAGGCAGGAAGCTATGACGCGATCGTCCTGGCGGTCGCCCATCGGGAATACCGAGCCTGGGGAGCTGACGCGATCCGTGCCTTTGGGCACGGCGACGCCGTCGTGTACGACGTGAAATCCGTGCTGCCGGCAGATGCGGTGGACGGACGGCTATAGGGCTTGAGTGGGCATGGCCATCCTGGTTACCGGTGCCGCCGGGTTCATCGGCTATCACACCGCGCGCGCCCTGCTGGCGCGCGGCGAGGCGGTCGTGGGCGTCGACAACCTGGACCCGTACTACGACGTCCAGCTGAAGCGCGACCGGCTGGCCCGCCTTGTCGACCAGCCCGGCTTCACGTTCCTTGAGGCGGACCTGTCAGAGCACGAGGCGGTGCAGGCCCTGCTGCACGGCCTGGATATCGACCGCATCGTGCACCTGGCGGCGCAGGCCGGCGTGCGCCACTCGATCGAGCGGCCCTTCGCCTATGCCAAGGCCAACCTGACGGGCCACCTGTCGATCCTGGAGATTGCGCGCGGCCTGGGCCCGGCTTTGCGCCATCTGGTCTATGCCTCGTCCAGCTCGGTCTATGGCGCCAATGCCAAGGCGCCCTCCTCGGTCGCCGACCGCGTGGACAACCCGATCTCGCTCTATGCCGCCACCAAGAAGGCGGACGAGCTGATGAGCCACACCTACGCCCATCTCTATCGCTTGCCGACCACGGGCCTGCGCTTCTTCACGGTCTATGGGCCGTGGGGCCGGCCGGACATGGCCATGTGGCTGTTCACCGAGGCGATCCTGGCGGGGCGGCCGATCCGTGTCTTCAACAATGGCGACATGCGGCGCGACTTCACCTTCGTCGACGACATCGTGAGCGGCGTGCTGGCCGTGCTGGACCGCCCGCCACCGGTCGTGGACGGGGCGGTGCCGCATGTCCTGCACAATATCGGCAACAACCATCCCGAAGCGCTGATGGACATGATCGCCCTGCTGGAGCAGGCGCTGGGCCGCACCGCCATCAAGCAGTTCGAACCGCTGCAGCCCGGCGACGTGAAGGCGAGCTTCGCCGACATCGACACGCTGCACGCGGCGACCGGCTTCCGCCCGACGACGCCGCTCAGCGTCGGCGTGCGCCGCTTCGTGGACTGGTACCTGGACTACAAGGGGCTCGCCGCGCCGGCGGCCTGATCGCGGTCAGTCTGGCGTGAAGTCCATGGCGATGCCGTTCATGCAATAGCGCTGGTAGCTGGGCGGCGGACCGTCGGGGAAGACGTGGCCCAGGTGCCCGCCGCACTGGGCGCAGTGCACCTCCACCCGGATCATGCCGTGGCTGGTGTCGCGCGTGGTGCCCACCGCGCCAGGCAGCGGCTCGTCGAAGCTGGGCCAGCCGGTGCCGCTCTCGAACTTGGTCTCTGTCTTGAACAGCTTATTGCCGCAGCCGGCACAGGCCCAGGTCCCCTTGCGCTTCTCGTGCAGCAGGGCGCAGCTGCCGGGGCGCTCGGTCGCGTGGTGACGCAGCACCTGGTACTGCTCCGGCGTCAGAAGGCTGCGCCATTCCGCGTCCGTCCGAGTGACGGGAAAGGCCTTGGTGGTCGGGGCGGCGGTGCTCATGGACATCTCCCGGCTGGGGCGTGGGCTGTCCTGAATATAGGCACCCAGGCGGGCCACCATAACCCGGCTTGATGATCGGGTGGAGCAGACGGAACTTCCGGGCCGCAGGACCGTTCATCCGGCATGGCCATCCGGGGGCGTACCGCCCGGCGTGCGGCATCGTCGCTTGTCGATTGACAGCCAGCGCGAGACCGGCCACTTCAGAAATGTAGGCGTATGGCAATTTCCCGCGGGTCGCCGCGACCGGAGGCCTGTGCCCCGGCGCCGTCCCGCCCTGCAAGGAGCAGAACCCGATGGCAAAGGACGCAAAGCTGGACGCCAAGACCAAGCGCAAGGCGCCGCTTCAGACGCCCACCGACCTGAAGTCAAATGCCGTACCGGATATCGCGGGAGCGCTGAACCTGCTCCTGGCCGATACCTATGCCCTTTATTTCAAGACCAAGAACTTCCATTGGCATGTCTCGGGCCCGCATTTCCGTGACTATCACCTGCTGCTGGACGAGCAGGCGGCGGCGCTGCTGGCCACGACCGACATCATGGCGGAGCGGGCGCGCAAGATCGGCGGGACCACGCTGCGCTCCATCGGCCATGTCTCCCGGCTTCAGCGGATCCAGGACAACGACGCCGACTTCGTGTCGCCGAAGGACATGCTGGCGGAGCTGCGCGAGGACAACAAGGCGATGGTCGAGCACCTGCGCACGGCCCATGACCTGTGCGACGAACATGGCGACATCGCGACCGCCAGCCTGATCGAGAACTGGGTGGACGAGGCGGAACAGCGCATCTGGTTCCTGTTCGAGGCCACGCGCGACACCTGACCCCCCCGCCAGACGCGAGCCGGGTGGCGGCGAGGGAGCGTGTCCAGGCAAGGGCCGCTCCTTCACACCTCCCGGCACCCTGGTCTCTGGGCTTCGCCCCGTACCTCTGGCCGGCGGATCCCGGGGCATCGCGGCGGCATGGCTGAATTGAGCCGCCCGACGGTTGGAAGCGCTGTCACGGAACCGTAATGTGCGCGCCACCCGGCGGTGCTTGCCGGGACGGCGGCCCGAATGTCCCTTGAAGTCCTTGCCCTGGTCCTGATCGGCGCGTTCCTGCACGCCAGCTGGAACGCCATGGTCCGCTCCGGACCGGACAAGCTGGTCGATACCCTGGTGGTGACCCTGGGTGCCGCGGCACTGGCCGTTGTGGGGCTGCCCCTGGTTGGCCTGCCGGCCTGGGAGTGCTGGCCCTATCTCGCCGCGTCCGTCGTCGTCCACCTGGGCTACCTGGCGCTGGTCGCCGCGGCCTATGAGGCGGGCGGCATGGCCCATGCCTATCCGCTGATGCGGGGGACGGCGCCGCTGATCGTGGCCCTGGGCAGCGCCTGGCTGCTGGGCGAGGTGCTGGGCACGGGCGAGTGGCTGGGCATCGTGCTGATCTGTACCGGCGTGCTGGGCCTGGGTCTGCTGCGCGACCGGACGCACGCCGATGGCAGCCGCCGCGTGACCTGGCTGGCCCTGGCCAATGCCGGGATCATCGCGACCTATACGGTACTGGACGGCCATGGAGTGCGGCTTTCCGGCAATGCCGGGGCCTATGTCCTGCTTTCGTCCCTGCTGGAGGTGCTCCCCTTCGGCCTCTACGTCGTGTGGCGGCGGGGGCTCGCGCCGGTCATGGCCCAGGTGCGGCGGCGCTGGCTGGTCGGCCTGGGCGGCGGCTGTGCCATCGTCGGCTCCTATACCCTGGCCCTGTGGGCGATGACGCAGGCGCCGATCGCCATGGTTGCCGCCCTGCGCGAGACGTCGATCCTGTTCGGCCTTGCGATCGCATCGCTGCTGCTGAAGGAACGCCTGGGGCCGGTGCGCATCTCGGCCGCGCTGACCATTGCCGCTGGCGCCATGGCCCTGCGCCTGGCCTGAATCCTGATTCAGAGGCAGCCGGCGGGCACGTTCTGCGGCGGCCGCGGATGAAAGGCGACGGGCGGCATCCGCTCGGTCCAGCGGCCCAGCATCTCCACATCCTCGACACAGATCGCCTTGTCGATCACGCGGCCGTCGCTGGACAGGGGGAACAGGCCGATTTCCAGCCGGCGGGGGTCGTCCGCCACCAGGCTGGCCGGCACCACCGAGTAGAGGGGCCGCCGCTCGCGGACCATCGCGGCATAGAAATCCTGCCAGCCCTGGCCGGCGGCTTCGTCGGGGAAATCCAGTTCGTCCAGATAGGACCAGGTGAAGTCGCGCCGCGCCACCCGCACCACGTCCGTGCCCACGACGCGGAAGCGGACGCGAAACGGCTGGTAGCTGAAATCCACGAGCAGGACGCTGGACAGGCAGAAGACAAAGTCCCGGGGGTGCAGGTCATGGCGCGCCGGCATCTCGCGCCCACGCCGCAGCGATTGCCAATGGCTGGCAAACCGGCGCACCTGGGTGCCGCTGAAATCGTCTGCCGTCGTACGGATGTCTACGGGCACCGGTCCCTCGCCGTCTGCAGGACACAAGGCGGCCCCAACAGGATACGAAACGACGCCCGGTCAAGACGGTTCCCGCTGCGCATGCCGCGGGGATACGCCATGGTTAACCGGTTCGGTCATAGTTAACCGAACGTCAAGACCCGGGCGCCAGGATGGCCCCACTGGAACTGCGGAGCAGAACGCGCCATGGCCCTGCCAGCCATCGACCTTGAGGACAAAAGCATCCTGGTCACCGGGGGCACGGGCTCGTTCGGCAAGGCCTTTGCCCGCGCCCTGGTCCGGCACTACCAGCCGCGGCGCCTGATCGTCTTCAGCCGGGACGAGATGAAGCAGTTCGACATGCAGACCATGCCGGAGTTCCGCAACCAGTCCTGCATGCGCTTCTTCCTGGGGGACGTGCGCGACCAGCAGCGCCTGGAACTGGCCATGCGCGATGTCGACTATGTGATCCATGCCGCCGCCCTGAAGCAGGTGCCGGCGGCCGAGTACAACCCGATGGAGGCCGTCAACACCAACATCAAGGGGGCGGAGAACGTCGTCATGGCGGCGCTGCATGCGGGCGTGCAGAAGGTGGTCGCCCTGTCGACGGACAAGGCCGCCAACCCGATCAACCTCTATGGCGCGACCAAGCTTGCCTCGGACAAGATCTTCATCGCCGCCAACAACCTGTCGGGTCGCAACGGCGCACGTTTTGCGGTCGTGCGCTATGGCAACGTCGTCGGCTCCCGCGGCAGCGTGATCCCTTTTTTCCGCCAGCTGATCCGCAATGGCGCAACATCCCTGCCCATCACCGACGCGCGCATGACCCGCTTCTGGATCACGGTGGAGCAGGGTGTCGATTTCGTCCTCAGCTCGCTCTCCATGATGAAGGGGGGCGAGCTGTTCGTGCCCAAGATTCCGTCGATGAAGATCACCGACATGGCCCAGGCCATCGCCCCCGACCTGCCGACCGAGATGATCGGCATCCGGCCGGGCGAGAAGCTGCACGAGATCATGATTTCCGAAGACGACGCGCGCTCGACCGTCGAGCTGGACGACCGTTATGTCCTGCTGCCCGACTTCACCACCCTGCGCGACTATTACGCGCGCCAGGGCGGGCGTGCCGTCGATCCCGGCTTCAGCTATGCCAGCAACACCAACAGCCAGTGGCTGGACCCGGCGCAGCTGAACGCGATCCTGGCCAAGACCGAAGTCGCGGCCTGAGGGGACCTGCGGTGGACGGATCGGCCCCGGCACTGGAAGGCGAACCGGCCTTCCTGCCCTATGGCCGCCATGTGATCGAGGAGGACGACATCTTGGCGGTGGCCGCGGTGCTGCGCTCCGACTTCCTGACCGGGGGACCCGCGGTCGCCGCGTTCGAGGCAGCCTTTGCCCAGGCGGTGGGGGCAGCATACGCGGTCGTCGTCGCCAACGGGACGGCGGCGCTGCACCTGGGCGCGCTGGCCCTGGGCCTGGGACCGGGCGACCATGTCGTGGTGCCCAGCGTCACCTTCCTGGCGACCGCCAATGCCGCCCGCTATGTGGGGGCGGAGGTGGTCTTTGCCGACGTCGACCCAGCCACCGGCCTGATGGGACCGGCGGAGGTTGAGGCCGCGATCGCGCGCAGCCCCGGCCCGGTTAAGGCCGTATTTCCCGTCCACCTGGCCGGCCAGTGCGTGGACCTGGCGACCATCGCCGGCATCGCGGAACGCCACGGCATCGCCGTGATGGACGATGCCTGTCACGCGCTGGGCAGCCGCTTCACGTCGAATGGCCGAGACCACCGCGCCGGCGATGGAACGCTGACCCGCCTCAGCACGTTCTCCATGCACCCGGTCAAGACGATCGCCATGGGCGAAGGGGGCGCATTGACGACCAGCGATGCCGGCTTGGCCCGCCGCCTGGGCCTGCTGCGCAGCCATGGCATGGTCCGCGCACCGGGCCCCTTTGCCGTGCCCGAGCAGGCGCTGGACAGCGCCGGTGGCCCCAATCCCTGGTATTACGAGATGCCGGAGCCGGGCTTCAACTTCCGCGAATCCGACATCCACTGCGCGCTGGGCCTCAGCCAGCTGGGCAAGCTGGACCGGTTCGTTTCGGCCCGGGCGCGCCTTGTCGCGACCTATGACCGGCTGCTGCCCGCCCTGGCCCCGGTTGTTCAGCCCCTGGCGCGGCTGCCGGGGCAGGATCCTGCCTGGCACCTGATGGTGGTCCGCATCGACTTCGCAGGTGCCGGCATCGAACGGGCGACGGTCATGCGGGCGCTCCAGGCGCGCGGCATCGGCAGCCAGGTCCACTACCTGCCCGTCCATCGCCAGCCCTATTACCGCGACCGCTATGGCAACCAGGTCCTGCCCGGCGCGGATGCGTATTACGACACGGCGCTCAGCCTGCCGCTGTTCCCCACCATGGGCGAGGACGACGTGGCCCGCGTCGTGGCGGCACTGGCGGCGGTGCTGGGCCTGCAACAATGACCACCGCCATCATCATCCAGGCCCGCCTGGGCTCGACACGGCTGCCGGGCAAGGTGCTGATGGACCTGGGCGGACGCAGCGTGCTGGCCTGGGTGCTGGAGCGGGCGCTGGCTGCGACGCTGGCCGACGTCGTCGTCTGCGCCGTGCCGGACAAGGCGGCCGACGATCCCGTCGCGGCAGAGGCCCTGGCCTGTGGCGCACAGGTCCATCGCGGCTCCGAATCCGATGTGCTGGACCGTTATGTGGGTGCCGCGCGGCAGGTCGCTGCGGACGTGGTTGTGCGCATCACCAGCGACTGCCCGCTGGCCGATCCCGCCCTGATCGACGCGCTGATCCGCTTCCGTGCTGAGCGGGGCCTGGACTACGCCACCAACAACGCGCCGCCCACCTATCCGCACGGCCTGGATGCCGAGATCATGACGCGGGCAGCGCTGGAGGCGGCGGGGCAGGAGGCCCGCCTGCCGTCGGAGCGGGAGCATGTCTCGCCCTGGATCCGGACCCATCCGGCGCTGGCCAAGGGCAACCTGCCGGGCCCCGGTGGGCCGGACGTCGCCCTGCGCTGGACGCTGGACCATGCCGACGACCTGGCCATGCTCCGGGCGCTGGCTCGGCACATGCCGCTCGGGCCGGCAGCCCATGCCTGGCGCGTGCCCCTGGCCATCGTCCACGCCCACCCGGAGATCGGCCGCATGAACCAGGGCCACGACCGGCTGGAAGGTCTGAAGGCGTCGATCGCGGCCGAGGGCGGGGCCGCCGACCGTGCCGCCGCTGCATGGGGGAGCCTATGATGAGGCCGCTTTTCGTCGTGCGCGCCGATGCCGGGCTGGACATCGGGGCCGGCCATGTCATGCGCAGCATGGTCCTGGCCGAGGTGCTGGCGGCGCGTGGCTGGCGCATCGGCCTGGCCTGCCGGCCGGGCACGCTGGAGGCCGTCCCCCGGGCGCAGGCCCTGGCCGATGGCATCTGCATCCTGGACGGGCCGGAGAAGGACGAGGCGGAGGCAATGGCCACGCGCTGGCCCCAGGGCTGCGCCCTGCTGCTGGTCGACCATTACCAGCGGGGGTTCGCCTTCGAACAGGCATGCCGCCACTGGGCCCAGCGCATCGCGGTGCTGGAGGACGGGCATCGCCGCCATGACTGCGACCTTCTGATCGACCAGGGCCACGGCCGCACTGCTGCCGGCCACCGCCCCTTCGTGCCGGCGCACTGCACGGTCATGGCGGGCTGCGCCCAGGCCCTGCTGCGGCCGGAATTCGCGGTCCAGCGCAATGCGGCCCTGGCCCGGCGCGACGGCCGCCCGGTGTCGCGCCTGCTGGTCAGCATGGGGGGAACCGACGGCGCCAATGCGACATCCGCGGTGCTGACGGCGCTGCAGGGGCTCGACCCCGGGATTGCCGTCGATGTGGTCCTGGGTGCGGCTGCCCCGCACCTGACCCCGGTCGCGGCCCAGGTCGCGGCGTTCGGGCCGCAGGCGCACCTGCATGTCGACCCACCGTCCATGGCCGAGTTGATGGTCGAGGCCGACCTGACCATCGGCGCTGGCGGCAGCACCCTGTGGGAACGCGCCTGCCTGGGCCTGCCCAGCCTGGTCGCGATCGTTGCCGACAACCAGCGCGAAGCCTGCACCAGCATGGCGCGCGACGGGGCCGTGGTGCTGCTCGACAGCCTGGAGCCGGTGCATGTGCGCGAGCAGGTCCAGGCACTGCTGACCAATGACATGGCCCGGCGCAAGCTGGCCCGGCGCTCTGCCGCACTGGTCGACGGCACCGGCGCCTGGCGCATTGCCGCAAGGCTCGAGCCCGAATCATGGGCGGCCTGAGCACCACCGCGTTTCCCCGCGCCACGCTGGCCGACGTGGTGCTACGCCCGGTTCGCGACGACGACCGCGAGCGGGTGCGGGCCTGGCGCAACGCGCCGGCCGTGCGGCGCCACATGTATACCGACCACCAGATCGGCGCGGATGAACACGCGCGCTGGTGGGATGCAGCCGTGCGGGACCCTCGCCTGGACCTGCTGATCGCCGAATGGCGGGGGCAGCCGATGGGCTTCGTCTCGATCAGCGCGATCGACGCGCGCCACGGCACCTGCTTCTGGGCGTTCTACATCGGCCCGGACGAGCGGCCGAAGGGCCTGGGCAGCGTGATGGAGGTCCTGGCCCTGGACCGCATGACGAACCACCACGGATTGCGCAAGATCGGGTGCGAGGTGCTGGCCAGCAACGACGCCGTGGTGCGCATGCACCAGGGCTTCGGCTTCCAGGTCGAAGGCACCTTCCGCGACCAGATCGAGAAGGACGGGCAGCATATCGACGTGATCCGCCTGGCCCTGTTCACCGCCGACTGGCAGCGAGAGCGGGCGCGGATCGTGGCTCAACTGGCGGAGAAGGCATGATCCCGGACATCGCCATAGCCGGCCGCGCCATCGGCCCGACCCAGCCGCCCTATGTGATCGCGGAACTGTCGGGCAACCACAATGGCGACCTGGGCCGGGCGCTGGCCCTGATGGACGCGGCCAAGGCTGCCGGCTGCGACGCGGTCAAGCTGCAGACCTATACCGCCGACACGATCACGCTGGACCATGACGGCCCCGGCTTCACCATCGAAGGCGGCCTGTGGCATGCCCGCCGCCTGTACGACCTGTACCAGGAGGCCGCAACCCCCTGGGACTGGCATGCCGACCTGTTCGAGCACGGGCGCAGGATCGGCATCACGGTCTTTTCCTCTCCCTTCGACCCGACGGCGGTCGACCTGCTGGAGCAGCTTGGCGCGCCTGCCTACAAGATCGCCTCGTTCGAGCTGGTCGACCTGCCTTTGATCCGGCGCGTGGCGCGCACGGGCAAGCCGCTCATCATGTCGACCGGCATGGCCAGCCTGGGCGAGATCGGGGAGGCAGTGGAGGCCGCGCGCGACGCCGGCGCCAGCCAGATCGTGCTGCTGCACTGCATCAGCGGCTATCCCACGCCCGCGTCCCAGGCCAACCTGGCGACCGTCCCGCACCTGGGCCAGGCCTTTGGCGTGATCCCCGGCCTGTCGGACCACACGATGGGGATCGGCGTCTCGGTCGCGGCGGTGGCGCTCGGCGCCTGCGTGATCGAGAAGCATGTGACCCTGGCCCGCGCGGACGGCGGCCCCGATGCCGCCTTCTCGCTGGAGCCGGCCGAGGTCGCCGCCCTGGTCCAGGGCTGCCGCGCCGCACGTGAGGCCATCGGCCAGGTCAGCTATGCCAGGGCAGCGGCGGAGCAGGCCAACGCCACCTATCGCCGCTCGCTCTATGCCGTGCGCGACATCGCCGGAGGCGAGGCCTTCACGAGCCAGAACGTCCGCTCCATCCGTCCCGGCCACGGCCTGGCGCCGAAGCACCTGGACCGCGTCCTGGCGTCACGAGCCGCCCGGCCCATTGCCCGCGGCACGCCGTTGGCATGGGACCTGCTGCAACAGGATTGATGGCCGGTGGCGTCGCGCTCAGCTGGCGTCGCGGCTCAGCCTGCGCTGGCGCACAGGCCGCCGTCGATCGTGATGATGACCCCGCTGGTATAGGCCGAGCGGTCCGAAGCCAGGAAGGCCATCATGTCGGCGATCTCCCGCGGGCTGGCGGCCCGGCCGCCGGGGAACCTGGCCATCAGGTCCCGATAGCGGGCTTCGTCGCCCAATACTGCGCTGGCGCGCGTTTTCATCAGGCTCACGATGCGGTCCGTCTCGACCGGACCGGGGTTGATGCCGACGACCCGGATGCCGTCCTTCAGGCTGGCGCCGCCCAGGGCCCGGGTAAAGGCCATCAGCGCCGCATTGCCGGCGGAGCCCGCAATGTAGTTCGCATCGAACCGCTCCCCCGCCGCCCCGATGTCGTTGACGATGACACCGTGGCCACGCGCCTTCATCGCGGCATAGATCGCGCGCGTCAGGTTGATGTAGCCGAACACCTTCAGCTCCCAGGCATGGCGCCAGGTTGCCTCGTCCACCGTCTCCAGGTTGCCGCCGGGAATGTCGCCGGCATTGTTGATCAGGATGTCCACGTCCGCCGCCGCCTGGGCCAGGGCGGCCAGGGCGGCGCGATCGCGCAGGTCGGTCGGGTGGACCGACACCTCGACCCCATGGGCGCGGCGCAGGCGCCGGGCAAGCCCTTCCAGGCCGGCCGCATCACGCGCCGCCAGGCGCAGGTTGCACCCTTCCTCGGCCAGGACCTCCGCCGCGGCCGCCCCGATCCCCTTCGACGCGCCGGTAACCAGGGCACGCTTGCCCGTCAGGTGCAGATCCATCCCGTTTCTTCCTTTGGTCCCGGCACTTTCCCGGCCGCCGCGGATCAGCCCGACGCTGCCGCCGGATCGAACCCATCGACAAGGATGACCGATCCACCGTCGGTCAGCTCGGTCTTGCGCAGGTGCAGAAGTGGCGCATAGCCCGGCGACCGGTAGAAATCCTCGGCGGCCGCCCTGTTCGCGAACCGGATGACCACCGTCCAGTTGCAGTCCCAGGTCCCTTCCAGCACGACTGGGTCCAGGGATCCGACCTCGATCTGCGCCCCGGCGGCCTGCAGCTGCGCCAGGGCGGGCATGCCATAGCGCTCCATGTACTCCGGAAAGTTTCGCACCTTCAGCGTTGCGATCAGGAACGTGGGCACCGGGCTGCGCCCGGCATTCGCTGCAGCACTCATCGAGTCACTCCCGGCACGGTCGATGGTGACGATTCTCAGGCCGTCTTGTCGACGGTCAGGGACAGGTCGGCGATCATCTGCTCGCGCATGACGAACTTCTGCACCTTGCCCGTGACGGTGGTGGGGAAGCCGTCGACGAAGCGGACATAGCGCGGGATCTTGTAGTGGGCGATCTGCCCCCGGCAGAAGGCGCGCACTTCCTCCTCGTTCACCGTGACACCCGGCTTGGCCACGATCCAGGCGCACAGTTCCTCGCCGTACTTCGTGTCGGGCACGCCGATCACCTGGACGTCCTGCACCGCCGGATGGCGATAGAGGAACTCCTCGATCTCGCGCGGATAGACGTTCTCGCCGCCGCGGATGACCATATCCTTTATACGGCCGACGATGTTGACGTAGCCGTTGTCGTTCATCACGGCGAGGTCGCCGGTGTGCATCCAGCCGGCCTTGTCGATCGCCTCGTCCGTCTTCTCCGCGTCTGCCCAGTAGCCGAGCATGACGGAATAGCCGCGGGTGCAGAACTCGCCTGTTTCCCCGCGCGGCACGATGCGCCCCTCGGCATCGACGATCTTGACCTCCAGGTGCGGCTGGATGTTGCCGACGGTCGAGACGCGCAGGTCGAGCGGATCGTCCGCCTGGCTCTGCATGCTCACGGGGCTGGTCTCGGTCATGCCATAGGCGATTGTCACCTCGCTCATGTGCATGTCGCTGACGACGCGCTTCATCACCTCGATCGGGCAGGGGGAGCCGGCCATGGTCCCGGTGCGCAGGCTGGACAGATCGTACTTGGCGAAATCGGGATGGTTCAGCTCGGCGATGAACATGGTCGGCACGCCATAGAGGGCCGTGCACTTCTCCTCCGCCACGGCCTGGAGCACGGTCAGCGGATCGAAGGCATCGTTGGGGTAGACCATCGTCGCACTGTGCGTGAGACACCCAAGGTTACCCATCACCATGCCGAAGCAATGGTAGAGCGGCACCGGGATGCACAGCCGGTCGCCCTTGGCCAAGCGGATCGACTCCGCCGTGAAGAAGCCGTTGTTGAGGATGTTGTGGTGCGACAGCGTCGCGCCCTTGGGGAAACCGGTCGTGCCACTGGTGAACTGGATGTTGATCGGATCGTCGAACTGGAGCGTTTCGGCCAGTTCGACTAGGCGCTGGCGCTCGGCCTCGCCGCCCAGGGCATCGAGTTCGGGAAAGGTCAGGCAGCCAGGCTCCGCCGCATCGCCCAGCAGGACGACCAGGCGCAGATCGGGCAGGCGGGCCGCCCTCAATTGGTTGGGCTGGGACCCCGCCAGTTCCGGCGCCAGGGTGCGGACCATGTTCAGGTATTCGCTGGTCTTGTGGACGCGAGCGCTGATCAGCGCCTTGCACCCCACCTTGTTCAGCGCGTACTCGACCTCGGCCAGGCGGTAGGCAGGGTTGATGTTGACCAGGATCAGGCCGGCCTTGGCGGTGGCGAACTGCGTCACCGTCCATTCCCAGCAATTGGGCGCCCAGATGCCCACCCGGTCGCCCGGTTGCAGCCCGAGGGCCAGCAGGCCCGCGGCCACGGCATCGACCTTTTCCTTCAGCTGGGCATAGGTCCAGCGGATGCCCTGGTGCCGCACGATCAGGGCCATCACGTCGCCATCGCGCGCCACGACATCGTCGAAGAAGCGCCCGATCGTCTGCCCGATCAGCGCCGGCCCCTGGTTCCCATGCACATAGCTGAGTGCGGTCATTGTTCCCTCCCGGTTCCTGGCCGGCTCTGGTGGCCGGTTTCATGCCCGATCCGGCGGCCCGCCAGCCGACCGGATCGGGAAGGCTAACACCGTTCCTAGACGTCCAGGAAACCGGTGATCGCGGCCGCAACCTCGTCCAGCTTGTCCAGGTGCGGGGTGTGGCCGGCGCCATCGATGATCCGGACTTCGGAGCCGCGGATCTTTGCCCCGAAGTCGCGGGCATAGAGGCTGGGGACCAGGGCGTCGTCGGCGCCCCACAGGACCAGGGTTGGCGCCTTGATCCGGTGCAGGCGGCGGACCAGGCCGCGTTCCGGCACCGCCCACAGGAAGTGGGACACGCTGGCCAGAGCCGTCACCTTGGCGAGCGCCGCCTGGATCTGCGCCTCAGGATCCTCGGGCGGCTGGAGGCGCGCCTGGATATCGGGGCGCGCCGGATCGCCCAGGATGCGGCGGATCTGCGTTTCCGGCGGGACCAGCAGATAGTCCTCGACCGGCGCCTCGTCACGCCACAGGCCCAGGGCATCGATCAGGACCAGCTTGCGCACGCGGGCCGGGAACGCCGCCGCAAGCTCGGCCGCGACCATGCCGCCGAACGAATGGCCGACCAGGTCGACCTGGGTCAGGCCCAGGCGCTCGAAGAGTTCGTCATAATAGAGGATCAGTTCATAGATCCCATCGACATGGCGCAACTCGTCCGGCTCGCTCGACCCGACATGGGCCGGGGCATAGACCCGCCTTCCGCTGGCGAGACGGTCGAGCAGCGGGTCCCATTCCGGACCCAGCAGGCCATGCAGGAAGACGGTCGCGCGACCGTCGCCCTTGATCATCACGGGGTTGGGCTGGAACTCGTCGCTGATGGCGATCGACTGGATGGGCGCGCTCATTCCGCGGCCTCCCGGCTTGGCGCCGCCACTTGGTTGCGCGTGGCGCCCTGCGGCCACCAATGGTCGACGTAACCTTCCTTGTCCCAGATGTTGCGGATCCGGGGCAGCACCTTGTCCGCGAACAGGCGGGTGTTGTACTCGGTCAGTTCGCGGTCCATCGACTGGATCTGCATGATGATCATCAGGTGGCCGACGCGCAGGTTGCGCACCGCCTCCTCAAGCCGGGCCGCGACGGTGTCCGGGCTGCCGCCGATCACGACCTGGTCCGTCTCGGTAAAGTCCTTCCACGTGGCGTTCGCCGGATCGGAATAGGTGGCGTTGAGTGCCTTGGCCCCCTTCCGCATGTTGTATTCCACGCTCTTCTTGGTCATGAAGCCGGGAATGGCCTGGAAGTGCGAGGGGATGTGCAGCGACTTCGTGTAGAAGTTGCGGATGTGCTTCAGGTAGAGCTTCTCGGCCATGGCGTCGGTATCGGCCACGACGACCAGCTGGGCAAAGCCGGCGCGATAGGGATTGTCGTCCAGGCCCGCCTTTTCGATCTGGTCCCAATAGCCCTGCATCATCGCCTTGCCGGCCTTGTGCCCGCCAAAGCTGAGATAGGAATAGGTGTAATCGTTGTCGGTCGCGAACTTCCACGTCTCGACCGAACCGCCGCCGGCCAGCCAGACGGGCGGATGCGGGTTCTGCAGCGGCTTGGGCCACAGGTTGGCATAGCGCAGCTTGGTGAACTGGCCGTTGAAGGCGAAGGTCCCCTTGTGGGTCCACGCCTTCTTGATCAGGTCGTGCGCCTCGTAATAGCGGGGCCGGACCTGGGTCGGCGGAATGCCATAGCAGCCCACCGTGTCCATGGGCGAACCCACGGGGAAGCCGGCGACCAGCCGCCCGCCCGACAGGCAGTCCAGCAGGGCGAATTCCTCGGCCACCCGCATCGGCGGGTTGTAAAGGGGCAGGGTGTTGCCCAGCACGACCAGCGCCGCATCCGAGTTGCGCCGGGCGAGGATCGAGGCGATCAGGTTGGGCGAGACGGGGAAGCCATAGGCGTTCTGGTGATGCTCGTTGATGCCGAGCCCGTCGAAGCCGACCTCGTCCGCGAGCTCCAGCTCCTCGACATTCCAGCGCAGGTACTTGGCGACCATCTTGGGGTCGCACAGCTCGTCAGTCGGGGGCGTGACCCAGACGCTCTCGTACTTCTTGTGGAAGTCATCGGGCAGGTCGCGGTAGCCCTGCATGTGGAACCAGATCGACTTCATGTGTCACCTCCCAGGCTTGGGCGTGTTGTTGTTGGCCACGGAATCGCCCCAGGAAACTGGAACCGCTTCCAGATTGGCATCTGCATTGCACAATGCCGGATGATGGCCCGGCGTTTTCTGGCGGGATCGGAACCACCGCCCGCGTGAACGGCGTTCTGTTCCTGCCCATGATGGCGATGATAGCTGGACCGGGCAGCGCCAAATTGACAGAATGCGCCGATTGATTGACCAATCGCGCCAGACGGGCCTGCCATGGACCTGACCGCCGACATTGCCGCCGTGCGCCAGTTGCTGGCCTTCCTGGACCACCTGGACATCGACTATCGGGCGTTGCGCGTGACAGGCCTGGACCAGGTGGCACAAAGCAGGGCGCCAAGGCTGACCGTCTCTGCCCGGCTGATCATCGAGTCGATGGCGGCGGCGGCCGACCTGACGCGACGTCCGGACCTGGCCATCCAATTCGCTGACTGGCTGAACCCGCGCGCCTTCGGTCCGCTGGCGGTGCTGGGCGACTACTGCATGACCTATGCCGACCGTTACGGCCTGGGCCAGACCTATGGGCATATCGAGAACAACGCCTTTTCCGCCGACCAGGTGACGGAGGGCGATCTGGTCGCCCTGACCATGACCATGCGCCCGGCCCTGCGTCCCAAGGCGCACCAGTTCGTGGAGGGGGTGATTGCGCTGAACGTCCGCATGGCCCGCGTCATGCTGGGCCAGAACTGGGCGCCGGCCCGGATCGAGTTCGCCCACGACGCGCCGCCGACCACCCAGGCCCAGCGCAGCTTCTTCCGCTGCCCGGTCCGGTACGGGGCAGAGCGCAACGCCTATGTCATGCCCCTGGCCGACTTCCACCGGCCGCTGCCCCAGGGCAATCCCGACATGCTGCGTTTCCTGCAGGGGCATCTGTCGCGCCAGGACGGCGCCTGGCCATCCGATCTCAAGGGACAGGTGGAGATCCTGGTGACCGCCCAGCTGACGGACGGCGTCGACCTGCCACGGGTGGCGCGTCTGCTGGCCATGTCGCCCCGCACGTTGCAGCGGCGGCTGGCGCAGGAGGGGACGGACTTCGGCGCGATCCTGGCCTATGTCCGGATGCAGATCGTGCAGGAACACCTGCTCCAGAAAGGCACGGCGGGCGCCGGCGGGGTCGACCGCCTGGCCCATCGCCTGGGCTTCTCCGAGGCCAGTGCCGCCTGCCGCTTCATCCGCAGCCAGACCGGGCAAAGCCTGCGCCGCCTGGCCACGGCGCACTTTCGCCACGGCCGGCCGATGTATCAGCGCAGCGCATTCATTAACGAGGAGAACGATGGCAACGGATGAGACGATCCGCTTAAGGCTGACGATCGGGGACCCGGTCGCGGGTGTCACCTACAGCCTTCAGGACAAGGCCAGCGCGGCCGTCGGCCCGGTCGTCGCGACCGAAGCGCCGCTGTCGTTCGATGTGCCGGTGCGCCTGTCGAAGGACGGACGGCTGACCGGCGACTTCGTCCGGCGGGAGGGGCCGGAGCGCCGCTTCGTCTACATCGCCATCGGCACACAGGCGGGCGAGACGGACACGCCATGGAGCCGGCGGGCCAAGATCGACGTCCACGACATCGCTCCGGCCCTGCTTCAGCAGGCCCTGGCCGGTGCCGTCCTGGAATGCCGCCTGCCCGGCCGCGCCAAGGACGGCGGCCCCGCCTGCGCCACGGTCAGGCCCCTCAAAGGATGGCAGGTTGTTGATTAAGACGCTTTTATTGCTCTCGTGAACTCCCCGCTGCTGGTGCGTCCGTAGCAATTCAAGCACCTGCTTATCCCCGCTCATCCCGGCGAAGGCCGGGATCTAGGGTCACGCAGGACGGCGCTTGTGGCTCTGGATCCCCGCCTTCGCGGGGATGAGCGGTGTGGAGTGGCGGAGCCGTCGGGTTCAGGCCAGGGTCCAGATCGGGTCCTTGATTGTTGCCAGGAAGGCGGCATGGGCCTCAAGCTCCTCAGGACTGGGAGCAAAGACGCGGGGCGGACGGATCGTGACGCTGGTCGCCACCGTCAGTTCGAGCAATTCCTCGGCCTCCAGGCCAAGCCCGACCTGGCGGCCGCCCAGCAGCTCCAGATAGACCAGCGCCGTCAGCTCCGCGTCCAGCAGCGCGCCATGCAGCGTGCGGTGCGTGCGGTCGATGCGGAAGCGGTCGCACAGGGCGTCCAGGCTGACCCGCTGACCGGGGAACTTCCGTTGCGCCAGTTTCAGCGTGTCGATCGCGCGGTCCATGGGCAGGGTGGGGCGGCCCAGGCGCCGCAGTTCCGCGTTCAGGAAGCCCATGTCGAACGCAGCATTCTGGATCACCAGCGGATCGTCGCCGACGAATGCCAGGAAATCCTCGACCTCGTCCGCGAAGCGCTTGTGGCCGCTCAGGAATTCGCGGGTCAGGCCGTGCACGGCCAGGGCGCCTGGCTCGCTGTCGCGCTCGGGGTCCAGATAGCGCTGGAAGACGCGGCCAGTGGGCAGGTGGTTGACCAGCTCGACACAGCCGATCTCGACGATCCGGTCGCCGTTCAACGGATCGCGCCCGGTCGTCTCGGTATCCAGGACGATCTCACGCACGGGCCGCAACCTCGTCCAGTTCCTGGTGCAGGGCAGCCACGATCGCCTCGACCTGGGCATGGGCGTCGTCCAGGCCGCGATGCGTCTCGACGACGAAATGGGCCCGCTCGCGCTTGTGGGCGTCCGGCGTCTGGCGGGCCAGGATCTCCACCAGCTTTTCCTCGGTCATGCCCGGGCGGGCCAGGACGCGCTCCTTCTGCAGATCGGCGGGCGCGCTGACCACCACGATGCGGTCGACGCGGCCTTCGCCCTTGGTCTCGAACAGCAGGGGAATGTCCAGGACGACCAGCTTGTGCCCCTCGGCCTTGGCCTTGTCCAGGAAGGCACGCTGGCTTTCGCCGACCAGGACATGGACGATCGCCTCCAGCTTCTTCCACTGCTCCGGCTGGCCGGCAATGGCACGGGACAGGGCAGCCCGGTCGACTGCATCGTCGACCACGACGCCGGGGAACGCCTCGCCCAGCGGGCCGACCGCCTTGCCTCCCTTGGCGTAGAGGGCATGGACCGCCGCGTCCGCGTCATAGACGGGCACGCCCAGCCTGGCGAACATCTTCGCCGTCTCGCTCTTGCCCATTCCGATGGAGCCGGTCAGGCCGATCTTCAGCATTTCGGTATGTCCCGTTCGACCAGGGCCCGCAGGTCCGGCGTCACCGTGACCTCCGTCCCGAACCACGCGGCAAAGCCGGGCCGTGCCTGATGCAGCAGCATGCCCAATCCGTCCACGACCCTGTGCCCGCGCGCCTGGGCCGCCGCCAGGAGCGGCGTCATGAGCGGTGTGTAGACGATGTCGGTGACCAGCGCCTGATGCGGCAGGGCGGCCAGGTCCAGGTCCAGCGCCGGCTGGCCCGCCATGCCCAGCGTCGTCGTGTTGACAAGCAGACCCGCCCCCTCCAGCGCCGCCGCCCGGTCCGCCCAGTCCACCACCCGGATCGCACCGCCCAGGCTCTCGGCCAGTGCCTCCGCCCGCGCCCGGCCGCGATTGGCCAGGACGACCTGCGGCGCGCCCGCGTCCAGCAAGGCAACGATCACCGCCCGCGCGGCGCCACCGGCGCCCAGCACGACCGCCGGCACCGCCAGGTCGGCGCCGGGCGCCCGCTCGCGCAGGTTCTCGATGAACCCGAAGGCATCCGTATTGGTCGCCCGGATGCGGCCATCCGCTGTCACGACCAGTGTATTGGCCGCCCCGATCCGCCGTGCGACGGCGTCCACCTCGTCGGCACAGGCCAGCGCCGCCTCCTTGTGCGGGACGGTGACATTCGCCCCGCGGAAGCCGAGCAGGGGCAAGGCCCGCATCGCCTGTTCGAAATCCTGGGGCTGCACCGCCAGCGGGAGGTAGGCGCCGTCGATCCCGTAGGTCGCAAGCCAGTGATTGTGGATGAAGGGGGAGCGCGAATGGCCCACCGGCCAGCCCATCACGCCGGCCAGGCGGGCCTTGCCCGAAATGCGCTGAGACGTCATGCCGGCAGGATAGCCCGCTCGCGCAGATAGGCCAGCAATGGCAGCAGCGGCATGCCCAGGATCGTGAACCAGTCGCCGTCGATCCGTTCGAACAGCTGGGCGCCCAGCCCCTCAACGCGATAGGCACCGACGCTGGCCAGCACCAGCTCGGACTCCTGCGTGATGTAGTGGTCCAGGAAAAGGTCGCTGAAGCGCCGCATGTGCAGGTCGGCATGCTGCACATGACGCCAGACCGGCACGCCACCCTGCGCCACGCACACGGCGGCGATCAGGCGGTGCGGCCGGCCGCGCAGCGCCTGCAACTGGGCCCGGGCATGGTCCAGGTCAGGCGGCTTGTCGAACAGGACGCCGTTGCATTCCAGGACCTGGTCGCTGCCGATGACGAAGGCGTCAGGCCGCCGCTCCGATATGCGGACCGCCTTCAGCTCCGCCAGCAGGGTTGCGATGTCGGTCGGACTGGCCTTCTCGGCCTGCAGGCTCTGCTTGATAGCCAGTTCGTCGATGCGGGCGGGCTCGATCGTGACGGCAACGCCCGCGGCGTGCAGCATCTGCGCCCTGGCCCGGCTGGCCGATGCCAGGATCACCTCGGGATGCGGGGCCGGCTGGTCGGCGCCCTCGCCCATCCGCGTCATGATGCGACCATCGGCGTGACCTTCGCTGCTGCGGGTGCCGCTTCTGCAATGCACGCTGTATGGTAAATTCGCGTGCGGTTGGCAAGCCGGGGGCCCGTGTCGGGGCATGTCGCGGCGCGGGGCAAACCTGAGGGGATCCGGATGGACCGGATCCAGTGTGGATGATGAGCATCGAGCAGCCCGGCAATGCCTACCCGTCGGCCCCCGCAACAGGCCAGGACAGTCCCGATCCCTTCGATCGGGCGCGCGACCACGTGGTCAACCTGCTGATCAACCATGTCCTGGCCGACAGCTATTTCGCGTTCCAGCGCAACCGCAAGCCCTATCCCTTCGTCACGCCGGAACGGCTCCTGCCGGGTTCGGGCCGGCCCGGCATCGAGCATCGCGAGCAGAACACGGCCTTCCTGATCCTGATCGACGGCAAGCTGCCGGACGCGCTGAACAAGCATTTCCGCCTGCGCAGCTCGAACATGGTGACGGCGGAGAACCTGAAGCGCATCGCCCCCTTTGTCCCCCTGTCGGGGTGGGATCCCAGCCATGGCGACCTGCTGCATGGCGATGCCGAGACGATGCTGAAGCGACTGCTGGCGGTCGACTATGCCCTGCTGGCGGAACGCGACGGCGGGCCGCTGACCCTGACCCACCTGCATGTGAAGGTGGAGCGCCTGACCGACAACGCGATCAAGGAACTGGCCCAGCGCCTGGGCTTCATCGATCGCCGCCTGTTCGAGCATGGCGAGGCATTCGTCGATGCGCTGGAGGAGAAGTACTACGAATACTACGGCTTTCCAGCGCACTCCTCGGGCCGCAAGAGTGCTGCTGCGATGGCCGCGCAACTGCTGGGCGGCGCCGGCCTGCGCTATGCCGTGATCGTGTCGAACCAGGACGATGCCCGCCTGACCGTGCTCGAGACGGGCGACCGGATCAGCCAGTACATGCTGCTGCGGCTGGACCGCGAGGAATCCGCGCGCCTGCGCGCCCTGGCCGAGGGGCGCGGCCTGGGCGACGGCAGCGCGTTCGTCGTGCTGAAGGAATCGAGCGGGCAGCCGCTG
The DNA here is from genome assembly GCF_051903925.1 of Zavarzinia sp. CC-PAN008. Classification (GTDB taxonomy): domain Bacteria; phylum Pseudomonadota; class Alphaproteobacteria; order Zavarziniales; family Zavarziniaceae. The sequence continues at coordinate 970,408 of NZ_CP173678.1, forward strand.
GTGATCTATCGCACCACGCTGCGCCATTCGCGCCACGCGCGCTGCGCCAACCGGGCCCGCGCCCTTCAGCAGCTGGCCGAGCCCTGGCTGGAGGTCGCGGAGGAACACCTGATCCCCGTTCCGGGCCGCATCCCCGCGATCACCACGGCCCTGCCGTTCAGCTACAACCTCTAGGGTCGTCGCGCGGACCGCTGACTTGCCGGCATCAGGCCAGCAAGGGCGGCGGCGGAGAGGCTTCGGTGCCGGTGCGGCGGTCGTGCAGGGAGAGGATGGCGGCGGCCGTCTCCTCGATCGAGCGGCGTGTCACGTCGATCACCGGCCAGCCACGGCGCAGGAACAGGCGCCGGGCGTCCGCCACCTCCCGCTTGACCGCCTCCAGGTCGACATAGTCGGTCTCGGTCTGCGCGTTCAGGGCCAGCAGCCGGTTGCGGCGGATCTGCACCAGGCGGTCCGGGCTGGTGGTCAGGCCGACCACCAGGGTACCGCCGGGCGCGATGGCGTCCAGGCCGGCGGGCAGCGGAACGCCCGGGACCAGCGCGACATTGGCCGCCTTGATCCCGCGATTGGCCAGATAGATGCAGGTCGGCGTCTTGGAGGTGCGCGAAATGCCGACCAGGACCACGTCGGCGGCCGACAGGTCATGCGTTGACTGGCCATCGTCATGGGCCATGGTGAAGTTCATCGCCTCGATCCGGCGGAAATAGCCGGCATCAAGCGCATGCTGCCGACCCGGCTGATTGCGCGCCTTGGCATCGAAGAACGAGCCCAGAGCGCCGATGATCGGGTCGAGCACGGGGATGCATGGCACGTTCAGGCGCAGGCACGTTTCGGTCAGCAGGTCGCGCAGCTCGTGGTTCACCAGGGTGAACATCACCGCACCGGGGGCCTGGGTGATGTCGGCCAGGATCCGTTCGAGCTGCTTGCGCGTACGCACCAGGGGATACAGCCGCTCCACGACCTCGACCCCTTCGAACTGGGAGACGGCAGCCTTGCTCATCGCGTTGAGCGTCTCGCCCGTCGCGTCGGAGATCAGATAGAGGTGGAAATGCCGCACGGTGACCTGACCATCAAGATCGAAGCCCGCCACGAATGGCGGGTATTGCGGGGATAACCACGCTCCCGATGCCTCGTCTTGCACCGGGTCGAAGGACGACACGCGATCCATACCGCATCTGCTCCCACGGTGGACAGGTTGCCGAACCCCCCGATACGCAGGGGATAACGCACATGGCCAGGCAGCCAATGTCACCAGTATGACGACTGTTCCCCGGACGCGCCGGTGACGGAATGCCGCGGTGCAACACGACCTGTCCCCAGACTTGTCCACGCCGTGCGCCGGGCCGTCGGATCATCCCCATTTCTGTCCCCCCCGCCTGTGGATTTTCGGGGATCACCGCTATCCACAGGCCCATTCAATACAACAAACTTCTTATTGAAAGATCATATGAAGAGAGGACCTGGGAATCATTCCCCTGACGCACCGCACAAGGGCTGGCAGGCGATACAGCCGCTTGCACAGCCGGCGGTGGACTGGCACACCAGACCAGCCCTTGCACAGAGATGGACGTTCCCGTGACCAAGCGCATGCTCGCCACGATCCGCGGCAACACGGACGGTCCGCCGCCCATCTGGCTGATGCGCCAGGCCGGACGCTACCTGCCCGAATACCGCGCCACGCGGGCCCAGGCCGGCGACTTCCTGTCCCTGTGCATGAACCCCGAACTGGCGACCGAGGTCACGCTGCAACCGATCCGGCGCTATGGCTTCGATGCGTCGATCCTGTTCGCCGACATCCTGCTGCTGCCCTGGGCAATGGGCCAGAAGCTGACCTATGCTGAGGGCGAAGGTCCCAGGCTTGAACCGATCCGCGACGCGGCCGGCCTGGTCCGCCTGGACGAGACGGGTGCCGTCGACCGGCTGGGCGCCGTCTACGAGACGGTGTCGCGGGTGCGTGCCGGCCTGCCACAGGAGGTGACCCTGATCGGCTTTGCGGGCGCGCCCTGGACCGTCGCCACCTACATGGTCGAGGGCAAGGGGTCCAACGACCAGGCAGCGGCCCGGCTGTGGGCCTGGCGGGACCCGGAGGGCTTTGGCCAGCTGATCGAGATCCTGGTGCGCAACACGGTCGAGTACCTGTCGCGCCAGATCCAGGCGGGGGCGGAGGTCGTCCAGCTGTTCGACACATGGGCCGGCAGCCTGCCCGAGCGGGAGTTCGAACGCTGGGTCACGGCGCCGATCGCCCGCATCCGCGCCGCCCTGAAGGCGCGCCATCCCGATGTGCCGCTGATTGCCTTTCCCAAGGGCGCCGGCGCGCGACTGGAGGGGTTCGCCGCGCGTACCGGAGCCGACGTGATCGGCCTGGATCACAACGTGCCGGGCAACTTGGCACGGCGCGTGGCCCAGGAGACCGTGGTGCAGGGCAACCTGGACCCGATCGTGCTGGTCGCCGGGGGCAAGGCGCTTGAGGAGGAGATCGACGCCGTCCTGGAAACGCTGGGCGACCGGCCGTTCGTCTTCAACCTGGGTCACGGCATCATCCCGCCGACGCCGCCGGAGAATGTGCGCCTGCTGGTCGACCGGGTGCGCGCCTGGCAGCGGCCGGCCCGCGCGGCGTAAGGTGTCCCTGCTGATCGACACGCTTGGGGCCGGGCGATGAGCCGCGTTGCCGTCGTCCTGTTCAATCTGGGCGGGCCGGACTCGCTGGATGCCGTCAGGCCGTTCCTGATGAACCTGTTCAGCGACCCGGCGATCATTCGCCTGCCGGGGCCGCTGCGCCGCCTTGTGGCGTGGCTGATCACCCGCCGGCGCACGCCGACCGCCCAGGGGATCTATGCCCAGATGGGTGGCCGCTCGCCCATCCTGCCCCTGACGGAGGCGCAGGCCAGCGCGCTGGAGCAGGCGCTGGGGGCGGAGGCGCGCGTCTTCATCGCCATGCGCTACTGGCATCCGCTGACAGCCCAGACGGCAAAGGCCGTGGCCGCCTTCAAGCCCGACCGGATCGTGCTGCTGCCGCTTTATCCGCAGTTCTCGACCACGACCACGGCCTCGTCCCTACGCGAATGGCAGCGCCATGCCGGCCACCTCAAGGCCGCCGTGCACACCGTGTGCTGCTATCCTGACCAGCCCGACTTTGTTGCGGCCCATGTCGCGACGATCCGCGGCGCCCTGGCCGATCCGGCGCTGGCGGGCAGCGCCGTGCCTCCGCGCCTCCTGTTCTCTGCCCATGGCCTGCCAGAGAAGGTGGTGAAGGATGGCGATCCCTATCAATGGCAGGTCGAGCGTTCGGCTGCCGCCATCGTGGCGGGCCTGGGCGTGGCTGACCTGGACTGGCGCATCAGCTACCAGAGCCGCGTCGGCCCGCTGAAGTGGATCGGACCCTCGACCGAGCATGAGATCGAGGTGGCGGGGCAGGAGGGCAGGCCCCTGGTCGTCGTACCCATTGCCTTCGTCTCCGAGCATTCCGAAACGCTGGTAGAGCTGGACATCGAGTACCGCGACCTGGCCGAGGAAAAGGGCGTGCCGGCCTATGTCCGGGTGCCGGCGCTGGGTGTCGCCGGTGCCTTTGTCGACGGCCTGGCTGCCATGGTCCGTGCCGCCTGCGGGCGCAGCGGCACCTGTCCGGCCGGCGGCCAGCGCATCTGCCCCATGGAATTCACCGGCTGCCCGGCCCAGGCCGCGGCCGCAGCGCCTGTCGGAAGGGCCTGAGAATGGATGCCTATGTCTGGATCAAGGCGGTCCACGTCATCGCCGTGATCGCCTGGATGGCCGGCGTGCTGTATCTGCCGCGCCTGTATGTCTACCACTCCGACACGCGGCCTGGTTCGCCGGAGTCCGAGATGTTGAAGGTGATGGAGCGCCGCCTGCTGCGCGCCATCGTGACACCTGCGATGATCGTCGTCTGGCTCCTGGGGATCGCGCTGATCCTGTGGGATCCGACGATCATGAGCCAGGGCTGGCTGCATGCGAAGCTGCTGCTGGTGCTGATCCTGTCGGGCATGACAGGCGCGATGAGCGCCTGGCGCAAGAGCTTCGAGCGTGATGAGCGCAAGCGCCAGGCAAAGTTCTATCGCGTGATGAACGAGGTTCCGACCCTGCTGATGATCGGCATCGTCATCCTGGTCATCGTCAAGCCGTTCTGAGCTGCTGATCGATTTCCCAGGAAGCCACCTCATCCGAGGTGCGAGCGGAGCGAGCCTCGAAGGATGGGCCACCAGCGCTGGCGGCCCATCCTTCGAGACGGCCTTTGGCCTCCTCAGGATGAGGTGGCTAAGCCGGAAAGCGGCAAAAGCTTGCCCCTACGGCAGGATGGCGAGGTCGCGCAGGGCCGTCGCCCCCTCCGGCAGGGCACCCAGGGCGGTTGCCTTGCCGGTCGTCAGGTCGACCGTGTACAGGGCTGCCCCGGCTGCCAGGACCGCTGTGTTGGCCAGCTCCGACGTGGCATGGATGTCGAAGGCCAACGTCTCCGCGCTCTCGATCTCCAGCTTGCCGATCTCCTTCAGCGTGCCGTCGTTCGGCTTGGTCTGCTGCACCAGGGCAAGCAGGCCCTTGTCGATGTCGAACATCGCCGTCTTCTCGGGCTTGCCATGGGAGTTGGTATAGGCCGCGGCGGCAATGGCGGGCGTCGCGCCGTGATTGGCGTCGCCGTCTTCGAAGGCCAGCTTGCCGTCGGTTGTCACCTGCCCGTCATCCACATTGGCACGCAGGTTGGTCCCGTCGGTGCCCATCAGGCGCAGGCGGTCGGCCATGGGGTTGAAGTCGACGATTGCGGCAACGCCATCCGGCAACATGGTCGACAGCTTGCTCTTGTCGGAGGCGGCACCGCTCTCAAGGTCGATGGTGACGACGCGGCCATCGGCGCTGACGCCGTAGAGCAGGCCGTCGGCCGGCCGGACGTCGATGCCATGCAGCTTGTCCACGCCGGTTACCTCGACCGTGCGGGTCACGGTGCGGGCGTCGGTGTCGAACAGGACAAGGGTCTTGTCCCCCGTCAGGCCAACTGCAGGCATGGCGAGTGCGGCCGAAGTACCGGCGGCCAGCGCCAGGGCGGTGAGGCTGGTCGAGTGAACAATACGCATCATCACGGAATCTCCTGTTGGCCTGTTGGTGCCGGCGTGGGGGCGGGGGCGCTTCCACAAGGCAAGGGCACCGCGGGCACAGGGACATACGCGGCACACGGCGGCCTTCGTCCCTGCGGCCGTGCAGGTGGTGACACCGGTCACAGGGTTGCTATTCCATTGACAAGGCGGGGGCCCATGCGCCACACATGCACCGTCGGTGCCGCCGCTCGGCCGCTCCGATCCCACCAACCAGACCATCACCCCGTTCGCGACCAGCAGGCCCAGGTGCCTGAGACGCCCGGCTCCCGGCAGGATCGAGGATCGATTCCGGGACCATTTCCGGGCCGCAGTTCGGTGGAATGGCCCTGTATCCCGACCACGCGTTCGCGCGTATTTCGGACCTTTCCATGAATCTTCAAGAACTCAAGGGCAAGTCTCCAACCGATCTCCTGGCCTATGCCGAGGAGCTGGAGGTTGAGAACGCATCGTCCATGCGCAAGCAGGACATGATGTTCGCCATCCTCAAGCAGCTCGCGGAAAAGGACGTCGAGATTTCGGGTGATGGCGTGCTCGAAATCCTGATGGACGGCTTTGGCTTCCTGCGCTCGCCGCAGGCCAACTACCTGCCAGGACCGGACGACATCTATGTCAGCCCCAGCCAGATCCGTCGTTTCGGTCTGCGCACGGGCGACACGGTCGAGGGGCAGATCCGCGCCCCAAAGGAAGGCGAGCGCTATTTCGCCCTGCTAAAGGTCAACTCGATCAACTTCGAGGAGCCGGAGGCCAGCCGCCACAAGGTGCATTTCGACAACCTGACGCCGCTCTATCCGGACGAGCGGCTCCGGCTCGAGGCGGAGGATCCGACCACCAAGGATCGCAGCGCCCGGGTCATCGATCTGATCTCGCCCCTGGGCAAGGGGCAGCGCGCCCTGATCGTGGCGCCGCCGCGCACGGGCAAGACCGTGCTGCTGCAGAACATCGCCCATGCGATCACCGCCAATCACCCGGAAGTCTACCTGATCGTGCTGCTGATCGATGAGCGGCCCGAGGAAGTGACCGACATGTCCCGCTCGGTGAAGGGGGAGGTCGTCAGCTCCACCTTCGACGAAATGGCGGTGCGGCACGTCCAGGTGGCCGAGATGGTGATCGAGAAGGCCAAGCGCCTGGTCGAGCACAAGCGGGATGTCGTCATCCTGCTCGACTCGATCACCCGCCTGGCCCGCGCCTACAACACTGTGGTGCCCTCGTCCGGCAAGGTGCTGACCGGCGGCGTCGACGCCAACGCCCTGCAGCGGCCCAAGCGCTTCTTCGGTGCGGCCCGCAATATCGAGGAGGGCGGCTCGCTCACCATCATCGCGACGGCCCTGATCGACACCGGCAGCCGCATGGACGAGGTGATCTTCGAGGAGTTCAAGGGCACCGGTAACTCCGAAATCATCCTGGACCGCAAGATCGCGGACAAGCGGACCTTCCCGGCGATCGACATCACCAAGTCCGGCACCCGCAAGGAAGAGCTGCTGGTCGACAAGGGCACGCTCAGCAAGATGTGGGTCCTGCGCCGCATCCTGATGCCCATGGGCACGGTCGACGCGATGGAGTTCCTGCTCGACAAGCTGCGCCATACCAAGACCAACACCGACTTCTTCGAGTCGATGAACAGCTAGGCACGACGCGGTTCAGGTTGGGAAATCATTTGCCCCTCCCTGAACCCCGATGTGCCCCGGTTGATCAGGGGCATCCATGAACCAGCCGTTCCAAAAGGCTGACGGTCGGTTCATGGGTCCCCCGCATGAAGCGGGAGATGGCGGGGAGCGAGGGCGTAAGCAGCCGGCACCCGGACCATCCTGCAACCCGGCAGCTTGTCTCTTGTCTGCAACCGGAAACCGCGCCTTAACCACCGTGGCGTGACGCTGTCCCCTGACAATCGGGGCGGACGATGACGGGGAAAATGACGCGGCGTGGCGTGCTGGGCTTGCTGGGCGGTGCTGCCCTGTGTCCGATCTGCGCGACCGGGACGCGGGCGGAGGAGGCGCTGCACTGGACCTATGACGGGTCCGCGGGGCCCGATCATTGGGGCGCGCTGTCGGAAACCTATGCAACCTGCGGCGTCGGCCAGTTCCAGACGCCGATCGATCTGAGCCATGCCCAGGCCGGCCGGATCGACGCCTGGACCGTCGACTATCGCGCCGGCCCGGCCAAGGTGCTGAACAACGGCCATACGATCCAGGTGGCTTGCGCGCCGGGCAGTGCCATCACCCTGGCTGGCCAGCGCTTCGAACTGCTGCAGTTCCACTTTCATCACCCCAGCGAACATCGCATCGACGGTCAGGGCTTCGACCTGGAGTGCCACTTGGTGCACAAGGCTCCCTCGGGTGCGCTGGCCGTCCTGGGCGTGTTCATGACCCCGGGCAGGGCCCTGCCGGCGCTGGAGCCACTCTGGTCCGTGATGCCGGACACGGCGGGCGTCGAGAGGGCGGCGGCGGGTACCATTGATCCCGCGGGCCTGGTGCCGCAGGGCCGGGGCGTCTTCCGTTATGAAGGCTCGTTGACGACGCCACCCTGTTCCGAAGGTCTGGTCTGGACCGTGTTCCGCGATCCGGTCGAGGTGTCGGCCGAGCAGATCGCCGCCTTTGCCACGCTCTTTCCCATGAACGCGCGACCGATCCAGCCGCTGAACGGCCGCACGCTGGTCAGCGCCGACTAGGAGCGCTTGCTGCGCTGGCGCAGCCCTCGCAGAAGATGATGTGCCCTGGGGGAAGGGGCGGATTCGGAGAGCATCATGAGCCTTGCGCAGTCGACGCAGGACCGGCACTGGCGCGCCCGCCTGGCGACCTTCGTGGAAAGCCGTCCCGTCCAGCGGTTCATCACGACACTGATCATCATCAATGCCGCGATCCTGGGCCTGGAAACGGCCCCGTCGATCGAGGCAGCCTATGGCGGCCTGCTCCGCGCCGTCGATGGCATCATCCTGGCGATCTTCGTGGTCGAGGTCGCGGCGCGCATCCTGGCCCATGGCTGGGCCTTCTTCCGCGATCCCTGGAGCCTGTTCGACTTCGTGGTGGTGGGCATCGCCCTGGTGCCCGCGACGGGAGCGCTGGGCGTCCTGCGGGCGCTGCGCGTTCTGCGCGTTCTGCGCCTGCTGACCATGATGCCGCGCATGCGCCGGGTGGTTGGCAGCCTGCTTGGCGCTATTCCGGGCCTTGGCTCCATCATCGCGGTGACGGGCATCATTTTCTATGTCAGTGCGGTGATGGCGACGCGACTGTTCGGCCAGTCGTTCCCGGAACTCTTCGGCACGCTGGGCGCCAGTGCATTCACCCTGTTCCAGATCATGACGCTCGAGAACTGGGCCGAGATCGTCCGCAATGCGATGGAGGTCTATCCCTATGCGTGGATCTTCTTCCTCAGCTACATCCTGATTGCGACGTTCACGATGCTGAACCTGTTCGTTGCCGTGATCGTCGGTGCGATGCAGGCGGAACACGAGGCCGACCAGAGGGAGCAGAAGGCAGCCGAGGCGCAGGAGCAGGAGGACCGCGACGAGCGCCTGCTGCGGGAGATCCTGGCCCTGCGCCAGGAGGTGGCGGCGTTGCGCGCGGCAACGGGTCCGGCGGGCCAGCCGGCGGGTTGAGCGGCCTGCGCCGGCTTCCTTCCAGACGGCCTGTGGCTTCCTCGAGACGCCGGCCCTCAGGCCGGCATCTCGAAGCATCGCGTCACGGCACCAGGATCGTCGAACCCGTGGTCTGGCGCCCCTCCAGGGCCTGGTGGGCGGCGACCGCGTCGGCCAGGGCGAAGCGCTGGCGGACCGGGACCTCCACGATGCCACGCTTCAGCACGTCGAACAGATCGGCCGCGCGGGCCTGCAGCTCCGCCGTGTCGGCCACGTAGTGGAACAGGCCGGGCCGCGTGAAGAACAGCGAACCCTTGTCCCCCAGGATCGACGGCGCGAATGGCGCCACGGGCCCCGAGGCATTGCCGAAGCTGACGAAATAGCCCCGGGGGCTGAGGCTGTTCAGGCTGCCCTCGAACGTATCCTTGCCCACCGCGTCATAGACGACGGGCACACCCTTGCCGCCGGTCAGGTCCTTGACCCGGGCGGCCACGTCTTCCTCGCGGTAGAGGATGATCTCGGACGCGCCATGCGCCCGAGCCAGCTCGCCCTTGTCCTTGGATCCCACCGTGCCGATCAGCCGGACGCCCAGGTGCCGCGCCCATTGGCACGCGATCAGGCCGACGCCGCCTGCCGCGGCGTGGAACAGGATCGTCTCCCCCCGTTTCACCGGATAGGTGGAGAACAGGAGGTAGTGCACGGTCAGGCCCTGCAGCATCGCCGCTGCCGCCGTCTCGTCGCTGATGCCCTCCGGGATCTTCAGCAGGCGGTCGGCCTGGAAAAGGCGGATGTCGCTGTAGCCGCCGGGCATGCCCCCGCAATAGGCGACGCGGTCGCCGACGGCGAGTTCCGTGACACCATCGCCCACCGCCTCCACCACGCCGGCGCCCTCGACGCCGATGCCGGAGGGCAGGGGCAGCTTGTAGAGGCCGGAGCGGTGATAGGTGTCGATGTAGTTGACGCCGATCGCGGTGTGCTTCAGGCGCACCTGTCCCGGTCCGGGGGCCGGGACGTCCACCTCCTCAAGGCGCATGACCTCGGGCCCGCCAACCTGGGTGAAGCGGACGGCCCGGCTCCGGACGGGGGCGGCCATCAGCCCAGGTGCCGCTTGAAGAAGGCTTCCGTCAGGTCGTTCGCCGCCTCGGCCGAGCCCTGGTGATAGTGCTGCCCGCCTTCACGCGCGAAGGCATGGTCCTGACCGGCGAAGGTCAGCATCGTGATCGTCGGGTGACCCGCGACCGCGCCGGCGATCGCGGCCTGCGCCTCGCCATCGATGAAGCCGTCCTTCTCGGCAAAGAAAAGCAGGTCGGGCACCTTTACCTTGGCCACCTCGTCCAGCTTGGTGTGGATGCCGCCGCCATAATAGCTGACGGCAGCGTTCACATCGGTGCGAGCGGCGGTCAGGAAGGACAGCAGCCCACCCAGGCAATAGCCGACCGAGCCGACCTTGCCCGACGCACCCGGCAGGGTGCGGGCCACGTCAACGGTGGCGGCGATATCCTCGATCCCCTTGTCCACGTTGAAGCCCTGATAGAGTTCGAAGGCGCGCTTCCACTCCGCCTCGGACTGGTCGGTCAGCTGAATGCCCGGCTGCTGGCGCCAGAACAGGTCGGGCGCCACGGCGATGAAGCCCTTTGCCGCCAGACGGTCGCACACGCCGCGGATCTGGGCGTTGATGCCGAAGATTTCCTGGATCACGACCAGGGCCGGCCCCTTGCCCGATGCCGGGTTCGACACATAGGCCGAGAAGCTGCCGCTGCCGTCCTTTGCCTTGACCTGGATTTCCGTGCCGCTCATCGCGTGGCCCTTCCGCTTGTGTCCGGATTGATGCGGCGGGCACTCTAGCGCCCCCGCCATTGCCTTGTCATGACCGCCCGGCCTTCCAGGACGGATGTGCAGGATGGCGCCGGTCTCAGCTGGCGCGCAGGACGATCCCCTCCAGCGCCAGCAGCCGGCGCTTGAGCGATTCCGCCCCGCCATAGCCGCCGATACGGCCACCGGCGGCGATGACCCGGTGGCAGGGCACGACCAGCGCCAGGTGGTTCAGGGCGCAGGCGGTTCCGACCGCCCGGGCCCCGCTGCCCAGGTGGCGGGCGACGTCGCCATAGGACCAGGCCTGGCCATAGGGGATCGCGCGGATCGCCTCCCAGCAGCGGCGCTGGAAGTCCGTGCCGCCCGTCTCTACCGCCAGATCCTGGAAGCCGACACGCGCGCCCGTCAGGTAGGCGACGACGCGCTCCTCCAGCATGCGCAGGAGGGGCGTGTCATCCCGCCCGTCCGGCGCATCTGCCAGGTCGCCGGTCCAGGCAAGCTGGGTCAGGCGGCCCTGGCGCTCCTCGGCGAGCATGGGGCCGAACGGCGTATCGAAGTTTCGTAATGCCATGCGTTACACCCTGGCTCCGTACGCCGCCTTTGCGCCGTGTGGCCCCCGCCGACATTGCATGTGGGCCATCGGATCCCTAGGTTCATGGGGTTGAACCTGTCCGGCAAGCCCTGCCGCCGTGTTCCCCCTTGGCCGCAGCCGCCTTCAGGAGCCCAGGTGATGAAGATCTCGATCGACATCGACGTGACGCCCAAGGAGGCGCGCGAATTTCTGGGCCTGCCCGATGTCGAAGCGGTGCAGCAGCGCCTGATGGCGGATGCCGAGGAACGCCTGCGCAGCTACATGAAGGCGATGGAGCCGGAGGCAGTCATCAAGACCTGGCTTCCGGCCGGCATCCAGGGCTTTGACACGCTCCAGAAGGCGTTCTGGGCCGCGGCCGACCGCATGTCGAAGCCGTCGTCCGACCGCAGCTGACACGACCTAGCCCAAAGGACCCCTCGTTGAGCGCAGACCTGACGGAGCGGGATCCCCCGCTCTATTTCCGCCTCCATGTCTTCTGCTGCACCAATGAACGGGCCGAGGGGCATCCCCGTGGCTCGTGCAAGCGGCGGGGGTCAGAGGCCTTGCGCGACTACATGAAGAAGCGGGCCAAGCAGGAAGGGCTGGAGGGCATCCGCATCAATGCGTCCGGGTGCCTGGACCGCTGCGAACTGGGGCCCACCATGGTCATCTATCCCGAGGGGATCTGGTACAGCTTCCACTCCGAGGCGGATGTCGAGGAGATCATCGCCCGCCACCTGAAGAAGGGTGAGCGGGTGGAGCGCCTGCTCCTGCCCCCGGATACCGCCGCCGGCTGAACTGCCGGGTCAGACGCGATGAACGATACGATCTTTGCCCTGGCCACGGCGCCGGGGCGGTCCGGCATCGCGGTGATCCGCGTGTCGGGCCCCCAGGCGCTGGAGATCGCGCATCGCCTGGGGGGAGCACGCCCGCTGCCACGCCACGCCAGCCTGCGGCCGCTGCGCGACCCTGTGACGGGGGAGGTGATCGACCGCGGCCTTGTCCTGGCGTTTCCCGGGCCGGCCAGTTTCACGGGCGAGGACGTGGTCGAGTTTCACGTCCATGGTGGCCGTGCCATAACCCACGCCCTGGCCGAGATCCTGTCTGCCTTGGGGCTTCGTCCAGCCGAGCGGGGTGAGTTCACGCGCCGCGCGGTTCTGGCCGGGCGGATGGATTTGGTGGAGGCCGAGGGCCTCGCTGACCTGGTAGAGGCCGAAACACTGGCCCAGCGCAGGCAGGCCCTGCGTCAGATGGATGGGGCCCTGGGTGCTCTTTACGACGACTGGCGCCGCCGCCTGGTGATGGCGCGGGCCCGGGTCGAGGCGCTGATCGATTTCGCCGACGAAGGCATCGACGACGCCGAACTGGTCCCTGTCTGGGCCGATGTCGCCGACCTGCGCCAGCAGCTCGCCGTGCATCTTGCGGATGGCCGCCGGGGGGAGCGGGTGCGGGAAGGCTTCCGCGTCGCCCTGGTGGGGGCGCCCAATGCCGGCAAGTCCAGCCTGTTGAACTGGTTTGCGGGGCGCGACGCGGCCATCGTGTCCAGCGTGCCCGGCACCACACGCGACCTGGTGGAGGTCGTGCTGGACCTTGGCGGCTATCGCGTCGTCCTGGTCGACACCGCAGGTCTGCGCGAGACGACGGACCCGGTCGAGCGGGAAGGGGTCCGCCGCGCGGAGGCGGCCGTGAGCCAGGCCGATCTGGTCCTGCACCTGGTCGACGGACGGGAGCCCGAACCGGCGGAGCCGCGCGGCCTCGTGGTGCGGACCAAGGCCGACCTTCTGCCGCAGCCCGACGGCGCCATATCCGTCGTCTCTGGCCAGGGCCTGGACGCGCTGCGCGACCTGGTTGCGACGGGCGCGGCGGAGGGGGCCGATGCGGCTGGTGCCCCGGTCATCACGCGGCTTCGTCATCGCCAGGCCTGTGCGGACGCGCTGGCCGCCCTTGACCGCGCGACGGGCGAGGACGCGCTGGAACTCAAGGCGGAGGGCCTGCGGAGTGCTGCGCATGCCATCGGCCGCATCACCGGCGCGGTCGATCTGGAGGAGGTCCTGGACGTGATCTTTCGGGAGTTCTGCATCGGCAAATAGGTCCGGGAGGGATGTTTCACGTGAAACATCGGACCCCATCCTGTACGGTCCCGGCCATGCAGAGCACCCAGTCCTGTGACGTCATCGTCGTCGGTGGCGGCCATGCCGGCTGCGAGGCCGCGGCCGCAGCGGCGCGCATGGGCGCGCGTACCCTTCTCCTGACCCATCGCCTTGATACGGTGGGTGAGATGTCCTGCAATCCCGCCATTGGCGGCCTGGGCAAGGGCCACCTGGTGCGGGAGATCGATGCCCTGGACGGCATCATGGGCCGGGTTGCCGATGCCGCCGGCATCCAGTTCCGCCTGCTCAACCGGTCCAAGGGCGCGGCGGTCCAGGGTCCCCGGGCCCAGGCGGACCGGGCCTTGTATCGGCGGGCGATGCAGAAAGTCCTGGCCGATCAGCTGGGGTTGCAGGTTCGGGCAGGCTCGGTCGAGGATGTGCTGACGGATGCCTCGGGCGTCTGCGGGGTCGTGCTTGCGGGTGGGGAGGTGGTGACCGCGGGAGCCGTCATCATCACCACGGGCACGTTCCTCCGGGGATTGATCCATTGCGGGACGGACCAGACGCCGGGCGGTCGAGTGGGGGAGGCGCCCTCCATGGGATTGTCGGGCGCGCTGTCACGGCTGGGCTTTCCTCTGGGGCGGTTGAAGACCGGCACCCCGCCGCGCCTGGATGGCCGCACCATCGATACCGCGTCGCTCCAGGAACAGCCGGGCGACGACGCGCCCGTGCCATTCTCGTTCCTGACACAGCGGATCACCAATCCACAGGTCGCCTGCTGGATCACGGAGACGACGCCGGCCAGTCATCGCCTGATCCTGGACAACCTGGATCGGGCACCGCTCTATTCCGGACAGATCGAGGGCACTGGTCCCCGCTATTGTCCGTCCATCGAGGACAAGGTGGTTCGGTTCGGGCAGCGCGATCGGCACCAGATCTTCCTGGAGCCGGAGGGGTTGGACGACCCCACGATCTATCCCAACGGCATCTCCACCTCCCTGCCTCAGGACGTACAGCTTGCGCTGCTCAAGACGATCCCGGGGTTGGAGCGGTGCGTGATGCTGCGTCCTGGCTATGCCATCGAATATGACTTCGTCGACCCACGCGCATTGCGCCCCAGTCTGGAGACGAAACATGTGCCGGGCCTGTTCCTGGCCGGTCAGATCAACGGAACCACGGGCTATGAGGAGGCAGCGGCGCAGGGCCTGATGGCGGGTGTGAATGCCGCCCTTCGGGCCGGCGGGGGCGGGACGATGTTCACCCTGGGCCGAGCGGATGCCTATATCGGGGTGATGATCGACGACTTGGTGACCCAGGGCACGCGCGAGCCCTATCGCATGTTCACTTCCCGTGCCGAGTACCGCCTTCACCTGCGTATGGACAACGCCGACCAACGCCTGACCGACAGGGGCGTGGCCCTGGGCTGCGTGGGTGCGGAGCGAGCCGCGTCCTGGGGGGAGAAGGCCGCGGCCCTGGAGCAGGCGCGGTTCCTCTGCGCGTCACTGAGCCTGACGCCGACCGAGGCCCGGCGCCACGGGATCGGGGTGAACCTGGATGGGCAGCGGCGCAGTGCATCGGGCTTGCTGGCGCTGCCCGATGTCGACTGGCACCGCGTGGCGACCATCTGGCCGGAACTGGCAGGGGTGCGCGCGGATGTGGCGGAGCAGATGGTGACGGACGCCCGCTACGCCGGGTACCTCGACCGTCAGACGGCGGAGATAGCGGCCTTCCGCCGGGACGAGGCGCTGTCGCTGCCGCGTGGCCTCGACTACGCCCTGATCGCCAGCCTGTCGACGGAGCTGCGGGAGAAACTGGCCCAGGCCCAGCCCGAAAGCCTGGGCCAGGCGGCGCGGATACCCGGCATGACGCCAGCCGGCCTGACCGCGCTGCTGGCCCATGTCAGGAAGTCCAATAGCCAGGTCGACCTTGTCGCACGGGTGACGGGCTGAGATGGCATCCTTTGGGAGGGATCAGGTTGCCGCCCTGCTGGGCCAGGATGTTTCACGTGAAACAGTGGAGCGGCTGGGCATCCACGTCGCTCTCCTGCACAAGTGGCAGAAGGCGATCAACCTGGTTGCCCCGAGTACACTGGCCCAGGCATGGACCCGCCACGTCCAGGATTCGGCCCAGCTCGCCCATCTGGCGCAAGGCGACGTGTGGCTCGACCTGGGGAGCGGGGCCGGCTTCCCCGGGCTGGTCCTGGCGATTCTGGGCGCTGGACGGGAGCATCACCTGGTCGAAAGCGATGCCCGGAAATGCGTCTTCCTTCAGGAAGTCGCCCGCGAGACGGGGACCCAGGTGCACGTCCACCGCAGCCGGGTGGAGGCACTTGCCGCCTTCCCGGCGGACGTCGTGACCGCCCGGGCGCTGGCGCCATTGCCGCAACTGATCCAATATTCTGTGCCCTTCCTGCATCCCGGCACCATCATGTTGTTCTCCAAGGGTGCGGAGGCCAGCCGGGAATTGACCCAGGCCCAGGCGGCATGGACACTGGACGCCGACCTGGTGCCCAGCATCACCGACCCGGAAGCAGCGATCGTGCGGATCAAGGGGGCAGTTCATGTCTGAGCCGGTCACATCCCACGACAGCCTGGGCCAGCCCGGAAATGACCCAAGCGAGCGGGCTGAACAGGGCTGCCCCGCGCGCATCATTGCGGTCGCCAACCAGAAGGGCGGCGTGGGCAAGACGACCACGGCGATCAACCTGGCGACGGCTTTGGCGGCCGTCGGACGGCAGGCCCTGGTCATCGACCTGGACCCGCAGGGCAATGCCAGCACCTCGCTGGGCGTGGAACGGGCACGGCGCGAAGTGACGTCCTATGACGTGCTGATGGGCACCACGCGCCTTGAGCACGCGACCATCCATCTTCGCCGGACGGTGCCCGGCCTCAGCCTGATTCCCGCCGACCGCGACCTGTCGGGGGCGGAGTTGGAACTGGTGGATGCACCCCGCCGCGCCCATCGGCTGCGCGATGCCCTGCGCCCTGCGGATTCGCTGGGGCCCATGTACCAGTACGACTACATCCTGATCGATTGCCCGCCGGCCCTGAACCTGTTGACCGTCAATGCCATGGTCGCCGCCCATGCCGTCCTGGTACCGCTGCAGTGCGAGTTCCTGGCCATGGAGGGTTTGACGGAGCTGCTCTCGACGTTGGAGCGCATCCGCACCAGCCTCAACCCCAGTCTGCAGGTCCAGGGCGTGGTCCTGACCATGTTCGATGCACGTAACAACCTGTCGGATTCGGTTGCGGCCGATGTCCGGCGCCATCTGGGACCCAAGGTGTACGAGACCGTGATTCCCCGCAATGTTCGCCTGTCCGAGGCACCGAGCTTTGGCAAGCCGGCCATCCTCTATGACCACCGTTCCACCGGTGCGCAGGCCTATATCCGACTGGCGGGCGAGTTGCTGCGGCGCGATGCGCGGCAGGCGGCGTGACCATGGCTGAGCCGAAAGCCGACAATCCGCGCCGACGCAGCCTTGGTCGCGGCCTTGACTTCCTTTTGGCGGAGGTGGGGCAGGCCGGATCGTCCGACCCTGGCCAGGCCCAGGTCCGGGAAGTGCCCATCGAGCTGGTGAAGCCGAACCCAACCCAGCCGCGCCGCCGGTTTGACGAAGCGCCGCTGGAGGATCTGGTTCAGTCGATCCGCGAGCGTGGCCTGCTCCAGCCAATCCTGGTCCGCCCCATCCGGGCGGAGGGTGCCGGCCAGATGTACGAGATCGTGGCTGGCGAACGTCGTTGGCGCGCGGCGCAACGGGTGCCCCTGCATACGGTGCCCGTGATCGTGAAGGCGCTCACCGACGCGGAGACGCTGGAAGCGGCGCTGATCGAGAATGTCCAGCGCGAGAACCTGAACCCGATTGAGGAAGCCGCGGGGTATCAGCGCCTGATCGAGGCGTTCGGCCATTCGCAGGAGGTTCTGGCCAAGCTGATCGGCAAGAGCCGCGCTCATATCGCGAACACGCTGCGCCTGATGGCCCTGCCGCTGCCGGTCCGCAGCATGGTGGAGGATGGCCGCCTGACCGCCGGTCACGGCCGCGCTTTGCTGGCCGTCGCGGATCCGGAGCGTCTGGCGGCCCGCATCGTGGCCGAGAACCTGAGCGTGCGCGCGGTCGAACAGATGGCTGTTTCACGTGAAACAGGACCAAAACGCAGTGCTCGCTCCGCAGCGACAGGGAGCGGGGAAAGAGACGCCGATACGGCGGCGATCGAAGGTGACCTCAGCGCCGCGGTTGGATTGCAGGTCGCAATCAACCACAAGCCGGGCGGCGCGGGCCATGTCGCGATCACCTATGCCAGCCTGGACGAGCTTGACCTGATCTGCCGCATTCTGGGCCGCGGCCGGCCAGAGGACTAGGCCTCGGCAGACCGGCGTGCTGGCGGTTCAGCTTCGCCGGGTCAGATACGCATCGACCAGTTCGCGCAACCGCGCCCGGCCAAAGCTGGGATCGTGCCCAGCGTGCACGATCTCCACCGGAAGCTCGCGCAGGCGCCGCATCGTCCGGACATAGGCCGGAATGTCGGCGCCCTCGATCTCATCCAGCAGCGGCCCATCATAGAGGGCATCGCCTGAGAACAAGGTGCCTGTCGCCTTGTCCCACAGGCCGATCGATCCCGGGGAATGGCCCGGCAGGTGCAGCACCTCGAACGCGCGATTGCCCAGGTCGATAACGTCACCCTCCTCGACGACGCGT
The DNA here is from genome assembly GCF_051903925.1 of Zavarzinia sp. CC-PAN008. Lineage (GTDB taxonomy): Bacteria > Pseudomonadota > Alphaproteobacteria > Zavarziniales > Zavarziniaceae. Next base: position 988,241 of record NZ_CP173678.1, read on the forward strand.
GTGACGGGTGCCGCCTGGACGCAATAGCTGCAAGGCTCGTAGTGCGCATGGGGCAGGGCAGTGATCAGGTCGCCATCGAACGGATAGCCCCATGCGGCATAGCGGGCGACCCGCTCCGGTCCCAGGACACTGGCGAGCAGCGTGCCGCGATCGCTGGGTGCCCGCAGCTCCCCGGCCTCGAGCGCGTGGACGATCGTCTCCGGGAACTCGAAATGGCCGCCGGTATGGTCGTTGTGGGTGTGGGTCGCGACCGCCACCGGGCTGCGGCCGGTGATCGGCTTCAGCGCATCGTGCAGGCTGGCAATGCCCATCCCGGTGTCGATCACCAGGTCCCGGTCGCGGCCCCGCACGTGCCAGATGTTGCAGCGCATCAGGGGAACGACATGCGGCTCCCACAACAGGGTCAGGTCGTCACCCAGGCGGCGGCTCTCGAACCAGCGATCGGCTATCGGCAGCATGGTCTCAGTCTAGCCCAGGCGTCGTGGGCCGTGCACCGCATTCCCGCTCCAGCCGGTCCAGGTGCTGGCGGATGTGGGCGGCCTCGGCCGGAGTGCGGGCCAGGGCGATGGCCCGATCGAACGCCTGGCGTGCCTCCACCACGTTGCCAAGCTGCATGTGATATCCGCCAGACACGCCATGATAGTAGAAATAGCCTGACAGCCGCTCCTCCAGCGGCGCGATCAGGGCCAGAGCCGCGGCCGGCCCCCTGACCTTTGCGACCGCCACCGAGCGGTTCAGCGTGACCACGGGTGAAGGCTGCATGTGTTCCAGCGCGGCGTAGAGCAGGTCGATCTGGTTCCAGTCGGTGTCCGCGGCGCATGCCGCGCGTGCATGCAGCGCCGCGATCGCGGACTGGACCTGATAGGGGCCGGGTCGGCCGTGGCGCAACGCCTTGTCGATCAGGGCCAGGCCCTCACGGATCATGCGCGTGTTCCAGCGTCCGCGATCCTGCGCCTCCAGCAGGATCACGTCGCCGGTCGCATCGAAACGCGCCGCGCTGCGCGCATGCTGCAGAAGCATCAGCGCGAGGAGCGCCATCATCTCCGGTTCCGTCGGGAACAGGCGCAGCAGCAGCCGGGCCAAGCGGATTGCCTCGTCGCACAGGGACAGGCGTTCGCCCGCAGCGGAATAGCCTTCGTTGAAGACCAGGTAGACCATGGCCATCACGATGCCCAGCCGCTCGGCCCGCTCCACCGGCCCTGGCGCCTCGAACGGCACGCCGGCCCTGGCCACACGCGCCTTGGCCCGGGTGATGCGTTGCTCCATTGCCGCTTCGCCAACCAGGAAGGCCCGGGCAATCTGTCCCACCGTCAGGCCGGACACGATGCGCAGGGCGAGGGCGATCTGCTGCGTCGCCGGCAGGTCGGGATGGCAGCACACGAACAGCAGGCGCAGCACGTCGTCGCGATAGTCGCCTTCGTCCAGGCGGCGCGCGGCGGCGTCCTCCGTATCCTCAAGGTCCGAGATCTGGTCCTCGGGCGGCAGGGCCTGGGTCCGGCTCCCGCGGCGCACGGCGTCGATGCCGCTGTTGCGACCCACCATGATCAGCCAGGCGGTGGGATCGCGGGGCGGGCCATTGCGGGCCCACGACTTCAGCGCCCGCAGGCAGGCCTCCTGGTAGGCTTCCTCCGCCGTGTCCAGGTCGCGGAAATAGCGCAGCAGGGCGCCAACCGCCTTGGGCCGGGCGGCGGTCAGGGCCGCCTGGGTCCAGCTTGGATCGCCCCATGCCCCGCTGCCCAGGTCGCCCATGGCCTTGTCCTTCCCCGTCAGGTGGCGGAGGCGGGGAGGTCAGTCGATGGCCGGTACAGCATCAGCGGCCGCAACTCATAGGAGCCATGGCCGGGATTGGCGTCGGCCAGCTCCCGTGCCGCCTCAAGCGCCTGGTCCAGGTTGTCGCAGTCGACAATGTAGAAGCCCAGCAGCTGCTCCTTCGTCTCGGCAAAGGGGCCATCGACGACGATATTCTCCTTCCCCTTGTGCAGCGTCGTCGCCGCGGTCGTGGGCAGCAGGCGGGCAACCGGGCCAAGGCGGCCGGTCCGCGCCAGGCGGTCCTGCACCTCGCCCAGGCGGGCCATGACGGTGGCTTCCTCGTCCGGCGACCAGGCGCCGACGATGTCCTCCTGGTTGTAGCAAAGAATGGCATAAAGCATGAGAAGGCTTCCCCTTTACGATGGCCGGCACGGGGCAAGCCCGGCCGTCCCGCTTCAAGGACGCGGCGCAGCCCCGCCAGCCGACAGGCAGTCGCCAGGATCATGCCGGTCAAGGGGGCAAAGGTTCCAGCCCACATCGCCCAGTCCTGGGCTCTGTCCTGGCTGCATCGGCCTGCCGTGCATATCTCTGGCGGCGTTTGTGCGTGTGGACTTTGGGACAGGCTTTCCCCCATATCTTCGCCATGCAGGCGATCCCCTTCCTGAAGATGCATGGTGCTGGCAACGACTTCGTTGTGTTCGACGCGCGCCAGGCGCTGATCACGATGACGCCGGCCGTGGCGCGCAAGATCGCCGACCGTCGGTTCGGCGTCGGCTGCGACCAGCTGATCGTGCTGGAGCCCAGCCGGGAGGCCGATGCCTTCATGCGCATCTACAATCCCGACGGCAGCGAAAGCGGCGCGTGCGGCAATGCTGCCCGCTGCGTCGGCGCCCTGCTGATCGCCGGGCTGGGGCGCAACGACTGCCGGATCGAGACGCTGTTCGGCGTGTTGACGGCGCAGTCCGCAGCCGATGGGCTGGTAACGGTCGACATGGGCGTGCCCCAACTGGACTGGCAGCAGATCCCCCTGGCGCACGCGACCGACACCCTGCATGTCGATTTCAGCCCGGCGCCGGGCCTGTCCGATCCCGTCTGCGTCAGCATGGGCAACCCGCACGCCGTGTTCTTCGTGGCCGATGCCGACGCGATCGACGTGCCCGCGCTGGGACCGGCGATCGAGCACGATCCCCTGTTTCCGCAGCGGGCCAACATTTCCTTCGCCAGCCTGAACGAGGATGGCTCGATCCGCCTGCGGGTATGGGAGCGCGGCGCCGGGATGACCCAGGCCTGCGGCTCGGCAGCCTGTGCGACCGTCGTCGCGGCCTCGCGCCGGGGCCTGGTCGATCGCTCGGCAAAGCTGGTCATGGATGGCGGCACGCTGAGCGTCACCTGGGCGCCCGATGGCCATGCCATGCTGACCGGGCCGGTGGCAGTCGCATTCACCGGCTTTGCTCCGCCCGACCTGTTGGCGGCCTGAGCGCGCGCGACCCGGGTTCGCCATGACCGAGGTGATCACCTTTGGCTGCCGCCTCAACGCGGCGGAGTCCGAGCTGATGCGCGGCCATGCCCAGGCGGCGGGCCTGGACGATGCCATCATCGTCAATACCTGCGCCGTCACGTCGGAGGCGGAACGCCAGGCACGCCAGACGATCCGCCGCCTGCGCCGCGAGCGGCCGGATGCGTGCATCATCGTCACTGGCTGCGCCGCCCAGATCGCGCCCGACACCTATGCCGGCATGCCCGAGGTCGACCATGTGGTGGGCCAGGTGGAGAAGCTGGCGCCGCAGACATTCCAGGCGTTGGCCGGCGATGGTGCGCCCGCGCGCCTGCTCGCCCCGTTCGGGGAGGTGGAGGAGACGGCCGGCCACCTGATCGCCGGCTTCGGAGGCCGGGCGCGGGCCTTTGTCCCGGTGCAGAACGGCTGCGACCATGCCTGTACCTTCTGCACGATCCCGGCCGGGCGCGGGCCCTCGCGCAGCCAGCCCATGGGCTTCATCACCGATCAGGTGCGCAGGCTGGTGGAGGCCGGGCACCGGGAAGTGGTCCTGACCGGCGTCGACCTGACGGCCTATGGCGAGGACCTGCCGGGCAAGCCGACGCTGGGCGCCCTGGTGCGCCGCCTGTTGAAGGCGGTGCCCGAACTGCCGCGCCTGCGCATCTCGTCCATCGACACGGCGGAGGTCGACGCCGACCTGCGCCGCGCCCTGGCGGAGGAAGAGCGGCTGATGCCGCACCTGCACCTCAGCCTGCAGGCGGGGGACGACCTGATCCTGAAGCGGATGAAGCGCCGCCACAGCCGCGCGGACTCGGTGGCCCTGTGTGCCGACCTGCGCCGCCTGCGGCCCGACCTGGTGCTGGGGGCCGACCTCATCGCCGGCTTTCCGACCGAAACGGAGGCCGCCTTTGCCAATACCCTGGCCCTGGTCGAGGATTGCGGCCTGACCTGGCTGCATGTCTTTCCGTTCTCGCCCCGGCCCGGTACCCCTGCGGCGCGCATGCCGCAGGTGCCCGCCAGCATCGCGCGGGAACGCGCGCGCCAGTTGCGGGCGCGCGGTGCCGCCGCGGTCCAGGCCTTCCTGGAGCGGGAAGTGGGGCGCGAGCGGACCGCCCTGGTCGAGGAAAATGGCCAGTGTCGAACCGAACACTTCGCCCCCTTGCGCCTGGACCAGGCGGCCCTTCCCGGTGCGCTGGTGCGCGTGCGCGTTACGGGCGTGGCCGGCGGCGCGGGCGGATCGGGTGTTGAACCGGCCAGCCTGGTTGGCCACATCGTGACAGCAGGAGGCCCGGCACCCAGCCCGGGCCCCTAAGCCGCAGGCAGGACATGAGCGACAGCGCGACACCCGAGAAGAAGGGCTGGTTCAGCCGCCTGAAGCAGGGCCTCAGCCGCAGCACTTCCTCCCTGACCGAGGGCATCACCTCGATCTTCACCAAGCGCAAGCTGGACGACGAGACGCTGGACGAGCTCGAGGAACTGCTGATCCGCTCGGACCTGGGCGTGACCGCTGCTGCCGAAGTGCGCGAGGCGGTGGGCCGTGGCCGCTACAACAAGGAAGTCACGCCGAAGGAGATCAAGGAGATCCTCTCCGAGGCCGTCGCGGCGATCCTGGCGCCGGTTGCCCGGCCCCTGGCGATCGACCGGGCCAACCGGCCGCATGTCGTCCTGGTGGTGGGTGTCAACGGCACCGGCAAGACGACGACCATCGGCAAGCTGACGCGCGAATGGCGGGGCCAGGGCCTGGGCGTGATGCTGGCCGCCTGCGACACGTTCCGCGCCGCCGCGATCGAGCAGCTGACGATCTGGGGCGAGCGCCTGGGCGCCCCCGTGGTGTCCGCTGCTGCCGGGGCAGACGCTGCGGGCCTGGCCTATACCGCGCTGGAAAAGGCCCGGACGGCGGGCAGCGACGTCCTGCTGATCGACACGGCCGGACGGCTGCAGAACAAGTCGCACCTGATGGCCGAGCTTGAAAAGATCATCCGTGTGATCCGCAAGCTGGATCCTACCGCGCCGCACAGCGTGCTGCTGACCCTGGATGCGACGACGGGCCAGAACGCGATCAACCAGGTCGAGGTGTTCCAGAGCGTTGCCAATGTCTCCGGCCTGGTGATGACCAAGCTGGACGGGACGGCGCGCGGCGGTGTCCTGGTCGCGGTCGCGCGCCGCTTTGGCCTGCCCGTCCACTTCATCGGCGTGGGCGAAGGGGCGGAGGACCTGCAGCCCTTCGACGCCAAGGGCTTCGCAACGGCCCTCGCAGGCAAGGAATAGGAGCAGGCATGACGCAGGACGCCCCGCCCGCCCCGCCGCCGGCGCACGCGCCCATGTCGCCCTGGCTGCGCCTGGCGACGGAAGCGGGGCCACTGATCGTCTTCTTCGTCTGCAACGCCCAGTTCGGCCTGATTGTCGGCACCGGCGCGTTCATGGCGGCGACGCTGGCGTCGCTTGCCGTCACCTATCACCAGGAGCGGCGGATCCCCGTTCTGCCCCTGGTCAGCGGTGTCTGTGTCCTGGCCTTTGGTGGACTGACCGTCGCCTTGGACGACGAACTGTTCATCAAGATCAAGCCGACGGTCGTCAATCTGCTGTTTGCAACCGCCCTGTTCGCCGGCCTGGCCTTTCGGCAGTTCTTCCTGAAGATGCTTCTGGGCAGCATGATCGCGCTGGACGATGCCGGCTGGCGCATCCTGACCGTGCGCTGGGGCGTCTTTTTCCTGATTCTCGCCGCACTCAATGAAATCGTGTGGCGATCGTTCTCGACCGAAACCTGGATCAGCTTCAAGCTGCTGGGCATCATGCCCCTGACCCTGGTCTTCAGCGCCCTGCAACTCCCTCTGTTGCAACGGCATTCCCTTTCCGATGCGTCGGAAAAGGTTTGAGCAAAGATTGTTTTGACTCATTCATAGTCGGTTTATATCTATGGGGCAGAGTGCCGCTCATCCAGGCCTCTGTGGGGGGTGGCTGCGTTCAGTTTGCCGCTACCCAGCCTAGGACGGATGGCGGAACATCTCTCGCCAAAGGCGAGGATCCGTTATAGTTTCGACCCATTATCAGCACAGGTGGTTTGCATGGGGGATGGCGCGTTCCAGGATGGGCGGAGCGACCGGACAACGCTCCTCGTCAGCCAATTGGTGCGGAGAGGACACCAACGGGCTGTCGACCTGTTCGTCCAGGCAACCCGTGGTCAGGGCCTGACGCACCAGCAGTTCACGCTGCTGCAGGCGGTCGCGGCCGGCCAGGGGCTGAGCCAGACGGCACTTGTCCACATGACCGGGATCGACCGCAGCACCCTGACCGACATGATCGGTCGGCTGGTCGACCGTGGTGTCCTCAAGCGCAGCCGGGCCGAGGATGACCGGCGCGCGAACCTGATCGTGCTGACCGAGAAGGGCCGGCAACTGCTCAACCAGACGACGCCTGCGGCCCTGGAGGCCGACCGGGCGTTCCTGGAGCCGATCCCGCCAGAGCGGCGGGAGGAGTTGATCGCGCTGTTGCAGCGGTTGGCCGATGTCGATGGCGACGGTGGGGCCGATGGCCTGGACGGCGCCGCGTCGGGCCTGAACGGTGCCGCGCAGGGCACGTCGACCGCGGTACCGGCCTGACCATCGGTCGGCAGGACTGACCCCAGCCGGGTTGCGGGCCCCGGCCTCGTCAGTCGCGATCAATCGGTATCTGGTGGAACATGCATGCCCCGGCTGCCTGGCAGTCCGGGTGGCTTCTGCGTGCGTCAGGCCAGGCCGTCAGAACGCCGACGTGTCAGACGACCAGGTTGACGTAGGTTCCGGGGCGATAGTTCGCTGGCCGCGCCTGCGGCGTCGGCACTTCGCGCTGGGGCAGGGCGGTGCCCTGCTGCTGGCCTTGCTGCTGCCGGCTGAACGAGGTCGAGGCGTCCTGCGCCTGGGTTCCGGCGACCCGGGCCTGCGCCTCCGCGCGCTGGGTCCGGCTGGCCGCTTCGGCTGCCTGGGCGTCGAACTCGGCGCCAGGGCTACCCTGGGCGCCGGCCTGGGCAGCGGCGCGGTTGGACGGCTGCTCGCGCGTCTTCAGCGACGCCAGGGCCGTCAAAACCGCTGTACTTGCTCCGCCGACTTGCATGACCGGACGATGCCCCGGAATTGGTTGCGCTCTGATTAACGGTCAGGCTCAACCGAGGCGGGGAGGGCCTGTTCCGGCGGCAGGTCTGGCCTGCGGCCGGAACGATCCTGGCGCGGGCGGATCAGGCCCGGCCTACTGCCCGGCCCGGGCACGGGCCTGGGCCAGGCCGGTGGTCGCGCGGCCATCGGCTGGGGCCAGGGCCACCGCCTTCTCATAGGCGGCGATCGACTTGTCGTTCTGGCCCAGCACGCCATAGGCGCGACCCAGGCGCAGCCAGCCCTCCAGGTCGTTGGGCTCCTGTTCCAGGCGCGTCGCCAGGCGATCCACCATCGACTGGATGAAGGCGGCGCGATCCTCGGCCGACAGGTCGGCAGCGGCGGCCACGTCGGCGGCCGTCGGCCCCGGTGCGGGCGCGGGCGCGGAGGCTGGCGGCGCGGGGGCCGGCTGCGCAGCGGCAACGGGTGCCGGCGGGACGGGCGCCGCGGGTGCCTGGGCGGTCGGTGCGGGCGGAGGCGGCACCGGCGGATGCTGCGTCGGCAGGCTGCCTTCCGGCATGCGGCCGGCGAAGTCCTTGGCCTGGGCGATGCGCTGGCGGAGCTGCTCCAGCCAGGGGGCACCTTCGGGTGACTCGCGTTCCAACGCTTCCCAGTTGGCCAGCGCGGCGGCCGGGTCGCCCGACTGCAGGCGCTCCAGGCCCAGATAGTAGCGGGAGCCCGGATGCTTCGGATCGACCGCGGCCGAGGCCTCGAACGCGGCCTTGGCCGCTGGCGTCACCAGTCCGCCGGCCGCGAACACGATGGCCTCGCCCTGCGCCATCTTGATGTCGGCATTGGCGGGCATCAGGTCGGCCGCGGTGCCATAGGCGGTCGCCGCGTCGTCATACTGCTTCAGCTCCCAATAGGACCGCGCCAGCATCAGCCAGCCATCGGGATCATTGGGTTCGGCCTTCAGCCGTGCCGCCAGCCGCTCCACCATCGGGATCAGCGCCTGCATTTCCGGATCGACGTCGGCGGCGTTGGGATCACCCGCCTGGGCTGCCGCCTGGGCGGGATCGGCTGCGGCCGCCGGGGCTGCCTGGGCCGCCTGGGGACGCGGCTGGCCGCCGCTGAGCCAGGGGCTGCCAAGGTCGACATAGAGGGCGACGGCGACGGCCGGCACGCCCAGCGCCAGCACGGCGGCGGCGACGCGTCGCTGCCCGGTGCGCCGGATCTCGACATGGCCGCGTTCCGCGTCCGCCTTCAGCATGCGGCGCTCGACCTCGATGCGCGCGGCCTCGGCCTCCTCGGCGCTCAGCAGGCCGCGCTCGCGATCAGTCGCCAGCTCCTTGAGCTGGTCGCGATAGACCTCGAGGTCGAAGGCGGCGGCCGCCGGCGCCGCGGTGCGGGGGCGGACCAGGGGCCAGCCGACAAAGCCAAGCACCACCAGCGTCAGGAACGCGAAAGCCAGCCACAACATCGGATCAGGAATTCCCTTCGTCGAGCAGCGCCTTCAGGCGGCGGCGCTCGTCCGGCGCCAGGGGGGCCGGGGCGGCCTCGACCTTGCGGCGGCGATAGAAGATCAGGACCAGGCCGGCACCCAGGACCAGCAGCACGCCCGGCAGGGCCCACAATGCATAGGTACGCGGCTTCAGCGGCGGCTCCATCAGGACCCAGTCGCCATAGCGCGCCACGACAAAGGCCAGGGCCTGCTCGTCGCTGTCGCCGGCGGCGACCCGCTGGCGCACCAGGTTGCGCAGGTCCCGCGCCAGGTCGGCGTTCGAATCCTCGATCGACTGGTTCTGGCACACCAGGCAGCGCAGCCCCTTGGAAATGGCGCGCGCGCGCGCTTCCAGCGCGGGATCGGGCAGGGGCGGATCGACGGCGACCGCGTGCGCCATGTGCGCCAGGCCCAGGCACAGGACGATGGCCAGGGCCATCGCCCGCAGTGGCGTTGAGAGGATCCGGCGCATCAGCACGCCTTGCCGGCAAGGGCTGGCACGATCTTCTCCTCGATCGACTGGGCCGACAGGGGGCCTACATGCTTGCACAGGATCTGCCCGTCGCCGCTGATCACGAATGTCTCGGGCACGCCATAGACGCCCAGCTCGATCCCGGCGCGCCCGTTCACGTCGGCGCCGATGCGCTGGTACGGGTCGCCCAGCTGGTCCAGGAAGCGCAAGGCCGCCTCGGGCCGGTCCTTGTAGTCGATGCCGTGGATCGGGGCCACGTTGCGCTCGGCCAGGGCCATCAGCAGCGGATGTTCCACCCGGCAGGGGCCGCACCATGAGGCGAAGATGTTCACGATCTGTGGCTGGCCCGTCTTCAGGTCGGCGGTGGCCAGCCCCTTGTCGCCATGCGGGCCGGGTCGCCCGGGCACGGGACCCAGGTTGAATTCGGGCACCGGCTTGCCGATCAGGGCCGAAGGAATGTCCCGCGGCGACAGGTAGAGGCCGTCGTACAGGAACCAGGCGATGACCAGGAAGGCCAGGACCGGCAGGGCATAGAGGATGCGTCGCATGGGGGTCTATTCCGCGGGCGCCAGGCCAGCGCCGGGCTTGCCCTTCGGGGGGGTACTGGCGGGCGTGGTGGGGGTGCGCTTGCGCGTCGGCACGCCTACGCGCAGGCGCCGGTCGCTCAGCGACAGGAAGCCGCCAATGACCATGAACAGGCAGCCACCCCAGATCCACACGACCAGCGGCTTCCAGTACAGGCGCACGGAATAGGAGCCGTCCGGCACCGGATCGCCGATCACGACATACAGGTCGCCGATGATCTGGCTGCGGATCGCGGCCTCGGTCGTCTCCATCGGCGGCTGGGGGTAGGAACGCGACTGCGGCAGCAGGACCCAGCGCGGCTCGCCCTGATAGGTCACCGTGAACTGGCCCTGAAGTGCCGAATAGTTCGGGCCCTGCACGCGCGAGGCGCCATCGAAGCGGACGTCATAGCCGCCGACATCGACGGTCTCGCCCGCCTTCATGGTGATCAGGTGTTCCTCGTTGAACGCGTCCGACGTGGTGATGCCCAGCATCAGGACCGCGATCCCAAGGTGGGCGATCGTCATGCCATAGGCGGCGCGCGGCAGGTGGCGCGCCCGGCGCAGGCTGTCGCCCAGCGGCGCCCGGAACAGGCGGATGCGCTCGGCCCACTCGGTCAGGACACCGACGACCAGCCAGATCCCGACCGTATAGCCGACCACGCCATAGAGCGGCATGCCGGCCACGAAGCCCCAGGTGAAGATCGCAACGCACGCGGCAATCGCGAAAGCCGCCATCAGGCGCTGCAGCGCGCCCTGCATGTCGCCCCGCTTCCAGGCGAGCAGCGGACCGACCGCCATCGCGACGACCAGCGGGATCATCAGCGGCACGAAGGTCTTGTTGAAGTAGGGCGGGCCTACCGTGATCTTCTCGCCCGTCAGGGCGTCCAGGACCAGCGGGAACAGCGTGCCGCCCAGCACGGTCAGCGTGGCGGTGGCCAGCAGCAGGTTGTTGAGCAGCAGGCTGCCTTCCCGGCTGACCGGCGCGAACAGGCCGCCTTGCTTCAGCGACGGCGCGCGGATCGCATAGAGCGCAAGCGAGCCGCCGATGACCAGCAGCAGGAAGCCCAGGATGAAGATGCCGCGCGCCGGGTCGGTGGCGAAGGCATGGACCGAGGTGAGCACGCCGGAGCGGACCAGGAACGTGCCCAGCAGGCTGAGCGAGAAGGTGATGATGGCGAGCAGGATGGTCCACGACTTCAGCGCGTCGCGCTTCTCGACCACGATCGCCGAATGCAGCAGCGCCGTGCCGGCCAGCCAGGGCATGAACGAGGCGTTCTCGACCGGGTCCCAGAACCACCAGCCGCCCCAGCCCAGCTCGTAATAGGCCCAGTGCGACCCCAACGCGATGCCGGCGGTCAGGAAGATCCACGCCGCCAGGGTCCAGGGCCGCACCCAGCGCGCCCAGGACGGATCGACCTTGCCCTCGATCAGCGCGGCGATGGCGAAGGAGAAGGCGATCGAGAAGCCGACATAGCCGAGGTAGAGCATCGGCGGATGGAAGGCGAGGCCGATGTCCTGCAGCAGCGGGTTGAGGCCGTTGCCTTCGGGCGGCATCGGGTCCAGGCGCAGGAACGGGTTCGAGGTGAACAGCAGGAAGGCCAGGAAGCCAACCCCGATCATCGCCTGGATGGCCAGCACCCGGGCCCGGAAAGGCGGCGGCAGGTTGCGGCCCAGGACCGCGACAGCCGCCCCGAACAGGGTCAGGATCAGCGCCCAGAGCAGCAGGGACCCCTCGTGGTTCCCCCACACGCCCGAGATCTTGTAGATCATCGGTTTCAGCGTGTGGGAGTTCTGCGCCACGTTCAGGACCGAGAAGTCGGATTCGACATAGAGCGCGGTCAGCGCCGCGAACGAGATGCCGACCATGAGGAACTGTGCGACCGCAGCCGGTTGCGCCACGGCGATCCAGGCGGCATCGCCACGATGCGCCCCGATCAGGGGCACCAGGCTTTGAACCGTCGCGATGACCAGGGCCAGGATCAGGGCGAAGTGGCCAAGTTCCGCAATCATGTGGGCGATCCTGCCGCGCTTTGGCCGGCCGGGATCAGCCCGGCCAGAGCCTGTTCAGTATACGAAGCGCCGCGCCCTCCGCGTCCGGCGCTGCCTGCGACCAATGGGTGCGCAGCCATGTCCGACCGTCGGTGCCTGGGCGGCGTGGGGGATGGGGTTATTGGGTCAGGGTCGTGGTCGACCCCGAAGCGCTGCCTGCCGCCGCGCCGGCCGTGGCGGCGCTGGCTCCGCCGGGCGCCGGGCCCGAACCGTCGGCCATCCAATGGCCGCTGCGCTTCAGGGCGTCGGCCACCTCGGGCGGCATGTAGTTCTCGTCGTGCTTGGCCAGGATCTGGCTGGCGACAAAAGTGCCGTCCGCGGCCAGCTTGCCCTCCGCCACCACGCCCTGGCCCTCGCGGAACAGGTCGGGGATGATGCCGCGATAGGTGACGGGCACCGCATGGGCGCCGTCCGTCACCTTGAAGGCGATGGACACGCCGTCCGGCTGCTGCTGCACGCTGTCCATCTCCACCAGGCCGCCCAGGCGCAGCGCCTGGTCCGGGCTTACCGCCTTGGTCTGCAGGTCGGACGGACTGTAGAAGAAGACCAGGCTGTCGCTGAAGGCGGACAGGGCCAGCACGGTCGCCAGGCCCAGGCTGATCATCCCGGCGGAAATCGCATAGATGCGGCGGCGCCTGCGTGTCATGGCTGGACCCGTGTCATGGCTGCTCTCCCGCCGGCAGGTCGCGTGTCTCGCCCTCCAGGCGCGCCAGCTCGACCTGATATCGCCGCAGGGTGCGATGGCTGAGATAGGCGATCAAGGCGAGAATCCCGACCGCCACGGCGAACGCTGGCCAGACGAAGGCGGCATAGCCGCCCATGGCGAGGAAGTCACTGAGCTTCTCCACGCGTACCGGTCCCGCCTCCCCGCCCCTTAACCTTATAGGCGTATAGGCCGGATACTACCAGAAGCGCCATGTCGCAGCCGTCACACGCGAGCGCGAATCCGGTTGACGCAGGGCCCGCTCCCGCCGCCCTCTAAGGTGGCGTTAAGCTGGCTTGGGGGATCGTCGGCCATGGTCACGACGCAACGTACCCGCATCTTCACGGCACCCGCCTCTTTCGGCCCCTCGGTCCGCGCCATGCTGCGCGCCGCGCTCGTGGCCGCCACCGTGGCCCTTCTGGCGGCCCAGCCGGCGGCAGCGGCGCCGCCGGCACCGCCTGACGGGGCCGTGGCCACCTCGGGCTCGCTGCCTGGCGGCCGGCCGCTGGCCGTCGACCCCCTGCAGCAGCAGAAGCTGCGCCAGCTCCAGGACTATGTCGCGGCCAAGGGGCGCGTGCGCCTGATCGTGTCGCTGGACGCACCCCTGTCGCCCAAGGAGATCCGTTCTGCCGAGCAGGACGCCCAGGCCGCGGCGGCGATCGGCGGAATCCAGTCCCGCCTGGCCACGCGCCTGGGCTCGCTGGACGAGGGGCGGCTGTTCACCCGGCGCTATGACCAGATCCCGGCGATCACGGTCGAGGCCGACGCCGCCATGCTGGCCCGCCTGATCGCGGCCCCCGAAGTCACGGCGATCCGGGTCGACCGGGCGCGCCAGGCGACGCTGGCCCAGTCCGTTCCCCTGATCGGTGGACCCGGTGCCTATGCCATGGGCGCCACGGGCAGCGGCCAGGTCATTGCCATCATCGACACCGGCGTGGACAAGGCCCACCCCTTCCTGGCCGGCAAGGTGGTTTCGGAGGCCTGCTACACGGTCGATGCCTCGTGCCCCGGGGGCGTGCGCTCGTCGACCGCCGCGGGCTCCGGCGTGCCCTGCGCGGGTGCGGACTGCGACCATGGCACCCATGTCGCGGGCATCGCCGCGGGCCGCAATGGCAGCTTCTCCGGCGTTGCGCGCGATGCCCAGATCATCGCGATCCAGGTCTTCGAGCGCGATGGCAAGTCGGCCTTTGATTCCTCGATCCTGGCGGGCCTGAACCGGGTCTATGCCCTGCGCAATACCTTCAACATCGCCTCGGTCAACATGAGCCTGGGCGGTGCCCTCTTCCCCTCGGCCTGCGATGCCTCCTTCCCCGACTACAAGCTGATCATCGACCAGCTGGCGGCGGCCGGCATCGCGACCGTCATCGCGGCCGGCAATGACGGGCTGGACGGATCCATCAACACGCCGGGCTGCATCAGCAGTGCCGTGACCGTCGGCAGCACGACGAAGCAGGATGCCGTCTCGGACTTCTCGAACCTCAATGCCGTCGTCGACCTGATGGCGCCGGGCTCGGCCATCAACTCGTCCTTGCCGGGTGGCGCCTATGGCCTGCTCAGCGGGACATCGATGGCCACGCCGCATGTGGCGGGCGCGTTCGCGCTGCTGCGCGGCGCCGCACCCTCGTCCTCGGTCGGGACCCTGCAGAACCTGCTCGCGGCCAATGGCACCCCCGTGTCCCGGGGCGGAATCACGCGCCCGCGCATCCGCGTCGACATCATCGACAAGCTGGGCCCGGCCCCGGCCCCTGTCCTGGTCGGGCCGCTGGCCGCCACGCCGGTGCCCACGGCAACCCCCGTGCTGGTCTGGCAGCAGGTGACCGGCGCCAGCGCCTATCGCGTCGAGGTCGACACCAGCGCGACAGCGGGGACGGAGGTGACGGGCATCCTGACCCCCACCGCCGCACGGTGCAGCAGCGCCACCAACCAGTGCCGCTGGCTGCCTCCCGCACTTGCTTCCGGTCCCGCGCGCTGGCGCGTGCGCGCGGCGCGGGGCAGCGTGATCGGGACCTTCAGCGCCTATGCCGGCTTCACCGTCAACCTGGCGGCGACACCGGCACCGCCCGTGCCCATCGGCCCCACGGGCACGGTGACGGTGCAGCGCCCGACCGTCAGCTGGCGGCCCTCCTATGGCGCGGTCCAGTACGAAGTGGCGGTGATCGACGCGACCGGCATCCGCCGCGCGGTCACCCTGGCCAGCAGCAGCGTCGGCTGCGTCAACGGCGTCAGCCCGACCTGCAGCCACACGCTGACCTCGCCCCTGGCTCAGGGCACGGTGCGCTGGTCGGTCAAGGCGATCACCGCGGCGGGCAAGGCGTCCGCCACCGGCGCGTCCAACTTCACCTACAACACGCAGCCGGCGGGCATGGCCACGCTGGTTTCGCCGCTGAACACGACGACCAACATTGCGCCGCTGTTGCGCTGGCGCCAGGGCACGCAGGCGACGCAGTACCGGGTTGCGGCCTATCGTGCCGATGGCAGCACGATCTTCAGCAACTGGCTGACCGCGGCCCAGGCCAAGTGCACGATCGCCGGCGCGCTGTGCGAGTTCCAGGGCACCGCCTTTCCCGGCGGCACCATTCGCTGGGCGGTGATGGCCGCCAACGCCAATGGCAACGCGGCCTGGACCCCGTTGGGCACGTTCACCGTCAATGCCTCCCTGCCGCCGGTGAACGACCGATTCGCCTCGGCGCTCACCATCGCGACGGGCGGCCAGGCGATGGGCACGAACGTCAACGCGACGCTGGAGACGGGAGAGCCGCTGCTGATCCCGGCGGCGGCGGGACGCACGGTGTGGTGGCGCTGGGTGGCGCCCGCGTCGGGCGTGGTCATGATGACCACCGATGGCAGCGGCTTCGACACGATCCTGGGCGTCTATACCGGCAATGCGACGACGGGATTGACCCTGCGGGCGGTCAACGACGACGCCAACGGACGCCTGAGCGCGGTCGCGGTCGCGGTCACCGGCGGCGTCGCCTACTCGATCGTGGTCGACGGCTATTCGACGACCGAACCGGCGGGCAAGGTCGTGCTCAACGTCTCGACCGTTTCGCCCGCGGGCTTGCGCCTGGCCGAGGATGGCCTGCGCGTGGCGTCGCCCGCCTATCGCCCGGAAAAGTAGGGCCTCGGGTCAGGCGGCGGCACGGGCCAGGGACAGGGTGCGCACGCGCCGGGCCAGGATCTCCGCCTTGACCCGCCACAGCAGGACCGTGACGAAATAGGCATTGGCCGCGGCGAACATCACCAGAAGCGGCCACAGCATGGACGGGTGGATGGAGGGGCCATCCATGCGCATGATGCTGGCCGGCTGGTGCAGCGTGTTCCACCAGTCGACCGAGAACTTGATGATCGGGATGTTGACCGAACCGACCAGGGCCAGGATGGCGGCGGCGCGGGCCGCGCGCTGCGGGTCCTCGATCGTCTCCCACAGCGCGATATAGCCAAGGTAGAGGAAGAACAGCACCAGGACCGAGGTCAGGCGCGCATCCCACACCCACCAGGTTCCCCACATCGGCTGTCCCCAGAGCGAGCCGGTGACGAGCGCGATGAGGGTGAAGGCGGCGCCGATGGGGGCCGCCGACTTGGCCACCAGGTCGGCCAGGACGTGGCGCCAGATCAGCGACACCAGGCTGGCCACCGCCATCACGCAATAGACCGCCATCGACATCGTGGCGGCGGGCACGTGCACGAACATGATCCGCACCGTGTCGCCCTGCTGGTAGTCCTCCGGCGCCACCACCAGGCCCCAGTACAGGCCGACCGCGACCAGGACCAGGGTCAGGCCACCGGCCCAGGGCAGGATCGCATCGGCCAGGCGCAGGAAGCGGACCGGATTGGCAAAGCGGCTCAGCATGGCTCGAACCCATTCGAAACAATGCGCGGCAGTCTAGGGGAGTGCCGGCCAGGGTTGAAGGGCGCCATCCGCCGCCCGACATGACGCGATGCCACAAGGCAGGCCAGCCCGGACGCCCACGCATTTGTGTCGGCGCCCCGGCAATGCTTCACTCCGCCCGAACTCCAAGGGGTCAGCGATGTCTATTCTGCGCGCCGTGCCGGATGCGGCGGGTCCCCTGCCGGACCTGGAACAGGATTTCGCGGTCGTGCCGACCGGTGCCGCCCTGGGCGCCGACATCACGGGCCTGGACCTGTCGCGGCCGCTGGGACCCGCCACCTTCCAGCGCCTGGTGGAGGCGTGGAGCCGCCACCTGGTCCTTCGCTTCCGCGGCCAGGCGCTGGACGATGGCGCCCTGATCGGCTTCAGCCAGCGCTTCGGCGTGCTCGACCGCGCGCCCATCCATGCGGCGGGGACCAAGACCTATCCCGATCCCTATATCCTGATCGTCTCCAACATCGTGGAGGATGGCCTGCGCCTGGGCTCGCTCGGCGCCTATGAAAGCGCCTGGCACATCGACATGTCCTATAACGACGTGCCGCCGGTCGGCAGCATCCTCTACGGGGTCGAGGTGCCGGCCGTGGGCGGCGACACCAGCTTCATCAACCTGGGCCTGGCCTACGAGACGCTGCCGGCGGAGCTGAAGGCGGCGATTGCCGGCCGCACCGCCACGCACGATTCCTCGCGCAATTCGGCGGGCGAACTGCGCCGCGGCTTTGCCGAGGTGACGGACCCGCGCGAGGCACCGGGCGCGCGCCATCCGCTGGCTCTGCCGCATCCGGTGACCGGGCGGCCCATGCTCTACCTGGGGCGCCGCCGCAATGCCTATGTCCAGGGCCTGGACCTGGCGGAGAGCGAGGCCCTGCTCGACGCCCTGTGGGCGCATGCCGAGAAGCCGGAGCATGTCTGGACCCAGAAGTGGCAGGTGGGCGACGTCGTCCTTTGGGACAATTTCGCAACTGCTCACAGGCGGGACAGCTTCGACGGCGACGCCCGCCGCTACATGAAGCGCACCCAGATCAAGGCCAGGGCGTAGGCAAACTCCGCCCCTTGTGGGCCAGGGTTGGGGCTGTCCAGTTCCATGATTGCCCGCCTTCTCACCGCTCATCCCCGCGCAGGCGGGGATCCAGGGTCCCAAGCGCAGGTCCATGTTGCCCTGGATCCCCGCCTGCGCGGGGATGAGCGGGATTTTTGAGGCCTGCTCTACTTCTCTCGCGCCTGGGCAAGCATGGCGCGCACCACCATGCGGTGGAACGGCATGATCGTGGTGAGGTAGGTCCGCCCCAGCGCGTTATGGGTGCGCACGACCGTGGTCGTCGTCACCTGCGCCGCGCCGTCCAGCCGCACCACGTCGAGCACGATGCGGAAGTCGAGGTGCCGGTCGGCGAAGCCCAGCACCACGCGGGCCTCTGTCTCGGACAGGATCGGGAACAGGCCCAGGCGGCCATTGGGCGCGGGGATCGTCGTTTCGTCCGTCTTCAGGCCAAAGGGGGCGGCGACCAGGTTGCGCAGCCGCATCAGATGGCCGATCCAGGCCGGCTGGCGCCCGATCACGCGCCGGGCTGCGGCGGGCGCCGTCAGGTCGCGCTCCTCGACCCGGATCGTGAAGGCGTCGGCAAAAGTGGCGCCCGGCAGCAGGGCGACCGCGTCGGCCGCGGCGCGCACCTCCCGGATCATGCGCGGGCGTCCGCCAGGATCCGCGCCGCCGCCTGCTCCGCGATCATCGCGGTCGGCGTGTTGGTGTTGCCGGACGTTATCGTGGGCATGACCGAGGCGTCGGCGATGCGCAAGGTGCCCACGGCAAAGGCGCGCAGCCGGTCGTCCACGACCGCCATCGGATCGCTCTCCAGCCCCATCTTCGCCGTCCCCACGGGGTGGAAGATGGTGGTGCCGATGTCGCCCGCCGCCCGGGCCAGGCTGTCCTCGTCATCGCCGATGGCGGGACCGGGCAGGTATTCGTCGGGATGGTAGCGGGCCAGCGCCGACTGCTTCATCAACTGCCGCGTCACGCGCAGCGAATCCGCCGCCACGCGCCGGTCCTCCGGCGTCGAGAGGTAGTGCGGGGCGATCGACGGCGCGCTGGTCGCCTGGGCATCGCGCGGCCTGACCGTGCCGCGCGCTGTGGGACGCAGGTTGCAGACGCTGACCGTGATCGCGGGGAAGCGGTGCAGGGGATCGCCGAACTTGTCCAGGGACAGGGGCTGGACATGGAACTGGATGTTGGCGCGCTCGTGATCCGGGCTGGAGCGGGTGAACAGGCCCAGCTGCGACGGCGCCATGGTGAGCGGCCCGCGCCGCCGCAGGGCGTAGTCGACGCCCATCCAGCCGCGCCGCAGCAGGTTGTAGTAGTGGGCGTTCATCGTCGCCCCGCCCGTCACCTTGTAGATCGTGCGGATCTGCAGATGGTCCTGCAGGTTGCGGCCGATGCCGGAGACGTCCTGCACCACCGGGATGCCCGCCGCCTGCAGCCAGTCTGCCGGCCCGACGCCCGAGCGGTGCAGCAGGTGCGGCGTGCCGATGGCCCCGGCGCTCAGCACGACCTCCCCTTTCGTCCGGGCCTCGACTGCCTGCCCGTCCTTGTGGAAGACCACGCCCACGGCCCGGCCCTGCTCGATCACCAGGCGGTCGGCCAGGACGCCAGTTTCCAGCCGCAGGTTGGGCCGGTGCAGCACCGGCTTCAGAAAGCCGCGGGCCGACGACCAGCGCCGCCCCAGCTTCTGGTTCACGTGGAAATAGCTGGCCCCTTCATTGTCGCCGGTATTGAAGTCGGGGATGGTGGGGATGCCCATCTGGCCCGCCGCCTCGCGCACCGCGTCCAGGATCGCCCAGGACAGGCGCGGCGCCTCGACCCGCCAGCCGCCGCCCGTGCCGTGGAAGGGGCCCTCCCCCAGGAAATGGTCCTCCAGCCGCTTGAACGCCGGCAGGACGTCGTCCCAGCCCCAGCCGGGCAGGCCCAGCTGGCGCCAATGGTCATAGTCGGCGGCCTGGCCGCGCATCGCGATCATGGCGTTGATGGCGGACGAGCCGCCGATCACCTTGCCCCGCGGATAGGCCAGGGAGCGGCCGTTCAGGCCGGGTTCGGGTTCCGTCCGGTACATCCAGTCCGACCGCGGATTGCCGATCGCGAACAGGTAGCCGACGGGGATGTGGAACCAGATCCAGTTGTCGCGCCCGCCCGCCTCCAGCAGCAGGACACGGTTGCGCGGGTCCGCCGACAGGCGGTTCGCCAGGATGCACCCGGCCGTGCCCGCGCCCACGATGATGTAGTCGTAATCGCCCTCGAACCGCTTCATGCGCCCCTCACTCGAAGGGACTGTAGAACCGGGATGGGCTCGGTTGAACCCTATTCCCACCTCAACCTGAAGAGGTCCGGCGGATGGGGAACGCGTGTTGCGTCACCGTTGCTTCAGATGCTTCGAGACGGCCCCTGCGGGGCCTCCTCAGCATGACGCCGTTGTTCTTGTTTGAACAATTCCAACGGTCGTCATCCTGAGGAGCGCGCGACGCGCGCGTCTCGAAGGATGTTGAAGCGGCCTTGACGCGCCCTGAACCGGACTTACTTCCCCACGGGCAGCTTGTTGAAGGGGATGTCCTTGTCGACGCGGATGTCGGGCGGCAGGCCCAGCACGCGCTCGGCGATGATGTTGCGCAGGATCTCGTCCGTGCCGCCGGCAATGCGGAGGCCCGGCGAGAACAGGTAGCCGTGCTGGAACAGGCCGCCCGCCGGCATCGTCTCGCCATCCGTCATCACGCCGCCCTGGTCGACCAGATCCATGCCGAAGCTGGAAATGTTTTGCAGGTTCGAGGCGCTGACCAGCTTGGTGATCGAGGATTCGGGCCCCGGCGTCTGGCCGCGCGACAGCGCGGTATAGGTCCGGAACTTGGTGTACTTCAGGCCGCGAGACTGGACGTACCAGTCGGCCAGCTTCTGCCGCACGTCGTCCTTGGCCAAAGCCGGCTGGCCGTCGATCTCGACACTCTTGGCCAGCGCGAAGAGCTCGTCAAAGCCCGGCGGCGGGGCGTCGCCCACCGACAGGCGCTCGTTCATCAGCGTGGTGAGCGAGACCTTCCAGCCGTCGCCCACCTTGCCCAGGCGCTGGCTGTCGGGGATGCGCACGTTGTCGAAGAAGACCTCGTTGAAGCCGGAAGCCCCAGAAATCTGCTTGATCGGCTTCACCGTGACGCCTGGCGACTTCATGTCCAGGAAGAAGAAGGTCAGGCCCTGGTGCTTCGGCACATTGGGATCGCTGCGCGTCACCAGGATGCCGTAGTCGGAATAGTGCGCGCCGGACGTCCAGATCTTCTGCCCGTTGATGATCCAGTCGTCGCCGTCACGCTCGGCCCGCGTGCGCAGGCCCGCCACGTCCGAGCCGCCCGCGGGCTCCGAGAAGAGCTGGCACCAGATCTCCTCGCCCCGGCGCATGACGGGCAGGTAGCGCTTCTTCTGCTCCTCGGTCGCATAGGCCATCATCGTCGGCCCGCACATGCCGAGGCCGATGTCGAAGAAGCCGCGGGGGACGGCAAACTTGCCCTCCTCCTGCTCCCAGATCACGCGCTCGATCGGGGTCGCGGCCATGCCGCCATATTCCTTGGGCCAGTGCATGCAGGCCCAGCCGGCATCGGCCTTCTTGGCCTGCCAGGCGCGGGCGCGGGCCAGCGCCTGCTTCTCGTCGGCCGCCTCGCGCCCCATCTGGCGCACTTCCTCAGGGCTCGGCGCGTTGGCTTCCAGCCAGGCGCGGGCCTTTGCCCGGAACTCGGCTTCCTGCGGGGTATCCTCGAAATCCATGTGTCGTTCCTCCCTCAGGCTGCGTTGCGCGCTTCGAGGCGGCTGATCAGGTGCTCTTTCCAGGTACGGGCCGAGCCGAGCTTCAGACCAAGGTGCTTGGAGCGGCGATAGTACAGGTGGCAGTCGCCTTCCCAGGTATAGCCCATGCCGCCATGGGTCTGGATCGACTCCTTGGACGCCTGGTGGAAGGCCTCCGTCGCGGCCACGCGCGCACCGGCCGCCGCCACCGGCAGTTCGGGCGAGCCGGCCGACAGCGCCCAGGCGCCGTAATAGGCGTTGGAGCGCGCCAGCTCGATCGCCACATAGACGTCGGCCAGCTTGTGCTTGATCGCCTGGAACGAGGCGATGGCCCGGCCAAAGGCATAGCGCTGCAGCGCATAGTCCTTGGCCATTTCCAGCGCCACCTGGGCGCCGCCCACCTGCTCGAAGGCGATCAGGACGGCCGCACGGTCCTGCACCTGGGTCAGGTTGGCCCAGCCCTCGCCCACGGCGCCCACTGCTTCGGCGGGCGCGTCGGTGAAGGTGATCTCGGCCTGGCTGCGCGTGGGATCGATCGTCTTGACCGCCTTGCGCGCGACGCCCGGGCCCTTCAGGTCGACCAGGGCCAGGACCAGGCCGCGCTCGCCCTCTGCTCCGGCGCGGGCCAGGACGATGGCGAAGTCGGCAATGTCGCCGTCCGGCACCGGCACCTTGGTGCCCGACAGCTTGCCGTTCTCGAACGTCGCCGCGATGTTGCGCGCCGTCGGCTGGGTCGGCCCCTCGGCCACCGCGACCGTGCCGATCGCCTCCCCCGCCGCCAGCTTGGGCAGCCAGGCCTGCTTCTGCTCGTTCGTGCCGGCCAGCAGCAGGGCCTCCGTCGCCAGATAGACGCTGGAGGCAAAGGGCACGGGCGCCAGCGCGCGGCCCAGTTCCTCGGCGATCACGCACAGTTCCAGGTGACCCAGGCCCAGGCCGCCGAACTCCTCCGGGATTGCGGTCCCGGTCCAGCCCATCTCGACGATCCCCTTCCACAGGTCGGCGTCAAAGGGCGCATCCGATTCCAGGATCCTGCGCACGACCTTGGTCGAACTGCGGTCGGCCAGGAAGCGCCGCGCCTGCTCGCGCAGCATTTCCTGGTCTTCGGAAAACTCGAAATTCATGAAGCCGTCCTCCCTGGACCTTGCACCGGATGTTCAGTCCCCGGGCAAGCGCCTGAATGCCATCCTGTTCGGGCCGCACCATGGCGCGCGCGCCGCGGTGAAATCAAGCCCGCACCGACCCCGATTTGAATTGACGGTACGGGGTCGTTCCGGCCCTGGATTGCGACAGTTTGGTGAACGGCGTGGACCGCCCGGCGGGAGCGCTTCAGTCCGGAAAGCCGATCATCCGGCCCCAGTCGGCGAAGGGGGCCCGCGTGGTGCGCAGCGTGTTGATGGGGGCGTCGTCGTCGCGATAGCCCAGGGCCACGCCGCAGAACAGCATCTGGTCGTCCGGCAGGTCCAGCACCGTCGCCACGGTCCGGGCATAGAGCGCCCAGAACTCCTGGGGGCAGGTGGCCAGGCCATGCTCGACCGCCAGCAGCATCAGGGTCTGGATGTACATGCCCAGGTCCGACCATTGCGGCGGGCCCATCCGCCGGTCGACCGAGACGAAAATGCCGACGGGCGCGCCGAAGAATTCGGCATTGCGGGCCAGCTGGCGCATGCGGCCGGCCTTGTCCGTGCGCGGGATGGCAATCGCGTCGTACAGCGCCTCCCCCGTCTCGAACCGCCTGGTGCGGTAGGGCTCCCACAGGTCGGCGGGATAGATGTCATAGGCGGGGCTTGGGTCGAAGCCGGCCTGCCGCACGCGGGCCAGCAGGTCGGCCAGGGCAGCGCCAGCCACCGCATGGACGCGCCATGGCTGGAGATTGCCGCCGCTCGGCGCGCGCGCCGCCTGCTCCAGCAGGGTGCGGACCACGGCCGCCGGAACCGGGTCGGGACGGAAGGCCCGGATGGAGCGGCGGGCCTCGACGGCTTCGGACACATGCATGGGATCGATCTCCTGGGATGGATCAGGGCTCTAGGATCAGGACGGTCTTGCCCAGGCCCTGGCCGCTCAGCGCGAATTCCAGGGCCTCGGCATGGTCTGGCAGCGCGAAACAGCGGCCGACCGGCGGCACCAGGCGGCCGTCGGCGACCCAGTCCAGCAGCGTGCGCAGGTGGGCGGCCGTCTCCTCCGGCTGGAACAGCTGGAATTGACGCACGTCGACGCCCGTCAGCGCCGCCCCCTTCATCAGGGGCAGGTTGGCGGGCAAAGCCGGGATGGGGCCGCCGGCAAAGCCGACGACCATGTGGCGCCCGCCCCAGCCCAGCGACCGGAAAGCCGCCTCGAACAACGGCCCGCAGACCGGATCGAAAACGACGTTCGGGGCCTGGCCCCCGCAGGCAGCCTTCAGCCGGTCGCGCCAGCCCTCGACCGTCGTATCGAGCACGGCATCCGCGCCGTGTTCCAGCGCGAAGGCGCGCTTCTCCGCACTGGATGCCGCCGCGATCACGCGGGCGCCCAGCAGCCGGCCGACCTGGATCGTCGCCAGGCCAACGCCGCCTGCCGCACCCAGCACCAGCAGGCGTTCCCCCGGCCGCAGCACGGCCCGGTCGGCCAGGCCGTGCAGAGCCGTCAGGTAGTTGATGCGGAAACCCGCGGCCTGGGCGAACGTCATGGCTGGGGGAATTGTCACCACGCTGCCGGCGGCGGCGCGGGCATAGTCGGCAAAGCCGCCCGCCGCGCTGGCCATCACCCGCTCGCCCACGCGCAGGCCGGCCACGCCCTCGCCCACGGCATGGACCCAGCCACCCACTTCCTGCCCCGGCGTGTGCGGCAGCGGCGGCTTCACCTGATAGCGGCCCAGCGCGACCAGCGCATCGACATAGCCGACGCCACAGGCGGCGACGCGGACCACCACCTCGCCCGCTCCGGGCTGTGGGATCGCGCATTCGACCAGCGCATAGTCGCGGATCGACGTCAGCGATCCAGCCTCCACCTTCCTCATCGGCATTCCCCTCGCGGCCTGGACCCACAGCATCGGACCGGCTCCAGGCTAGGGCCATGACGCGACCGTGACTTCCCGGGGAATGGGGATTTCAGTTATCGATTCCGTCGATGAATACGCCCAACCTCCAGGACGCCGCGACCTTCCTCAAGGTGATCGAAGTCGGCGGTTTCGCGGCCGCTGCGCGCGAACTCGGCGTGACCCAGTCGACGGTCAGTCGCCGCGTTTCGGAACTGGAACGCCGGCTGGGCCGCCGCCTGATCGAGCGCACGACCCGGCGCCTGATCCTGACCGAGGCGGGCGAGCGCTATGGCGATGCCGTGCGCGACCTGCTGGCCGGCCTGGCGGATGCGGAGGCCGGCCTGGACGACGACGTGGCGGGCGCACATGGACCCTTGCGGATCACGATCCCGTCGTCCTATGGGCGGCACTGCGTGCTGCCCGTCCTGGCCGGTTTTGCCGCGCGCTATCCCCGGGTGCGCCTGGATATCGACCTGTCCGACCGCTATGCGGACCTGTTGTCGGAGGGGTACGACTTTGCCGTGCGCCTGACCGAGCCCCGTGCCTCTGGCCTCCAGGCCCAACTGGTGCGCCGCATGCGCGCCCATGTCTGCGCCACGCCTGGCTTCCTGGACGCCCATCCCGTGCGCGGCGCGGACGACCTGGTGGACGAGCGCTGCCTGGTGCAGCGGACCTATGCCCCGCGCACCGTGTGGCCATTGCGTGTGCGCGACGTCCTCAAGGAGGTGCACATCCGGCCCCGCATGCTGCTCAACGATGTGGAGGCTGTCCGTGCCATGGCCCTGGCTGGCATGGGCATCGCGACCCTGCCCGGCTTCCTGGTCGATGGCGACCTGGCCCAGGGCCGCCTGCGGCTGGCCCACCCGGACCTGACCCTGGGTGCGGTGCGGATCTATCTCGTCTGGCCACGGCACAAGGCGGGCCTGCCCCGCATCCGCGCGCTGCGCGATCATCTGGAGGCCCACCTGCCGACGGAGGGTCGTTGAGCGCGCGGGCGCCCTGCTGGCGACTGGACAGCCGCCGCCCGACGCGGTCTCCTGCTACCGCGGTCCGTTAACCATGATTCGGCGGGCCGCCGCCCGGTTGGTCTTGGGCGGGGGCGTGGCGCGATGACGATGTTCCTGGGAATGGCGGCGGGCCTGCTGGGCGTGGCGGCCTTCGTGGCCCTGCTGGCGATGGCGGCGCGGGGCCTGTGACGGGACACGCCTGCATGGGGTGCGTCAAACTGGGCCAATCCAGGGCTTGCCAAGCCGGAATCCGCGCGTATTATCCGCGCTCTCTCGACTGTCCGAGACCATCGGACGACGCGGATGCGGGCGTAGCTCAGGGGTAGAGCACAACCTTGCCAAGGTTGGGGTCGTGAGTTCGAATCTCATCGCCCGCTCCAATATCTCATTCCATTGACCATCAGGATGTTGGAGCGACCGCGGGCCCGGAGGGGCCGGGGCGGGCGGGTCAGGTCGTCAGGACGATCTTTCCGACATGCTGGCCGGCTTCCATGTAGGCGTGCGCCGCGGCGGCCTCGGCCAGGGGATAGGTGCGGTCCACGATGGGGCGGATCGTGCCCGCGGCGACCAGGGGCCAGATCCGCGCGCGCACCGTGTCGGTGATGGCCGTCTTTTCCGCGACAGCACGTCCGCGCAGGGTGGAGCCGGTCAGGGTGAGGCGCTTCAGCATCATCGGCAGGAAGTTGACGCTGGTGCTCACACCCTCCAGGAACGCGATGGAGACGATGCGGCCGCGATGCGCCGCCGCCGCCATGTTGCGCTGGATGTAGTCGCCGCCGACCATGTCCAGGATCACGTCGACGCCGCGCCCGCCGGTCAGGCGCATCAACTCGGCCACGAAGTCCTGGGCGCGGTGGTCGATCGCCGCCGTGGCCCCCACCTCCAGGCAGGCCGCGCACTTCCCCGGGCTTCCCGCGGTCACATAGACGGGCGAGCCCAGGGCCCGCGCCATGTGGATCGCCATCGTGCCGATGCCGCTGGCGCCGCCATGGACCAGCAATGTCTCCCCCGGCTGCAGCGCGCAGGCATCGAACACATTGGTCCAGACGGTCATGATCGTCTCGGGCGCCGCCGCGGCGGCCACCATGTCCAGACCGGGGGGGACAGCCAGGACGTGCCCGGCATAGGCCAGGCAGTATTCGGCATAGCCACCGCCGGCGACCAGAGCGCAGACGGGATCGCCAATCGCCCAGCCCGTCACACCGGGACCCAGCGCCGCCACCTCGCCCGCGACTTCCAGGCCCATGGTCTGCGGCGCCCCGGGTGGCGGCGGGTAGTGGCCCTGGCGCTGGACCATGTCGCCACGGTTCAGGCCGGCGGCCCGCACGCGGATCAGCACCTGTCCCGCGTCCGGCTGCGGCACGGGCAACCGCACCAGCTCGATCATCTCCGGTCCGCCGGGCTGGCGCACGGCGATTGCCGCCATGTCAGGGGGCAAGGGGGGCATGGGCGCTGTCCTTTCCGTGTGCGCCGCGCTCAGGCGACGCGGACGATCACCTTGCCCTGGGCCTTGCGGCCGATCAGGTCGCGATAGGCCTGCTGGAAATCGTCGAGGGCATAGACCTTGCCGACCGGCGGGCTCAGCCGGCCGGCCTCGACCAGCGCGAACAGGCGGTCGATCAGGCGGTCCGCCGTGTCCGCGCCGTGGCGCGCGATCTGGGCCACGTCCACGCCCACCACCTGGGCATTCTTGAGCAGCGGCAGGTTGAGGGGCAGGCGCGGAATGCCGGACGTATAGCCGATCACCAGGTGGCGCCCGTCCCAGGCGATCGACCGGAAGGCCTGTTCCGCCGTGGCGCCGCCCACCGGATCGAACGTGACGTCGACCCCGGCGGGGGCCAGCGCCTTCAGCGCCTCGCGCCAGTCGGGGGTCGTGTAGTCGACCGCCGCGTCGGCACCGCCGGCCAGCGCATAGGCGCGCTTCTCCTCGGTCGAGGCCGCAGCGATGACGCGCGCGCCCAGAGCCTTGGCCACCTGGACGGCCGCGATGCCGGTACCGCCGGCAGCGCCCAGGACCAGGACCGTCTCCCCCGCCTTGACCTTGCCGCGCATGTCCAGCGCATAGAGGGCGGTCAGGTAGTTGGTGCGGAAGCCGGACGCCGCCTCGAACGACATGGCGGCCGGGATGCGGCGCACGCCCGCCACCGGCACCACCGTCTGTTCCGCAAGGCCGCCGGAGAAGCCGCCGCCCATGACGCGGTCGCCGATGGCCAGTCCCGAAACCCCCTCGCCCAGCGCCTCGACCGTGCCGGCCAGTTCGGATCCGGGAACGAAGGGCAGCGGCAGCTTCGTCTGGTAGAGGCCCTGCGCGATCAGGGCGTCGACATAGCCGATGGCGGCCGCGTGCACCGCGATGCGCACCTGGCCCGCCTTGGGCTCCGGCACGGCGACGTCGGTCCCCAGGCTCAGGTCCTCGATCGGGCCCGGCTTGTGGCAAAGGACGGCCTTCACGACGCGGCCCCGAAGAAGCGCAGGAGAGAGGCGGCACACTCCGCGGGCGCGAAGTCGGGGATGTAGTGGTTGGACGGCATGGGTTCTCCGGTCACGTCGGTCGCATACTGGCGCCAGATTGCCATGACGTCGTCATGCAGGCGCGGCAGGGCCCCCGTCTCCCCCCACTGGATCAGGGTGGGCACCTGGATCTTGCGCCCCGCCGCGGCATCGACCGCGTCGTGCTCCAGGTCGATGGAGGCCCCGGCGCGATAGTCCTCGCAAGAGGCGTGGATTGTCGCGGGATCGCTGAAGCAGCGTTCGTATTCGGCCTGGGCGCGGGGGTCGAAGGCCCCGCTGGGGCCAAGCGCCCCCAGCATGAAGCGCACCCAGTTGAGCGCATCCGCCCCGATCTGGTTCTCCGGCAACGGTGCCGGAACCGACAGGAAGAACCAGTGGAAATAGGTGTGCGCCAGCTTGCGGTCGACATGGGTGAACAGGTGCCGGGTCGGCACGATGTCGAGCAGGGCGACGCGGGTCACGCGGGCCTCGTGGTCCAGGCACAGGCGGTGGGAGACGCGGGCGCCGCGGTCGTGGCCGACCAGGCCGAAGCGCTCATGCCCCAGGGCGCTCATCACCTCCACCATGTCCTGGGCCATGGCACGCTTGGAATAGGCGGCGTGGGTCCTGTCGCCGGGCGGCTTGGCACTGTCGCCATAGCCGCGCAGGTCGGCGCAGACCAGGGTGAAGTGGTCCTTCAGGCGTTCCGCCACCAGATGCCAGATGGCATGGGTCTGGGGATAGCCGTGCAGCAGCAGGAGCGGCGGCCCCTTGCCCCCCGTCACCAGGTTGATCTCGGCCCCGCTGGTCCTGATGCGGTGCTGGGCAAAGCCCGGAAACAGCGCCGTCATGGCGTCCCCCCTTCTTGTTCATGTAGCCGTCCCTCATCCAGGGGACGCGTAGAGGTCGCGCCAACATCCTTCGGGACGCCGCCGAAGGCGGCTCCTCAGGATGACGCCGCATGGGATTCTATAGGAAAAACAACAGCGTCATGCTGAGGAGCAACGCGGAACGCGGCGCGTCTCGAAGCATCGGGCGCACCGTCTCCCGCAAGTCCCGGTTCAGTCCGTCAGGTCGTTCCACAGCTCCTTCACCTTGGCGAAGAAGCCTTCCGACTCGGGGCTTGTCTCCTCACCCCCGGCCTTGGCGAATTCCTGGAGCAGTTCGACCTGGCGCTTGTTCAGGTTCACGGGCGTTTCGACCGCCACGTTGACGAACAGGTCGCCGAACTGGCCGCGGGTCGGCATCCCCTTGCCCTTCAGCCGGAACTGGCGGCCGGACTGGGTGCCTGCGGGGATCGTGATCTTGCTCTTGGCTCCGTCCAGGGACGGCACATCCACGGCCCCACCCAGGGCGGCGGTCACCATCGAGATTGGCAGGCGGCAATGCAGGTTGGGCCCGTCGCGCCGGAACAGGCGGTGCGGTGCCACCGAAAGGAAGATGTAGAGGTCGCCCGGCTGGCCGCCGCGCGGCGCCACCTCGCCCTCGTTCTTCAGGCGCATGCGCTGGCCGTCCTCGACTCCCGCCGGGATGTTGACGGACAGCGTCTTTTCCCGCGCGACATGGCCGCGGCCACCGCAGACCTTGCACGGGTCCTTGATCATGCGGCCATGGCCGTGACAGGTCGGGCAGGCCCGCTCGATCGTGAAGAAGCCCTGCTGCGCCCGCACCTTGCCCATGCCATTGCAGGTCGTGCAGGTGACGGGCTTTGACCCCGCCGCAGCGCCCGAGCCGTCGCACGCCTCGCAGGCGATGGCGGAGGGGATGCGGATGGTCGTCTTCTTGCCGTGATAGGCTTCCTCGAGCGAGATCTCGAGGTTGTAGCGCAGGTCCGCACCGCGCGCGGGTCCGCGCTGGCGGCCGCCGCCGCCCATGAAGTCGCCGAACAGGTCCTCGAACACGGAGCCGAAGGACGAGAAGTCGAAGCCACCGGGGCGCCCGCCATTGGCGGGGTCGAACGCCGCGTGGCCGTACTGGTCATAGGCCGCGCGGCGCTGGTCGTCCTTCAGGATCTCATAGGCTTCGTTGATTTCCTTGAACTGCCGCTCGGCGTCCTGGTCCCCCGGGTTGCGGTCGGGGTGGTACTTCATCGCCAGCTTGCGGAAGGCCTTTTTCAGGTCTTCCTGGGAGGCGCTGCGCTCCACCCCCAGCAGGTCGTAATAGTCGGCCTTTGCCATCGTGGGATCTGCACCCTTCAAGCTTCAGCGGAACGGCCCTGTTCCGTACCGGAACAGGGCCGCCGCGATACCAGCACTGAGTGCCAGCACAGGGTTGAAGCGCGGTTACGCCGAGCGGTTCTTCTTCTCGTCGACTTCCTCGAAGTCGGCGTCCACGACATCGTCGTGGCCGGCCGCTCCGCCCGCCGCCCCGCCGGGCCTGCCGCCCGCCGGCCCGGCGCCGGCATCGTCGCCGCCCTGGTAGATGACCTCGCCCAGCTTCATCGCCGCCTGCGACAGCGATTCCATGGACGCCTTGATGTCCTGGATCGTGTCGCCGGCCAGCGCCGTGCGCAGCGCGCCGATCTCATGCTCGATGTCGGCCTTGACCGACGGCTCCAGCTTGTCGCCGTGCTCCTTCAGCATGCGCTCGGTGGAATGGGCCAGCGCCTCGCCCTGGTTGCGGGTCTCGACCAGTTCACGCCGCTTCTTGTCCTCGGTCGCGTGGCTGGCCGCTTCCTTGACCATCTTCTCGATCTCGGCGTCCGACAGGCCGCCGCTGGCCTGGATGCGGATCTGCTGCTCCTTGCCGGTGCCCTTGTCCTTGGCCGAGACGTTGACGATGCCGTTGGCATCGATGTCGAACGTCACCTCGACCTGGGGCATGCCGCGCGGGGCCGGCGGGATGCCGACCAGGTCGAACTGGCCCAGCAGCTTGTTGTCGGCCGCCATCTCGCGCTCGCCCTGGAACACCCGGATGGTCACCGCACCCTGGTTGTCCTCGGCGGTCGAGAAGACCTGGCTCTTCTTGGTCGGGATCGTGGTGTTGCGGTCGATCAGCCGGGTGAACACGCCGCCCAGCGTCTCGATGCCCAGCGACAGCGGGGTCACGTCCAGCAGCAGCACGTCGCGCACGTCGCCCTGCAGGACGCCGGCCTGGATCGCGGCACCCATGGCCACGACCTCGTCCGGGTTGACGCCCTTGTGCGGCTCACGCCCGAAGAAGTTCTTCACCATCTCGATGATCTTGGGCATGCGGGTCATGCCACCGACCAGGACCACCTCGTCGATCTCGCCCGCCGACAGGCCGGCATCCTTGAGCGCTGCGCGGCAGGGGCCGATCGTGCGCTGGACCAGGTCGTCGACCAGCGCCTCGAGCTTGGCGCGGGTCAGCTTCATGGTCAGGTGCTTGGGGCCGGTCTGGTCGGCCGTGATGAACGGCAGGTTCACCTCGGTCTGGACGGCGCTCGACAGCTCGATCTTGGCCTTCTCGGCCGCCTCGCGCAGACGCTGGAGAGCCAGCTTGTCCTTGCGCAGGTCGATGCCGTTTTCCTTCTTGAACTCGTCGGCCAGGTAGTCGACCAGGCGCGCGTCGAAGTCCTCGCCACCCAGGAAGGTGTCGCCGTTCGTCGCCTTCACCTCGAACACGCCGTCGCCGATCTCGAGCACCGAGATGTCGAACGTGCCGCCGCCCAGGTCATAGACGGCGATCGTCTTGCCGTCCTGCTTGTCCAGGCCATAGGCCAGGGCCGCCGCCGTCGGCTCGTTGATGATGCGCAGCACGTCCAGGCCGGCGATGCGGCCCGCGTCCTTGGTCGCCTGGCGCTGCGCGTCGTTGAAGTAGGCAGGCACCGTGATGACCGCCTGGGTGACCTTCTCGCCCAGGTAGTTCTCGGCCGATTCCTTCATCTTCTGAAGGGTGAAGGCGGAAATCTGGCTGGGGCTGTAGCGCTCGCCGCGCACCTCGACCCAGGCGTCGCCATTGTCGGCCCGTACGATCTCGTACGGGACCATCGCCTTGTCCTTCTTCGTCATGGGATCGTCGAAGGACCGGCCGATCAGGCGCTTGATGGCGAACAGCGTCGCCTCGGGATTGGTCACCGCCTGGCGCTTGGCCGACTGCCCCACCAGCCGCTCGCTGTCCGCTGTGAAGGCGACAATCGATGGCGTGGTGCGCATGCCTTCCGCGTTCTCGATGACCTTGGGCTGCGACCCTTCCATGATGGCAACGCACGAATTCGTGGTTCCGAGGTCGATGCCGATGACCTTACCCATTGAGTGCAACTCCTTGATTTCGGCAGGCCCGCACAGCCACTTCGTGCACCGGGCGAGCCCCCATTGGGACCTGGTTGAGTTAAAACCGCCTTGGCGTTGAGGACTATATAAGCGGGGGTATGCAGGGCCGCAACGCCCCTGCCACAGCGTTGCGACGCCTTCGTTTGGGCGACATGTCGCAGTGCTGCCAACGCCGCGGGCAAGGCAAGCACAGCGGTGCAGCAGGGTGACAGCCCGCGCGGTTCCAGGCCCGTCGTGGTGCCGGCACCAGCCAGGCATGGCATTCCGTGGGCATCCCTGTGCTAGGCTGGGGCGTTTCTCGCGGGTGACTACGGTTTTGGCCAGCGTTTTCGAGCGATTGATCGCCAGTGTCCGGCGCGTGCTGAGGGGTGGGCGACCCGCCGTCCCGGCGCTCCCGAGCGCGCGCGACGACACCCGTTTCCGGCTGGAGCGCCTGACCAGCGAGCTCCAGAACCAGCAGGCCATCGACGAGCGCCGCCAGGCGGCGGAACGGGCCCAGCTTCGCCAGCTCGACGCCTTTGTCGAACGCACGGAGGCGTTCGAGGGCCAGGGCAGCAATCCCACCTGGCGCCGTCCCCTTCATGGCCGCGGCGAGGACATGGGCGACGCGCCCGCCGAGGCCAGACAACCAGAGGCCAGACAACCAGAGTCCAGGCAGCCAGAGGCCACACAACCCGAAGTCAGGCGGCCAGACGTGAGGCAGCCGGAATCACGCGAGCCCGCGTACCGGGAGCCCGAGGTCCGGGAACAAGGGAGACGAGCGCCGGAGAGCCAGGCTCCCGAGGTGGAGGTCCCCCGGGTGCCAGTCCGCGAGACGCCGACCCCTGGGGCACAGGGGCCCGCCGACCCGGCGCCTGAGGAATCGCGGGCGATGCCGCGGCGGGAGGAGCCCGTCGCGCCGCCACCCCGCGCCCGTGCCCGGACGGCACCGCCCGTCCAGGCGCCCGTCGAACCCCCCGTCGTCGAGGCGCCTGCGCAGGAAGAGCCACCACCGGCTCGGCCCACGACACCTTCGCCCCCGCCGTTCGTACCGCCCGCCCCGCCTTCGGCGACGGCTCCGCCGCCGGCCGGCGCGCCGCCGCGGCGCCGTGTGCGGACGCGGACGATGGCGGACGAGCTGTCCGACCTGCCGGCCTGGATGCACCAGCCACAGCCGTCGCGCCGTCCGGCCGAGGGCGAGGCCCCCCCGCCGCCACCGTCACCGGAGGTACGCCCGGAAGCCCCGCCCGAGCCGGCTTCCGAGGCCCAGCCGGACGCCCAGCCGCACTCAGTGCCGCCAGAGCCCCTGGCCGGCCCGGCGGATGGGGCCGCCCCGGTTGAGGTCGCCGCCGAGTTCGAGCCGCTGCCGGCCGCGCCTGAGCCGGCGGCTGCGGCCGAGGTGCCGGACCTGGAGGTGGCGCCGGCTCCTGCCGCGGCGCTGGACGTGCCGTTCGAGGAGCTGGCCGAGGGTACGCCGGCGACCGACCTGGAGCTGCCGCCGCTGGACGAGGTCCAGCTTCCGCCCGATGTCGAGAGCCCGCTGCTGCGCGCGGCTCCGGTCGACGGCGAGGCGCCCCCGGAAGATCAGGCCGCCGCCGACAGCGTCCCCCACGATGGCCTGGTCCCGCTGGCCGATGTGCACCTGCCGCCTGACCTGGACAGCCCGATCCTGCGCGCCGATCCGGCATCCCCCGTGGAATCCGAATCCGTCGCGATCGAGCAGCCGGATGACGAGGCCGCCGCCGTCCTGGCGGAGGTGCGCGCCTCGATCCTGGACGCCAGCCAGGATGCCCCAGCCGCCGCGCCAGAGGCACCCGCCTCCCCGCTGCTGCAGCCCGCCCCGGAGGCGCTCGAGGTCGAGCCGCCAGTTCCTGAGCCGCCAGTTCCTGTCGCATCCGCCCCTGAATCGGCCGGCACCGCGCCGCCGCCGGCCGAGCAGGCGCCGGCGCAGCCCGAGCCGCCACTTCTGACGCCGCTCGCGGCGGAGCGGCTGGTGGATGCGCCAGCCCCCGCGCGCCCCGCTGCCGGCCGCTGGGCGCGCCTGGCCGGCGTCGTCGGCCGTGGCCGCAAGCGGGAGGACACCGCCCCGCCTCCGCCGCGCCGTGTCGAGCCGCCTCCGCCCGTGCGGGACGTGGCGCCGCCGCCCGAGGACGAACCGGCGGAGAGCGACGATCCTATCGCCCGGCGCCTGAACCGGGTGGCGACCACCGCGCGGCAGCACACGATGGTCCATGTGCTGCGCACCGCCGATCCCGGCATGCTGAACGCGGAGCGCCGCCTGGACGGCGGTCGCCTGGCCGAGCGCTTCGGCGACGACTATGCCCGCCTGGGCGAAACGGACGTGATAACCGCCCTGGACCGCGGCATCCGCGTCCTGCTGGCGCGCGAGATCGAGCGCAGCCTGCGCGAGGCGGTGGCTCCCACCCTGGCGACCCTGCTCGACACCTCGCGCCAGGTGATGGAATGGCGGGTGCGCGACGCGGTCGTGGCCAGCAAGCCGGTGCTGGAGACCAGCGCCATGCTGCACGATCCCGAGCTGACCGACGTGGTCAACGAGATGGTGCAGCGGATCGCCCTGTCCACCGTCGGCCGCATCGGCCTGCCGGAGGCGCTGATGGTGCAGCTGACGCGACCCGATGCGGTCGAGGGCCTGCTGCCGGCGCTGGGCGAGTCGATTGCGCCGCTGGCCGAACGGGCCAGCCGCCTGATCGCCGCCGACCATTTCGTGGATGGCGACCTGCGCCTGCGCCACATCAAGCTGCCGCTGCTGCCGGAGCACCTGGCCGAGCGCATGGTGGCCGAGGGCCTGACCCCGATCGTCGATCACATGCGCCGCCAGATGGGCGATGTCGGCAGCCTGGGCCCGGCCGAGGAAGAGGCCCTGACGCACGAGATCAGCGCCGAGTTCGTGGCCAACCCCAACAAGCTGGAGCCGGTCGAG
Organism: Zavarzinia sp. CC-PAN008; assembly: GCF_051903925.1. Taxonomy (GTDB): domain Bacteria; phylum Pseudomonadota; class Alphaproteobacteria; order Zavarziniales; family Zavarziniaceae. The sequence goes on from NZ_CP173678.1 coordinate 1,023,195, forward strand.
CTGGAAATGCGGGGCGAGAAGGTGTCGGGCAGCCTGACGCCGGGTGTTGCCTTCCGCGAGTTGCGCGTCGGCAATGCCCAGGGCTTCGAGGTCGGGTTGGCCCTGCTGGCGGACCTCTACAAGCAGCGGGTCCGCGACATCCTCTATGGCGGCGAACGCTCGGCCTTTCCGGCCCTGTGCGCCCTGTCCGGCATGACCGCGGGCCAGTTCGCCGCGGCGCGCACCCTGCTGATGGCGGTGGAGCGCATGTGCGGCCTGGCGGGTGGCGGCGTCAACCCGGTGACAAGGGCAGCGCTGGAGGGTTACCTGCAACTGGTGCAGAACCCCAATATCGCGCGGCGCGTGATCGAGGGTGGCCAGGATCTGCCCGACTACTCGCGATAGGTGAAGCGGCCCGATCCTTCAGCAGCCCCCTCCCTTCTGGGGCGACAGCCCATGGCGGCGCACATCGGGATCAGGACATCTTGGAGGTGATCTCGCATGAGCAGTCAATTCATTGACCGCTGACGGACCCCTGTCGCGCGACGACATCGAAGCATTCGTGCGCGATGGCTTCGTGCGCCTGGACGGCGCCTTTCCGGGCGCGGTAGCGGCTGCGGCGCGAGAGATCTTGTGGCGGGATGTGGGGTGCAACCGCGACGATCCCGCGACCTGGCCGGGGCCCGTCGTTCGTCTGGGCCTCTACAGCCAGACGCCGTTCCTGGCGGCGGCGGGTGCACCCGCCTTGCGTGGTGCCTTCGACCAGCTGGTGGGGCGCGGGCGCTGGTCGCCGATCGGGGCCGTGGGCACGTTCCCGATCCGCTTTCCGTCGGCGGAGCCGCCTGGCGATGACGGCTGGCACATCGATGCGAGCTTCGGGACGGAGGCGCCCGACTTCATGGACTGGCGCGCCAACGTGGCGTCGCGTGGACGGGCGCTGCTGGTTCTGATGCTGTTCTCCGACGTCGGGCCCCTGGATGCCCCGACCCGCATCCGGGTGGGCTCCCATGCCGACATCGCACGCCTGCTGGCTCCCGCGGGAGAGGCGGGCCTGAGGCTGCGGGATCTGTCGGGCCACGGCTTCGCGACAGCGCTGCCGCGGGACGAGGTGGCGGCGATTGGCCCAGCTGGAACCGTGTACCTGTGCCATCCCTTCCTTGTTCACGCGGCGCAGGCCCATCGCGGGACGCGGCCGCGCATCCTGGCGCAGCCGCCGCTGCTGCCCGTGGGCGCGCTTGATCCGGCAGGGCCAAGCCCGGTGGAACGGGCAATCCGCGCAGCGCTCGGCGATTGAACGACGCGCATGCGCGCGCCCCAGGGCTGCTGCGCGCCTTGCGGCGCGGCCAAAGGCTCGTGCTGGCCCGCGCATCATGGTACGGAATCGTCATGAAACGGGCTGGCCCGCCAAGGGTGGCTGGCCCATTGGAGGTTCCCGGGATGGACGAGGGCGGCCCAGCGTCGCCCGCGCCCCGTACAGAGAGACGACACGCGATGCCAGCCTATCGTTCCCGCACGACCACCCATGGCCGCAACATGGCCGGCGCCCGTGGCCTGTGGCGCGCCACGGGCATGAAGGACGAGGATTTCGGCAAGCCGATCATCGCGATCTCGAACAGCTTCACCCAGTTCGTGCCCGGCCACGTCCACCTGAAGGACCTGGGCCAGCTGGTCGCGCGCGAGATCGAGCGGGCCGGCGGTGTGGCGAAGGAGTTCAACACGATCGCCGTCGACGACGGCATCGCCATGGGCCATGACGGCATGCTGTACAGCCTGCCGTCGCGCGACCTGATCGCCGACAGCGTCGAGTACATGGTGAACGCCCATTGCGCCGACGCGCTCGTCTGCATCTCGAATTGCGACAAGATCACGCCCGGCATGCTGATGGCCGCGATGCGCCTCAACATCCCCGTCGTCTTCGTCTCCGGCGGCCCGATGGAAGCGGGCAAGGTCGTGCTGAAGGGCAAGGAAGTCGCCCTTGACCTGATCGACGCCATGGTCGCCGCCGCCGACGAGAAGGTGTCGGACGAGGAGGTGAAGGTCATCGAGCGCTCGGCCTGCCCGACCTGCGGCTCGTGCTCGGGCATGTTCACCGCGAACTCGATGAACTGCCTGACCGAGGCTTTGGGCCTGTCGCTGCCCGGCAACGGTTCGGTCCTGGCGACCCATGCCGACCGCGAGCGCCTGTTCCTGGAGGCCGGGCACCTGATCGTCGACCTGGCCCGGCGCTATTACGAGCAGGACGACGAGAGCGTGCTGCCGCGCAACATCGCCAGCTTCAAGGCGTTCGAGAACGCGATGAGCCTGGACATCGCCATGGGCGGCTCCACCAACACGGTGCTGCACCTGCTGGCAGCCGCGCGGGAGGCGCAGGTCGACTTCACCATGGCCGACATCGACCGCCTCTCGCGCAAGGTGCCCTGCCTGTCCAAGGTGGCACCCGCCAAGTCGGACGTGCACATGGAGGACGTCCACCGGGCCGGCGGCATCATGGCGATCCTGGGCGAACTGGAGCGCGGCGGCCTGATCCATACCGACGTGCCGACCGTGCATTCGGCCACAATGGGCGACGCCCTGGCGCGCTGGGACATCGTGCGGACCAAGTCCGAGAAGGTGCACCACTTCTTCAAGGCGGCGCCCGGCGGCGTGCCGACCCAGGTGGCGTTCAGCCAGGATCGCCGTTGGGACGAGGTCGACCTGGACCGCGAGACGGGCGTGATCCGCAACGTGGAGCATGCCTTTTCCAAGGACGGCGGCCTGGCCGTGCTCTATGGCAACTTGGCGGTCGACGGCTGCATCGTGAAGACGGCGGGCGTCGATCCCTCCGTGCTCGTCTTCTCCGGCCCTGCGCGCGTGTTCGAAAGCCAGGACGACGCCGTGGGCGGCATCCTGTCCGGCTTCGTGATGCCGGGCGAGGTCGTGGTGATCCGCTACGAGGGTCCGCGCGGCGGCCCCGGCATGCAGGAAATGCTCTATCCCACCAGCTACATCAAGTCGCGCGGGCTGGGCACCAAGTGCGCGCTGGTGACGGACGGCCGCTTCTCCGGCGGCACGTCCGGCCTGTCGATCGGCCATGTCTCGCCCGAAGCCGCCGAAGGCGGGCTGATCGGCCTGGTCCAGGATGGCGACGTGATCGAGATCGACATCCCCAACCGCACGATCCACCTGGCCGTGTCGGACGAGGAACTGGCCCATCGCCGTGCCGCGGTCGAGGCCAAGGGCGCGCAGGGCTGGCAGCCGGCCAAGGACCGCCCGCGCAAGGTCTCCGCCGCGCTGAAGGCCTATGCCGCCATGACCACAAGTGCTGCCAAGGGCGCCGTCCGCGACGTCGACCAGCTGTACCGGAAGTAGTCAAGCGAATAGCCCACTCATGTCCGGGAAAGGTGGCATGAGCGGGCTTGAAGTGTGGAGTGACGCCCCTATCTGGTTATGAGGCGGTTGACGGCAGCAGTGCCGTGCAGGACGCCAGCCCTTGTCTTGTTTGCCGCAATTTGTTCGTTCGCCCTTTCCGCAATGTGTAGCTCAATCGCTTGGATTGAGCCTTTTGAAAGGGGTTTTGCGATGGTTGCTACTACGAACAGCAGTCTGATTTCTGGGTTTTTGTCCAGCTATCTGGCCGGGTTGGCACTCTTGCCGTGAGCCGCTTCGTCGAACCGAATGGTTCAGTTGGCCCCTCTTCCCGACCCGCTCATTCCCGCGAAGGCGGGAATCCAGAGCCACGAGCGATGTCCTTGCGGCCCCTGGATCCCCGCCTTCGTGGGGATGAGCGGGTACGCGGGGATGAGCGGGTGAATGTAGGCCCTAAGCGGCAACACGGGCCTGCGAGGGAGACGTCTGCATACCGCTGAGCTAGACCGGGAGACGACCCCATCGCGTCTATGACATCGATATACGCCTTTGCGTGTAACGGTGCTCCATACGCGGACCCGCACAATCGGGACCGTCAGCTCTGCCCAGCGAAGGCGAAGTAGGCGCCGACGCCGATCACGATGACGGCCGCAACGGCGAGGCCGATCTTGATCCAGCTCCAGGGGCGCTCGCCCTGGACCTCGCCCGTGCGGGCGTTGACCACGAAGCGATAGACCTTGTCCTGGAAGCGATAGGCGGCCAGCCAGACCGGCAGCAGGATGTGCTTGTAGGTGACATCGTTGTGCTGCGTGGCCAGCGTGTCGATGCGCTGCTTGTCGCCGCCGATGTCGCGCCGCACGTCGCCGCGGATGACCTCCTCCATCTTGCCCTTGGCGACGGTGAAGCCCTGGCCCAGGTCGACGTGATAGCGCTCCGCCCGGAAGCCCGAGAGATAGCTTTCGTCATAGGGGACCAGGTTCTCCAGGTCCCACGGCTCCAGCGCGTCGGTCTGCTTGTAGGGCAGGCTGTCGCTGGCGAGCACCAGCACGTCGTCGAAGTCGCGATCGACCCGCCCGCTGACAGAGGTCCAGCGCGTGCGCGTCTCGGTCCGGGTGCGGGTTACGGTCTGGCCGTTCTCGGTCGTGGTGTAGGGGACGCTCACCGTGTAGTCGTCGCCGCGCTGGCCCGTGTAGTGGCTGATCGTGGCGGCGTCATAGGTCCAGTAGGGGACATACATCCCGGCCAGGCCGCCATCCTCGCGCGCGAACCGCGCCAGCTTGCTGGGCGCGAACCACAGCGATCCGAGCCACTTGCGGAAATGGCCCACCGCTTCCTTCTTGTCGACCTTGAAGGGCAGCACGGCGCGCGGCTGCAGGATCGCGATGCGCTGCGTCTCGGCCCGCACGATGGGCGAGCCGCAGAACGGGCATTCGGAGGCCGTCACCTTGGCGTCGAGGGTGAACTCCGCGGCGCAGGTCTGGCACTTGACCACGTCGCGCGTGACGGTCGGCTGCGCCCCGGCATCGGCCCGCAGGGCTTCCTCCAGGTCCAGTTCCTGGATCGCGGCCTGGACCTGCACCGCGTCCACCGGGATGTGGTTCTGGTGCCCGCAATACATGCAGGTCAGGGTTCCGGTGCCTGGCTTGAACACCAGCTTGGCCCCGCACTGCTCGCAGGGGAACTGGCGGTCGCCCGCTTGGCCCTCGCGCGCCGCCCAGGGGCCCCCGCCCCCGTGCGCGTCCTCGATATTGCTCACCCGCTCGCCCTCTGCCTCAGCCCGTCTGGCCCGCCCCCTGTCCCGCGCCGGTTCAGCCCGGCGGCAGCGGCGGTGGCATGGCGGCGAAGGCGCCCTGGATGTCGGCCACGTCCTTGGCCGGGGTCCACGCGGCCAGGCCCTGGCGCCAGACCAGCGTCTCGCGCGTGACTTTGCCCGCCATCACCTGGGCCTGCAGTTCGGGCACCGTGAACGGACCGGCCTGCTGGCCGCCGATCGCGGCATAGATGGGCGCTGCCTGGGGCAGCGGCGGCGGCGCCATCGGTGGCGGGGCCGCGGCCGGGGCGGGCTGCTGGATCGCAGCACCCATGGCATTGCCCAGGCCAAGGCCGACGACGGTTGCGGCACTGCCGCCCGCTTCGGCCGCGGCGCGCAGCGCCTCCGCCGTCTGGAACTGGGTGTACTTGTTGAGATCGCCGACAATGCCCATGGAGGTGCGGCGGTCCATCGCCGCCTCCACCTCGGGCGGCAGCGACACATTCTCGACCAGCAGCTTGTCCAGCTTCAGGCCATACTGGTCGAAGTCGTCGCCGATGTGGTCGGTGACGAACTTGCTCAGCGCATCATAGTTGGCCGCCAGGTCCAGGACGGGGATGCCCGCCTTGCCGATCTGGTTGGAGAAGGCGGCGACGATCAGGTTGCGCAGCTGCTCCGTGATCTCGTCCGTCGTGAAATGGCCGTCGGTGCCGACCACGCCGCGGATGAAGGCGGCGGCATCCTTGACCCGGATGGCATAGGTGCCGAACGCACGCAGCCGCACCGGCCCGAATTCCGGGTCGCGCAGCATCACCGGGTTCTTGGTCCCCCACTTCAGGTCGGTGAAGCGTCGGGTGGAGATGAAATAGACCTCGGCCTTGAACGGGCTTTCGAAGCCGTACTTCCAGCCCTGCAGCGTCGACAGGATCGGGACGTTCTTCGTCTCCAGCGTGTACATGCCGGGTTCGAAGACGTCGGCCAGCTGGCCTTCGTTGATGAAGACGGCGACCTGCCCCTCGCGCACCGTCAGCTTGGCGCCGAACTTGATCTCGTTGCCGTGACGCTCGAAGCGCCAGACCATCGTGTCGTTCGAATCATCCGTCCACTGGATGACGTCGATGAATTCGCCACGAATCTTGTCCCACAGGGCCATGGGCTCCACTCCCTCGATTTGGCGGCGAGCCTAGCGCGTCTCCCGGCGCGCGGGAATGCCCTTGGCCCGCATCCCCGGGCCCTAAGCCCAGCCCATGTGACGGATGAACGCCGCTACGGCGGCCGCCACCACCAGGGTGGGCAGCAGGCTGCGCGATGCCCGGCCCACGAGAATGACCACGGCGGCGGCGGCCCAGAAAGGCAGGCCGCCATGCACGATGCTGGGTGCGACCAGGGCCATGAACATGGCGCCCGGGATGTGCGGCAGCCAGGCCTCGACAAAGCGGCTGGGCCTGACGCGGCTGATGATGGCAAAGCCGCCGATCCGCACGGCATAGGTGGCGGCCGCCATGCCGGCGATCGCCGCCAGCGTGGACGCATCAACCGACAGGTCGGGCATCGTCGGATCGACGGACATCGCGCCATGCGCCGGCCAGGCTGCCCGCCAGGCCGCCGATCAGCAGGTACCAGGTGCCGGGCAGGGCGACGCTGGCGGCAATTGCTGCGGCACCCGCAACCGCCCAGGGCAGGATGTCGCCCGGTCCCTTCCACATGTCGACCAGCAGGAACAGGAAGACCGCGATGCCGACCACATCGACGCCCAGCGCCTCGGGGTTCGGCACCCACGAACCGGCGACCCGGCCCAGCAGGGACGCCGCCAGCCATACGGAATAGAGCGACAGGCCGGTGCCCAGGAAGAAGCCGGCATCGCGGCCGCCGCGGCTCATGGCGGCCATGGACAAAGCCCAGTTCTCGTCCGCGGCAAAGAACAGCGTGCCATAGGCCAGTGGTGCCGGCAGCGGCGCCAGCCACGGCTTCAGCGCCGCCGTCATGATCAGGTAGCGCAGGTTGATGACCAACGCGGCAAAGGCCAGCGTGCCGATCGGCACCGGGTCCGCCCACAGGGTCATTGCCAGCATCTGCGACGCCCCGGCAAAGACCAGGGCGCTCATCAGGCCCGTCTCGACCAGGCTCAGCCCGTTCTCGCCCGCGGCCAGGCCAAAGACCACGCCGAACACGGCCACACCCAGCGAGATCGGCATCATCGCGGTATAGCCGCGCCAGACCCCGGCGCGGGTGAAGGTGATGGGCGGTGTCTGCATGCGGTCGGTCAGCCTGCCTCCGCCCGCGCCGCGGCGGCCCAGTCCTGCATCGCGGGCAGCGCCTCGACCGCGTGGACATAGGCGGCCGTCACCGGGTCCAGCGCCACGCCATAGGTGGTGAAGCGGGTGACGACGGGTGCGAACATCGCATCGACCACGCCAAAGCGCCCGAACAGGAAGTCGCCGCCCTGGCCATAGGTCGCGCGCAACTGGCGCCACAAGTCCAGCACGCGGGCGATATTGGCCGCGGCCTCCGGCGAATCGGGCAGCGGATGGCGGGCTGCGATCTCCATCGGCAGGTCGCGGCGGAGCGGCATGAAGCCCGCATGCATCTCCGCAGCCGCGGCGCGGGCCACCGCGCGCGCCAGGGGGTCGTCGGGCCACAATCCAGCCTCCGGCACGAACTCCGCCGCCCATTCGCAGATGGCGAGCGATTCGGCGATCACGACGCCGCGCTCGATCAGGACGGGGATCTTGCCCGTCGGCGAATGGCGCGCGATCTGCTCGGCCGTGTCGGGCTGGCGCAGGCGGACCATCACCTCCTCGAACGGAATCCCGGCCATCCGCAGGGCAAGCCAGGGGCGCAGCGACCAGGACGACCAGTTCTTGTTGCCGATCACCAGACGGCGCGTCTCGCTCATGCCTCGCCCTTCCGTGTTTGGCGGCGTACCCTGCGGCGCCGGCCGGATCACCCCTCTGGGGACGCACAGACTGCACAGGACGACCGGGCCAGGGAAGACCGAGCATGGCTCGGGAAGGACGAGGGCTGCTGATGCAGGAGATCCGCCGATGACCGAACTGCCCTTTGCCGAGGATGGCGCAACGTCCCGGCCGCTCTGGTTGGTCCGTCCGGGCGAGATGGAGGCCTGGATCGCCAGCCAGCCGCCCGCGATCGCACGCTGGGTGGCCGACGCCACGTTCAAGGGCGAGGCCGCGCGCCTGCTGCTCCTGCCGGGCGAGGGCGGCGTCAGCGGGGCCGTCCTGGGCCTCGGCGGACCCCTGGACGAGGAACGCTGGATCCTGGGTGGCGCCGCAACCGCCCTGCCGCCCGGCGCCTGGGCGCTGGAAACGCCGCTGGATGCCGAGGCGGCGACGCGCGCGGCGATCGGCTTCGCGCTGGGGGCCTATCGTTTCGACCGCTATCGCGAGCCGCGGACGGCGCGGGAGAAGACGCTGCTGGTGCCGCCCGCCACGGCCGACATGCCCCTGGTGCGGCGGACGGTCGAGTCGGTGGCGCTCGTCCGTGACCTGGTCAACACCCCGTCATCCGACCTGGGCCCTGTCGAACTGGCCGAGGCAGCGGCCCAGGTCGCCGACAAGTATGGCGCGAGCATCAGCCAGATCGTGGGCGAGGAGCTCAACGCGCAAGGCTACCCCATGGTCTATGCCGTGGGCCGTGCCTCGGCCCGGGCCCCGCGCCTGATCGACATGCGCTGGGGCGACGAGGCGGCACCGAAGGTGACGCTGGTGGGCAAGGGCGTGTGCTTCGACACCGGCGGCCTCAACATCAAGCCGGGCGGCGCCATGGCCCTGATGAAGAAGGACATGGGCGGTGCCGCGCACGCCCTGGGCCTGGCCCGCATGATCATGGATGCGGATCTGCCCGTGCGCCTGCGCGTGCTGATCCCGGCGGTCGAGAATGCGATCTCCGGCAATGCCATGCGGCCCAGCGACATCCTCTCCACCCGCAAGGGCATCACGGTCGAGGTCGGCGATACCGATGCCGAGGGCCGTCTGATCCTGGGCGACGCGCTGGCCGAGGCGGACGAGGAAAAGCCCGACCTGCTGCTCGACTTCGCGACCCTGACCGGGGCGGCGCGTGTCGCCCTGGGCCCGGACCTGCCGGCCCTCTTCACGCCGGACGATGCCCTGGCGGCGGAGGCGCTGGCGCAAGGGGAGCGCCTGCGCGACCCGATGTGGCGCCTGCCTTTGTGGCGCCCCTATGCCAAGGGGTTGGAGAGCCGGGTGGCCGACCTGTCCAACATCTCGCCCGGCGGCTTTGGCGGCGCGATCACGGCGGCCCTGTTCATGCAGCGCTTCGTGACCGAGACCAAGGCCTGGGCCCACCTGGACCTGTTCGCCTGGAACAATGCGGCCAGTCCCGGCCGCCCGATCGGCGGCGAGGCGATGACGCTGCGCGCCTTCTACGCCCTCATCGCCGCCCGCTTCGCCTGAGCCCCAAGGGAGAGTCCGTTAATGTCCGACCGCCTTTACTTCGCGCCCAACACGATTTCCGTCGTCGTCGCCATCGCGCTGGAGGTGGCGGGCCGCGACTACGAGTTGGTGCGTGTGCCGATCGGACCGGACGGGGCCGACAGCCCCAACCCGTTCCGCCTGGTGCCAGTGCTGGAGACGCCGGCCGGGTCGGTGCGCGAAGTGGTGGCGATCCTCAACTACCTGGCGGACGAGGTCCCGGCCGCGGGCCTGCTGCCGCGCGCCGGCCTTGCGCGGGCGGAGGCGAACCAGTGGCTGACGTTCTGCGCGTCGTCGGTCCATCCGGTGATGAAGCTGATCTTCCGCGCCTATCGCTATGCCGGCCAGGACGAGGCAGCCCAGGCCAACCTCAAGGCCCATGTCGTGCCGGTGCTGGAGCGCACCTTCGCGACGGTCGAGGCGCAGCTGGAGGGGCGGCCCTTCCTGCTGGGCGACACCTGGTCGATGGCGGATGCCTATTTCGGCGAGTTCTCGGCCTGGGGCCTGAACCGGATCGGGCTGAAGGGCGCCAGCGGTCCCAACGTCGCCCGCCACCGCGAAGCCTATCTGGCGCATCCGGCGACCATCGCCGCCAAGGCCCGCGAAAAGGCCGCGACCGAGGCCCAGCCCAATCCCACGCCGGCCTGATCCGGCGCGTTCAGAACGCGATGGAGAGGCCGACGCTCCAGCCGTCGACTTCGGGACCAAGGAGGTAGGAGCCGCGCAGCTCGATCCCGCCGATCCCGGGCACGGCGTCGACATCGACCAGGCGGATGCCGCCGCCGACCTCGACAAAGGAATCGAAGCCCAGGGCCGAGCGGGCGTCGGTCAGCCATGTGCCGTCGGAAAAGGCGATCCAGCGCACGGCCCGGTCGACGATGGTGATCGGTGTCGGGCCATCGAACTCGAACCCGCCGGTCACCACGCCGAAGCTGCCACTGGTCTCCAGCACCGGGTCGCTGGCCTCGAACGTGTCGGCGACGATGTGGTTGTAGCGGGCGCGCGCCTGAAGCTTGATGTCCGTGCCCAGCGTGCGCTCATGCACCAGTTCCAGGGCCCCGCCATAGAGCGTGCTGTCGACGTTCGCATCGAACAGGACGCCCTGGCCCGCGCGGCGCAGAAGGGCGCCTTCCGGTCCGGTGAATTCCTGGTCGGTCGTCGTGCGCGAGTATCCTGCCAGGAAGATCGGCCGGATCGACGTTCCCTCGCCCACGACAATGTCGGCGCCGATGCCCCCCAGGACGGTGAACGTCTCCGAGTCGATCTCGAACCGGGTGGGGGTCGGGGCGTTGACGGTCAGCGTCGCCGACTGTTCCGCCCTGAGGTAGCTGAAACTGCCTTCGACATGAAGCCTGGTTTCGCCAAGGCCCACGTCCCGCAGGCCGATGTCGAAGCGCCGCGACGGCGTTGCCTTGTACGAATTCGAGGACGAGCCGTCGTCCACGTCGAAGCGGGCGGCACTGATGCCGGGCGTGCTGCCGAAGATGGTCAGGGCCTGATAGCCGCGGGCAAGGTCGGTATCGACCGCCGCCGCGCGCAGACTGTCGCGGACCTGTGCCTCCGTCACCTGGGCCGTGGCGGGTAAGGCCCAGCCGACAAGGGCAGCTGCGACCAGGATCGCCAGGGCCCCATACGCACGCAAACGGATCACAGGACGCATGGCCTGACGCTAGCCACGCCGCATCATTGAGTCGAGCCGCCATCAATCGAAACCAAGGCACGCCCGGACGACCGTTGCAGATGTGCCGCCCTCGCGGAGCGCCCGCAGCGTCGCCGCCCGGTCCCGCTTGGCCAGCCTGCGGCCAGAGGCGTCGAGGATCAAGCGGTGGTGGTGCCACTCGGGCACGGGCAGGCCCAGCACCGCCTGGAGAAGGCGGTGAAGGTGGGTCGCCGGCAGCAGGTCCTCTCCGCGCGTCACCAGGGTGATGCCTTGGGCCGCGTCATCGACCACAACGGCCAGGTGATAGGCGGCCGGTACTTCCTTGCGCGACAGGACCACGTCGTCCAGGAGCGCCGGATCGACATTCAACGTGCCCAGGCTGCGCTCGACGAAGTGGAGGGGAGCACCGACGAGGGACAGGGCCTGGGCCACGTCCAGGCGCAATGCCTCTGCCCGGCCCTCTTGCCGGCGGGCGGCGACCGCGTCCGGCGACAGGCCGCGGCAGGTGCCGGGATAGTGCGCGACGAGCCCATGGGGGGCCGTGGCTGCAATCTCCGCTCGCGTGCAGAAGCAGGGATAGAGCAGGCCCTGCGCCGCCAGGCGGTCCAGCGCCGCTGCATAGACCGCCGCCCGTTCGGACTGGCGGAAGACGGGCGCCGCCGGTGCCAGGCCCAACCAGGCCAGGTCCTCGTGGATCGCCGCTTCGAACTCCGGACGGCAGCGGGTGGTGTCCAGGTCCTCGATCCGCAGGTGAAAGCTGCCGCCCGGACCCGCCGCGGCGTGCGCGAACAGGGCGGCAAAGGCATGGCCCAGGTGCAGCAGGCCGGTCGGGCTGGGGGCGAAGCGGGTCGTGGGCATGGCCGCGCATCATAGGCGCTGGCGCCTGCTGCGAAACCGGTCGGCGCGGGTGTAGACTGCCTCCATGGCCGAGCCCCGACACATGGTCGCCCTGACCCCCGAGCAGCACGCCTTCGCCGCCGAGAAGGTGGCGTCCGGCGAGTACGACAGCATCGAGGAGGTCGTCGCCGACGCCCTCGCCGCGCTGCGGGAGGAAGACTCCGAACCGGCATTCGACCGATTGCTGCAGGAGGAGATCGCGCGGCGGAACGGTGCGTTCGAGGCGGACCCGTCAAATGTCAAGACGGTGGAAGAGGTCCTGGCGAACGTCACGCGTCGCGCAATGGCCTGAGGTGAAGGCGCGCCGGGTCCGCTATACTGGAGATGCTGAAGGCGATCTTCGTGACATCTTCGACTGGCTGGATGAGGCAACTGGCCGCGAGACGGCTATGGGCTATGTCAGCCGGATCACTGACTTCTGCGAGACCCTCAGCTATGCCGCAGAGCGCGGAACGCTGCGGAAGGATCTGCCCCCGGGCGTGCGCGCGATCGGCTTCCGCCATTCGGCGACCGTGGTCTTCCGCGTGGACGGCGATCAGGTCACCATCCTTGGCATTTTCCGCAAGGGGCGGAACTGGACGGCGGATTTCGGGCGCTGAACTTCAGGTCCGGGTGGTGGAGGCGCGGACGTCCAGGCGGCCTTCGATGATGATGCCACGGCCGTCCCCCTCCCCCGCCATCCGGCGCAGCAGCATGGCGGTGGCGGCGCGGCCCAGTTCGTCCGGCCGCAGGTCCTGGGCCGTGATCGGCACAGGCCCGGCCCGGACCGAGGCATTGTCGCTGCCGGCAATGACCAGCAGGTCGCCAGGCACCGCCAGGCCCTGGGCGCGGGCCGCCAGGACGGTGCCAACCGCGATGCGGTCCAGCACCGCATAGATCGCATCCGGCCGGTCGGGCTGGACCAGCATCTGGCTTGCCACCTCGTACCCCGCGGCCTCGGTCGCGGGCAGGTGGATGACCCGGCGCAACGGTGCAAGACCACGCGCGGCGGTCCAGGCGGCATAGGCGGCGCTGGCGGCCCGGCTGTAGCCATAGCCTTCGGACGCGGTGATGAGGGCGGGACGCTTGGCCCCGGCGGCCGCCATGTGGTCGAGGGCGGCACGCGTCAGGCCTTCATGATCGCTGTCGACCCACCAGCCGGTGCCGGGTCGCGAGGGGTCGCGCCCGATCGTCACCACTGGCACGCCGTGCGCCTCCATGTGGCCGACGATGGGATCGTCGTTGACCGGGTCGATCACGATGCAGCCGTCCATCGGCATGCTGGCCAGCAACTCGCCCGACGCCCCGAACGGGACCAGCAGAAGGCTCAGGCCATGGGCCATCGCCTCCGCGGCGCAGGCCTCCCAGATCCGGATCACGTATTCGACCTGGGCCAGGCTCTGCCCCAGGCTGGCGGGTAGAGAGGCCGCAAGGGCCAGCACGCCGGCCCGCTTCTGCCGCAGGTTGCGGGCATTGGCATTGGCGCGGTAGCCGAGCTTCTGCGCGATCGCCACGATCCGCTCCCGCGTCGCCGGGTCCAGCCGCCCGGTGCGGTTCAGCGCATAGGACACCGCCGTGGTGGAGACGCCGGCCATCTGCGCCACGTCCCGGATGCCGACCCTGTGCCCGCTCGCCCGCTTGCCATCCGCCAAACCGCCAGCCCCTCCCTGCGCGATCCTTCGCCACCATAGCAGGTGCCTGCCACGACTGATGGCAATGCCGCTTGATTTATGCAGGAAGGACGCTTAATCGTTTCAGCATAAGGCCGGCACAGGCCAAGGGGAAGCGCTGGGGAAGGTGTTCGGGAACCCACGGGGGCGAGGGGAGAACACGGACATGGCGCGGCCTTTTCACTTGAGCTGGTTTCTTCAGGGCTCAAGCATCCAGTCCTGGAACCAGCCCTGGACCGGGAACATCGTTGACGACTGGATGTATCCCCGCTTCTTCATCGAGCTGCTGCAGCAGCTGGAGCGGGCCAAGTTCGACTACATCCTGCTGGAGGATGCGTCCTATATCGGCCAGGCCTATAACAACTCCCGCGAATTCTACCTGAAGCACGGCTATTCCTGCCCGCGCCAGGAGCCGTCGATCGTGGCCACCCTGATGGCAGCGGCGACGTCGAAGATCGGCATCGTGCCCACTCTCGCCACCTTCACCCACCATCCCTATCTGGTTGCCCGCGTGATCGGCACGCTGGACCAGGTGTCGGGCGGGCGCATCGGCTGGAACGTCGTCACGGGTTCGTCCGACTTTGCCCAGATGAACTTCGGGCGCGAGGGCCATCCCCCGCACGACGTCCGCTATGAGATGGCGGAGGAGTTCATCGACTGCGTGACCCAGCTCTGGGACTCTTGGCAGCCGGGCGCCATCGTCAACGATACCGAGACGCCGATGCTGATCGACCATACCAAGGTCAGGCAGATCGACTTCGAGGGGAAATACTACAAGTCGCGCGGCCCCTTGAACTCGGGCCCCTGCCCGCAAGGGCGGCCCGTCATCGCCCAGGCCGGCGGCAGTGCCGCGGGCAAGGCCTTTGCCGCCAAGCACGCCGACACCATCGTCGCCTCCGTCCGCGGCGTGCCCGCGATGAAGGCCTATCGCGAGGACGTGACCGCCCGGCTGAAGGCCAATGGCCGCGATCCCGATTCCTGCAAGCTGTTCTTCCTGGTCTGCCCGATCATCGGCGGCACCGAGGAGGAAGCCCTGCGCGAGAAGGCCCGGCAGACGGAAGAAAGCAACGACATGATCACCGCCAGGCTGGCTGGCCTGTCCAAGATCACCAACATCGATTTCTCGAAGCAGCCGCTGGACAAGCTGGTCGACCAGACCCTGACGACCAACGGCCACGTCCAGATGCTGGAGGAGTTCCTGGCCTTCTCCAAGGGCAAGACGCTGCGCGCGGCCATCCTGGACTACAACGCGGGGGGCGAGGCGCTGGACCTGGTCGGCACGCCGGAGCAGGTGGCGACGCTGATGGCCGATGCCATGGCAACCAGCGGTGGCGACGGCTTCCTGTTCACGCCGCCGAACACCAACCGCCGCACCGTCGCCGAGATCACCGACGGCCTGGTGCCGGTGCTGCAGAAGCGCGGGCTGGTGCGCCGCGCCTATAACCACGACCACCTGCGCGACACGCTGCTGGAGTTCTGAGCGCCCGGCTGCGCTGCGCGATGGCGGACGGGACGGCGCCAGCGCGCGCAGCCGCGGCTATAGTGTCGCCGTTCAGCAGGAGGGTTGCGGATGGCACTGACACGGATCGACGGCCCACGGGTCCCGGCTGCGGCGGGCGGGCGGCCCGACAGCCCGGTGGTCCTGGTCCATGGCTATGGCGCCGATGGCAACGACCTGATCGAGCTGGCCCCCCATTGGGGCCGCATGCTGCCCGGCACGGCCTTCGTGGCACCCCACGCGCCGGAGCCGTGCGAGCAGTCGCCGATGGGCCGGCAATGGTTCGGGATCATGCGGGCGGGTCCCAACTGGATGACGGGCGCCCGGCGGGCCGCCCCCATCCTGGAAGCCTTCGTCGAGGGCGAACGGCAGCGCCTGGGCCTGACCCCGGACCGCGTTGCGCTGGTCGGCTTCAGCCAGGGCACGGTGATGTCGCTACAGGTCGCCCTGCGCCAGGAAGAACCCTATGCCGCCGTGGTCGGCTTCTCTGGCGCCCTGGCGGAGCCTGAGACTGTGGCGGCCGAAACGACGTCGCGCCCGCCTGTCCTGCTGGTGCACGGCGACCAGGACCCGATGATCCCGGTCGGCGCGGTGCATGCGGCAACCGCCGCCCTGGCCCGGGCCGGCGTGTCGGTCCAGTTCCACATCTGCCAGGGCCTGGGCCATTCGATCGACCAGGATGGCCTGCACCTGGCCGGCCAGTTCCTGCGCGATGCCTTTCGCGGTGCGCTCGACGGGGCCGGCGGGGCCTTCTCCACCGCCGGCTGAGACATCAGGCGGCCGCCAGCCAGGGCAGCGCGCCCGCGCCGTCCAGGATCGCGCGCAGCGTGGCGTCGCCCGCCACCTCGGCATGGCGCTGGCGCAGCACGGCCAGGGACTTGGCGTGGTACTTCTGCGGTCCCTGGACATAGTCCCGGCCCTGGATCGTCACGGTGAAGCTGTCCTGTCCCGCCGCCAGCGCCCGGGCATTGGCGTCGGACCAGGGCAGGAAGGTCTGTGCGACATGGGCCAGGATCGGCGCCAAGGTCGGCGCCAGCGACGGCCAGGCCTCCAGCGATCCGGTGCTGGCCGGCTCGCGCATGCGGTAGCACCAGTCCAGGGCCGCCGGTGCCTGTGCCCGCAGGATGCTGCCGCCCGTCGGGTCGATTGACATCTCGTACAATTGCGGCGCCAGGCCGAAATCGCCGAACGTGGCGCGCGTCCCGAACAGGTAGGGGCGATCCACCAGGTGCGCCTGGAGCAGTGCCAGCAACTGCCGGTAATAGTCGGCGATCAACGGCGCCGTCTCGGGGCTGGAGCCGACGAAATGGCCGCGGCTGCTCATGCGGGCCTTCACCATCGCAGTGACGTTGGCGATCGTATCGTCATCCGCGCCAAGCGCGTTCAGGCGCGCGATCGACTGGGCTGCCGCCGTCTGATCCAGGTCGGTGGCCCAGCGATAGTGGAACATCAGCTTGTTCCCCCACTCGTCGCCGAACTCCTCCAGCAGGATGCCCAGGAAGCGCAGCGCCGGATCGTCCGGGTGGACGGGCGGGCTCGGGTGCTCCGCCTCGATCCGGTCGATGATCGGCGTCGAATCCTGGATGGCGTCGCCCGCGGGCGTCACCACCGTCGGGATGATCGGCAGCTTGGCGACGGCCTTGTACTCTGCCTCGGTCCTGACGCTGCGTGAGATCCAGTCATGGGGCAGGCCCTTGAACCGGAGATAGGAGCGCACCTTCACCGAATAGGGCGACATCTCCGAGCCGAAGACGCGATAGGTCCCGCTCACGACAGCCTCAACCCGGCAGGCGGGGGAAGGACGGAATGCCCTCCGGAATGCAGTGGAAGGGCTGCTGGTCGACCGTGTAGATCGCCATCTGCGGCCCGCCGAACGCCTTGGGATCGTCGAGCGAGCCGACCTTGACGATGGCCGCGGGAAAGCCCGGCGGCTTGGTCACGACGTGGGTCCCGCACTCCGGGCAGAACTCGCGCGTGACGGGGTTGGGCAGGTCGCTGCGCTTGAACGCCTTGGGCGTGCCCTTGGTGTAGGAATAGCCGGCGATCGGCATGGCGACGAAGACATTGGGGCTGCCGCCGGTGATGTACTGGCACTCCCGGCAATGACACTGCGCCTTCATCATCGGCTCGCCCTCCGCCCTGTAGCGGACGGCCCCGCAATAGCAGCCACCTTCCAGGATCATGATCGCTTCCCCCATTGGATGTTGGGGGCAAGCCTACGCCAAGGTGCGGCAGCGCACCAAGGTTCGGGACCATGTTTTCAGAAACTTGCGCTGGCAGCCAGGGTCCGGACCAGGCGCACAGAGATTGCCCCGCCGTATCGCGCGAGCCCGGCTGGGCATGCCACCCAGGGGTGGTCTTAGGCTCAACGCCCGAAGGCGCGAGCAGACACAGGTCGTTACCAGAAACCCGGATGCAATGGGCGCCAACTTTGCTCCCTCTCCCGTCCCGCAGGGATGGGAGAGGGTTGGGGTAAGGGCGGGACGCAACATTTCAGCCCACCCAACCCTCCCCCACCTCCGGCGGGGGAGGGCTTCGAGGTGCCGCCCGTGAGTGTGGCCTGTCAGAACGCCAGCAGGTTCTCGCGCAGCGTCTTGCCCGTGTACTGGGTCCGCATCAGGCCGCGGCGCTGCAGGGCGGGGACCAGGCCGTCGCAGACTTCCGCGATCATGCGGCGGTTGACCGCCAGGCCCGGCTTGGCGATCAGGAAGCCGTCGCCGCCCACTGCCTCCATCGCCTCGCCCATCTTGTCGGCGACCTGGTCGGGCGTGCCGATCAGCTCGATCGAGGCGACCATGCCGCCGTCCAGGACGAGCTGGCGCAGCGTCTTGCCGCTGCCCCATTGCTGGAACGCGTCGAGCGAACCCTGCTCGCCATTGGTCAGCAGCCGCTCGGGCAGCGGCTCGTCGAAGGAATACTTCTTGAAATCGATATCGGTGATCGCGGCGATGGAGGCGATGTTGCGCTCCACGAACTCGGGGTCGTTCACCATGCGCTCGTACTTGGCGCGGGCCTCCTGCTCCGTCTCGCCCAGGACAGGGGCGGTCAGGTACATCACCTTCACATCGTCGGGATTGCGGCCATGGGCTTCGGCCCTGGCGCGGATGTCGTCGCGGAAGGCCTTCATCTCGGCATAGCCCTTGTTCACCGAGATGATGCAGTCGGCATACTTGGCGGCGAAGTCGCGGCCGGCCGGAGAGCCGCCCGCCTGGACCATGGTCGGCCGCCCCTGCGGCGAGCGCGCGGTGTTGAGGGGCCCGCGGCACTTGTAGTATTTGCCCTTGAAATTGATCTCGCGGACCTTGGTGTGGTCGGCATAGATCTTGTTCTCGCGGTCCAGGACGATGGCATCGGGGTCCCAGGACTCGAACAGCTGGTTCACCAGGTCCAGGTATTCGTGGGCCATTTCATAGCGCAGGTCCTTGGGCGGCAGCTTGTCCATGCCGAAGTTCTGCGCGGCCCCGTCTTCGGCGCTGGTCACGATGTTCCAGCCGAAGCGGCCGCCCGCGATGTGATCGACGGTCGAGCACAGGCGCGCCAGCATGAACGGCGGGTAGGCCAGGGTCGACATCGTGGCGACGACCCCAATGTTCTGCGTCAATGCGCCGATCAGGGTCGTGATCGGCACCGGGTCGTGCTTCGGTACCTTGGACAGCGCTTGCTTCAGGTAGATCTCGTAGGACGCGCCATAGGCATCCGGGATCGCCAGCTTGTCCTCGAACAGGATGTAGTCGAAGCAGGCGCGGTCCAGCGCCTGCGCCATCTCGACATAGAACTTGCCGTCCCACGGCATGCCACCGGCCGAGAATACGCCGTTCCATTCGTCGGTGCAGAAGTTCGTGAACCAGCCGAGATGGAACATCCGCGCCATGACAGGCCCCCCTTGCGATCGGTCGGGGAAAGCATGTCAGGGTGCGATGCCACGGGACAGATGCTGCGGTGCAGCATCTGTCAAAGGTCACTTTGGATCAGCGGCCGCCAGGGCCGGACGCGGCAGGCTTGCCGGGACAAGGCGCAGCAACGGCCGTTCCACCCACAGATGAAAGGCGATGCCGGCCGCCAGGCCCCATGCGGCCAGCACGGCAAAGACGGGCCAGGGTGACCATGCCGTCATGGGGGCCAGCGCCACCATGACCTTGGCCAGCAGCGAGATGGCGGGCATGTGCACCAGGTAGATGGCGTAGGAAGCCTGCCCCAGGAATGCCAGCCACCGCGGCACGCGGAGCAGGCCGGCGCGCTCGCACGCGACCGCCCCAAGGATGGTCAGGACAGCGCCCAGGCCCATGCCGATCGTGATCAGGGCGTCCTCGCGTGCGTCGTCCCGCAGGGCGGCCACCCAGACGTAGGCGATGAGGGCCAGGCCTGCCGCCAGCAGCCCCACCCCCAGGTGGCCGCTGATCCGGCGATGCAGCAGGGCCGCGCCCAGGCCGAACAGGAACAGCAGGTTGATCGCATTGAAGTAGACCAGGCCCCGCATGCCCGATGGCGCGGTTGCAAAGGCGATGGCCGATATCAGGCCCAGCAGGGCAAGGCCGGCAGCCCCCCACAGCGGACGGTACAGCAGCAGGCCGAACAGCAGGTAGAAGATGACCTCGTGCCGCAAGGTCCAGGCGATGTTGATCACCTCCTGTCCCGCGATCGGCAGCAACAGCATCGCGGACAGGATCGTGCCGGGCTGCGTCTCGATCCCCCTGCCCGTGTGGGGCATCACGACATAGACCAGCACCATGCCCAGGACGACGGGCCACATGGGCAGGTAGATGCGGCGGAAACGACGCCACAAATAGGGTGCCGCGGCCCCCGGCCGGCCGATATCGGCCCCGTGCGACGCCATCATGACGAAGCCGCTCAGGACGAAGAAGTATTCGACGCCCAGGCCGCCGGCATCGAACAGCGTCGTGGGCTTGACCCCGAAATGCTGCGGCAGCGGCATGGTCCCGGCGATATGGAACAGCATGACGCAGATCGCGGCGATGGCCCGTCCAGCCTCCAGGCTGTCGAAGCGCTGCGCATCGTCGGTCCTGGGCGCGGCGTCGGTCAGCGGGCGTGTCATGGCCGCCATGTGGCGGCGCGTCGATGGCGCCGTCAAGCGGCCCGGGGGCCGGCGCGCGCCGTCAGGTGGAGCCGTCGCGGACCCAGGCGATCCGCGACACCGGCTTCAGGTGGCGGCGGGCCAGCAGCGTGCGGGCGCGAACCTGGATCAGGGTCAGCATATCCTCGGCCGCATAGACATTGAGGGAGGGCCGCTCGATCGCGGCCAGGTCGCGGGTGATCCGCATCGCGGTATCGCCCTCGTCGAAATCCGTGCCGAGGTCGGTCAGGATTGCCTCCGCCTCGATCCCCAGGCTGTCCAGCAGCATCGCGGAATCGCAGGGCGTATCGCAGTCGGGCGTTGCCGCCACATGCTCGACGAAGCGGCGCACGGCCCGCCTGGCGGGGCCTGGAAAGGCTAGAACCTCAACCATTCGACCTTCTCCCTGACCCGCCGCAGACTGGTTCGTCGCGTCTTGGATCGACTCCGGAGCGGGACTCGAGGACATGATCCCTATCAAGGCACGGCGGGGGTTACGACGGGCTTAAGCGCCGCACGGGCAAGGCGCCCCTGGCCTGTGACACTTCTGCACCGCAGGCCTTGCTTCAAAGCGGTGCGTGATCGTGATACGTAGTTTTCCGACAAATTGTCAGAACCCTTCGCTTGGGTGAGGAAACAAGATGACGATCGAGCCTGTGATCGCCCGGAAGCTTTCCGACGGAACGATCGACGTGGTGTCCCCGCAGGTCTACGCGGACGAGGAGGCGATCCAGTCGAACTTCGCCTGGCTGCGCAAGAATTCGCCGGTGCACCGGATGACGCCGGAAGGTTTCCGTCCGTTCTGGTCCGTCACCCGCCACGCCGACATTCTTGAGATCGAGCGTCAGAACGACAAGTTCATCAACGACCCGCGCCCGACCCTTGCCACGATCGAGGCCGAGGAGCAGGTGAAGGCGTTCACCGGCGGCAGCAACCACCTGGTCCGCTCGCTGGTCCAGATGGACAATCCCGACCACGCCAAGTTCCGCGCGATGACCCAAGGCTGGTTCATGCCCGCGAACCTGAAGCGCCGGATCGAGCCCAAGCTTGCCCAGATGGCGCGCGAGCATGTCGACCGCATGCTGGAGCTTGGGGATTCGTGCGACTTCGTGAAGGACATCGCCGTCTGGTACCCCTTGCGCGTCATCATGGAGATCCTGGGCGTGCCCCGCGAGGACGAGGGCCTGATGCTCAAGCTGACGCAGGAGCTGTTCGGCCCCACCGACCCGGAGACCAAGCGCGAGAAGGGCACGACCGACGACCTGATCAAGACGGTCATGGAGTTCTACGCCTACTTCAACGCAATGACCGAGGACCGGCGCAAGAACCCCAAGGACGACCTGGCGACCCTGATCGCGAACGCCAAGATCGACGGCGAGCCGATCGGCAATATCGAGGCGCTGGGCTACTACGTGATTGTCGCCGCGGCCGGGCACGACACCACCTCGTCCTCGACCGCGGGCGGCATCCACGCGCTGATCCAGAACCCGGACGAGATGCGCAAGCTGCGTGCGCGTCCCGACCTGATGAAGACGGCGGTCGACGAGGCCATCCGCTGGACGACGCCGGTCAAGCACTTCATGCGCACCGCGACCGAGGACTATGTCCTGTCGGGCACGAAGATCGCCGCCGGCGATAGCCTGATGCTGCACTATCCGTCCGCCAACCGGGACGAGACGGTGTTCGAGGATCCGTACACCTTCAAGGTCGACCGCGACCCCAACCCGCACCTGGCCTTTGGCTTTGGCGCGCATCATTGCCTGGGCCACCTGCTGGCCAAGCTTGAGATGCGCTACCTGTACGAGGAACTGCTGGGCAGGCTGGACCATATCGAACTGGCGGGTGAGCCCGCCTGGGTCGAGGCCAGCTTCGTCTCCGGCCTCAAGCGCCTGCCGATCCGCTACGCCCTGCGCAAGGCCGCGGCCTGATCGCGGCGCGAACCCTTCCCCCATCCGCGGATGGGGGAAGGGTCCGGTCCCTCAGCCCAGGGACTTCAGGAGCGCTTCAGCGCCGCTGACGTCGGCGGCACCGGGGTTCGGCTCAATGTTGAGCTGGGTCACCTTGCCGTCCTCGACCAGCATCGAGTAGCGCTTGGACCGCGTGCCCATGCCGAAGCCGGACGCATCCATCTCCAGGCCCAGCGCCTTGGTGAAGGTGGCATTGCCGTCGCCCAGCATCATCACCTTCTCGCCGGCGCCCTGGTCCTTGCCCCAGGCGCCCATGACGAAGGCATCGTTGACCGACACGCAGGCGATGGCGTCGATCCCCTTGGCCGCCAGCGCCTCGTGATTGTTGACGAAGCCGGGCACGTGCTTGGCCGAGCAGGTCGGCGTGAAGGCGCCCGGCAGGCCAAAGATCACGACCTTCTTGCCCTTGAACAGGTCCGCGGTCGGAACGGGGGCGGGGCCCTTGTCCGTCATCTGCATCAGCGTCGCTTCGGGCACCTGGTCGCCGACCTTGATCGTCATGGTTTGCTGCCTCTCCTGTTCCGGCCGGTCGGCCGATTGCTGCGCATTCAAGCCCAAGTCGGTGCCCACGGGAAGGGCGCCCGCCCCCGCAGCCCCGTGCGCGGACCGCTCGACGGCGCGGGACGGGATGGCTAGGCTGCGTCCGGGGGTCCCCAGGCGTGTTGCGCCGGGGCTTAAGGCCCATCGGGGGCACGGGAATCAGGTCATGGCTGGGGGAATGCGCTGTCCGCCCGCGGGACGGGTGCCGTGCCGCTCTTGATCGCGCTGGCGGCGGTGGCCTCCTACGCCATCGTGGCGGGGGCCATCGCGGTGGTCGTGCCGCCGTGGATCAGCGGCGTGCCCGGCTGGGTCTGCGGCGTGCTGGCCTTCCTGGGCTGCGCCCTGATCCACCTGGCGCTCAGCCGGCGGGCCGAACTGGGCGATTTCCGGGCCCAGGTGGCCGATCTGCGCCGCCTCAACCGCGAGGCGCTGAAGGAGGCATCGGGCCTGCGCGAGCGGGTCGAGGCGCTGGAAAGCCTCAGCGTCCAGGACAGCGCCCCGGGCCAGGCCAAGCTGGTGGCAGAGATGCAGGTCCTGCAGGGCCTGCTGGCCAAACTGGCGGCCGGCCGCGGCCAGGCGCTGGACGGGGACAACCTGACGCTGATGCCGGTGCGGGCGGACAGGCCCGCCCCACCGCCACCCCGTCCGATGCCGGAGGCCATGGAGCCGGAGCCGGAGGTCGCGCCGCGCCCGCTGCTCCGCGCGGTGCGCGATGATCCCGTGCGCGCGGTGCGCGCCGATGCGGCGGCCGGCCTGCCGCCCGGCGATGCCCTGCTGATCGAGACCGTGCGCGAGGCGCTGGAGGCCAATCGCGTCGATCTCTATGTCCAGCCGATCGTCAGCCTGCCGCAGCGCAAGGTCCGTTATTACGAGTGCTTCTCGCGCATCCGCGATGCCTCGGGCGCCGTGATCGGGCCGCAACGCTATCTTCAGGTGGCGCTCAATGCCGGCATGCTGCCGGCGCTCGACAACCTGCTGCTGTTCCGCTGCCTCCAGGTCATGCGGCGCCTGCGCCGGCGCAGCCGCACGACCGGCTTCGTCGTCAACCTCTCGCCCACCACGCTGCAGGACCAGGAATTCTTTCCCCAGTTCATCGAGTTCATGCGCCAGCAGCGCGAACTGGCCGACGGCCTGGTCTTCGAACTGCCGCAGGCCGCGGTCATGAACCAGTCGGCGGAGGTCGAGGCCAACCTGATGCTGCTGACCGAGCTCGGCTTCACCCTCTCGCTCGACCACGTGACCCGGCTCGACTTCGACGGGCCGCTGCTGGCGGCGACGGGCGTGCGGTTCGTGAAGATCGGGGCCGACGTCCTGCTTCAGCCGCGCTCGCGCTCGCCCCATCCCAACGCGGTCAAGGAACTGCTGGCCCGCCACGGCATCGACCTGGTGGTCGAGAAGATCGAGGAGGAGCGCACGGTGATCGACCTCCTCGACTACAATGTCGACTTCGGCCAGGGCCACCTCTTCGGCGAACCCAAGATAGCCCGCGAGCAGGTGGATTGACGCAATCACCGGGCGCTCGACGCTGGCAATGATTGCACCTATATCGGATGCTATCATTGCCAGCGAAGATCAGGCGTCAGGCCATGCGCTCCATCACGATCAGGAACATCCCGGACGAGGTGCATCGCGCCCTGCGCGTGCGTGCGGCCCAGCATGGGCGCAGTGCAGAGGCCGAAGTGCGGGCCATCCTGGAACAGGTGACCCGACCCCAGGAGCGGGTCCGCCTAGGCTCGCTCCTGGCGGAAATCGGCCGCGAGGCATGCCTCACCGATGCGGAAGCCGAAGCCCTGGCGGCACGGGACAGGACGCCGGCCGAGCCGATCGACCTGGGTTGATCTGCCGGGATGATCCTGGTCGACACGAACGTGGTGTCAGAGCCGCTGCGCCCTGCCCCCGATGAGCGGGTGACGGCGTGGCTCGACGCCCAGGTTGTCGAGACGCTGCATCTGTCTGCCGTGAGCTTGGCGGAATTGCGCTTCGGCATCGCGTCCTTGCCGGCCGGTCGCCGCCGCAGCCGGTTGCTGGAGCGCCTGGAGCAGGAGATGCTGCCGATGTTCGACGGCCGGATCCTGCCGTTCGACGCAGTTGCGGCGCAGCACTATGCGGCGCTCAAGGCGCTGGCGAGAGCATCGGGCCAGGCGATTGGCAGCGCCGACGGTTACATCGCGGCGACCGCCGCCGCGCATCGCCTGGCCGTGGCGTCGCGCGACCGTGGTCCGTTTGTTGCCGCTGGTCTGCGCGTCATCGACCCCTGGACGGGGGACGGCGGACATTAGGTCATTCACCCTTGCGCGATCCCGGCCGATCATGGTCTGAGGATCGGCGCGATTGAGGGCGGATGCGGGCGGGGGACGATGGCGACGCTGATTTCCGGGGACCGGTTCCTGGCGGGGCCGGAGTTCGACGAGCGGATCGCCCGCGCGACCGCGGCCCTGGCCGGCCTGGGGCTTCAGGCGGGCGACGCCATCGGCCTCTATCTCCGCAACGACTTCGCCTTTGTCGAGGCCTCGATCGCGGCCGGCCGGCTTGGCGTCTATGCCGTGCCGATCAACTGGCATTTCGGGGCGGAGGAGACGGCCTACATCCTGGCCGACAGCGGGGCCAAGGCGGTGCTGGTCCATGCCGACCTGCACCCGCGCATCCGGGACGCGATCCCGCAGGGCGTGGCCGTCCTGATCGTCGAGACACCGCCCGAGATTGCCGCCGCCTATGGCGTGCCCGACGAGCGGCCGTTCATGCCCACGGGCGCCCTCGATTGGGACGATTGGGTGTCGTGCCACGAGCCGTGGGCGGGCGTGCCGCACGAGGCGCCGGCCGCGCTGATCTATACCTCCGGCACGACGGGGCGGCCCAAGGGGGTGCGCCGCTTCCCCCCGACGCCCGACCTCGTCAAGCGGCAGCTTGAGGTGCGCAAGTTCGTCTTCGGCTTCGAACCGGGCATGCGCACGGTGATGACCGGGCCGATGTACCATTCGGCCCCCAACCTCTATGCCATGTTCACGATGCGCGTCGGCGGCCTGATGGTGCTGCAGCCGCGCTTCGAGGCGGAGGAACTGCTGGCGCTGATCGAGCGCTACCGCATCACCCACCTGCATATCGTGCCCACGATGTTCGTGCGCCTGCTGCGCCTGCCCGATGCCGTGAAGAAGCGCTACGACCTGTCGTCGCTGAAGCGGGCGATCCACGGCGCTGCCCCCTGCGCGCCGCATGTGAAGCGGGCCATGATCGACTGGTGGGGGCCGGTCATCTGGGAATATTACGGCGGCACGGAAAGCGGTGCCCTGGTCGCCTGCTCGTCCGAGGAATGGCTGGCCCATCCGGGCACGGTCGGCAAGCCGATCCCGGGTGCGACGGTCAAGGCGATGGACCCCGAGGGACGCGAGGTGCCGCGCGGCACGGTGGGCGAGCTGTTCCTGAACCTCGATTCCATGGCGGACTTCACTTACCAGAACCTGCCGGAGGAACGCGCGCGGATCGACCGCGGCGGCCTGATCACGCAAGGGGACGCCGGCTGGATCGACGGGGACGGCTTCATCTACCTGTCCGACCGCATCCGCGACATGGTGATCTCGGGCGGGGTCAACATCTACCCGGCCGAGATCGAGGCCACGCTGTACCGGCTGGAGGGGGTGCGCGACTGCGCCGTCTTCGGCGTGCCGGACGAGGAGTTCGGGGAGGCGATGGTCGCCGTGATCGACGCAACCCCCGGCGCCGGCCTGGACGAGGCGGAGGTGAAGGCCCACCTCAAGGCGCATCTGGCCTCCTACAAGGTGCCGAAGACCATCGTCTTCCAGGGCGACCTGCCGCGCGAGGATTCGGGCAAGATCTTCAAGCGCCGCCTGCGCGACGCCTGGCTGGCTCAGGGAAACGTCTGACGCTTGCCGTTGCCATGATCCAGCCTGCGCGCCATATGATAGTAGTGCAGCACCCGGACAAGCCAATGACGACCAGTGCGACTGCCTTGGTCCTGACGACTGTGAACGCACCCTATCGCACGGCCGTCTCCGCCGAGGTGCTGGCTGGCTGCATCTCAAGCGTTGCGGCTTCGTCGGCCGCACTCGGCCCCACATTCTCGTTTTTCAGCGAAGTCCCGCTCACGCGGCAATTGGCGTTCATCGAGGCAATGAAGCTGGATCCAACGAAGGTCCGGGGCGTTGCACGCCACTTTGCGGGCTTGTCCGGCCATCCGCTGCCCCTGGCTACGTGAAGACCAACGCGCGTCGCCCGTCGCATTGGTCCGATCTACTGAAGATCGGAATTTCGATCATTGACCAAGCCAATGAAGACGTAACGGTCGTGGATCGGTGGACGCTCGGCGGTGGCACGGCTCTGATGCTGCAAATCGATCATCGGGACAGCCACGATATAGACCTGTTTGTCGACGATCCGCAGGTGCTGAGTTATCTCGTTCCATATGATGGTCGCTTTGACCTGGATGCAGTGCCAGCCGACTACGTTCTGAACGGTACAAGCTCGCTGAAGATTGCTTTTCCGCAAGGTGAGATCGATTTCATCTGCGGCCCTGAACTAACCTCAGTGCCGACGCGACCGGTGACATTGCTTGGCCGCACCATCGCGATGGAAACGCCGGCCGAGATCATCGCTAAAAAGATCCGGTTTCGTGGACGCTTCATGCAGCCCCGCGATATCTTCGACTTGGCGGCCGTCCTCCGCATGGTTGATCGCGAGGATTTAGTTCGGTCGCTCGAACCTGTCCGTGAACATTGTGCACGGGCGCGCGAGTCAGTTTTGAGGCTGGACCGGGACCTGGCAAGCGCCGCGATGGGCGAGCTTTGGCTCCGTCCCACCTTCGTAGACCTGCCCGGCACGGCTCGCGGCACGGTATTGGACTTCCTGGAGGAGGTCGCGTCCGCGGCTGAGCCCGGATAAGCTCCGGCGCGAACCGAAGGGAAGGAAGACGCATGACAAGAACCACGCGCGCGATCGTGGTGCGGACGCTGGACGGGCCGGGGGCGATCCGGCTGGAGGACTGGCCCCTGGCCGAGCCGGGGCCCGGCCAGGTGCAGGTGAAGCTGGCCGCCGCGTCGCTGAACTTCCCCGACTACCTGATGACGCAGGGCAAGTACCAGCTGAAGCCCGAACTGCCCTTCGTCCTGGGCATGGAAGGCGCCGGCACGGTCGAGGCACTGGGTCCGGGCGTCACCGAAGTGGCGGTGGGGCAGAAGGTGATCGTCGGCATGCGCCACGGGGCCTTTGCCGAGCGGGTGGTGGTGCCGGCCGCCAGCCTGATGGCCGTGCCCCAGGTCCTGGACCTGGTCGAGGCAGCAGCCCTGCCCGCGGCCTATTCGACCGCCTATGTCGCCCTGTGCCAGCGCGACACCCTGCAGCCGGGGGAGGTCCTGCTGGTCCATGGCTCGTCCGGCGGCGTCGGCCTGGCGGCGGTGGAGCTGGGCAAGCTGCTGGGGGCGACCGTGATCGCGACCGGCGCATCCGACGAGAAGCTGGCCGTAGTGAAGGCCAAGGGGGCGGACCACGTCATCAACCTGACCCGCGACGGCTTCCGCGAGCAGGTGAAGGAACTGACCGGCGGGCGCGGTGCGGACGTGATCTATGACCCCGTGGGTGGCGACGTGTTCGACGAGTCCGTGCGCTGCATCGCCTGGGGCGGGCGAATCCTCATCATCGGCTTTGCCGGCGGGCGGATCGCGCAGCTGCCGACCAACATGGCGCTTATCAAGGGCTTTTCCGTCGTCGGCGTGCGCGCGGGCGAGTTCGGCCGGCGCGACCCGGTCAAGGGCAAGCTGGGCCGCGACGCCTGGCTGGCGCTGGCGGCCGAAGGCAAGCTGCGTCCCCACATCTCCCACCGCCTGCCGCTGGCTGAGGCAATTGCCGGCCTGGCCCTGCTGAGCGAGCGCAAGGTCGTGGGCAAGGCCGTCCTGACGATGGACTGACGCGGGATCTGCCGGCTTGGGCCTCAGGCCGGCAGAAACTCCAGGCTGCGCAGGGCGAGGTTGAAGGCGACCGAGATGCGCTCGCCCGTCCCGTGGAACGGGTGGACCCAATGGGTCAGCCAGGACGGGAAGACCAGGACCATGCCGGCTTCGGGCTGGATCGTCTGCGGCTCTCCAAAGTCGAAGCCGGTGGAGAGCGCGCCGGTCGCAGCACCCCGCGGGTCCTGGAACGAGATCGCGCCGTTCAGCGGCCAATCGCCCTCAGGCGCTCCGGTCGACACGTAGTAGACGCCCGACCACGCCGCCCCGGCATGCGAATGGGGGGCGTTGTAGCTGCCGTCGCGGTTCACGTTGACCCAGGCGGAGAACGTCCCGTCCAGGCGCAGGCGGGCCGGCTGCATGCCGTTCGCCAGGCCCAGGACGTGGCCCGTCGCCTGCCCGATCAGGCTGCGCAGGGGGGCCACTTCCGGCTCCGGCCAGGTCCACAGGTCGGCGTCCGAACGCCAGCCGCCCAGGTTCGAGCGGCGCGCCCGGCCCCGCGCCGAAAGGTCGGGCCGGGCCGCCTCCCGCGCCAGGATCACCTTGCGCAGGGCGGCATTCAGCGTCTCGGTCCCCGGCACGCGACGCACCAGGACCGGCGTCGCAAAGGTCAGCAGGATGTCCCCGCCGACCGTGCGATCCAGCAGCAAGGCCGGGGGTCAGGCCGAGAGGACGACGCGGCCGACCACGCGACCGGCCTTCAGGTCCTCCAGCGCCTGGCTGGCCTGGGACAGGGGCCGCACGTCGACCGGGATCGGCTTCACCTTGCCGGCCTGGACCATCGCGACCAGGTCGCGCAGTTCCTGGAGCGAGCCCACCATGGAGCCTTCGACGCTCAGGCCGTTCCACGGGAACATCGGCAAGGGCAGGGTGAAGGCGCCGCCGAACAGGCCGACGATCACCAGCTTGCCCCCGCGGCGCAGGGACCGCACGCCCAGCGTCGTCGTCGCCTCGGCACCGACGAAATCGACGACGCCGGCCACCCCGCCGTTCGTCTCCTTCATGATGCGGTTGGCGATCTTGTCCTCGCGTGGGTCATAGACGGCGGCGGCACCGGCGGCCAGGGCGGCCTCGCGCTTGGCGGGGTCGATGTCGGCGACCAGGGGCCCACGCCCGAACAGCGCGCGAAAGATCTGGATGCCCATCATGCCGACGCCCCCGGCGCCGACGATCAGGATGGGATCGTTGGGACCCAGTTCCCCCAGCTTCTTCAGGGCGCTATAGGCGGTGATGCCGGAACAGGCCAGCGGCCCCGCCAGGTCCAGCGGGATGCCGTCATGCGCCACCAGGTAGCGCGAATGCGGAATGACGACATGATCGGCGAAGCCGCCGTCGACATTGACGCCCAGGTTGCGCGGCTTGGGGCACAGGTGCTCCAGCCCGCGGTCACAGGTCGGGCAGGCGCCGCAGCCGATCCAGGGATAGGCGATGCGCGCGTCACCCACCGCAACGCCCGTCGCCTCCGGCCCCAGCGCCTCGACCACGCCCACGATCTCGTGGCCCAGGGTGAAGGGCAGCTTGCGCGCCGCACGAATGTCGGCCTGGCGCCCACCGCCCATGTCGAAATGGCCGTCATGGATGTGGATGTCGCTGTGGCAGACGCCGCAGCGGTGGATGCGGATCAGGACCTCCGTCCCCTGCGGCACCGGCGTCGGATGCTCCAGCCGCTTGAGGGCCTGTCCGTACTCGACCATCTGCTCGGCGATCATGCTGCGTCCCCGCCCTTGTCGTTGATCCGCTCCCGGCGCTGCCGCCGGCCGTGGCGAACCCTACGCCGCGCCCGGTGCTGGTGGGAACCCCCGACCGTCGCAGGCCTCAATCGTTACTCCGCGCCCTTGCGTTGTCGGGGTCGTAGGGGCTGTCGCGGACCACCGTCGCGGGGTAGAGGTCGCCCAGCATCTTGACGTGCAGCGCCGTGCCTTCGGCCGCCATCTCCGGCCGGATGAAGGCCATGGCGATCTGCTTGCCGAAATGGACGGAAAATCCGCCGCCGGTGCAGCGGCCGACGACCGAGCCGTCGGCCCAGACGGATTCGACGCCCCAGGGATCGGCGTCCGGCGGGCCGTCGATCAGCAGGGTGACGAGGGCCCAGTGGCGTTTGTCCTGCTTAGCGACCAGGGCGTCGCGGCCGATGAAGTCGCGCTTGTCCAGGCGCACGAAGCGGTCCAGGCCGGATTCCCAGGCCGTCACCTCCTTCGACAGTTCCGTGCCCCAGCCGCGATAGCTCTTTTCCAGGCGCAGCCAGTTCATCGCCCGGATGCCGGCCAGTTTCAGGCCGTGGGCGCGGCCCTCCTCCTCCAGCACGTCGAAGATGTGGTTGTGGTATTCGATCGGGTGGTGGATCTCCCAGCCCAGTTCGCCCACGTAGTTGACGCGCATCAGCAGGGCAGGCGCCAGGCCCAATGTCGCCTTCTGCGCGGTCAGCCAGGGGAAGTCGGCATTGGCCAGGCTCAGCCGGTCGACCAGGGGTGCCAGCACCTTGCGCGCGTTGGGCCCGACCAGGGCAAAGACGCCGATCTGGTTGGTGATCTTCTCCAGATGGACCGACCGGTCGGCGGGCAATGCCCTCGTCAGGTAGTCCCAGTCATAGGTTTCTGCCGCACCGGCCCCGACGATGTAGAGCGCGTCCGGCCCGTCGCGCATGATCGTGAACTCGGATCGCGTGCCGCCCCGCTCGGTGAGGGCATGGGTCAGCTGGATGCGGCCTTCCTTGACCGGCAGCTTGTTGGCGACGAGGCGGTCCATCCAGGCGTTCACGCCCGGCCCGCTGGCCCGGTACTTGGCAAAGGTCGAGGCTTCGATCAGGCCGACATTGCTGCGGATCGCCTCAGCCTCGGCCTTCACATAAGGCCACCAGTTGCCGCGGCGGAACGACCATTGCTCCTTGAACGCCGGGTCCTCGGCCGGGGTGGGTCCATAGAAGTTCGGCCGTTCCCAGCCGAAGCGCTGGCCGAACACGGCGCCGCGGGCCTTCAGCCGGTCATAGCTGGGGGCGGTGCGCAGCGGCCGGGCGGCGGGCCGTTCCTCGTCCGGGTAGTGGAGGACGAAGACATGCTCGTACGCCTCCTCGTTCTTGACCTTGGCGTAAGGACGGGTGGCATAGGGGCCGAAGCGCCGGGGGTCGAGGGCCAGGGTGTCGAGCTCTGCCTCCCCTTGCATGATCATCTGGACCAGGTATTTCCCCGCACCACCCGCGGCCGTGATGCCGAACGAGAAGCCCTCGGCCAGCCAGATCCCCTCAAGCCCGGGCGCCCGGCCCAGCAGGGGGTTGCCATCGGGCGTGTAGCTGATCGGACCGTTATAGGTCGTGCGGATGCCGCCATCGGCAAAGCACGGCATGCGGTGAAACGCTTCCTCGATATGCCATTCCAGGCGGTCGAGGTCGGGCGGCAGCAGGTCGGCCCGGAAATTCTCCGGCACGCCATAGGTGCCCCAGGCGGGTGCCCCCTTCTCGTACGGGCCCAGGATCAGGCCGCCGCGTTCCTCGCGCATGTACCAGCGGGCGTCCGCATCGCGCAGCACGGGGTGTTCGGGATTGCCCGCCTTGCGCCATTCGGCAATCGCCGGAATCTCGGCGGTGACGATGTACTGGTGCTCGACGGGAATGGCCGGGATCGACAGGCCCAGCATCGCGGCGGTCCGCCGGGCGTGGTTGCCGGTCGCGGTGATGACCGTGCCGGTCGTGATTGCGCCCTTGTCGGTCGTGACCGTCCACTCGCCGGACGCCGTGCGGGTGATGGCGTCGACCTGGGTCTGGCGATAGATGACGGCACCGGCCTTCCGCGCCGCATCGGCCAGCAGCATGGTGATGTCGGCCGGGTTGATATAGCCGTCGGTCGGGTGGAACAGCGCGCCGACCAGCCCCTCGACATTGACCAGGGGCCAGCGCTCCTTGATCTGCGCGGGCGTCAGCCATTCATGCGGGATGCCGATGGCGTCCGCCGTGGTGCCATAGGTCTGGAACTCGTCCATCCGCTCGCGCGTGCGGGCCATGCGCAGGTTGCCCACCCGCTTGAAGCCGACGTCCCGCTCCCACTCGGCGGCCAGCCGCTGGTACAGGTCGATCGAGTACCGGTGCATCTGCCCGGTCGCATAGGACATGTTGAACAGCGGCAGCAGGCCCGCCGCATGCCAGGTGGATCCTGCGGTCAGTTCGTCCCGCTCGATCAGGACGACGTCCGTCCAGCCGGCCTCCGTCAGGTGATAGAGGATGGAGCAGCCGACCGCGCCCCCACCGATGACCACCGCCCGCGCATGCGTCTTCAAGGCCCGACCCCCGCTCCGAACTGGCTGGGACCAAGTTCAGCACGGCGCGCTCACGCGGCATAGCCGCACGCGTTCAATGTCGGTGCAAGGCGCGCCAAAGTGCCGGCCAGGTGGCGTTCGGGAAGGTCCTGGCGCCAGCGGCCCACGGCGCCGTGGTCGATCGCATGCCCGTCCAGCATGAGGGGCGAGAAGGCGAGGCCCAGGCGGGGCAGGACGCGGCTCAGCGCCGCCTCGGGGTCGGCCACCAGATCCTCGTACCGCAGCACGGCGGTGTGGGCATCGTCACGCCAGGCAAGGCCGGCTTCCGCCCGTGCCTGCCAGTAGAGCAGGCAGGTGCGCAGGTCGGCGACCGGATCGCCCGCTCGTGCGCCCAGCTTCATCCAGGGCTGCTGGCGCAGGGAACAGGCGACATCGCGGCCGTCGCGCACCACGAGCAGGATGCGTGCCTCCGGGAACCAGGAGCGGATGCGGGGCAGGACCAGCACGTTCTCCGGCGTCTTCTCGGCCCAGATGCGCTTGCCCGAATGCGCCAGGCAGGCCTCCGCGAAGCGCCGGATGAAGGCGGGCTGCGTGCCGGCCAGGCGCAGCGCGGCGATGTGGCCGGCGTCCAGCCCGAAGCGCGAGGCGATGACGGCCGGGCTGGACACGCGTTCCAGGAAGACCGAGCTCTCCACACCGCAGAAGACCAGCGGGTGGCTGCCCAGCAGCCGCGCCACCAGCGTCGTCCCGCTGCGGCCGCATCCCGCCACCACGATCGGCGCGAAGCCGGGATCGCCGCGGGTGGCGCGGCTCAACGCTTCCCCCAGGCGCCAGCGCCGGCGATAGCCAAGCACGGGGTCCAGGCCACGGGACGCCAGCCGGGCCAGGCTGGCACCCCAGGGCCGGCGGTCCAGGGCGGGCAGGTCGGCTTCGCGCCACGACAGATCGAAGGACATCGCCACTCTCCTCAACGGCTTGTCCCGGCGGACGCCGCCGGGCCAGTGGAGGGAGGTTCGCCCCGGAGTTTTGCAGCCGGATGCCGGAATGCATCCGCCACGTTTCAAAGCGTGGCGCTGTGCCAGGTCAGTCGACGATGCCGAAGGTGGCCAGGCTGCCACGGCCCGTGAACAGGGGCGGCGCGTCCGGCCCGCCCTGGAAGACGACGCAATTGCGGCCGCGCCCCTTGGCCCGGTAGAGCGCCTTGTCGGCGGCGGCCACCAGTTGCAACGGGCCGGTCCCGTCCGCCGTGGCGGCGGCGTCCAGTGCGGCCACGCCGACGCTGACGGTCACGATCGTGCCCGGGCGGCCAGGATGGGGCAGGGCCATGTCGATCACTGCCTGGCGCAGGCGCTCGGCGGCGGTGGTGGCATCCAGCGGCCCGGCATCGTGCAGGATCACGCCGAATTCCTCGCCGCCATAGCGGGCGACGACATCGTTCCGGGCCAGGCGCGCGGCACCCGCCAGGGCCTGGGCCACCACGCGCAGGCAGTCGTCGCCGAAACTGTGGCCGGCCGTGTCGTTGTAGGACTTGAAATGGTCGACATCGACCATGGCCAGGCCGATCCAGGCATGCTCGGCACAGGCCTTGTCCCAGGCATTGGCGAGGCTGTCGTCGAATACGCGGCGATTGGGCAGCCCGGTCAGGGCATCGGTGCTGGACAGGCGGTGCAGGCGCTCGTTCGCGACCTCCAGTTCCTCCACCGTCAGCGTCGACAGCGTTCGCAGCAGGAAGCTGCGCCGGCGCCAGCCCTCCAGGTGGTCGTGGATCGTGATCCCGACCAGGGCCATGAGGGCGGCCAGGAGGCCGATATCCAGGTTCTGCGCCTGGATGCCCGCCGTCGGGGCATTGGCGGCGACAGCACCCAGGACCAGCGACCCCAGGCCGGCCATGGTCCAGGCCTCCAGCCGGCGCCAGGGGACCAGGGCCACGGTGATCAACAGGATCAGGATGACCGTGATCAGGTAGCGGTCGGCATAGGGCTGAAGCAGCCAGGTTGCCGGCAGCGCCGCCAGCAGGATGTTGCCCAGGCATGCGCAGAAGCCGATGGCCAGGATGCCGGTGCGGCTCCGGACCACGGCCAGGAGGCCGATCGCGCCCGCCAGCAGCACGATCAGGCCCAGGCGCGAGCCCAGCGACCAGGCCAGGAGGGTGGGCGGCGTCACCAGCACATCGACCAGCAGCGCCATGACATTAGCGCCCGCCAGGGTGGCGATCGACTGGTGAAAACCCCGCAGGCGCGATCGGCTGTTGGAATCCCGGTAGCGGCGCTCCATCGCGGGCGCGAAGCGACGCGGCGAGCGCGCGCTCGCCAGCATCCGCTCCACCTCGGACCGCAGGACGGCGCCGGGCTCACGCGTTTCGGGTCTTTCCAGCCGGTGCATACACAATCCATGAGGCGGCAACGGTGCCGTCCTGGGCTATGCAGTGTGGCTGCGCGCAAGTAAAAAAGATCCTACCGCTTCAACAAAAATTCAGAACCGACAATCCCGCAAAGCGGGAACTTGGTCTTTCACGACGTGGATTCATAGGAAGAGAAATGACCGAGCGGTCAGTTCATTTGCTTTTTGCAGTTGCGCAGGAATTTGTGCAGCCGCAATCCCGCCATGTTGCACTTGCGAATAGTCCCACAGGGCCCCAGCCAAGTCGGCGGGGCCCTGCGCTGGATTGTCATTCCGCGGCGCGACTGACCGGGCGGGGGCGCGGTTCGTCCGCCAGCATGGCGTCGGCCAGCTGGATCTGGAAGTCGTGGACGCAGGTGTCGAGTTCGGGCGAGAAGCGTCCCCCTTCCATGGCGGGGGAGCCGCGGCCCACCTGCATCCGCGTGACGACGTCCATGTCCTCCAGGTTCGTGACCGTCCACAGGTCGACCACGTTGGCCCGGTTTGCGGCGTATTCAGGCTTCATCGCCTCGTCGCCGACGAAGAAGACATGCAGTTCCTCGTGACAGGTCGTGGGCGAGGTCGGATAGACCATCAGCGCAAAGAAGTATTCGGGATGCACGCCCGACATGAAGTTGGGGAACAGGACCGGGTATTCCGCGCGCTTCATCCCCTCCGCATCCAGGCCGGGGAAGGTGGGCAGGGTGCGGCCATCGACACTGCCCGTCACATAGGCGCGGCTGCCCTGGCCAGAGCCGACACCCTCGGCCGTGAAGCAGTAATGGTCCTCCATCGGGGAGGAGCCGTTGAGCCGCGGGTGGACGAAGGGCAGGTGATAGCTTTCCGAGAAGTTCTCGATCGCCAGCTTCCAGTTGGCGGCGACCTCGAACGTCTTGGTCCCGCCATAGCGCAGCAGGCTGAAGTCGTAGTCCTTCCAGCGCGCGACGAGCGGCGCCAGGAAGTCCTCAAGGCTTTGCCCCTCGGCCGACAGGTTGACGAAGACCAGATCGGCCCAGACGCCCAGGCGCACCTCCTTCAGGCCGTTCTCGGACTTCACCAGGTCGGGATGCTCGTGCTGGTGATGGCCACCGAAATGCGGCGTCGCGACCAGCCGCCCGGTCAGGTCATAGGACCAGGAATGATAGGGGCAGCGCAGCAGCTTCAGCCCCTCGCACGCATGCGTCGCCAGGAGCACGCCGCGATGGGCGCAGATGTTGTGGAACGCGCGCAGCTCGCCCTTGTCGGTGCAGGTGACGACGATGGGGGCGCCGCCCACGGTCACGGGATGGGCGGAGCCGGGTTTCCGCATCTGTGAGGCGACACCGACGGCCACCCACTGGCGGCGGAACACCCGCTCCATCTCCGCCTCGTGCCAGGCGGGGTCGAAGAACGCCTCCCGCGGGAGGCCAAGCGCCCGGCCGGTGGGGCGTTTCAGCCGCTCCAGCGCCTCGCGGTTGAGGATATCAGTCACCGCCATCGTCATCGTCCTCGGCCCGGCGGGGGCCCCAGGCCCAGAGGGCCGCCGGTGGCCGCATGATACCGCGCGAGGATGCTGCACCGCCATAGCCAGCGCGTCGCAAGTTCCGCACCGCTGCGACGTGCGGGCCGTCGCCCGCCCCCTGCGCCGGCCGGGGAAACCCGGACTGGACGCCGGGATGCCAGAGAACCTAGAACGGTTTCCAGACTGCCGACGGGAGGATGCGCAGATGGTGGAACTGCCGGGCCGGGTGAAGATGCGGCTGGAGCCCCAGGACGAGTACATGCACGACCCGGGGACGGCGTCGAACTACAACGAGAGCATGTACCTCAACGTCTTCGACGCGGAGCAGAAGATCGGCGGCTGGTTCCGCATCGGCAACCGGCCGAACGAGGGCTATGCCGAGATGACGGTGTGCCTCTACCTTCCGCACGGCGAAGTCGCCTTCATGTATGCCAAGCCCAAGATCACGGGCAATGACAAGCTGGAGGCCGGCGGCCTGTCGATCCGCGTGGTCGAGCCGTTCAAGCGACTGGATCTCAGCTATCGCGGCCGGGTCGCGCGCCTGAAGAACCCCGGCGACATGGCGGAGCCCGCCCGCGCGTTCAAGACCAACCCGGTCGTCCCGGCCGAGGTCGACATCACCTTCACCGGCGTCTCGCCCATGTTCGGGGGCGAGGCGGTGAACGAGGACGGCTCGGCGATCGCGGTCAAGGACCCGACCAAGTCCTTTGCCAAGGCGCATTACGAGCAGCACGTGGCGGGCGAGGGGACCTTCGTCGTCGGCGACGATCGCTACACCGTGCGGGGCCATGGCCTGCGCGACAAGTCATGGGGCCCGCGCTACTGGCAGGCGATCCACTGGTACCGCTGGCTGCCGATGAACTTCGGCCCCGACTTCGCGATGATGATCTCGGTCATCGCCGACGATGCCGGCAACCAGCGGACGGGCGGCATGGTGCTGAAGGACGGCGCCTATGACCTGATCCGCACCGTCACGATGTCCAGCACCTATGACGCCGACTTCTACCAGACGGCGCTGGAGGCCAAGGTGACGACCCATGGCGGCGCCACCTATGACGTGACCGGCAGGGTCGTCTCGCTGATCCCGTTGCGCAACCGGCGCACCGCGCCCGACGGCACGGAGATGAACACCCGCATCACCGAAGGCATGACCGAGTACCGCTGCAACGGCCAGGTCGGCTATGGCATGTCGGAATACCTGGACCAGGTGGTGGACGGTCGGCCGGTGGGCGCTGGAACCTGTTAGCGCATGGCGGGTTAGGGTGCACGGAGTGGTTGCGGATCGGAATCGCCATCGCCTTCCGTTCCGTGCGCAGAAAACAGAGACTCTCGACAATTTCGGCGTATCATCAGGATCAGCGACAATGCGGTGGGCCAGCGTATCCGGCCCGCCGCGATAACAAGGCCGATCACTCCCAACAAGAATGGGTCGACACGGGAGGCGACATGGCGGATCTGGGGAGAACACGGCTGGACCGCGCCGATGTCACGGTCCAGCGCATCTGGCGGCTGGCGCCCACCGAGCGGCATTCGCTGCATTGGCTGCACAGCATCTACAAGGGGCCCGTCCTGGTGCGGGCGCCGAACGAGGCACAGGCGCGGCGTGCGGTGGCCCGCGCCTTTGGCCTGGCGCGCCCGACGCGGCCGCTGGAGGCGGGGCAGATCCCCTGGCTGCAGGCGGATCTCGCAACCTGTGACGAGCAGGAATGCGATCCGGCGTGCTGCACCGGGCCCACCCGCATCATCGAACCCCTGGACATGATCGCGGCGCGCACGCTGCTGCGCGCTGCACCCCTGGCCGCCGCCGCACCCGGCCCGGGGGCCAGAGCCCCACTGGACGAGACACCACGGCCAGACGAGTGAGCCTCGCCTTGGGGCTCGACAAGTCGCGCAGGCCCGGCATATTGGGCCGCGAAACTAGAACGTAGTCCAAGAATTGGGGGGAACGCGCATGGCCATCCAGGCGCATGCCGCGCCGGCGTCATCCGGCTTTGTCATTACGACCGGGTACCGGCGATACGCCCTTGGCGTACTGGTCATCGTCTATACGATGAACTTCATCGACCGGAACATCCTGTCGATCCTGATGCCGATGATCAAGGTCGACCTGGCGTTGAACGACACGCAGGTTGGCCTGTTGTCGGGCCTGGCCTTTGCCCTGTTCTACGCGACGATGGGTGTGCCCATCGCGCGCTGGGCCGATCGCAGCAACCGCCGCAACATCGTCGTGGCCGCGCTGATCCTGTGGAGCCTGATGACCGCCGCCTGCGGCTTTGCCACCGGCTTCGTCACGCTGCTGCTGTTCCGCATCCTTGTCGGGGTGGGCGAAGCGGGCTGCAGCCCGCCCTCGCACTCGATCATCTCGGACTACTTCCCGGCGGAAAAGCGGGCGACCGCACTTGGCATCTATGCCCTGGGCATTCCGTTCGGCATCCTGATCAGCTTCGTCGCGGGCGGCTGGATGGTCGAGAATTTCGGCTGGCGCGAGGCGTTCGTGATCGTCGGCCTGCCTGGCATCCTGGTGGCGCTGCTGGTCCTGTTCACCCTGCGGGAGCCGCCGCGCGGCCATTCGGACGGCCTGGACTATGTCCAGACCCACCACACAATGCGCGAGGTGGCCCGCCACCTGTGGGGCCTGCATTCCTTCCGCTACCTGTCGATGGCGGGCGCCATGCACGGCTTCACCGGCTATGCGGCGCTGGCCTATGGGCCGATCTTCCTGGTGCAGAGCCACGGCATGAGCCTGACCAGCATCGGCATCTGGCTGGGCCTGACGGCGGGCATCGCATCCGGCCTGGGCACGCTGTTCGGTGGCGTGGTCGCGGACCGCTTCGCCAGGCGGGACGTGCGCTGGTACATGTGGCTGCCCGGCTGGTGCACGCTGCTGGGCATCCCGTTCTCGATCGGCTACCTGCTGATCGGCGATTCGACCACCATCCTGATCCTGAACATCGTCCCCGCGTTCCTGGCGGCATTCTACCTGGCGCCGACCTTTGCCATGACGCAAGGACTGGCCAAGCCCAGCATGCGGGCGCTGGCCTCGGGCGTGATGCTCTTCATCCTGAATGCGGTCGGCTATGGCCTGGGGCCCCTGGCCGTGGGCATCCTCAGCGACGTGCTGACGCCGACCTATGGCACGGATGGCCTGCGCTATGCCCTGTTCCTGCTGCCGGTGGGGGGCCTGATCTCGGCCGCGTTCTACTTCGCCGCCGCCCGGACCCTGCGCCAGGACCTGGAATACGCCGCCAAGGTCTGAGCGATCCCGGAAGGGGTGCCGCCGCAACGTCGCGGTGGCGGCGCCCCTTCCGTTGCGTCACTCTCACTCCCGCAACGACAAGCGGCCCGCGTCGAGACGGACCGCAATACTGGGGGAGAAACGCCATGAGCACCACGGCCGAAAGGCTGC
Source organism: Zavarzinia sp. CC-PAN008 (assembly GCF_051903925.1). Taxonomy (GTDB): domain Bacteria; phylum Pseudomonadota; class Alphaproteobacteria; order Zavarziniales; family Zavarziniaceae. Next base: position 1,063,484 of record NZ_CP173678.1, read on the forward strand.
CTGCGGGATTGCCATCCTTCATCCGGATCGGCATCGCCCAGACCATCCCGTTCTTCGTCTACCTGATCCTGCCCGGCTATGTCGCGGCGCTGGCCGTGCGCATGGGCTTTGGCGAACAGGCGGGCGCGCTGATCGCGTCGGCCAACCTGGCCGGGATCGCGCTCGGCACGTTCCTGGGCATCGCACTGGTCAAGCGCTTTCCCACCCGCAGCCTGATGCTGGTGGGCCTGCTGACGGCGGCGGCGCTGGATGCCCTGTCCCCCTTCGTGCTGGACGTGACGGCCCACGGCGCGCTGCGCGCGGCGGCTGGCCTGGCGGGCGGCGTGTCGATGGCCATGGGGTCGATCCTGATCGCCAAGCCCAGCAATGCCGAGCGCGGCTTCTCGGTCATCGTGTTCTGCAACACGTCCTTCGCCGTGCTGATGCTCTTCTTCATGCAGGCCCTGCTCGACTGGGCAGGGATGCAGGGCCTGTACTGGCTGGTCTCGGGCCTGGGTGTCCTGACGGCCTTCATGATGCTGACGGAACCGCTGCACGATCGCCCGGCCTCGGCCGCACCCGCGGGCAGCGGCGGCGCCCTGAGCCCGGAGGCGATCATGGCGATGCTGGCCTTTGGCCTGTTCCTGGCGGGCTTCGCCATGGTCTGGACCTTCCTTGGCGCGATCGGCCTGTCCCGCGGGCTGAATGCCGCGACGGTCGGCACGACGCTCAGCATCGGCGCCATGGTCGGCCTGGGCGGCGCCCTGACCGCGGGCATCATCGGCACGCGCTTCGGCCGCATCCCCACCCTGGGGCTGGCGGTGCTGGTCGTCGTTTCGATGATGCTGGTGATCTGGCTGGTCCCGACTGAGATGGCGTTCCTGGCTACCATCCCCGTCTTCCTGTTCTTCCTGAACTTCAGCCCGCCCTTCTTCGCGGGCCTGCTGGCGGACCTGGATCCGTCGGGGCGGGTGCTGGCGGCCTCCACCTCGGTTCTGGTGATCCTCAACGCCACGGCACCCGCGGTGGCCGCGGCCCTGGTCCGGCCCGAGGGCTATGGCCTGGTGATTGCGGTGGGCGCTGCCGTCTCGTTCAGCGCCCTGCCGCTCTATGCCTTTGCCGCCAGCCGCTATGCCGCGCGGCGCGCCTTGGCGACCAGCGCCGCCGGGATCTGAACCGGGAATTCCAGCAGCTGCTGGGCCTTGCCCTTGGCCAGGGGATCGACGCGCAGGCTGGCGAACTGACCGCCGCCCAGCGCGTCGCTGAGCAGGAAGTTGAGCGCGTCGAGCCCGGGCAGCTCGAAGCGCTCGACGCGGGGCGCCGTGGCACCCTCGAACTCGTGGGCGAAGAAGTCCATGACCGCCGCCTCGCTCAGCGCTGCGCGGATCCAGGGCAGCCAGGCCGGGTCGCGGGCGATCACGCCCACGTTGAAGCTGTCACCCTTGTCGCCCGACCGCGCCCAGGCCAGGTCCAGCAGGTCGACGGTGACAAGATCGTCCCCGCCCGCTGGCGCCTGCGGGACCGGCGGGCGGACGATCGCGGCCGGCTCGAAGCGGGGCCCCGGCGGGGGCGGGGGCACCGCGATCACCTGGCCGTCCAGGGCCACGGTCACGGCAACCTCTTCCCGCGGGATCAGGGTCGAGAACAGCCTGACCACGGGAGAGATGGCGGGCCGCCCACCGAACCAGCCGGTCGTGCCGACCGACATCGACGTCATCGGCGCATCGAACTCGCGCAGGAAAACGTCCAGTGCCGCCGCATCGTCATGCTCAACCCCGACTTTGCACACCACTTCGCGCGTGGACCGCGCCCGGGTGGCGGCGCCATAGCTCGCCTCCGCGCCCAGGGCCTCGATCCGCGTGGCACGGAACGGGGGCAGGTTGCGGGCGCGCAGCATCTCCTCCACGCGCGTGATGATGGCGCTGGACTGCTGCTCGGCCTTGCGGGCGGCGTCGCGGCCGACGACCGGCATGACCGCGATGCAGCGCCAGCCGTCCTTCCACGTCACGCACAGCTTGTAGCTGCCGCTGGGCGGCCGGCCCCGCGCCCCGGTCACCCGTACCCGCCCGGCGCCCGCCTCCGCGACGCGCACATGGGCGAAGTCGCAGGCGACATCGGGCAGCAGGTAGGCCTGGGGATCGCCGATCTCGTACACGATCTGCTCCGCGACCGTGGCCGGGCTGACCAGGCCGCCGGTCCCGTCCGGCTTGGTCACGACAAAGCTGCCGTCGGCGGCGCACTCGATGATCGGGTAGCCGATATGGGCCCAGTCGGGCACCTGCTCCCAATCGGTGAACAGGGCGCCGGTCGCCTGGGCGCCGCACTCGATCACGTGCCCCGCCAGCGAGCCGGCGGCGAGCAGGTCATAGTCGGTGTGCGTCCAGCCGAACTCGTGCATCAGGATGCCCAGCGTCAGGGCGCTGTCGACCACCCGGCCGGTCAGCACGATGTCGGCCCCGGCAGCCAGGGCCGCCGCGATGGGGGCCGCGCCCAGATAGGCATTGCACGACAGGATGGCTTCGGCCGGTGGGAACGCCTCGCCCTTGAACATCTCGCTCAGCCCGCGCGCCGCCAGGGCGCCCACCTGGGGCAGCAGGTCGTCGCCCTCGACCACGGCGATGCGGAGGGCGATACCCGCCTCCGCCGCCAGCTTCTCCATCCGTGCCCGGGCCGCCTGGGGGTTGACGCCCCCCGCATTGGTGACGATGCGGACGCCTTGCGCCTTGATGGCGGGCAGGTTGTCCTTCCACACCCAGTCCGTGAAGTCGCGGGCATACCCTTGTGCCGGATTCTTGGCCTTGGCCCGTGCCAGGGCCGACATCGTCGCCTCGGCCAGGTAGTCCAGGATCAGGTAGTCGACGCCCGCCGCGATCAGCTGGGGCGCGGCCGTGGCTGAATCGCCCAGGAAGCCGCCCGCGCCCCCGATCCGGATCGTCCTGGCCATCGCTGTCTCCCCCCGCTTTTGTCTGGTCGGGTGGAGGTGTGCGGCGCGCGGCGGCGCATTTCAAGCAGAACCGGTCGGCTGGAGCCGGCCCCGACGGATGTTGGGACCGGCTCCGGGTCGTTACCAGTAGGGGCGGGGCACGTAGACATAGCCGCGCGGCGGCGCCCGATAGCTGTGGGCCCAGCTGGGCCGATGATGGCGATTGCGCCAATGCGGCCGCTGCCGGTCATGGTGGTTCCAGGCGTGGCGCGGCGGCTGCCAGTGGTGGTGGCCATAGCCCTGCCGCTCATAGTTCGGCCGATCATTGTGATGGCGCGCGGAGTCCGCCAGGGCCGGGCCCGCGGTGACCAGGGCAAGGGCCAGGGCGGCGGAGGCGATCAGGGACTTCATCATCTCTTGAACCTTTCGATCTCGTCGGGCTGGCGCCGTCATCCGCAGGGCGGGCGGTGCCGTGTCCCTTCGCCCATTGCCACGCAGCGGGGCGGTCTTTCCCTTCGTGGCCGTTCGGTGATCGTTGTGTGACCGGCGGGACCCCTTGGCGCATATCAGCACAGGGCGGGAGCATGTGGCGGCCGGCGGCGTTGATGTCCGCATGCTCATGTTCCGTCGTCGGGCCCGGCCCGCCGCCTCTGCCGTGTTCCTTACCCTTGCCCTTGCCTGGTCCCCTGCCCCGGTGCTGGCGGCGGATCGCCCGGAGGAGGCTGCGGCCCTGGTCTCTGGCCTGGCGACGGAGGTGGCGGCGCTGCCTGCCGACGGCGCAGCGCGGCAGGAGCTGCGGCGCATCTATCGCGCGCGGTTCGACGGGCGGGCCCTGGCGCTGGGCGCGCTGGGGCGCTACGCGCGGCTGCTGCCGGCGGAGCGTACGGCCGACTACCTGGCCGCGTTCGAGGACCACGTACTGGCCCGCTTCGGCGCGCGGATCGATGCGCACGGCCATGACCTGGTCGTCGGTGGGGTACGCGAAGCGGGCGAGGACCGCCTGATCGTCAGCTCCATGCTGCCGCGCGACCCCGAGCCGCCGCTGATGATCGAATGGGTCCTGGCGCCCCCCGCGGATGGCGACGTGCCGGCACCCGATGCACCGCTGCGCATCGTCGACGTGGTGGTGGACGGCGACAGCCTGGTCGACGACCGCCGCCAGGCGTTCCTGCCCGAGGTCAGGCGCGGCGGGGTCGCCGCCCTGCTGGCCGACCTGCGGCGGCCTGGCCGCCATGCCGACCTGGCGCCCCTGGCCGCACCGCCCCGCAGCGTGCCCCAGCCCCAGCCCAAGCCGACCTTGCCGAACTGACGACGCGCCGCCTCAGCCGAAGCGGTGCAGGCCGCCGCCATGCTCGCGCAGCCAGGCGCGGGCGGGCGCGGCATCGCCGATCAGGTCGGCCACCGTCGCCCAGAAGCGGGCGGAATGGTCGAACACCGCCAAGTGGGCCACTTCGTGCGCCACGACATAGTCCAGGACCGCGGGCGGGGCCAGGATCAGCCGCCACGAGAACGAAAGCTTTCCCGCTGGCGAGCAGCTGCCCCAGCGCGTGCCGGGATCGCGCAGCGTGATGCCCTTGATCGGTCGGCCCAGGCGCTGGGCCAGCGGGTGGGCCCGGGCAACGATCTCGCTGCGGGCGCGCCGCTTCAGGAAGTCCTCGACCCGGCGCCGCACATGCTCCGCGGCACCGCCGACATTCAGCAGGTCGATGCCGTCGGTCCCGGCGGCCAGGCGCGTCGCCGCGCGGCTGTCGGCATGATGGACGATGCGCGCAGGGCGGCCCAGCACGGGCAGCACGGCGCCGGCGGCGAACGGCTGCCGGGCCGGGGCCGCGGCCAGGCGCTGCGCGATCCAGGCCACATGCTCCCGGGCAAAGCGCAGGCCGTCGCGGCGCGGCACGAAGGGCGGCAGCGTCACTACCACCACGTCGCGCTTCTGGTCGACCCGCAGCAGCATGCGGCGGGCGCGCTGGCTGGCGCGCACCTCCACCGCGACGCTGCGGCCGTCGATGTCCAGGGTAGGCGCGGCCGCCCGCGGCGGAGCGCTGGCGGACGAGCGGGCGACATGGCGGAGAATCGGCATGGCAGGAGCCGATCCTAGCACCGGGGGGATCACCAGGACGCCGGCCGCTTGACGCATGGTCCGTCACCGCGCTCTGATGCAGACTGTGTAGGCGTGCGGCGAAGGAGACGGCAATGGCTGGCATGCGGGCGATCGTGGCCGCGTGGGTGGTCCTTCTGCTGGCCACGCCGCTGATCTCGGGGCCGGCGCAGGCGCAGCTGTTCAGCGAGAACCGCCTTGTGTCCGCGGCCAATACCGGGTCGCTGTCCAAGGCCGAGGCCGCCCTGCTGGACGGGCAGAGCGTGAACGAGCGCGACGATACCGGGGCGCCCGTCCTGGTCATCGCGGCCGGCAACGGCTTCGACCGCATCGTCGAGCTGCTGTTGCGCAACCGCGCCAATCCGAACCTGACGGACCGCGATGGGCAGACCGCGGTGATGAAGGCCGCCGCCGCCGGCAATGACCGCCTGGTGAAGCTGCTGCTGGACAACGGCGCCGATCCCGACAAGTCGGATCGCGGGGGCGAGACGCCGCTGATCAAGGCGGCACGCCTGGGCCACCTCCAGGTGATGCGCGTGCTGCTGGCCGCGGGGGCGGAGGCTGACCGCACCGACTATGCCGGCAATGACGCCCTGCACTATGCCCAGCAGAACCGTCAGACCGCCGCCGCCAACCTGCTGCGCCAGGCAGGCGCGGGCGGCTGATCCCCCTTGCCGACCTGATCGCGCTGCGGCCGCCGACGCCCGTCGTCGCGGCCCTGGCCCTGCTGGCGGATGGGCTGCTGGCTGGCAGCATGCGGGCGCCGTCCGGCGCCCCGGGGCCGCTGGGCCGCGCGATCGACGGCCTGCGCCGCCGTCTTGACCGGCCGGGCCGCTCGCCACGGCAGCGCATGGTGCGCGGCGCCCTTGTCCTGCTGGTCGGCTCCGTCGTCGCGGTCGGGCTGGGCATGGCGCTGGTTGCGCTCAGCCGGAACGTGCCGCTGGCCTGGACGGTGGAGCTGGTGGTGCTGACGCTGCTGGCTGGGCAGCGCGGTGCCTTCGGCATCGGCCGGCGGGCCATGCGCGCGCTGGAGGCGGGCAAGGGGCAGGGCCAGACCCGCCTGCTGGCCGAAACGGCGGCCGATCGCCTGGTCCTGCGCTTCGCCGATGGGCCGATGGCCCTGGTCGTGTGGCTTGCGGTCCTGGGCCTGCCGGGGGTCCTGGTCTATCGCCTGTCGGGCTGGCTCAGCGGCGGCCTGCACGAGACGGGCGCGCAGTCCCAGGGCGCCACCCCCTATGACCGGGTGCCGGCCCTGCTTCACCGCCTGATGCTGGTGCCGTCGGCGCTGCTGACCGCGGCCCTGGGCCTGGTCGTGGCGGTGGGCCTGCCTGGCGCGCGACCGGTCGCGGGGTTGGCTTCGCTGATGGGGGTGCGTCGCTTCGGGCCGGATCTTGCGTGCCGCCCCCTGCGTGTCGCGCTTTCGCCACCAGCGGCGGAGGTCCGGGCCGCCACGCCGCAGCGCGGGCTGGAAGCGGCGTTGCGTCGCCTGCGCCGCAGCGTGGCGCTGTTCGCCCTGATGGGCGTGGTCCTGGTCCTGGCCTGCCTGGGCGCGGGGGTTGGCCTGTGGCTGAATCCCCCGCGCCCCTGACAGCTGCGCGCGTCGAAGCCTCAGGCCGTGACGGCGGAGGAGAGCGCCTGCTGGAGGCCGGCCGCACCCGGATTGGTCACCGAGCGCCGCACCACGATGTCGGCGGGACCAACCGGACGGCCATAGTATTCCTGGTTCATGCTGTCGCTGGACAGGATGCCGGCGCCGTTCAGGGCGCCGCCGCCGAACAGCCCCTCTGCCTTGGAATAGGCGATGATGTCGGCGTCCAGGTTGGTCGTCGTGCTGCCTTCGATGCCGGCGCCGATCGGGCCGATCGCGATCGAGGCGTCGACGCCCAGCTTCATCTCGTTCCGCATCACGGCGCGCAGGCCGTTCTCGTTGGTGATGATGAAGATGATCTCCTGCGACTGCGCACCGATCTGGAAGCCGATCGACGCGGCGGCCATCGTGTAGAACGCCGGCGAGGACCAGCCATTGCCGTTGCGGCCCAGCAGCACGCCTTCGCCGCCGGAGCCGCCGATGATGAAGGCACCCTTCAGCAGCTGCGGGATGATCAGCACGCCGGTTGCCGTGCGCAGCTGGCGGCGCATCGCCTGAAGGTTCGGGTCGGCGGCCAGCGTCTGCACCGTGGTTCGGGCCTTGTCGACCAGGATCTGGGTCGAGCTGGCGGCAAAGGCGGGATTGCTGGCGACCTTCACGAGGCCGGCTGCACCAAGCATGCCGAGCGCGCCGAGCGCGCCGCGGCGGGTCAGTTGAAGGGTCATGGGCACTTCCTCTGGGGCACGCTTCGGATGATCTGGTGCGCCCCCCCGGCCGCAGCGCAGGCAAGGCGATTCGGCGGGCGGGCACCGGCTAGAACGCCAGGAGCCTAGCCGGGTTCCCGAAAGGCGGAACGGATAAATCTGTGATCGCGAACCGGGTTCACTCCCCCATCTGCAACAGCTTTCCGCGCCGCTGCGACGCCCGGAAGAAAGCCAGGAAGGCCCAGGCCGCCAGGCCCAGCAGGACCAGGTTCATGCCAAAGGCCAGGCCCAGGTGGTCCCAGCGGATAACATGGTCATGGATCAGGGCGCGCATCCCCTCGAACACATGTGTCGAGGGCAGACACAGCGCGATCCATTGCAGCCATTCCGGCAGGACCGATAGGGGGTAGTAGACCGCGCTGATCGGCGCGAGGCCGAACGTGATGGCCCAGGCCAGCCCCTCCGCCCCCATGCCGTTGCGCATGACGAGGCCAGAGACGAGCAGCCCCATGGCCCAGCCCATCATCACCAGGTTCACGAAGAACACGACCAGCATCAAGCCCAGGTCGAACAGCGAGAAGCCGAAGAACCACATGGCCAGGAAGGTCGCGGGCAGCACGCCGCACAGGGTGCGGATCACGCTCATGGTCAACAGCGCCACCATGAACTCGGTCGGGCGCAGCGGGCTCACCATCAGGTGGCCCAGGTTCCTGGACCACATCTCCTCGAAGAACGACATCGAGAGGCCGATCTGGCTGCGGTACAGGATGTCCCACAACATCACGCCGCCGATCAGGACGCTGAAGCCATAGCCGATATAGTCGGTGCGCGGCGACAGGAACTCGGACAGGAAGCCCCAGCTGACCATCTGGACGACCGGCCAATAGGCAAGGTCCAGCATGCGCGGCCACGATGCGATCAGCAGGTACCAGTAGCGCTGGACCAGGGCCCCGATGCGCCGGAACGAGAAGCCGGGCGTGTAGCGCTGGAAACTGCGGTCCCGCGCGGCGGGACCTGGATGCGTGCTGCTCATGGCCGGCCTCCCCCCGCGGCGCGGGGCGCGTCCGCGTCGTCCCGCCGCCTGTCGCGCGCGATGTCCAGGAAAACCTCCTCCAGGTCGGCGCGGCCATAGCGGGCCAGAAGCTCGCCCGGCGTTCCCTGGTCGACGACTGTGCCCTGCTTCATCACCAGGACCGCGTCGCACATGCGCTCGACCTCGGCCATGTTGTGGGAGGCCAGCAGGATCGTCGCCCCCCGCCGGGCGCGGTAGGCCTCCAGGTAGCTGCGCACCCAGTCCGCGGTGTCGGGGTCGAGCGAGGCCGTGGGTTCGTCCAGCAGGAGCAGGTCGGGCTCGTTGATCAGCGACTTGGCCAGCGCCACGCGCGTCTTCTGCCCGGCCGACAGGCGGCCCGCCGGCCGGTCCAGCAGGTGCGTCAGGTCCAGGTCGGCGGCCAACTGGCGCACCCGCTGGGTGACGTCGCGCATCCCGTACAGGCTGGCATAGACCTTCAGGTTCTGCGCCACCGTCAGGCGGTGGGGCACGTCGACGTAAGGGGACGAGAAGTTCATGCGCGGCAGCACGCGCGGCTTGTGCCGTAGCATGTCCTCGCCCAGGACCTCGATTCCGCCGCTGGTCGGCAGGATCAGGCCCAGGATCATGGCGATCGTCGTCGTCTTGCCGGCGCCATTGCCGCCCAGCAGGGCGGTGATGGTGCCCGGCTCGACCCGGAAGCTGATGCCGTTCACCGCGGCCACGGGGCCGAACGTCTTGACCAGACGGTCCACCCGGATCGCGGGCGGCTCGCGCGTTTCCTCTGTCATGGGCGCGACTATTGCAGGGGTTCCGTCCGGCGGCCAGTTCCGGCGGCCGGTTCCCCCGAATGGCCAGTTCCCTCTTGCGACCTGTGCGCTTCCGTCGCATTCAGTGGCCATGACCGACCAGATCGCACACGGGCGGAGCGAATCAGCCGCGGCTGCAGGCCCGGCAGGGCGGGCCGCGCGATGAGCGTCGAGACGGCGCCGACGGGCGTCCGCGACACGACTTTCAGCCCCTGGCGGGCGGAGGCGTCGCATGGCCGCGTGCGCCTGCGCACCCTGGTCCTGCTGCGCTGGCTGGCGATCGCGGGGCAGAGCGCGGCGCTGGTCTTTGTCTATTTCGGCCTGGGCTTCGACTTCCCCATCGTGCTGGCCGGCATGGTCGTCGGGGCTTCGATCTGGCTCAACGTCGCGGTCCTGATCCTGTTCCGGTCAGGCCGCCGGCTCAGCAACCGGGAGGCCAGCCTCTATCTGGGCTTCGACCTGCTCAACCTGTCGATCCTGCTGTACCTGACGGGTGGGCTGCAGAACCCGTTCTCGCTGCTGATGATGGTGCCGGTCACGATCTCGGCCACGATCCTGGACGAGCGCAGCACGCTGGGCCTGGGCCTGCTGGCCATCGTCTGCGTCATCGTGCTGACCGAATGGCACCTGCCGCTGCCCTTTGGCGAGCCGGGCCTCCAGCTGCCCCAGCTCTACCTGCTGGGGATCGAGACGGCACTGATCCTGGGCATGGTGTTCATCGCGGTCTATGCCTGGCGCGTCGCGGCGGAAGCACGGCGCATGTCGCAGGCCCTGACCGCGACGCAGATGGCCCTGGCGCGCGAGCAGAAGATGGCGGCCGTCGGGGCCCTGGCCGCCGCCGCCGCGCACGAACTGGGCACGCCGCTGGGCACGATCACGCTGGTCGCCAAGGAGATGATGCGCGAACTGCCCGCCGACAGCCCGCTTGGCCCCGACATGGCGTTGCTGCGGACCGAGGTCGCGCGCTGCCGCGAGATCCTGGCCCAGCTGTCCCGCCGGCCCGATGCCCCGGGCGACAATCCGTTCGAGCGGGTCAGCCTGCCCGTCCTGGCCGAGGAGGTGGCCGCCGCCAATCGCGAGCGCCGGCCCGAGACCGACTTCCTGGTCGAGGCCACGGGGGACGGACCTGCGCCGCTGGTCGACCGCGGGCCGGAACTCTTGCACGCGCTGGGCAACCTGATCGACAACGCAGGCCGCCATGCCGAATCGCAGGTCGAGGTCGTTGCCACCTGGACAGCGGATCGCGTGGAGTTGATGGTGCGCGATGACGGCCCGGGATTCCCGCCCGAGATCCTGGCCGTGATTGGCGAGCCCTATGTGACGACACGCGCGCCGGGCGAGGGAATGGGCCTGGGCGTGTTCATCGCGAAGACCCTGCTGGAGCACACGGGCGCCGAGGTCATCATCGGCAACCGCAGCGAAGGCGGGGCAGAGGTTGCGATCGTTTGGGGTCGCGCCATATTGGAAAGAGTGGGAGGAAGGTGACGCCGTGGCCGACGACCGTACGCTGCTACTCGTAGACGACGACGAACCCTTTCGCGAGCGCCTGGCGCGCGCGATGGAACGGCGGGGCTTTTCCGTGCAGAGCGCCGACGGCGTGACCTCCGGCATCGCTGCGGCCAAGGCCCGGCCGCCCGCCTTTGCCGTGGTTGACCTGCGGCTGGTCGACGGCAACGGCCTGGACGTGGTGGGCGCCCTGCGCGAGGTGCGGCCCGACATCCGGGTCGTCATGCTGACCGGTTATGGCAACATCGCCACCGCGGTCGCCGCGGTGAAGGCGGGGGCCGTCGACTACCTGGCCAAGCCGGCGGACGCCGACGATATCGAGGCGGCGCTGCTCGCCACCCCCGACCGCCGCCCGGCACCGCCGGAACGGCCGATGTCGGCCGACCGCGTGCGCTGGGAGCACATCAACCGCGTCTACGAGCTGTGCGGCCGCAACGTGTCCGAGACGGCGCGCCGCCTCAACATGCACCGCCGCACCCTGCAGCGCATCCTGGCCAAGCATTCGCCCCGGTAAGGGGCGCGAAAGCCGCTCGCAGATGCTTCGAGACGCGTCGCTGCGCGCCGCTCCTCAGCATGACGCCGTTGATTTCGTTGAGTAATTCCCAACCATCGTCATCCTGAGGAGGGCCGCAGGCCCGCCTCGAAGGATGTGGTGCGGACTTCCCCGCGTGCGATCAGCGCAGTTGACCGCTACCGGATCAGGTCCTGGCGCAGGGCCAGGGCGACGGCGTGGGCGCGGTCGGCGGCGCCCAGCTTCTCGTACAGGTGTTTCAGGTGCGCCTTCACCGTGTCCTCGCTGAGCGACAGGGTGGCGGCGATGGTCTTGTTGGCGCGCCCCTCGGCCAGATGCTCCAGGATCTCAAGCTCGCGCGCGGTCAGCGGTGCCGCCTGGCCCGCGGTCCGCGCGTCCTGCGCCAGGCGGCGGAGCAGCGGGCGCGTCACTTCGGCCTGGATGTAGCCGCCGCCGGCGTGAACGGCGCGGATCGCGCGCAGCAGGTCGTCGCGCGAACCGCTCTTGAGGACATAGCCGCTGGCCCCGGCATTGGTCGTCTCCCACACATAGGCGGGGTTGTCGTACATCGTGAAGACGATGATGCCGGCCTTCGGCACCGCCGCTGCGATCTGGCCGATCGCGGCCAGGCCCCCCAGGCCCGGCATCTTCAGGTCGATCACCACGATGTCGGGCTGCAGCCGGCGGGCGGCGTCCAGGCCCGCCTGGCCGTCCCCGGCCTCGCCCGCGATGGCGATGTCGGGCTCCGACGCCAGCATCGCCGCGACCGCCTGGCGCAGGACCTGGTGGTCGTCCACCAAAAGGACGCGGATCGTGGTCATGCCGGATGCCGCCGCGGCAGCGCCAGCGTGATGCGGGTGCCGGAGCCGGGCTGGCTGTCGACCACCAGGCGCGCGCCGATGCTGTCGGCCCGTTCCTTCATGGTCAGCAGGCCGAAATGGCCGCGTGGCGGGGCGGCACCCACCTCGAACCCCACGCCGTCGTCCGCGATGCTGAGCATGGTGCCGGCCGGATCCTGACGGAAACGGATCGAAACCTCCGTCGCCTGGGCATGCTTGCGCGTGTTCAGCAGCGCCTCCTGCACCACGCGGAAGAGAAGTGCGTCGTCCGGCCCGCGCCAGGCCTTCAGTGCCGGATCGATCTCCAGCCGCAGGCGGAACGGGACCTGGTCGGACAGGGCGGCGACATGCTCGCCCAGGGCGGCACAAAAGCCGAGGTCGTCCAGCACGCTGGGGCGCAGCGCGTTCATCACCGTGCGAATGTCGTCGGTGCAGGCCCGCGCCTGACACGCCAGGCCCCGCAGCGCCGCCTGCGCGCCGGCGCCCAGGGCGGGATCCCCGGCCCAGCGGTCCAGGCCCTGCTGCATGGTGAACAGCGCGCCGCCAAGCCGGTCGTGCAGGTCGTCGGCAATCGCGCGGCGCTCGTCCTCCTGCGCGTCGATCAGGCGGCGCAGCAGAGCCTGCGTGCGGTTGCGCGCCGCGGCCAGCGCGGTCGAGCGGTCGCGTGCCAGGTCCAGGTTCTCCTGCGCCCAGTGTGCCAACATCACGCCCAGGGCGGCCGAAAAGCCCAGGTAGAACAGCGCGACCAGCAATCGCGCCACGTCGGTTGGCCCGCCCGTCGCCAGGTCCAGGCCCACGGCCAGGGCCACGGTCAGGCCCAGCAGGCCCAGCGTGACCCGCCCGCCGAAGCGGAAGGCGCCGGCCAGCAGCGTGAAGTGGAGGAAGGGAAAGAACTGGGAGTCCAGCCCGCCGCTGACGGCGCACATGGCCGCCGCCAGGACGGGATCGCCCAGCGTCGTCAGCCAGGCCACGCCCATGACCGGCGTGCGCCCGGACTGAAGCCGCCATTGCGCCAGCGCGGCATAGAGGACACCGCCCGCATAGATCCACCAGGCCGCGGGCTGGATCGCCTGGTCGCCACGGGAAAGCAGGGCGGCCCACAGCGCCAGGCCGATCCAGCGCAGCCAGGCAATCTCCCGCTCCGCCCGGCGCAGGTGGCCGTTGGCAAGGCGGTCGCCGCCGTCGCCCGCCCAGTCGCCCGCGGCCTCCACCCCGTTCCGCATGCGTCCCTCCCGCTTTCGCTCCAGTGGGCGCGCGCGTGCGAGGCGGGTCAAGCCGGGCCTGCTACTTCTCCGTGAGGATCCAGACGCCGTTCCAGTCGGCGGGCGGCGGGCTGTCGCGAAACTGGCGGCAGCGCGCCAGGTACATCAGCGAGGGGCCATCGTCCGGCACATAATCCAGCGCGCTGGCAAAGGCCTGTTCCGCCGCGCCCCAGGCCCGGGCCCGATAGGCTGCCAGGCCCTGGTCATAGGCGCCCAGCATGGCGCCCAGGCCGCGATCCAGCTCGCCCGCGCGATAGGCCAGGGATTCATAGATCGCGACCGGAAAATCCTTGCCCTTGACCCGGATCAGGTCGATCTCGCGCGTCAGGCTGCGGTCCTTGAGCCGGCCGCGCGTCGATTCCGAGAGCAGGATCTTCGTGCCATAGACCTTGTTCGTGCCCTCCAGGCGGGAGGCAAGGTTCACGCTGTCGCCGATCACGGTGTATTCCATCCGGCGCAGCGAGCCGATATTGCCGACCACGACGTCGCCGGTTGCGATGCCGACGCCGATGTCGATGGGCAGCTGGCCCTGTGCCCGGCGGCCGTCGTTGAAGGCGGCCAGCGCCAGCATCATCTGGTTGGCCGTGCGTACCGCATTGTCGGCATCGGCCGGGTTGGCGAAGGGCGCCCCGAACAGGGCCATGATCGCGTCGCCGATGTATTTGTCCAGGATCCCGCCATTGGCCAGGATCACGTCCACCATCTCGGTGAAATAGCCGTTCAGCATGGCGACCGTCTCGCGCGCGCCGATGGCTTCCGCGATCGTGGTGAAGCCGCGCACGTCCGAGAACAGGATCGAGACGGTCTGGTCCTTTCCGGTCAGCGCGTCCTCGCCGTCCTGCAGCAGCTGGTCCGCCACCTCCTTGCTCATGTAGCGGGCCATGGTCGAGCGGACACGCTTCTCGCTGGTGATGTCCTCCAGAACCAGCATCGAGCCGATGCGCCGGCCATTCGCATCGATCAGCGGGGCTGCCGTCAGGTTGACGGAGGAGGCCTTGGCATCCGGCCGCGCGATCTCCGCGTCGACGCCCAACGTCGTCTCGCCAGAGGGGGCGATCCGGTGCAGGCTGTCCGCGATCCAGCGATTGGGTCCATCGAACACCGTCGCCGCCGCCTGGCCCACCAGATCGACCCGCTCCACGCCCAGGATCTGCGTCGCGGCGTCGTTTGCGGTCACCACGCGGTTGTCGCTGTCGAGCGTGACGATGCCGTTCGACGTGCTCTTCAGGATGCTCTCGTTGTAGTTCTTCATCGCCAGGACGTCGTCGAACAGCTTGGCGTTCTCCAGGCTGACCGCGATCTGGGCCGAGAAGGCGCGCAGCCGCGCCTCGTCCTTGGCGGAGAAGGCGGCGTCGCCCCGCTTGTTCAGGACCTGGGCCACGCCGATGCGGCCGCCCGCCTTGTTCGCGATGGGCGTGCACAGGATGCTGCGCGTCCGGAACCCGGTCGCCCGGTCGACCGACGGGTCAAAGCGGGGGTCGGCATAGGGGTCGGCGATATTCTCGGCCATGCCGCTCTTGAACACGGCACCCGCGATGCCGCGCGATGCGGGGATGCGGATCTCGCGCAGGTGCGTGCCCTCGGCAAAGAACGAGAAGAGCTCGTCCGTGCGGGGATCGTGGATGAACAGGGTCGAACGCTCGGCATGCAGCAGGTCGCTGGCCACGCGCATGATCCGCGCGATCAGCAGGTCCAGCTGCAACTCCCCCGCCAGGTCGTGGCTGACGCCCAGGATGCGCTGTTCCTCGCGCAGCGCGTCCAGCATGTGCTGGAAGCCGCGAAAGATGTCGGCATATTCGTCGGTGGAGACGACCTCCAGCCGGGCCTCCTCCAGCGCGCCGCTTTCGACCTTGCGCATTCCGGCGATCAGGCGCGCGGCCGAGCGGGACACCTCGTTCGCGGTGAGCAGCGCCATCAGCACGGCACCCACGGCGCAGACGGCGACGACGCCGACGATCCAGGCATAGAACGGCGCCATCACGTCCAGGCTGGCGGGCACGCCCTGGTTGGCCAGCAGGCGCTCGACCTTGAACACCACCGACGACGCAAAGAAGACCAGCGGCAGGCCGGTCACGAAGATCGCCAGGTAGAGCAGTTTCGAGCGCAGGCGCACCCAGAACAGCCGCCTCAATTCTGCCGGCGCCAGCTCGCGGCCCAGTTCGCCGTTCAGGCGCTGGATCACCGGCACCATCGTGCGGCTGACGCCAAAGAACTCGAAAATGGCGTGGGTGGGAGAGGCGAAGAACAGCGTCGTCGCGCCAAAGGCCCAGAACTGCCATTCGGCCCAGCCGGTGGCGAACAGGGTGTTGCCCGTCAGCAGGGTCAGGATGACCAGGACGGTGACAAGCGGGCCGTGCAGCAGCGTCACACGCAGGAAGGACAGGAACGGCAGGTTCAGCGCCGTGATCAGCCCCTCCGCCAGTTCGGGGTCGCCCACCGCCCGGCGCTCGTCCAGCGCGCGCAGCACGTGGCCCAGCGGGCGATAATGCCGCGCCATCAGCCAGACATCGGTCAGGTTGTAGATGGCGATGACGACGGGCGACATCGCCAGCAGCACGCCCCACTGATAGAGCGAGAATTCGAGTCCCAGGAAGACCAGGGCAAAGACGATGGCGACTGCGGTGAAGCAGCCCCCCTGGTAGAGCCAGACCAGCTTCCAGAACAACGCGCGGGCACTGTCCTGCCCGGCCGGCGACACCATGGCCTGATCCTGGACCCGTGGACGGGCCGGCCCCAGGACCGCATCCTTGCTCAACTCCGCCACGACCCTCCCCGTCCATACGCGCGGGCTTACGACGTTGGGCAGTGTCGCACACTCTGCCGCCAGCGTTTACCTTAACCTTGGCGCGCAGGGGCGGGCCGGTTTCATGCGCTTCGCGCGGGCACCGGGCTTGCGGCCTACAGTCCCAACACCGCCTTGGACAGCACGTTGCGCTGGATCTCGTTCGAGCCGCCATAGATCGAGGAGGCGCGGCCGAAGAGGAAGGCGGGGGTGACGTCGACCGAGCCGTCGGGACCCAGCGGGGCCTGGTTGCCGGGGTGGGTCAGCAGGTTGACCTGGAGGATGTTGGCATGGGGGCCCAGCGCCTCGACCGCCGCTTCCTCGATCGCCTGTGAGATCTCGGAATTGATCACCTTGAAGAGGGAGGTTTCGGCGCCCAATGCCTCCCCCGCCTCAAGCCGGGCCAGGTTGCGCAGGTCGCTCACCTCGAACGAGAGGAGGCGCACCTCGATCTCGTCCAGGCGGCGGGAGAGGCTGCCGCCGTCCCCGATCTGCCCTGCCAGGCGCCGGGCGCGGCCCAGCATGGCCTGGGTCAGCGGCACGTTCGAGATGGTCGAGCGCTCGTGCAGCAGCAGGAACTTGGCATAGTCCCAGCCGCGGTTCTCCTCCCCGATGCGGTTGGCGACCGGCACCTTCACGTCGCGGAAGAAGACCTCGTTCAGGTGGTGCAGGCCGTCGATGGAGACGATGGGCCGGACCTCGATCCCCGGCGTCGTCATGTCGATCAGCAGGAAGCTGATGCCCGTCTGCGGCTTGCCTGCGGTTGAGGTGCGGACCAGGCAGAACATCCAGTTCGCCTCGTGCGCGTAGCTGGTCCAGATCTTCTGCCCGTTGACGACATAGTGCTCGCCCTGGCGCTCGGCCCGCGTCTTCAGGGACGCGAGGTCCGAGCCCGAGCCGGGCTCCGAATAGCCCTGGCACCACAGGGTTTCGCCCGCGACCAGCGGGGGGAGGTGCTGCGCCTTCTGCTCTGGCGTGCCGAAGGTATAGATGACCGGGCCTACCATATTGAGGAAGGACGACAGGGCGGGTGCGCGGGCGCGTCCCATCTCCTCGTGGAAGGCGTGCAGTTCGCGGTCGCTCCAGCCCGTGCCGCCGTACTCGACCGGCCAGGAGGGCACGGCCCAGCCGCGGGCGGCCAGCGCCTTGTGCCAGCGCTGCTGGGCCGAAAGGTCGATCATCAGGCCGCCCAGGGCGGGCGCGTCGCGGATGTCGGGGGTCAGCGCGGCCGCGATGAAGTCCCGCACCATCTGCCGGAAGCCAGCCTCGTCCCGTTCCGCCATCGTCGTCTCCTGCCCTGAGGGTCCAGGTTTATCTAACGACGATTAGGCTCGCAAGGGCGGGGCGGCCCGGCGGAAGGACGAGGGCCGCGCCCAGGTGCCCGACGCCACGGCCCAGGTCATGATCGCGGCATAGAACACGAGCGCCAGGCTGAGGCCGGCGAACAGGCCGCGCAGGTCGCCCGTCGCGTTGAGCAGGAGCCAGCCAGCACCGATCGCCACGGCCATGCGCACCGTGCCCGCGATCAGCGGCCAGCCCAGGCGGCCCGCCCCTTGCGATGCGAAATAGAGCGCCATGCCCAGTCCGAACAGGCCGTAGAACGGCCCCACGATGCGCAGGTACGCGCTGCCAGCACCGATCAGCGCGGGATCGTCCGAGAACAGGCCGAGCCAGGCCTCCGGAAACAGGGCGGCGGCCAGGCCCACAAGCTCGGTCAGCGCGCAGGCGAGCAGGCCGCCGGTGAGCGCGATGCGCCGCGCCCGCTCCACCTGGCCCGCCCCCATGTTGGTGCCGACCAGCGCCACCATCGGCGCGCCCAGGCCGAAGACGAGCGGGATCAGCAGGTATTCCAGGCGCGCGCCGGTGCCATAGCCCGCAACCGCCGCCGTCCCGGCCCAGGCCCCGGCCAGAGCGGTGGCGCAGGCGATCGTGAGATTGGTCTGGATCGAGGTGATGGAGGCGACCGCCCCCACGGCCAGGATGTCGGCGAACAGCGGCCAGCGCAAAGGCGCCAGGCGCAGCCGGGCCAGGTTCCGCCCCGACAGGATGTGCCAGGCCATGGCCGCCAGGCCCACGACGTAGAAGATCACGACGGCAACGCCCGCCCCGGCCACGCCCAGGGCCGGCACCGGCCCCAGGCCGAAGATCAGCAGCGGCGACAGGGGGAACAGCAGGGCGACGCCGGCACAGGTCACGAGTGCTGGGAACAGCATGTTGCCCGTGCCGCGGATGGCGCTGGCCAGCGCGTTCATGATCCACAGCACGACATTGCCGGCGAACACGACGTTGGAATAGGCGAGCGCCGCCTCCAGCGTCGCCCCCTCCGCCCCCATCGCGCGATAGATGCTGGGACCGAAGGCCAGCATCGGGATCGCGAAGACCAGGCCCAGCAGGCCGTTGATGACGACCGCATGCAGGACCAGGGCATCGGCCGTGTCGCGCCGGCCGGCGCCGATCGCGCGGGCGATGGCCGAGGAGATGCCACCCCCCATCGCCCCGCCCGAGATCATCTGCATCAGC
The DNA here is from genome assembly GCF_051903925.1 of Zavarzinia sp. CC-PAN008. Lineage (GTDB taxonomy): Bacteria > Pseudomonadota > Alphaproteobacteria > Zavarziniales > Zavarziniaceae. The sequence continues at coordinate 1,082,035 of NZ_CP173678.1, forward strand.
ATGACGGGCGGAAAGACCAGGGCCATGCCGGCCAGCGCCGCGGTCCCCAGATGGGCGATGAACCATGTCTCGATCAGGCCGGTCGAGGCCTGGGCCAGCATGATGATCATGGTGGGCCAAGCCATGCGCAGCAGCGTGGGCACGATCGGCCCGTGCAGCATCGCCTGCGTGCGCGCGTCCAGGGGGACGTGCTTGGGCGCGGATGCGGTTGCGGCGCTGCTGCTCATGGCGTCGGGCCTACCAGGGCAGCATCTGGTCCATGTGGAAATAGGCGCCCGTCGGGCCGTCGTCGGGCAGGGTTGCCGCCGCGATCGACGTCTTGGCCCCGTCCACGATGTCGAGGTCCGCCCCCTCGCCCCCCATGTCCGTCTTCACCCAGCCGGGATGGACGGAGTTCACCTTGATCGGCGTGTCGCGCAGTTCATAGGCAAGATGGGTCGTGAAGGCGTTCAGCGCCGACTTGGACGCGTCATAGGCCAGCGCCTTGGCATGGTAGATCGGCGCCTTGGGATCCGCGTGCAGGGTGTGGGAGCCCAGGATCGAGGACAGGTTGACGATGCGGCCTGCCTTGGACTTGGCGATCAGCGGCAGCAGCGCCTGGGTCAGCAGGATGGGCGCGAAGAAGTTGACGTCGAACGTGCCCCTCAGCGCGTCCTCCGGCGTCTGGCTGGCGGGCACGGCTTGGCCCGACGGCTGGCGCGGGTCCAGGAAGACCCCGGCATTGTTGACGAGGATGTCGAGCACGCCATGGGTCGCCTGGAACCAGTCGTGCGCGGCCTTGTGGTCGGCCGTATCGGTCACGTCGAGCTTGAGGGCGGAGACGTCCAGCCCCTCTCCCTTCAGCGTCGCGGCGGCGGCGTCGGCGGCACTCTGCGTGCGGGCGCCCAGCACGACGTGGATACCCTTCCGCGCCAGGCCGCGGGCCGTCTCAAGGCCCAGGCCGCGGTTGGCACCGGTGATGAAGGCAATCGTCTTGGTCATTGTCCGTCCCGCCTGTTGATGGAATGATAGACATCATATTGGCGCCGGGCGCAAGCGCGCAGAGGCCGGTCATACGGATGGGGCGGCCTTGAGCAACCGGCATGACTGCCGGGCCAGAGCCTGACATAGGGTAGGGCGATGCGCATCCTGATCCTGGGCGCCGGCGGGACCGGCGGCTATTTCGGTGCCCGGCTGCTGGCGGCCGGGCGTGACGTGACCTTCCTGGTGCGGCCGGCCCGCGCGGCCGTTCTGCGGGCCCAGGGCCTGCGGGTGAAGAGCCCGCATGGCGACCTGCACCTGCCCGAACCGCCTTTGGCGACAACGGAGACGCTGCGCGGGCCCTATGACCTGGTCGTGCTCAGCTGCAAGGCCTATGACCTCGACGCCTCGATCGAGGCGATCGCCCCGGCGGTCGGCCCGGATACGGCGATCCTGCCCCTGCTCAACGGCATGGCGCATGTGGAGGCGCTGGCCCGGCGCTTCGGGGAGGCCCGCGTGCTGGGCGGCCTGTGCGTGATCTCGGCCACCATCGGGGCGGACGGCAGCATCGTGCAGCTGACCCAGCCGCATTCGGTCACCTATGGCGAACTGGACGGCAGCCGCTCCCCGCGCATCGCGGCAATCGAGGCGGCCTTTGCCGGGGCCGGCTTCGACGCCCGCGCCAGCACCACGATCCGCCAGGACATGTGGGACAAGTGGGTGTTCATCTCGACCCTCGCCGGTTCCACCTGCCTGATGCGGGCGACGATCGGCGACATCGTCGCCGGGGGCGGCGGCGACGTCATCGCCGGCCTCCACGACGAATGCCTGGGCGTCGCGGCCGCCAACGGCTTCCCCGTGGCACCCCAGGTGGTACAGGGCGCCCGCGCCAACCTGACCATGGCGGGCTCCCCCCTCACCGCCAGCATGCTGCGCGACCTGGAAGGCGGCGGCCGGGTCGAGGCGGAGCACATGATCGGCGGCCTGGTCGCCCGCGCGGGCGATGTCCCCGTCCCCCTCCTCCGCCTGGTCCTGACGAACCTCCGCGCCTACGAAGCACGACGGACGCGCACCGCAGGGTGAGACGCTGTTGCTTTGGGCGTGCCGTCGACACACCTCCACCCTACGTCCTCCGCTTTATGCGGGGGACCCATGAACCGACCGCTGCACCCGCGGAACGGTTGGTTCATGGGTCCCCCGGACAAGCCGGGGGATGTAGGGTGGGAGGGGCCAGCTCCTTGAAGAAGAAGCTGCAGTCCCTGCGCGCGGCCCCATCGGCGGAGAGGGCAAAGCCCGGCACGATGCCGAAGCGCGTCCACCCGGCGCTCAGGTAGAGCGCCTCCGCAGGGCTGTCCGCCTCGGTATCCAGCGTGAGCAGCACGCGGCCAAGCGCCTGCGCCCGCGCCTCCGCCGCGTCGAGCAGCGCACGCCCCAGTCCCAGCCGGCGCGCCCGGCGGTGGACCAGCAGCTTGGCCAGGTCCGCGCGGTGGGGCTGGTTCTCCTGCGGCGCCAGGATCAGCTGAACCGTCCCGTCCAGCCCCCCGTCCGGCGCCACGGCCGCCAGGATCACGCGCTCCCCCTTCGCGTGGGAGGCGAGCGCCCCGTCCCACCACGCGGCCGCCTTCGCCGCCGTCATCGGCCACACGAAGTTGACCGACGCACCCCCCTCGACCGCATCGGCCAGCAGGTCCTCCAGCCCAGGCCGGGCGGCCATCGCCTCCGCCGGGTCCAGGACGCGGATCGTGTGCGCAGTCATGACCGGCGTTGTCATCATCGTCGCTCCGGTACCGGCTTTATGCCCTAGCGGGCGGATGTATCGCGCGGATTGCGGCAGTGTCGCCGGTGATAGGCAGGCTCACGCAATCGTTCGCCTCTAGCCTGTGGGTCGTCTCCTCCACCACCAGGCCAGACACCGCTCCGGCAAGGCCCAATGAGGTCGGATAACTTGGATCGCTATTATTCCGTCCACAGATAATTGTATTCGGTGGAAAAGTTTCAATCATGACTCGATCTATCTTAGGTGTTGTCGTATGTTAGTTCTGCAACCCGATGGTCTTGACACCGGATCGAGGTAAAATCATGTTGATCCTGCCCCCCGTGGAAGATCCAGTCTGCCTTAACGGGTTCCCGGTTCTTTACTGGAACCATGTCGGTCTCCAGATGAACCGCATCACCCACTCGGTCGGCGGGCCACAGGGTGGGCCGACGATGAGTTCTCGTGCCCTCGGTCTGCTGCACCTGGCAATGCACGACGCTTGGTTCCTGACGCTTGAGCACGCTGATAAATCGGACATTCCACCATATCTGCAGGAGTGTGATTGGCCAAAGAAGCCAGTGGGACTTGGTAAGGATCTGGAGGACGCGCAGGCGGCATTGACGGGGGCTGCGATATTCGTTCTCGATGCGCTCTATGCCCATCCGGGGCCGGCCGTCTCCATCTCGGCGACCGATACGCTTACCACGGCCCTGTCGGCTATGATCGCCGACTACGGGCCGCACATCGACACCCTAGGCCTGGCTCACAATTTCGGGGTCGAGGTCGCACGAATCATTGTCGGTCGCTTGGCGGTGAAGCCGGGCGAGCCTGGCGCCGATCAAGGTCGGTTCGAGCCGACGCCGGGCGTCTTCAACTTCGGCGACGAGCCAGTCAATCCGGTTCGTCGCGCCCCGATCGACCCGAACGATCCCACGCGCGGCGACCGGGCTGTGCGCACCTATCATGGGCCGTTCTACGGGACGACGGTGGCAGATTTCGCTGTGACGGACCCGGATGGCCACGCGATCCGCGATTGGCGTTCCCTTGGCGACGCGGAGTATCTCGCCGCGTTGCGCGAAGTGAAGGCGCTTGGCGGCGCGGCTGGTCAAGTCGGGATCACCCGCACACCAGACGAATCTGTTGCAGCCTATTATTGGGCCTATGATGGCGCGAACCTGATTGGCACGCCGCCACGGCTCTATAATCAAATTCTGCGGGTGGTGGCGAACGACCGCAAGAAAACGTGCGACGTTTGCGATCTCGCACAGAACAGCGAATTCGTTCGGCTCTTCGCGCTCGCCAATGTTGCAATGGCCGATGCCGGCAAGTTCGCGTGGCGTGAGAAATATCGCTACATGCTGTGGCGGCCGCTTTCGGGTGTGCGGGAGCATGTTGGTGGTCCCGATGGCGTGTCTGCCAACCCGGCGCTGGCGGGTGCGCAGCCCCACGTCGATCCTGACGCCGACCCGTTCTGGCGCGCGTTGGGCGCACCGGAGACCAACAGCAACCGGCTGTCGTTCAAGCCACCGTTCCCTGCCTATCCCTCCGGGCATGCTACGTTCGGCGCGGCCTGCTTCCAGATGGTGCGGCACTTCTATAATAAGCGCGACGACTTGAAACTCGACGATGGCGCGGCGGATGACATCGGCTTCACTTTCGTTTCGGAGGAGCTTAACGGTCACAGCCGCGACCTCCACCAGCCGCACGTTTCGGACCAGCCGATTGAGGATCAGCCCGGCGTGGTCCGTGCACGGGTAGTCCGCCATTTTGGTTCGCTCTGGCGCGCTATCTTCGAGAATGCGTTCAGTCGCATCTGGCTCGGCGTTCACTGGCGCTTTGATGCATTCGACGTGAAGGACGCATTGGACGAGTCCGGTAACTACAAGGCTGCGGAAGACATCAGCTATAGCCATGTTTGGAAGACGACGCGGAAACGGGGCGAGACACTGCCAGTCGGCGGCGTCCCGCTCGGTCTCGGTATCGCCAATGATATATGGTCGAGCGGGATGCGTGCGCCGGCGGCCAAGAAGGACTCTTCGCCGCCGCAGACGGATTTTGCGTGCAAGATCAGCAATACGACCTACCAACCGTGAAGTCGTCCTTATTGCGGACAATCAGTTGTTGAGTTGGGATAGGACGCATCTGCACCGGCGCTTGGAGGACGATATTATTATTGAGGCGATCAATAATTCCGCGGCCTAGCTCAGCCGTGCGAGAGGAGAGAGGCCGACGGATGTAGGGGAGAGAGTAAAGCCCGCTTGTTCTCTTTTTGTTCTTACCCTATCCTCCCCCCATGCCGCCCGCCTATGCCGAGCTTCAGGTCACGACGAACTTCACCTTCCTGAGGGGGGCGTCGCATGCCGAGGAGCTGGTGGAGACGGCGGCGGCGCTGGGGCAGGCGGCCCTTGCGGTCACGGATCGCAATACCCTGGCCGGGATCGTGCGGGGGCATGCGGCGGCGAAGCGGCATGGCCTGCGCTATGTGCCGGGCGCCCGGCTCGACTTCCTGGAAGGGATCAGCCTGCTGGCCTGGCCCACCGACCGGGCCGCCTATGGCCGGCTGTCGCAGCTGATCACCCTTGGCGCCAGGCGCGCGCCCAAGGGCGAATGCCACCTGAACCTGGCGGACCTGGAGGCGCATGCCGAGGGCCTGCGCACCGCCATCGTGGCGCCGGAGCGGGCCGACTGGCGGGCCGGGCCGCTTGGCCTGGATGACGGGTTCCAGGCCATGGCGCGCCACCTGGCGCGGCTGCTGAAGGGGCGGATCTGGCTGGCCGCCGCCCCCCGCTTCGGCGGCGACGATGCCGCCTGGTTCGAGAGCCTGGAGCGCTTCGGCCAGGCGATCGGGGCGCCGCTGCTGGCGAGCAACGACGTGCGCTATCACCGGGTGGAGCGGCGCACGCTGCTGGACGTGATGACCTGCATCCGCGAGGGCACGACGATCGACGCAGCCGGACCGCTCGCCGCCCGCCATGGCGAGCGCCACCTGAAGCCGCCGGCGGAGATGGCGCGCCTGTTCGCCCGGCACCCGGAGGCGGTGGCGCGCACGGTCCAGGTGCTCGACGGCCTGACCTTCTCGCTCGACGAACTGCGCTACGAATACCCGGCCGAGCCGGTGGCGGAGGGACGCAGCCCGCAAGAGGAACTGGCGCGCCTGGCCTGGGCGGGGGCTGCCTGGCGCTGGCCAGGCGGCGTGTCGGACAAGGTGCAGGCCACGATCCGGCACGAGCTGGCGCTGATCGAGAAGTGCGGCTTTGCCCCCTATTTCCTGACCGTGCGGGACATCGTCGCCTGGGCCAGGGATCCTGAGCGCAATCCGCCGATCCTGTGCCAGGGCCGCGGCTCGGCCGCGAACTCGGTCGTGTGCTTCTGCCTCGGCATCACCTCGGTCAGTCCGGACAAGGTGGACGTGCTGTTCGAACGCTTCGTCTCGGAACAGCGGGGCGAGCCGCCCGACATCGACGTCGACTTCGAGCACGAGCGGCGCGAGGAGGTGATCCAGTACATTTACCGGAAATACGGCCGCGACCGCGCCGGCCTGGCCGCGACCCTGATCCGCTATCGCACGCGCAGCGCCATCCGCGACGTGGGCAAGGCGCTGGGCCTGTCGCTGGACGTGGTCGCCGCCCTGTCGGGCACCACCTGGGGCTGGAGCGATGAGGGGCTGGACCCTGCGCACGTGCGCGAGATCGGCCTGGACCCGGAGGCCCCGCGCCTGCGCCTGGCACTGCGCCTGGCCTCCATCCTGATCGGCTTTCCCCGGCACCTGTCGCAGCATGTCGGCGGCTTCGTCATCACGCGCGGGCCCCTGTCGGAGGTGGTGCCGATCACCAACGCGGCGATGGACGAGCGCACGGTGGTCGAGTGGGACAAGGACGACCTGGATGCGCTGGGCATCCTGAAGATCGACGTGCTCGCGCTCGGCATGCTGACCTGCATCCGCAAGGGCCTGGACATGCTGGGCATCCCCGACATGGCCAAGGTGCCGGAGGAGGACCCGCGCGTCTACGACATGCTGTGCAAGGCGGATTCGGTCGGCGTGTTCCAGGTCGAAAGCCGGGCGCAGATGACCATGCTGCCGCGCCTGAAACCGCGCTGCTATTACGACCTGGTGATCGAGGTGGCGATCGTGCGTCCCGGGCCCATCCAGGGCGACATGGTCCACCCCTATCTCCGCCGGCGCAACGGGCTGGAGGAGCCGGACCTGCCCTCTCCCGAACTGCGCGAGGTGCTGGGCAAGACGCTGGGCGTGCCGCTGTTCCAGGAACAGGCCATGCGCATCGCCATCGTCGCCGCCGGCTTCACCCCGGATGCGGCGGACGGGCTGCGCCGGGCCATGGCGACCTTCCGCCATGTCGGCACGATCCACCAGTACGAGGCGAAGATGGTGGAGGGGATGGTGGCGCGCGGCTATGACCGCGACTTTGCCACCCGCTGCTTCCGCCAGATCCAGGGTTTCGGCGAATACGGCTTTCCCGAAAGCCATGCCGCCAGCTTTGCCCTGCTGGTCTATGTCTCGGCTTGGCTGAAGTGCCATTACCCGGCGGTCTTTGCCTGTGCCCTGCTGAACTCCCAGCCCATGGGCTTCTACCAGCCGGCCCAACTGGTGCGCGACGCGCAGCAGCATGGCGTGACCGTCCTGCCCGTCGACATCGCGCACAGCGCCTGGGACTGCACGATCGAGGGCGATCCGAAGGCGGGCGGGCGCTTGCGCCTGGGCTTCCGCCAGGTGAAGGGGTTGCAGCAGGCGGAGCTGGAGCGCCTGGTGGCGGCCAGGGCGTCCGGGCCATTCACCTCCCTGCCGGAGCTGGCGCGGCGCAGCGGCCTGTCGCATCGCGCGCTGGAACTCCTGGCCGAGGCCGATGCCTGCCGCAGCCTGGGGTTGGACCGCAGGCGGGCGCTGTGGATGGTGCGCAGCCTGGCGCCGCCCACGGCCGCAGCCCGGGCGCCGGCCTCGGCCCTGGAGGCGCTGCCCCTGTTCCGGGCGGCGGCGGACGCGCTGGATGACCGCCATGCCGATGCCGCCCTGCCGCAGATGACGCTGGGCGAGCATGTGATCCACGACTATGCCCGGGTCAGCCTGTCGCTGAAGGCGCATCCCTTGAGTTTCCTGCGCGAGAGCCTGGCCGCGCAAGGCGTGCGCCGTGCCGCGTACCTGGCCACCTTGCGCAACAATGCGCGGGTCAGCGTGGCGGGCCTAGTCCTGGTGCGGCAGCGCCCCGGCAGTGCCAAGGGCGTCATCTTCGTGACCCTGGAGGACGAGACGGGGGTCGCCAACCTGGTCGTTTGGCCGCCGGTGTTCGAGGCGTTCCGCCGCATCGTGCTGGGCGCCCGGCTGCTGCGCGCCTTTGGCCGGCTGCAGGCGCAGGACGGCGTGATCCATGTCGTGGTGGAGCAGCTGGTCGACCTCAGCCCCCAGCTCGACCGGCTGGCGACGCTGGACCGGCCGCTGGTCCCGCCGCTCAGCAATGCGGACGAATTCAAGCATCCCCAGGCACCGCGGGGCAGGGTCATGCCCCGCTCCCGCGATTTCCACTGAACGGTGGTCTGGCTCAGGCCTTAACGGGGGGCGGGGCGTCGCGGCCGGCAAGCGCCCGGGCGACACCGTCGCGCACCGCCGCCTCGCAATGCGCGGCCAATGTCTTGCGCGAGCTGAACTGCGCCAGCGTGACCGGTGGGTGGAACTCGATCACAACGGTGACCGGCCCGAACTGCAGCGCCTGCCACAGGTGCGGCGCCAGGTCCATGTCGCCATACCAGGCAAAGAAGGGCCGCAGGTCGCGCCCCATCGGCATGCCGTTGACGCGGGTGTAAGTGACCGACACCGGCTGCACCACCAGCGGGCCGGACGTGCCGTCGGCCTGTTGCACCGCGCGGTCGGCCACCGCGAACAGGGACGACTTGAAGTTCAGGACCCGGTTGCCGTCGTTCGACGTGCCCTCGGGGAACAGAATCAGGCGGTCGCCCTGGGCCAGGCGGTTGCCGATTTCGTCGCTCTGCTCCTGCGCCTTGGTCCGGCGTTCGCGCTCGACGAAGACGGTGCGTTGCAGCCGGGCGAGCGTACCGAAACCGGGCCAGCCGGCCACCTCGCTCTTGGCGACGAAGCTTGCCCGCATGGCGGCCGACATCACGGGAATGTCCAGCCACGAAGTATGGTTCGCGACGATCAGGGTGGGCGCGGGCGAGACGGGCACGCCGATCCGCTCGACCCGCAGATCCAGAATGCGGCACAGCCGCCGATGGTAGAAACCGGGCAGCCGGTTCGCCAGCGGCCAGCCCAGGCGCAGCGCCACGATCTGAACCGGCAGTAGCGCCAGCGTGAAGACCAGGAACTTCAGCAGGATCCAGACCGCGCGGATGCGTCCGGCCCAGCCGACGCCGATGCCCTGCGCCCGGGGCAGTTCCAGGATGCGGCCGTTCTCGACCGCCTGCAGGGTCCGCCCCTTGCCCCGGCTGAGCGAGGCAGCGGCGGGCGGGGCGCTACTGCCCGCCGATGGCTGGACGGGGCTGGCTTCGGCTGCGACCGGAACCGCGCTCAAGATCGGCTCAGCGGCGGGGATCGCGCAGACGCGCGACAGGGTCCAGCGGGCTGACCTTGGCCGCAGTGCTGTCCTGCGGCACGCCATAGAGTTCCAGGCGATGGTCGACCAGCTGGAAGCCCAGTTCAGCGGCGATGCGGCGCTGCAATTCCTCGATCTGCTCGTTGCGGAATTCCACGACACGGCCGGTCGACAGGTCGATCAGGTGGTCGTGGTGCTCCTCCTGCACTTCCTCATAACGCGAACGGCCATCACGGAAGTCGTGCCGCTCCAGGATGCCGGCCTCCTCGAACAGGCGGACGGTGCGATAGACGGTGGCGATGGAGATGCGGGGGTCGATCGCCGCGGAGCGGCGGTGCAGTTCCTCGACATCGGGGTGGTCGGCCGCCTCGGACAGGACGCGGGCGATGACGCGCCGCTGCTCCGTCATGCGCATTCCCTTTGCCATGCACAGACGTTCGATCCGATCACTCATGGGTGCTGTTCCGGGCTGAAAGGGCTTCGCAGTGTAGGACGTGGGCCGCGCGGAGAAAACCCGTTAAGACCCGATTCGACTGCCAGGCGGGGCGGCGAACGCATATGAGATGGCTGTGCCATCTGTCGCCGGCCATTTCAACACCACAGGATCAGGGGTTATTGGCAAAGTATTCTTTGCGAATGCGATGCAGGTTCGCCCCTACCCCGGCGCACGGCGGCGGATCCGCCGGGCCCGGGTCGTGCCTGCATCCCCTGCGCGGCGGGGCCGTGGCCAAGTCGCCGCGCAAGGGGTCCAGGATCAGGCGGCGCCGCGGCGCGTGCGCTTACGACGCGTGGTGCCCAGGCCGATCTTCTTGGCCAGGTCGCGGCGCTGCTGCGCATAGTTGGGGGCGACCATCGGGTAGTCGGGCGGCAGGCCCCAACGCTCGCGATATTCTTCGGGCGTCATGTCATAGCTGGTCTTCAGATGCCGCTTCAGCATCTTCAGCTTCTTGCCGTCTTCCAGGCAGATGATGTGATCGGGCTGGACCGACTTGCGGATCGGCACGGCGGGCTGCGGGCGCGGGCTGGCCGGCTCTTCCTTCGTCTCGCCAATATTGGCCAGCGCGGAATACACGGTCTGGATCAACGCAGGCAGTTCCGAACTCGACACCGTATTGTTCGAGACGTGGGAGGCCACGATATCTGCCGTCAGCGACAGCAGTTCGCTCTGTTCCGGTTTTGTCTCGCTCATATGCCTATGCGCCTCCTTGATGACGAGGCTCGCTCGTCTCTGAATCGATGGCATACATAAAAGTTCAATTTGCGATTCGCAACAACTCATTCTTTGGGCAAGAACTGCTGTCAAGCGCCCAAGTGCTGTCGCTGAATTGTCCGGTCAGGCCGGGCCCAGCAGACGCATCATCGTGATTGCGGTGCTGCCGTCCGCATAGTAACCCCGGCGGCGACCCGTCACGACAAAGCCCAGATCGTGGTAAAGCGCCGAAGCCGGACGATTGATTTCTGACACTTCAAGATGAAGTTGACGCGCACCCGCGGCGTGCAGGCGGGCGGTCAGCGCCGCCATCAGGACGCGGCCCAGGCCATGCCGCCGCGCCGCCGGCACCACGCCGATGGTCAGTACCTCGGCCTCATCCAGGACGACGCGGCCGACGGCCAGGCCGGCGGGCTCGCCTGACCTTTCCGCCACCAGGGCGACGGTCCCGGGCGATGCCAGCAAGGCCGTGAAGTCGCTCTCGGCCCAGGGCCGGTCGAAGCACAGGGCATGAAGCTCGGCCAGAAGGCCGGCCGCGGCGGGGCCCAGGTCATGGATGGCAACGGGCGCATCCCGCGTCATGGCTGGTGCCGCGAGCGTCCTAGCGGGCGGCGCGCGGCACCGCGTCGGGCGGCCGCACATAGAGGGCGGCGGGCACCTGTCCCGCGGCGGGCATGCGCATGGCGGCGCCGGCCCGCGCCACCCACAGGGCGTCCGGTCCGCCCAGTCCGGCCAGGATGGTCAACGGTGCGGGTGCCGCCGCTGCGACCAGGGCGGCCCCCGTGCCCGCCACCGGCAGACCCAGGCGAAGGGCCAGCGCGGCAGCCTCGGCGGGGCTCAGCGCCTGGGGCCTGGCCTGGGCCCCGGCCAGGTCGGGGGCGGCGGCGCGATCGTCGAAGGCCTGGACATAGACCTGGCCGCGCAGGGCATCCAGGGCGACGAGACAGGGCTGCCCGGCCTGCAGCGCCACCGCCGCCAGACTGGTCACGCCGACCAGGGGAAGTCCGGTCGCCAGGGCAAGCCCGCGCGCCGCCGCCAGGCCGATGCGGACGCCCGTGAAACTGCCCGGGCCGATGGTGACGGCCAGGCGGTCGAGGTCCGACCAGCCCAGGCCTGCTTCGCCCAGCGCGCGGCGGGCCAGGGGCACCAGCCGTTCGGCCTGCCCGCGGGGTCCGGGATCGCGCAGCACCGCCAGCGCCGCGCCGTCCTCGACGACCGCGCACGAAAAGGCGTCCAGCGCCGAGTCCAGGGCAAGCACACGCATGGAGAACGGATCAGAAGCGGCGGAGACCGCCCTTCTAGCGCAGGCCGGGGCCTGCGGCAAAGCCGTCCCGGCGACAGTCGCCGGGACGGGATGCGGGCCTAGAGGATCTCGTTCGAATCCTCGAATTCCGGACGCGGGCTGCGACCGAACAGGCTCGTGGGATCGCCATAGCCAAGATTGATGAGGAAGTTCGACTTGTAGCGGCCGTCGGGGAAGAATTCGGCATCGACCTTTGCATTGTCGAAGCCCGACATGGCACCGGTGTCCAGGCCAAGCGCCCGCGCCGCCAGGATGAAATAGGCGCCCTGCAGCGTGCCGTTGCGGAAGGCGGTCGCCTGCACGACCTCCTCCTTGCCTTCGAACCAGTAGCGGGCGGTCTTGTCGTGCGGGAACCACTTTTCTAGGTTCTCGTAGAAGCGCAGGTCATGCGCCACGATCACGGTGACCGGTGCCGACATCGTCTTGGCCAGGTTGCCGGACGACAGCGCGGGCTTCAGGCGCTCCTTGGCTTCCGGCGACTTCAGGAACAGGAAGCGGACGGGCTGGGCGTTGGCCGAGGTCGGGCCCCACTTCACCAGGTCCCACAGCTGCTTCAACGTCTCATCGGCGACGGGCTTGTCGATGAAGCCGTTGAAGGTGCGCGCCTCGCGAAAGAGGAGGTCGAGGCTTGCGTCGTCCAGGGGTGCCTTGGTCATGTCGTCGGTGCCTGCATCGGGTTGGGTGAAATCGGGCCGCCGCGGATGCTAGAGCATTCCGCTGCGGCGCGAAATCACCCACACGCGCCGACACTGGTCCAAATCAAAGGCTTAGGCCGGCCAAACTAAGGCCTGGCGGACCTGCGCGGTGTTGCGCTGCGTCAGATGGCGCGCACTTCCTGTACCTCGGGGATGTAGTGGCGCAGCATGTTCTCGATGCCCATCTTCAGCGTGGCGGTCGACGACGGGCATCCGGAGCAGGCGCCCTGCATATGGAGCAGGACGACGCCATCCTCGAACCCGTGGAAGACGATGTCGCCACCGTCCTGGGCGACGGCCGGGCGCACGCGGGTGTCCAGCAGTTCCTTGATCTGCGAGACGATCTCGTCATCATCGGCGTCCGCCTGCTCGCCGATCGCCTTGGTGCCTTCCTCGAGCAGGGGGGCGCCCGAGGTGAAATGCTCCATGATCACGCCCAGGATGGCGGGCTTGATGTGCTGCCACTCACCCTCGTCCTTGGTCACGGTGATGAAGTCCGAGCCGAAGAATACGCGGGTGACGCCCTGGACCTGGAACAGGCGGCGGGCCAGCGGCGAGCGCTGCGCCGCCTCGAGGCTGGGGAAGTCGACCGTGCCCTGCTCCAGCACGTCCCGACCCGGCAGGAATTTCAAGGTCGCGGGGTTGGGGGTAGTCTCGGTCTGGATGAACATGGTAAGTCCTGGCTTGGCGCTCAACTATTATCCTTCAAATGGCAGAACCGCACCCTGAGATCAAGGAGTCTCCTGCTCGGACATATGGCCAGGACGGGTTTCCCGCCTGGCTGGTCGACCATGGCGGCAACACCCACGGCATCGAGCGCCTGATCGCCCAGGTGGGCGAGCAGCTGCGAGCCGAAGGCGTCCCCCTGTGGCGGGTGTCCAGCGCCGTGATGGCGATCCATCCGGAGCTGTTCGCGCGCACCTTCCGCTGGACCGACGGCCAGGGCGTGGAGGTGCGCGGCCGCGCCCGCGGCGCAGAGGCGCTGGACGACTACGTGCTGAGTCCCGTGGCGGCGATCCACCGGGGCAATCCCGGCTTTCGCTACCAGCTGGAACAGACGACCGCGCCCGATCCCTATCCGGTACTGACCGACCTGCGGGCGGAGGGCGCGACCGATTATCTGATCCGGCCGCTGGACATGACCTTTGGTCGGCGCTCGTTCATCTCGTGGACGACGCGGGCGCCGGGCGGCTTCAGCGATGCCCAGCTGGCGCGGCTGGAAATGGTGCGCCCGCTGTTGGCGCTGCGCTTCGACATCGAGGTGCGGCACGAGATCGCGCAGACGGTCCTGTCGCTGTACCTGGGCGCCAATGCCGGGCGCGAGGTGCTGGCCGGCTCCGTCCGGCGGGGGGAGGGGCAGTCGATCCGCGCGGCGCTGCTGTGCGCCGACATGCGCAACTTCACGCGCCTGTCGGACAGCCAGGCGGCGCCCACGGTCATCGGGCTGCTGGACCAGTATTTCGAGTGCCTGACCGACGCGGTGGAGCGCCACGGGGGCGAGGTCCTGAAGCTGATGGGCGACGGCGTCCTGGCGATCTTCCCGACCGGTCTTGCGGGCGACCGCGCGGCCGCCCGGGCGGCGCTGGCGGCCGCGCGATCCGGCCTGGCGCAGATCGCCGCGATCGACACCGCGCAGCTGGACCCCGCCTTCGACCTGCGGGCCGGCGTCGGCCTGCACCTGGGCGATGTCGTCTATGGCAATATCGGTGGCCCCAACCGGCTGGACTTCACCGTGATCGGCCCGGCCGTGAACGCCGCCGCCCGGATCGAGGGCTTGTGCAAGGTGCTGGGCCATCCGGTGCTGGCCTCCCACACCTTTGCCGATGCCCATGATGGCGGACTGCGCTCGCTGGGCTTCCACGTCCTGCGCGGCCTGCGCGAGCCGGAGGAGGTGTTCACCCCCGACGACGCGGCCGCGGGGTGAGGGCGGCGTTCCTGCGCGGCGCGGTGGCGGCTGCGCTGCTGGTCCTGCTTGCATCGGCGGCGGCCCGGGCCGGCCCGTCCTGCACCCTGATCCAGGAGGCGGGCAGCGGCGCCGTGCTGCTGCGCGAGGGCGCCTGCGACCAGCGCTTCACGCCGGCGTCGACCTTCAAGGTGCCGCTGGCGGTGATGGGCTTCGACGCCGGGATCCTGGTCGACGCTGCGCATCCGCGCTGGGACTACCGCGCCGACATGGCGGCCCCGGCGCGTGACCGGCGGACCGTCGATCCCATGGTGTGGGAGCGCGATTCCGTCCTGTGGTATTCGCGCGAGATCACCCGGCGCCTGGGGGCGGAGCGCTTCGCCCGCTATGTCGATGCGCTGGGCTATGGCAATCGGGACGTGCGTGGCACAGCCGGGCGCGGCGACGGCCTGACCCATGCGTGGCTGGCGTCGTCGCTGGAAATCTCGCCCGACGAGCAGGTCGCCTTCCTGCAGCGCCTGCTGGCGGGCAGCCTGCCCGTCTCCGCCCAGGCGATGGCCGGCACGCGGGCGATCCTGCCCCGCTTCACCGCGGGGAACTGGTCCGTGCAGGGCAAGACCGGGACGCACTGGCGCCGTCTGCCCGATGGCGGGCGCGACCGGGACCGGCCGCTGGGCTGGTTCGTCGGCTGGGCCAGCCAGGGCACGCGGACCATCGTCTTTGCCCGCTTCCGCAACGACGACACGCCGATGGCGCAGCCCCTGGGTCCTGCCGTCCGGGCCGCCTTCCTGGCCGACCTGCCGCGTCTGATGGCGGGGCGCTGAGGCTGCGCGCGGGGCGCCGCGATTTGACAGACGGCCGGGGGGCGACGATCATCCGCCCATGCGCAGTCACGTCGCCATTCAGCCCCCGGCCGCCGCCCCGGCGCGCCGCCGGACGGGGCATCTGATCGCGGGCTTCTAGCCCGGCTTCGTGACGGGTCGTGTCGCCGGCGAAGTCCGGGGACCGCCTTTTCCATCCAGTGTGTCGTCGAGTCCCGTCACCGGGCGGCCGCGCGCCGTCTGGCGACCCGTATTCCGGATTGTCATCATGACCGTTGCTTCCCGGGCCAACCGCGCCCGTCGCCCCGCCATCCACCTGATCGACCAGGAAGCCGACGCCCTCTCGGGCCTGGCCCTGTCGATCGAGCAGACCGCCCCTGTCCTGGCCGAGCAGCTGCTGGGCGAGATCGACCGCGCGGTGATCCACGCCGCAGCCAGCCTGCCGCGCAACACGGTCAGCATGGGGGCGACCGTCGAATACCTGGACGAAGGGTCCGGCGTGACGCGCACGGTGCAACTGGCCTGGCCGCAGGAGGCCGACATCGATGCCGGCCGCATCTCGATCCTGACGCCCATTGGTGCGGCCCTGATCGGCCTGGCCAAGGGCGCCACGATCCTGTGGCCCGACCGCAGCGGGGCCGAGCGGGTCCTGCGGATCGTCTCCGTCACCCCGCCGCGGCACAGTCCGTCGGCCGCGCGCAGTTGACCATCCACGGCGTGCCGAAGCGGTCGGTCAGCATGCCGAAGCGCAACGCCCAGAAGGTCTCGGCCAAGGGCATGGTGACGCTCGCGCCGTCCGCCAGCGCGGCAAAGATGCGCTCGGCTTCCGCCGTCTCGGTCGTCTGGATCGAGACGGAGAAGCCCTGGCGCTTTTCCGGCTGGTCGGGCAGTGCATCCGACCCCATCAGGACGCTGTCGCCGATCCGGAGGGCCGCGTGCATGACCAGGTCGCGATGCTCGGCCGGCATCTCGTAGCCTTCTTCGGGCGGGCTGTCGCCGAAACGCATGACGCCAAGGACGGCGCCGCCAGTCGCCTGGGCATAGAAGGCGAATGCCTCGGCACAATTGCCGTCAAAGGTGAGATAGGCATTGAGGCTGAGGGCCATCGCGAACTCCCTGATCGACCATCCGTAGTCGTATTGTTCGTACTTTGTTCGCTTTGGCCGAGTCAAGGCCGCCGCTTGTCCTTGACGCCCGTCTGACATAAAACCGGACATCCGGTTTGATATTGGTGCGGGCGATGCAGGCGAACTTCCGGGGTCAGGCGGCGCAGGACTGGGACAGGCTGGTGCAGCCCGATCGGGTCCATGGCGATGCCTATCGCGATCCGCTGCTCTTCGAGCGCGAGCTGGAGCGGATCTGGTACCGCACCTGGGTCTATGTCGGGCACGAGAGCGAGATCGCGCAGCCGCACGACTTCGTGCAGAAGTCGATCGGCCCGCAATCCATCCTGATGACGCGCGACGGCCAGGGCCGGGTGCGGCTCCTGCTGAACCGCTGCCCCCATCGCGGCAACCAGCTCTGCGTCACGCCCCGGGGCCAGGCGCGCAGCTTCACCTGCCCGTTCCATTCCTGGACCTTCGGCAGCGACGGGGCGCTGATCGGCCGGGCCTTTGCCGACGGCTATGACGATCGCGTGCCGGCGTCCGAGCTGGGCCTGGCGCAGGTGCCGCGGGTCGCCAGCCATCGCGGCTTCGTCTTTGGTTCGCTGGCGGCGGAGGGCCCCGACCTGGCCGAGCACCTGGGCGGTGCGGCCGAAACGCTGGATCGCCTGGCCGCGACCTCGCCGGAAGGGGAGGTGGAGGTCACGGCCGGGTTCCTCCAGCACCGGGTCAAGGCCAACTGGAAGTTCGTGCTGGAGAACGAGACCGACGGCTATCACCCCGCCTTTGTCCATGCCTCGATCTTCAACGTGGCCGAGAGTGGCATCGGCGCGCTCTACGGGGCCCAGTCGACGGCGGTGGCCCGCGACTATGGCAATGGCCATACCGAGATCGACCTGCGCCCCGAGTTCCGCCGTCAGGGCCGCCCGCTGGCCTGGTTCGGCACGACCGAGGCGCGGCTGCCGGGCTATGCCGCGGCGATGCGCCAAGCCCACGGCGCACGCGAGGCGGACCGCATCATGATCGACGGCACGCCGCACGTGATGATCTTTCCCAACCTGTTCATCGCGGAGATCCAGATCTTCGTGCTGCAGCCGCTGGCGGTGGACGACACGGTGCAGCATGTCACCGCCCTGCAGTTCAAGGGCGCGCCCGACCTCAACCGGCGCCTGCGCCAGCAGACCATGGGATCGGTCGGGCCCGCCGGCCTGCTGCTGGCGGACGACGCGGCGATGTACGAGCGCAGCCATCGGGGCGTCCAGGCCCATGCCCCCGAAACCCTGTACCTGGGCCGCGGCCGCCACCGCGAACGCCTGGACGACGATGGCTTTCGCGTCGGTCACGCGACGGACGAGGTTCCCTCCCGCGGGATCTGGCGCCATTGGCGTCAGCTGATGGAGCAGCCGTGATGCCGGCGCCGGAAGCCCAGACCGAGCAGGACGCCATGCGCCGTGCCGCCCTACTGACGGCGGTACAGGCCTTCATCCACCACGAGGCGCGCCTGGCCGACACCCATGCCTATGACGCGTGGGAGGCACTCTGGACCGACGATGCCGTCTACTGGGTGCCCGCCAATGGCGACGGCGGCGATCCCGAAGTGGAGATGTCGATCATCTATGACAACCGCTCGCGCATCGCGCTGCGCGTGCGGCAATTGCAGTCGGGCCGGCGCTTCAGCCAGATGCCGCCGTCGCGCCTCGTGCGCCTGGTGTCGAACGTCATGCTGCTGGACGAGCGGCAGGGCGACGTGATCGCCACGGCCAACGTGCTGATCTTTGAAAGCAGTCCGCGTGACGACACGCTGTGGGCGGCGCGCGTTGAATACCGCCTGCGCCCGCACGAAGGCCCCGGCCCCGCCTTCCGCATGGCGGGCAAGACCGTCATCCTGGCCAACAACGACAAGGCGCTCTACACGCTGTCATTCCTGGTCTGAGACGGCTCAACCCTGGCGGGCCAGGGCGGCTTCGTCGGCCAAGGCGCGGTCGATCATCTCGATATCGGCCTGCACGTCGCGCATCTGCGTGGCGCTGGCGATCATCTGCTTCTGCACCAGCGCGGGCGAAGCGACCATGTCCGCCGCCAGCTTGCGCCGATAGTTCACCAGGGCCTGGCGCAGGATGATCAGGTTGGCCTTGTCCGTGCTCTCGATCTCGCTCATGGGACCTCGCTTCCGCTGGTGCGTGTCTACACCGGGTCCGCGACGGGCGGAGCGACCGGCGTCACAGCGCCCCCCTCGATTCAGGCGCTGGCCCCGGCGCGGGCCTCCAGCAAGTCGTGCACCCGGTGCAGCAGCTGCTCGCGCAGGTCGGCTTTTGGCACCGTGGCATGGGCGCCCAGCTTGGCCGCGATGTTGAGCACGTTGATGTGCGGGTTGTTCCAGCCGGCGCTCATCACCAGGACGGGCAGGTCCGGGTCGCGGGCGCGCAGGTGGCGCAGCAGCTCCAGGCCGTCCATTTCCGGCATCATCACGTCCGTCACCACCAGGTCGAAGCCGCGGTTCAGCAGGCGCAGCGCCAGCGTCCCGCTGGCGACGGCCACGGGGTCGTGCCCGGCCGCCGCCAGGAGCGTACAGACCATGGTGCGCACCGACTCCTGATCGTCGATCACCAGGATACGTGCCATGTTACATCTCTCCGCTGCGCCGGGCGCTGCTAGAACAGAAGGTCTTCAAGGTCGACGTCCGCGTCGCTGTCCGCGGCATCGCCGCCCCCGGCAAAGGTGCTGTGGACGGCCCGCTCGCTGGCCATGGTGTAGCTGCGCGTCTCGCCGAACAGGGTGACGCGGGCCTGGACCAGGTCGGCGGGGGCACCTGCGGCCAGGGTCTCGATCGCACGCAGGTCGGCGGCCGCGCGCACCAGCGTCGCATCCAGGCCGCGATCGTCGGCCAGGTGGGCCGCAATGTCGGCCAGCGCGGCCTGCGTCTGCTGCCCGTCGTGCAGCAGGGCGCCCAGCGCGCCGTCCAGCGCCGCGCCGTTGTCGCGGAAGGCGGCGATGGCGCCGCCGATGGCGGCGCGCAGGCCGGCCCCGGTGGTGCCGGTGCCGGCGGTGCGGTCGCGGCCCAGGGCGGCGGAGGCGTCGGCCACCTGGCGCAGGGCGCCGACCAGGCCCTCCGCGTCGACGATGGTCTGGTTGGCATAGCGCCGCAATTCCTGCGCGATGACCCGCAGGGCGCGACCCTCGTCGCCCAGGCGACCGCAGCGCAGGGTGGTGTTCAGGCCGACCAGGCGCATGTCGGTTTCGATCCGGCGCACGGTCGCGACCTGGTCCATCAGCGCGGCCAGGGCGCCGGCCAGTTCGCCACCCACCCGGTCCAGCTGGTCGCGTTCGGCCAGGTAGCGGTCGATCATCTCGCCCGTCTGGCGCATCCGGCCCTCGACCTCGGCCAGGATGGACTGGGCCTGCTTTTCGCCGCGGCGCTCGCCACCGCCATAGGTGGCGGCGCCCAGCGCCAGCAGGTCCGTCACCTCCGCCACCAGGGCGCCCAGCGCCTCCTCCAGGCCGGTCACTTCGCGCGCCAGCTCGGCGCGGCAGGGCTCGATCTGGGCTGCCTGCAGTCCGCACAGCGCCGCGACCACGGCCTGGCGCGCGTCGCCGTCCAGGCCTTGGGACCAGGCCTCCTCGCTGCCCTCCCCGCCCAGGACCTGGGCCAGGTCGCTCAGCGCCGTGTCGACATGCTCCAGGCGCTGGCGCGTGATGTCGCCGATCTGCAGCACCATGACCGCGCGGGCCACGCCGTCGCCCAGGTGGCGGGCACGGGCGCCGATGGCGCCAGCGCCGTCGACAGCCTGGCGCCGGCGTTCCGTCACCTGGGCCGCATTCTGGGCCAGGGCGCCCGAAATGCTGCGCAGCGTGCGGCCATGCTCGGCCTCGAACCGGCCAAGGCCGTCCGCGGCCCCGGCCAGCAGGCCGGACAGCCGCTCGTGATCCTCGCCATAGCGGTCGACCGTCGCCTGGGCATTGCGGGCCAGGCGGATGATCTCGTTCACGAACTCGACCAGGCCCTGCTGCGCCAGGCCCGACTGCGACACGGCCAGCCGCGCATTGAACGCCAGCATGCCGATCAGGCCCATCGTGGCGCGCAGCTGGGCGATGCGCTTGCCCGCCACGCGGTTGAGGGCGACCAGGCCGGTCAGCGCCTCGCGCTCGCGCACCAGGGCACTGGCCATGGCGTCGGCCTCCTGCGCCAGATGTTCCAGCGTGGCCAGGGCCTGGCCCAGCTCGGGCGTGTCCAGCGTCGCCGGCAGGTCCTCGAACAGGCGGGTCAGGCGGCCCAGGACGTCGACCAGGGGGCCCAGGACCTCGCCGCTGCGCAGGAATCGCTCCTCGACCCCGCGCGCAACCGCGCGCAGGTCCAGCGCCAGGTGATCCAGGCGGATCTGCAGGTCGCCACTCATGCGGCGGCCGACGCGCGCAGGGCGGCGATCTCGCCGGCGATCGCGTGAAGGGGCAGGACGCGGTCGACGGCCCCCAGGGCGATGGCCTCGCCCGGCATGCCGAAGACGACGCAGGTCGCCTCGTCCTGGGCCAGGGTGCGGGCCCCGGTCTTGCGCATCTCGGCCAGGCCGCGGGCGCCATCGTCGCCCATGCCGGTCATGATGATGCCCAGCGCGTTGGGCCCCGCGGCCTGGGCGGCGGAGCGGAACAGCACGTCGACCGATGGCCGGTGGCGGGACACCAGCGGCCCCTGCTTCAGGGCGACACGGTACTGGGTGCCCAGCCGCTGCAACACCAGGTGGTGGCTGCCGGGCGCGATCAGGGCGCGGCCGGGCACCACCTGGTCGCCGTCCTCCGCCTCCTTGACCGCAATCCGGCACAG
Organism: Zavarzinia sp. CC-PAN008; assembly: GCF_051903925.1. GTDB lineage: Bacteria > Pseudomonadota > Alphaproteobacteria > Zavarziniales > Zavarziniaceae. Next base: position 1,103,162 of record NZ_CP173678.1, read on the forward strand.
GCCGTCCAGGCGCCGGGCAAAGGCCAGGGTGAACTTCTCGGGCATGTGCTGGACGATGACGACGCCGGGGCAGTCGGTGTCCAGCGCCTGCAGCACGTCGCGCAGCGCCTCGGTCCCGCCGGTGGAGGCGCCGATGCAGACGACCCGTTCCGTGGTGCGCTGCAGCGCCACCCGGCTGGGAGCCGCCGGCGGCAGGACGGCGTCGGCGGTCAGCTTCTTTTCCACCGGGCGGCTGCGCGCGGCCTGGCGGCGACCGACACTGGCCGTGGCGCCGGCCGCGGCACGCACCGCATCACAGATGCGCACACCCGACTCCAGAAGGAAGGTGCGGGTATCGACCCGCGGCTTGGCTATCACCTCGACCGCGCCCGCCTCCAGGGCCGCCACCATCGCCTGCGACCCGGCCTCGGTCTGCGACGAGCAGATGACGACGGGGATCGGGCGCTGCGCCATGATCCGGCGCAGGAAGGTCAGCCCGTCCATGCGCGGCATCTCGATGTCCAGGACGATGACGTCCGGCACCTCGGCCTGGATGCGCTGCACGGCGACGAAGGGATCGGGCGCCGTGGCCATGACCTGGATCAGGGGATCGGCGTTCAGGATGTCGCTCAGCACCTGGCGCACGGCTGCCGAATCGTCGACCACCAGGACCCGGATCGGCTGCACCGCCATGGCTCAGGCCTCCATCTTCCGCAGCACGGTCGGTGCCACCGATCGCACCCCGCCCAGACCTTGCGCCGCCGCCGTTTCCGAATGGCCCAGGAACAGGTAGCCGCCGGGCCGCAGGTGGCTGCACAGCGTGTTCAGGACCGCGGCCTGGCGCGGCTTGTCGAAATAGATCAGCACGTTGCGGCAGAAGATGACGTCCACGTCGGTGTCGACGGGATAGCGCCGATCCATCAGGTTCAGGTGCTGGAAGCGTGCCCTGGCCCGCAGCTCGGGCACGATCCGCACCTCGTTCCGGGTCGAGGCGCGGGCGCGCATGACATAGCGGCGGCGCATCTCCTCCGGCACGGGGGCCATCATCTCGGCGGGGTAGATCGCCTTGCGCGCCTGCTCCAGCACGGTCGTGCAGATGTCGGTGCCCAGCACGGCGAACGAGAAGCGGCCCATCCGGGGCGCCAGGTCGGCCAGGACCATGGCGAGCGTATAGGCCTCCGCCCCGTTGGAGCTGGCGGCACTCCACACCTTCAGCCGCTTGGGCCCGGCGCGGTCCTGCATCGCCAGGATGTTGGGCACGACGGTCGTGGCCAGGATCTGGAAATGCTCCGGCTCGCGGAAGAAGTCGGTCTTGTTGGTCGTGATCGCGTCGACCAGGTGCACCATCTCGTCGTCGTTGGCGCCGCCGTCAAAGATCAGGTCGCAATAGGCATCCAGGTCGGGCAGGCCCAGCTCGCGCACGCGCCGGCGCAGGCGACCCTCGACCATCGTCTGCTTTGTCGGCGGCAGGCGGATGCCGACCTCGCCCTCGACCAGGGTGGCCAGGCGCTGGAACGACCGGCCGCTCAGCCGGTCGGCGACGTCATCGCCCGCCATCATGCCGCCGCTCCCAGGCCGGCCAGGCTGGCGCTGCCGTCCGCTGCCATCAGCCGCGCGACGTCCAGGACGACGACAAAGGCGGCGCCGCGGCGGCCCAGGCCCACCATGATCTCTGGCCGCCAGCGGCTGCCGATCTCCGGCGGGGGTTCCAGCCGCCCGTCGTCCAGCGCCGTCACCTCGAACACGCTGTCGGCGATCAGGCCCAGGACCAGCACCCGCTCACCCGCCGGCACCTGCAGGACCAGGATGCGGGTCGCGGCCGTCGCCTCCGCTGGGGCCAGGCCCAGGCGGGCACGCAGGTCGATCACGGGGACGGACGTGCCGCGAACGTCGATCAGGCCCCGCACATAGGACGGCGCGTGGGGAAGGCGCGACATCGGGCGCAGGTCCAGGATCTCCTGCACCTGGGCGACGGGGATCGCGAAGACGTCCGTGTCGACGCCCAGGGTCACGTACTGCGTCAGGTCGGCCATTGCTGCGGGCTCCCGGTTCGGTCTGTCTGGGCGTTCAATGGCGCTGGAACTCGGCATCCAGCGCGTCCTCCGCGCCGGACAGGTCGAAGGCGAAGCCCGCCTTGGCCTGGCCGTTCATGCGGCCATTGCCGCGCGCCGGCGAAGTGGCCGCGGGCCGCGCCGTCTTGATCGCCTGGCGGGGCGCCGCCACCGCCGCTGCGGCCGGGCGGCGCGCCGCGCGCGGTGCGGGTGCACGCTCCGCCTGGGCGCCGTCGACGCGGAAGAAGGCGATGTTGGACTGGAGCTGCTCGGCCTGGGCCGCCAGTTCCTCGCTCGTCGCCGACATCTGCTCGGACGCGCTGGCGTTCTGCTGGGTCACCTTGTCCAGCTGCTGGATCGCGGCGTTGATCTGGTTGGCGCCCGCATCCTGCTCGCGGCAGGCGGCACTGATCTCCTCGACCAGTTCGGCCGTGCGCTTGATGTCCGGCACCAGCTTGCCCAGCATCTCGCCCGCCGCCTGGGCGGCCTTCACCGTGTCGCCGGACAGGGCGCCGATCTCGGTCGCCGCGGCCTGGCTGCGCTCGGCCAGCTTGCGCACCTCGGACGCCACGACGGCAAAGCCCTTGCCGTGCTCCCCGGCGCGCGCCGCCTCGACTGCCGCGTTGAGCGCCAGCAGGTCGGTCTGGCGGGCGATCTCCTGCACGATGGTGATCTTCTCGGCGATGGTGCGCATGGCGTCGACCGCGCGGTTGACCGCCTCGCCGCTGGCCTGGGCATCCTGGGCCGAGCGGTGGGCGATCTTCTCGGTCTGGCTGGCGTTCTCGGCGTTCTGCTTGATGTTGGCGGCCATCTGCTCCATCGAGGCGGAGGCCTCCTCGGTCGAGGCCGCCTGCTCCGTCGCACCCTGCGACAGCTCCTCGGAGCTGGATGACAGTTCCTGGCTGCCGGACGAGACGTTCTCGGCCGCGCGGCTGACCTCGCCCACGATGTTGCGCAGGCGGTGCGTCATCTCGTTCAGGGCGTTGACCAGGTCGCGGATCTCGTCGTCGCTCTTGACCTCGATCTGCTGGTTCAGGTCGCCATTGGCTACGGCGTTGGCCAGGGTCACGGCCCGGCCCAGGCCACGGCTGATCGCGATCGCCAGCCACAGCGCGGCACAGATGCCAACAACGAGGGAGGCCAGCAGCACGCCCAGCAGGACGGTACGCGCCTGGGCATAGTTCTCGGCCGCGCGGTCCTGCCCGGCCTGCATGTCGTCGGCACTGAGCTGCAGCAGGCGGGCTACCTGCTGGTCCATCGCGGCGCGGACGTCGCGGGCATTGATCGTCGACACGGTTGCCGCCTTCAGGTCGCCGCCCTCGGCATTGACGGTCGCGGCTTCCTCGACCCCCGTCTGCCAGGTGGCCAGGCGGCTTGCCGCCTTCTCGAAGCTGGCGCCCAGGCCCATCGCGGCCAGGCCGGGACGCAGGGCGTCGATCGCCTGGCGCAGGCTGGCGCTGAGCTCGCCTACGGTCTTCAGGTGGCGCGGCAACTGGCTTGCGTCTTCCTCCAGCATGGCCAGGCGCTGGGCCGATTGCAGGGCGATGATGTCACCGCGCAAGCGCTCGACGCCCAGGCGGGCCTCGGGCTGGCCCGGCATCCCGGCGCGCTGGTCCAGGGCGCCGCCCAGGTTGCCCAGTTCGGCCAGGGCGTCGGCCACCGCGTCGCGGACGTCGCCCGACATGATCGTGCTGGCGCGGGCGCTGGAATTCAGCGTGGCGTCACGCGCGATCTCGTCCTGCAGCTTCACCAGCTGGTCGTTGGTCTGGGCCAGTTCCTGAAGGACGACCTGCCCCTCGGCATCGGCGACGGTGCGCATGCCATCGATGGCGATGGCGGTCTGGCGCCGCGCATCCTCCATCTGCGCCTTGAAGCTGGCGATGTCCTCCGCCGTGGAGGACATGATCATGTTCTTTTCCGCCCGCGTGCCCAGCAGCAGGTTGGCGCGGATCTGGCCCGCGTACTCGACCTGCTTGGCCTGCACATCGATCACCTCGGTGACCGTGTCGTTCAGGCTGCCCAGGCTGCTCAGCGCGACCGCGCCGGCCGCCATCGACATGGCGATGATGATGCCAAAGGCGGCACCCAGCTTCAGCTTGACGGAAACTCTCATGACGAACTCCTCGGCCCGGGTCGGGCGGGATGGGGCGCATCCCCGATGGATGCGCCCCGATGGGGATCAGTGGCGCTGGAACTCGGCGTCCAGCGCGTCCTCCGCCCCGTTTAGGTCGAAGGCGAAGCCCGCCTTGGCGTGGCCGTTCAGGCGTGCCTTGGGCTTGGGCGCTGGCCTTGCCGCCGCCGCTACCGGCCGCGATGCCGTGTGGATCGGGCGTGGCGCCACCGGCGACGGGGCAGGGGCCGCGGCCGCGCGATAGCTGGCACCATCGCTCAGGCGGAAATAGGCGATGTTGGACTGGAGCTGCTCGGCCTGGGCGGCCAGTTCCTCGCTCGTCGCCGACATCTGCTCGGACGCGCTGGCGTTCTGCTGGGTCACCTTGTCCAGCTGCTGGATCGCGGCGTTGATCTGGTTGGCGCCGGCATCCTGCTCGCGGCAGGCGGCACTGATCTCCTCGACCAGTTCGGCCGTGCGCTTGATGTCCGGCACCAGCTTGCCCAGCATCTCGCCCGCCGCCTGGGCGGCCTTCACCGTGTCGCCGGACAGGGCGCCGATCTCGGTCGCCGCCGCCTGGCTGCGCTCGGCCAGCTTCCGAACCTCGGACGCCACGACGGCAAAGCCCTTGCCATGCTCGCCGGCGCGCGCCGCCTCGACCGCCGCGTTGAGCGCCAGCAGGTCTGTCTGGCGGGCGATCTCCTGCACGATGGTGATCTTCTCGGCGATGGTGCGCATGGCGTCGACCGCGCGGTTGACCGCCTCGCCGCTGGCCTGGGCATCCTGGGCCGAGCGGTGGGCGATCTTCTCGGTCTGGCTGGCGTTCTCGGCGTTCTGCTTGATGTTGGCGGCCATCTGTTCCATCGAGGCGGAGGCCTCCTCGGTCGAGGCCGCCTGCTCCGTAGCACCCTGCGACAGCTCCTCGGAGCTGGACGACAATTCCTGGCTGCCGGACGAGACGTTCTCGGCGGCGCGCAGGGATTCGCCCACGACCTCGCGCAGTTTCGCCAGCATGGTTTCCAGCGCGATGCCCAGCGTGTCCTTGTCGGACGCGCGCTTCGCCTGGACCACCAGGTTCCCGGCAGCGATTTCGTTCGCGACCTTGGCGGTTGCGTTCAGATTCGTGGTCATGGTGCGCATGTCGTCCAGCACGCCCTGGCTCATGCCGCCAAACTGGCGGTCGACCTGCTGTGACAGGTCGCCGATGGCAACCGCCTTCAGCGTGGTGGAAATGGCCTGGAAGGCGCCTTCGACGGCGACGATGCTGCCTTCCATCCGGCCCACTTCATCGCGCCGGCCCGTATCGACGGGCGTTGCCAGGGCGGCCAGCTTTGCTGCCGCCGCCGTGATCGGGCGACCGATGGAGCGTGCAAGGCCAAGGCCGACCAGCAGGCAGATCAGGATGGTCGTCGCCAGGCCACCCAGGATCACCCAGCGGGTGACCGAGAAAGCCGAGGCCTGCGCCTCGGAGCGGGAGGCCTGAAGCGCCATCTCCGCGTCGATGATCTCGCGGACCTTGGCGCGCAGGCCGTCCATCGCGACCTTGCCACGGCCTTCGATCTCGACCGCGCGGGCGGAGCCCTTGGTCAGCGGGTCGCGCATGAGATTGATGGCGTGTTCCGCCACATCCTGGCGCCATTGCAGGCCGAGCCGCTTGATCTCCGCAAAACGGGCGACCTGGACAGGATTGTCGGCCACCAGCGATGCCGCCTTTTCGACACCGGCGTCAAACGTCTGGGTGCCCGCGCGGTATGGATCCAGGAAGTCGGAGGAGTCGGCGAGGAGGAAGCCACGCAGGCCGGTCTCCTGGTCGATCATGCTGCGCAGGATCTGGTTCGTCTCAGAAATGACTGTCGCGGTATGGTCCGTCCACCGGGTCGTCTCCTCGATTTCCGACGACTTCAGGAAGATCACGGCATAGGAGGCGCCGATCGAGACGATGAGCAGGCTCAAGAGGACGGTGAGCTTGCGAGGGATGCTGAGATTGTCGAGAAACGACATGACGGCTCCGTAGACGACGGGATCAGATTGGCCAGGCTGGCCGGATCGAACGCAGATTGACTGGAAGGATCAGGCAAGGATCCGGACGAGGTCCGGCACGATCACGAAGCGGTCGCGCCAGCGACCGACACAGCGGATGAATTCGGGCTTCCAGCGCATGCCGATGCGCGGCGTCGGCTCCAGCGTCTGGCGCGGCAGGCCGGTCACCTCGAACACCTTGTCGGCCAGCAGGCCGACCAGGGTGGGATCGCCGTCCAGCTCGACCTCGACCACCACGATGCGGCTGTCGATCGTGGCTTCCGTCGCCGCCATGCCAAAGCGCAGGCGCAGGTCGGCCAGGGGCACCACCTTGCCGCGGACGTTGATGACGCCGCGTACGAAAGGCCGGGCGCCCGGCACCTCGGTCACCGCGACGACGTCCAGGATCTCCTGGACGATGCGGGCGTCCAGGGCGAAGACCTCGCCACCCAGGCCCAGCATCAGCACCTCGCCCCAGTCGGGCAGCAGGTCGGTCGCCTGGCGCTCGGCCAGGACGTTCGTCTCGGTCATGGCTGGGTCTCCAGGGCGGCGCGGTCGAGTGCCGCCTGCGCGATGCGTTCCTCCCGCGCCTGGCCGCGCTCGACCAGGTGGGCAACGTCCAGGATCAGGGCGACGGTGCCGTCGCCCAGGATCGTGGCGCCGGAGAAGGTCTCGACGTCGGCCTGCAGCTTGGACAGCGACTTGATGACCGTCTGGTGGCTGCCGATGATCTGATCCACGACCAGGCCCACGCGCAGGTCGCCGGAGCTGACGACCACCACCTTCTGGTGCGGCTCGGCCGGCGTGCCGGTCGCGAAGATCTCGCGCAGGCGCAGGAACGGGACCAGGGCCTCGCGGATGTTGAGGAAGCTGGAACCACGCCCGGCGACATCGTCGGCGGCCGCCAGTTCCACGCATTCCTCGACCGAGGACAGCGGAATAGCATAGCGGCCGGCACCGACGCGGACCAGCAGGCCGTCGATGATCGCCAGCGTCAGCGGCAGGCGCAGGGTGACTTCCGTGCCGCGGCCGGGATCGGTCGTCATGTCGATCGTGCCGCGCATCGCCTCGATCGTGCGCTTCACCACGTCCATGCCGACGCCACGGCCGGAAATCGCCGAAATCTCCTTGGCCGTCGAGAAGCCGGGGTGGAACAGGAACTGGTAGAGTTCCGCGTCCGACAGCTTGGCACCCGGGGCGATCAGGCCCGCCTCCTCGGCCTTGGCCCGGATCCGGGCGGCGTTCAGGCCGCGGCCGTCGTCGGCGACGGTGACCAGCACCTCGGCCCCCGAATAGCGGGCGATCAGGCGGATGCGCCCGCCGCCCGACTTGCCCGCCGTCGCCCGGGTCGCGGCATCCTCCAGCCCGTGGTCGATCGCATTGCGGATCAGGTGGACCAGGGGATCGGCCAGGCGCTCGACCATGGTCTTGTCGAGTTCCGTCTCCTCGCCGATCGTGACCAGTTCGACCTGCTTGCCCAGGTCGCGCGACAGGTCGTGGACCAGGCGGCGGAAGCGGCCGAACAGCGACCCGATCGGCACCATGCGGATGCCCATCGTGGTGTCGCGCAGGCCCGAGACCAGGCGCTCGATCTCCTCCGCCACGGCCTTGATGTTGAGGTCGGTCGTGGCGCCCGCGATCTGGGTCAGGCGGGCCTGGGCGATGACCAGTTCGCCCACCCGGTCCATCAGCTCGTCCAGGCGCTCGGCCTGCACGCGCAGCGTGCCGCCCGACTTCGCCTCCCCCGACTTCGCCTCTCCCGACTTCGCCTCTCCCGACTTCGCCTCAGTCGCCCTTGCCTCTGGCGCCCTGGGCTCCGCTGCCTTGGCCTCGGCCGGGCCTTCGGCGGGTGCCACCGCGTTGGCGGCCGGCGTCGCGTCCGCGTCCGCCGCGGTCTCGGCCAGCGGTTCCAGGACCAGGTCCATGTCGTCGCGCACGAACATGAACACGTCCTCGATCGCGTCGCGCCCCTGCGTCGTGGTCAGCAGGCCGGACCAGGCCAGGTGCAGGGCATCCGGCTCCAAACCGTCCAGCGCGGGGATGCCAGAAATGTCCGGCGTCAGGGTGCAGGTGCCCAGGCCATGCAACTCGTCCAGCAGCAGCAGAGGATTGGTCCCGTTGACCAGGACATTGGGCGCCAGGCGAAAGGCGATGCGCCAGGTTACGGGCTGCTCCGCCGGTTCCCCGGCGGTGCCGGCGGGCATATCGCTGCCGGGGGTGGCGCGCCCGATCAGGGCATGAAGCTCGCCCAGGATGGCAGCACCGATGGCGGGGTCGCCGTCCTCGGGCCGCTGGATCAGGGTGCGGATATGGTCCTTGGCCGCCAGGGCCACGCCGACCAGGTCGCGGCTGGCGCTGACCACGCCCTTGCGGATCTGGTCGAAGGCGGTCTCGAAGTCGTGCGTGAACTCGGCCACCTGCTCGAAGCCGAACATGGCGCCCGAACCCTTGAGCGTGTGCAGCGCGCGGAAGGCGCGGTCGACCAGCTCGCGGTTGGCGGGATCGTGTTCCAGGTCCAGCAGGTCCTGCTCGATCTGCTCCAGCAGTTCGGCGGCTTCCTGGCGGAACGTCTCGGCGGGATCGGGCGAGCCCATCAGCCCAGGACCTTCTTCACCACCGCCGACAATTGTTCCGGCTTGAACGGCTTGGTGATCCAGCCGGTGGCGCCGGCCTCCTTGGCCTGCTGCTTGATCGTGGCGTCCGATTCGGTTGTCAGGAACAGGATCGGCACGCCGCGATAGGCTGGCAGCTTGCGGACCTCGCGGATGAAGGTCAGGCCGTCCATCACGGGCATGTTGAGGTCGGTCACGATCATGTTGACCGGCTTGCTCTGGGCGACCTTCAGGCCCTCGGCCCCGTCGCCTGCCTCGACCACGGAATAGCCGGCACCGGACAGGGTCAGGCGGACCATCTGGCGCATGCTGGCGCTGTCATCGACACTCAGGATCGTCTTCATGCGGCAGTCCTTTCGGGCTGGGTCGGCTGGCGGTCGCCGGCGTCGTTCAGGGGCCACAGGCCGCCGGACGGGATGCCGGCCCCCAGCCCGCGGGGCAGGAACCCACCGCGTTCCAGGATGCTGGCCAGGTTTTCGGGAAGGGGGCCCCGCACGCAGAGCCGGCCACCCTTCTCGGCGGCGGTGCGGTGGGCGGAAATCAGGGTCTGGACCAGGGTCAGGTCCGCTTCGGCCACGGCCGAGGCGTCAATCTCTATCACTCGGTATTGTGATAGAGCCGAAACAAGTTGAGCCTGAAGTCGTGCACAATCCTGGATGGTCTCGCTCCTGCTGAGCGTGACGACCCCCGGCCCAAGCGGCTGGTCCATGCTGGTCGGTCCTGTCCTTGTTCCACACATGGAACACCCCGTCTGCAGGGGTTGTAGGACGCCGAATATTAAGGCCGTCTGAAGACTCAAGAAGGGGCAGGCCAGCCGTGCGTCAAGCACATGCCGCAGGCATCGCGCCGCCCGACCAAGCGGTCAGACGTGCGCGATTTGATTTAGATCAATGACTATCCCGGTTCTGCAGTCGGGCGTTGGTATTGCTGAAGGCAGCCACCCTAGCGTGGGGTGCAGCGGCCCTGCCGTGCATCAGGTGGCGGCGAGGCCGGCCTGCAGTGCCTGCGTGATGGCGGTTCGGTCCAGGCCCGTCTGCCCGATGATGACCAGGGCGCTGCGCCGGCTCTCCGAAGCGCGCCAGGGCCGGTCGAAATAATGCTCGACGCGGGGACCGACAGCCTGGACCAGCAGGCGGGCCGGGCTGCCGGCAACGGCGGCAAAGCCCTTCACCCGCAGGATGTCGTGCGCCGCCATGACCTGGCCCACCAGCGCCGCCAGCGCCTGGGGGGTCGGCGCGTTCCCGCCGTCGACGATGAAGGATTCGAAGTCGTCATGGTCGTGGCCGTCCTCCGCGTCGTGGTGCGACGGCCGCGCGGCCAGGTCGTCCTCCGCCTCTGCGTCCAGGCCCAGCAGCACCTCGACCGGCACGCCGCCATGGGCCGCCCGGGTGATGCCGACGCCGGCCCGCACCCTGGCCCGCACGTCCGCCTCGACCCTGGCCAGGGTTGCGGCATCGACCAGGTCGGTCTTGTTGAGCACGACCAGGTCGGCGCAGGCCAGTTGGTCCTCGTAGAGCTCCTCGATCGGATTGTCGTGGTCCAGCGACGGATCGGCGGCGCGGGCGGCGGCCAGGGCTGCCTCGTCCGTGGCGAAGCGGCCCGCCGCGACGGCCTCGGCGTCCAGCAGGACGACGACGCCGTCGACCGTGGTGCGGGTGCGGATGCCGGGCCAGGTGAAGGCCTTGACCAGCGGTTTGGGCAGGGCCAGCCCGCTGGTCTCGATCACGATGTGCTCGGGCGGGTTGGGCCGCGCCAGCAGCGCCTCGATCGTCGGCAGGAAATCGTCGGCCACCGTGCAGCAGATGCAGCCATTGGCCAGTTCCAGGATGTCGTCCTCGGCGCAGGTCTCGGCACCGCAGGCCTTCAGGATTTCGCCGTCGATGCCCACATCGCCGAACTCGTTGATGATCAGGGCCAGGCGGCGCCCGCCGGCATGGCCCAGAAGATGACGGATCAGCGTCGTCTTGCCCGCGCCAAGAAATCCGGTGATCACCGTTGCCGGGATCTTTGCCATTGTCGTCGTCCTTGATTGAATTCGGTTCGCCCCGTGGGGCGTGGTCAGGCCGGGTCGTCGGCCAGCAGGCCCGATTGCGGCGGCGTGCGGACCAGGAAGTGGCCCTTCACCCCGTCGGGCCAGTCGCCATAGGGGACGATGCCCAGCGCGCTTGCCGCATAGTGCGCGGCATAATCCAGCAGGGCCTGCGCCGCATCCGCTGTGGGCGCGAAGTGGCCCAGGACATAGCCGACCTTGCCCGGGCAGCGCAGGTGCACGACGCAGTGGCTGCGGCAGGCGAACAGGCAGGCCATTTCCTCGACCGCGACGGCGTCGGGCCGGGTGGCCGCCGCGTCGCGCAGGGCGTCGGCCAGCAGGGCGCCGCCGCGCCGGCCACCGGCATCCTCGCGCTCGGCGGCACTCACGCGGCAGGTGTTGCACACGACCAGGGACGGGCCCCGGGCCCCTTCCTTGATGATCATGTGCGTGGTCCGTCCAACGGGACGGGTTCGAAAACCGTCACGGCAAGCTCCCTCCATCGGGTCGCCACGACGGTGTTCCGCTCCCCCGGCTGGTCCCGGCCGGACGATGGGCGACTTAGGCGGCAGGTCTCCTGGCTTGCGGATCGTCACGGTCGCCGCGCCTTCCCAGGCCCTTTGGACCCAGTGGCATCGATCGGCGAACGCTCCCCACCTACAGTTGCGGGTACAGCCGCAGGATTGGCCGTGCCTCCTTCGGGAGGTCCGGCCGCACTGCGTTCCCTTTTGGCCCCTTGCGGGGCACCGCCTGTGGCCAAGCTAGGGGAGGGGGCGCCGCCTGGCAAGCGCCGCCGGGTTCACGCGTCGGCCTGGCTCAGGCCCGCCTGGACGCCCTTGACGGCGGCCTCGGAGCGGTTGCGCACGTCCAGCTTGCGCATGACCTGACTCACGTGAAGCTTCACCGTGGGTTCCGCCAGCGAGAGCGCGCGGCAGATCTCCTTGTTCGACGCGCCGCGCATCAGCAGGCGCAGCACCTCTCCCTCGCGCGGGGTCAGGCGGGCCATCAGGCTGGCCGTCGGCGGCGGGGCGGGTGGCTGGGCGAGCATCAGGCTGGTCGGCGCGTAGGTGCCGCCAGCCACCACGACGGCCAGCGCGGCACGGAACTGGTCGGGGGACATCGTCTTGGCGATGAAGCCCCTGGCCCCTGCCTGCAGGCCGGCGGTGACTTCCTGCGCATTGTCCTGCCCGGACATCACGACGACCTTGCCCCCGGGGCAGGCCTCGACAATGCGCCGGATGGCGGCACCGCTGCCGACACCCGGCATGCACAGGTCGACCAGGGCCAGGTCGACGCCGTCCAGGGCGCGGGTCGCGGCGTCGCTCAGGAAGTCCTCGCGCTCATGCAACTCGGCATCGGGAAACATCGCCCGCAGGCGCAGGCACACCGCCTCGCGGAACAGGGGGTGGTCGTCGGCGACCAGGATGGATCGTGGCGCTGTCATGGCTGTGCCCCAGTCTTGGCCAAGTTCGCGCGCGCCGCCTTGATGTCGGTCAACCTCATTGTCATCCCGCCATGGCATAGGGGGCTGGCACCAGGGGTGGCGTGGGCAGGCGGTGCCCCTCCACAGGCGTGCAGTAGACAAACAATTTCGCCCGCAAAGGCATCGTTCACGGTCTGATCGCGCTCAATCCAAACCGACGTATTGTAGAGTCTGTACCGCTGAAAGGGTCAGTGTGTCGCACCCCGGACCTGGCGACAAGCAGTGATGAAGGCGAGGCTGATGGCGTTCGACCGGTTCCTGGCCCTGATCCGCAGCGACCGGCTGCGCGCGGTCGCCCAGGAATGGCAGCGGGCGCGGGGCGTGCGCGCCATGCCGGCATGGGACGACCTGGACCAGCAGGCCCTGGCACCCCATGCCTCGATCCTGTGGAGCTGGCGGCAGGACCCGGCCAGTGGCGACGTGATCGGCCGCACGGCGGGCAGCACGATCCGCGAGATCCACCGCGGTGACCTGACGGGCCAGCGCGATGTCGACTTCTTCCGCTCCCGCGGGAGCGAGGCGCTCGTCCATCGCCAGCGCCGCATCTTCCTGGAGCCGCACCTGTATCACGGCCGCGGCTTCGTCTTTGCGCACGTCCAGCGCCTGGGCCTGGGCGAGCGGATCGCCATGCCGCTCAGCGACAGCCGCACCCGTGGCGACGGCATCCTGGGCGCCACGGTCTACAGCGTGCGACCGCAGGACTACTCCTCGGCGCTGGAGCCGCAGGCGGTGACCGAGGTGGGGACCGAGGTGCCGCTGGACTGAGGCGCCCCGGATCGCCGGGACAGCGCCCAGGCACGGATCGCCTCCGCCAGGGCCGCGATGCTGGCCGGCTTGGCCAAGAAGGCGTCGACCCCGGCGGCCCGCGCCTCGCGCTCCACGCCGCCGCTGTCCAGGCCGGTGCACAGGATCACGCCATGCCCGCCGTCCAGTTGGCGGACCCGGCGCGCCACCTCGCACCCGTTCAGCTTCGGCATCATCTGGTCGGTGATGACCACGTCGAAGGCGGCGGGATCCTCCGCCAGCGCCTCCAGGGCGCACTCGGGATCGTTGACGCCGACCGCGGCATAGCCCAGGCGCTCCAGGCCGATCGTGATCGCGTCGGTGACGTCCACATCATCGTCGATCACCAGGATCCGCTCGCTGCCGCCGTGCAGGTCGTGCGGCACGCTGGCCTGGCGCAGGGCCGCCACGGGCATGGCCAGCGGCAGGTGGACCGTGAACACGCTGCCCTGGCCCAGGCGCGACCTGATCGTGCAGACGCCCTGGACCGACAGCACGATGCTGCTGACCACCGCCAGGCCCAGGCCGGTGCCGGAACGGCCCTCCGCCCGCCGGGTGAAGAACGGCTCGAACACGCGCGGCAGGTCGGCCTCGGCAATGCCCACGCCATTGTCGGCGACGTCGATGCGGACATAGGTCAGGGCGGGGTCCACGACGCCGATCCTGGCAGAACCGGCGTCCTGCTCGATCTCAGCACCGTGGACCCGGTCCAGGCGGATGCGCACCGTCCCACCCCCCCGCTGCACGGCGGCGATGGCGTTGGTGATCAGGTTCATGATGACCTGGGTCGCCTGGGCCCGGTTCATGGTGACGTAAAGGTCGTCCGGCCCCGGCTCGATGACGATCTCCACGTTCGCGGGCGCCATGGAGAGGATGTTGGCCCGCGTCTCGTCCAGCACCTCGCGCACGGGCAGCACCTCTCGCGCTTCGCTGCCGCCCTTGGCAAAGGACAGGATCTGGGCCACGAACTCCTTGCCGCGCTGGCAGGCGCTGAGGATGCGCTGGGCGTAGTAGTGCTGCTTGCTGGCGGGGTCCAGGTCCTCCTCCAGGAAGCGGCCGAAGCCCATCACGGCACCCAGCAGATTGTTGAAGTCGTGGGCCAGGCCGCCGGCTAGCCGGCCCAGGGCCTCCATCGTGGTCGCCTGCTGCCGGCGACTCTCCAGCGCCGCGTGCGCGTCACGCGCGCGCCGGAACTCGGTCACGTCCCGCACCACCATCACCCCCGCCCCGTCCTTCAGGCGGGAGCGCGTGACCAGCAGGGCGCGGCTGCCCGCGTCGTCGGGCCAGTCCACCTCGACCGTGGCCTCGCCGCCGGCCAGCAGGGGGAAGGCGTGGGCCGGCATGGCATCGCCCCGCGCCGCTCGTTCGACGATGTCGGGCGCGTGGCCATAGCGCAGGGCGGCGCGGTTGGCATAGAACACGCCGCCTTCGGCCGAGACGGCGACAAGGCCGTCGGCGACATGGTCCAGCGCCTCCAGGATCTGGCGATGGCGGTCGAGCAGCAGCAGGAAGCCCATCAGGTTGGCGATCACGATCGCCACCGTCTTCTCCTCGTCCGTCCAGTCGGGGCGGGTGTGGCCGGCCTGGACCTCCAGCACGGCGCCCATCGACTGCATGGCCTCGGCCCCGATGAACATCACGCTGCGCCGGTCCTGGGCGATGCCGCCGGCCGCGCGCCGCTGGTCCTCGATGTCGAAGCGCGGATCGCTGCCGTCATTGTGGCGGATCACGATGCGGTCGCGCGCCACCGCGTCGAAGATGTCGGCATAGTCGGCGATGCGTACCGATGGCAGCCGCTGCAGGGCCTGGCTGGTGCCGTCATAATGGTCCAGGCAATTGCTGAGGCCGGTCAGCGTGTCCGGCTGCCAGACCTGGGCCGAATCGGCCCCCAGCGCCTGCACGGCCAGGCGGTTGATGGCCCGCGCGATCCCGGCGATCGACAACGTGCCCTCCTTCACCTGGCGCACCGACTCCGCGAAGACGGAGCTGAACCCGGCCAGGAAGGCGCTGCGCCGGTCGGCCGCGTCGATCGCGCCGAACTCCAGCGTCAGGTCGTGCTGCAGGATGGCGATCAGGGGATGGCCAGGACTTGGCTGACCCACGGGCAGGGCGCTGAACTGCAGCATCTGCTCGTGCCCCTCCCGCCGCAGCCAGACGGGTGGCATGGCGGTCCAGGTGTCGCTGCCCGCGGCGCTGGCGGCCAGCCGCTGGATGAACGGGCCCAGCGCGTCGGCAGCCTGCCCGTCGGCGGCGCGCAGCGGCAGGTCGGGGGCGAAGCGTTGCGTCCACAGGATCGCCGCCGGGTCGGTCGTGCCCGACGGGGTCACCTCGGCAAAGGCGACGAAGGCGGGCACGCCATTGGCCAGGCGTGTCGCAGTGTCGAGCAGGGCTGCCGCCCGCGCCGCCTCGTCCTGGGGCAAGGGGCCGCGCGCGGCCTCCGCCAGCGCCAGCAGGCGGCCCATGGCCAGGGCGGTCGCCGCCGCCGCCAGAAGCGCCAGAACCAGGGGCGCCAGACCCGAAGCGATGGGGAGCGTCGCGGCGCCCTCGACCGCCGGCAGCGCCAGCTGTGCCGCCGCCAGCAGCACGCCGTCGAGCAGGCCCAGCACCACCAGTTCGCGCCAGCCCGCCCGCCGTCCGGTGCGGGCCAGGAAGCGGGCGGCCAGCACCCCCGCCAGGCAGGCGCCAAAGCCCATGCCGAGCGCTGCGGCCTGGGCCCCGGCGCCAGGCGCTGAGGCGATGCCGAGCGCAAGTCCGCCAAGCAGGGCGATCGCGCCGACGGCGGCCCCCTCCTCCAGCGTCAGGACGGACAGCGTGGCCAGGGCCGCGGCGTTGAGGCTGGCCGCAACAGGCAGCGGCAGCGTCATGGCAAGGGTGACCAGGACGGCCCCCGCCAGTCCCAGCGCCGCGGTTCGCGCCGCCGCCGGCCAGGCCGCCGCCACGCCGCGCAGGGCAACGACGCCCAGCACGCCCAGCAGCCATGCCGCCAGTCCGGCCAGCGCAGGGACAAGCGGCGTCATGCCTGTCATCGGTATCGTTCTGCGTGCATCGCACCGCACGATACAGGGTCGGGCCGGGCCGCACAGGCCAACGGCGTATGGGGTGGCCTGTCCAGAAGGATGGGGGTGGTATGGGGTCGGCCCCTGTCCGCATGGCGCGGCGGGCGCGACCCCTGATATCTCGTGCCCCGGCGGGCACGGGACTAGGGTCGCTGCATGGCGACGCTTCCGCAAACACCTGGGCCGATCGACGTGGTCGTGATCGACGACCACAAGGACTACCTGGCCTTCCTCCAGGAACTGCTGGAACGCGCCGGCCATTGCGCGCAGGCTTTTTCCTCGGCCCGCACGGCCCTCCGCTTCCTGGAGACGACACCGGCGCGCGTCGTCGTCACGGACGTCTTCATGAGCGACCTCGACGGCTTCGAAGTCCTGCGCACGCTGCGGGCCCGCCATCCCGCCCTGCCGGTCATCGCCATCTGCGGCGCCGGTACCAGCCAGGATGCGATGTTCCTGGGCTTCATGGAGAAGCTGGGCGCGTGCCGCACCTTCCGCAAGCCGATCTGCCAGGCAACCTTCCTGGCTGCGGTGCGTGCCCTGCTGGCTGGACCCGCGGCGCCCTGCGATGGGGCCGGCGCGTACCATCTCGACGCGGCCGCGGGCGCCTGAGCGGTCATGTGCCCCGCGCGGAAGGTCCGTGGTCCATGGTCCTGACCCCGATCGCGGGCGGTGCCCGCCTTGACATCCTGGACCGCGCCACGAGCGAGGCCGTGGCCCCCTCCCGCGTGAGCGCGCTGACCGCCCGCGGCCGCTCGCACACCCAGCTGCTGAAGGCGGTCTACAGGTCGCTGTCGGTGATCGAGTTCACGCTGGACGGCATCGTGGTCGACGCCAACGACAATTTCCTGCGCATGATGGGCTATGCACTGGACGAGGTGGTGGGCCAGCATCACGCGATGTTCGTGCCGACCGCCATGCTGTCGAGCGGCGCCTATGACGCCTTCTGGTCCAACCTGCGCCAGGGGGCCTTTCACTCGGACGAGTATCGCCGGCTGGCCAAGGGCGGACGCGAGGTGTGGATCCAGGCCACCTACAACCCCATCCTGGACGAGACCGGCCGCCCCCTGGGCGTGATCAAGTTCGCGACCGACATTACCGAGGCGAAGCGCCGCCGCGCCCGCGACGAGAGCCAGATCGCCGCCCTGCATCGGTCGCTGGCGGTGATCGAGTTCGACCTGGACGGGACGATCCTGTTGGCAAACCAGAACTTCCTGGACATGACCGGCTATGCGCGGGGCGACCTGGTTGGCCAGCACCATGCACTGCTGCTGTCCCCGCGGGAGCGGGAGCAGGAGGCCTATTCCACCTTCTGGGCCACGCTTCAGGCCGGCCATTTCACCTCTGGCGTGTTCCGCCGGGTGGCGCGCGACGGACGCGAGTTCTGGGTCCAGGCGACCTACAACCCGGTGCTGGATGCCAGCGGCCGGCCGGCCCGCATCCTGAAACTGGCAACCGACATCACCGAGCGCGTCGTCCATACCGAGGAGTTGGAGGAGCAGCGCCGGCTGCTGCAGGGCCAGGCCGCGGCGCTCGACCGGGCCCGCGCGCTCGCCGATGCCAGCCGCGAGCAGGCGGAGGAGGCCAACGCGGCCAAGGCGCAGTTCCTGGCCAACATGAGCCATGAACTGCGCACGCCGCTGAATGCGATCCTGGGCTTTTCGGAACTGATGCTGGCCGGCATTGGCGGCACGCTCAACGTCCAGCACCAGGGCTATGTCGGCGACATCATGGGCGCCGGGCGCCATCTGGTCGACCTGGTGAACCAGGTCCTGGACATCGCGCGCATCGAATCGGGCCAGTTCGAACTCCAGGCGGCCCCGCTGAACCTGACGGGCATCGCGCGGGACTGCATCGCCATGCTCGAGCCGCTGGCCGAGGCCAAGCACATCGCCCTGCTGTTCCTGGCCGACGAGCAGGTGGCGATGGACGGCGACCCGGTGCGCCTGCGCCAGATCCTGATCAACACGATCTCCAACGCGATCAAGTTCACGCCCGAACAGGGTCGCGTCACGGTGCTGGTGGAGCGCCAGGATGGCATGGCCCGGATCGCCGTGATGGATACCGGCATCGGGATGACGGAAGAGGCGATGCGCCGCGCGCTCAAGCCCTACTACCGGATCTGCAGCACGACGCGCCGGGTGGAGGAGGGGACGGGCCTGGGCCTGCCGATCGCCCGGCTCCTGGCGGAGGCGCATGGCGGCCGCCTGGCCCTGTCCAGCACGCCCGGGCAGGGCACCGTGGTCGACGTCCTGCTCCCCCTGGCCCCCCGCGCCACACGCGGCGGCCCGCCCTTTCCGGTCCCGCCCGCCCCCTGACGACGCCGGCAGGTCGTGCACGACCGCGGCGCAATCTGGCAGGGGTGGGGGCACTGCCCGTAGGCTATTGGTAGTGGCAAAGCCGCTCGTGCCGGCTGCCATGCGTCCGTGTTGCAGGAGCGATGGCCCGTGCTGTCCCGCAGGACCGCAGGCCCCGCCACAATTGCGGATCCAGTCCCCAACGCGAAACCGGAACCGAACCGGCCCCCGAGGCATTCCCGGGAACCCATCTAAGCACCTGAAAAGATTGGCGCACCCGACAAGATTCGAACTTGTGACCTCTGCCTTCGG
This sequence comes from Zavarzinia sp. CC-PAN008, assembly GCF_051903925.1. GTDB lineage: Bacteria > Pseudomonadota > Alphaproteobacteria > Zavarziniales > Zavarziniaceae. The sequence continues at coordinate 1,121,890 of NZ_CP173678.1, forward strand.
AGGGCAGCGCTCTATCCAGCTGAGCTACGGGTGCGGCGCGGCCGGACCATAGAAGATCGCGGGCGCCGCGGCAACCGTCTGCGCATGGGCTCAGTCAGGCGGGTATTGCGCAAGCAGGGCCTGGGGGCCGATCCGGGCCGGATCGTCCATCGGGATCGAGCACAGGTTCTGGGTGCAGGAAAAGGCCTGGGGGTCGGGAAGCTCCGGGAACTCCACGTCGTGATGCGGAAGCGGGCCGGCCGCCGGGTCCCACCATTCGACCCGGCGATAGGTGCCCGGCACCGCCAGGGCGGCGGCATAGAGGCGGGCGGCGCGGGCGTCCGCCTTGGGTCCCACCACGACCAGGTGCAGCGGCTCGCGCGCGAGTTCCGCATGGGCCAGCAGCAGGCCGGGCCAGAAGCTGCCCGTCCGTGCTTCCGGCGTCGCGGCGAGGAAGGCCATGACGCGCCGGGCCCCCTGCTGATGCTCCGCCTTGCCCGTGTAGCGGGCCAGGAGGTTGAGAAAGCGCACGGCGGCCGTGTTGTCGTCCAGGTGGCGGAAGGGCTGGGCCAGCAGGCTGCTGCCGGCGGCGTCGCCGGGTACACGGGCGGCGGAGGCCAGGCCGCCTTCGTCCAGCAGGAAGGTCTTGAGCATCATGTCGGCGGCGGCCGACGCGCGGGCCAGCCAGACGGCATCGGCCGTCGCGCGGTACAGGTCCAGCTCCGCCTGGGCCATGGCCAGCGTATCGGGGAGGCAGGGACAGGTCGTGGCGCCGTCGCCGCCATGGTCGAAGCCACCATCGGCCCGTTCCAGGTCGCGGCGCACCGCCTCCGCCGCCTGCAGCGCGCGGTCGAGGGCGGCGCGGTCGCCCGTCGCCTCGAACAGCGCGACGAAGCCCTGGATGATCTGCCCGTTCTCGCGCGCATAGACCGCCTGGTCGATGGCGGGCGCCGCCACCTTGGCGCGGGCCGCAGCGTCCAGCGCGTAATAGTCCTTGCCGGGCATTGTCGGGGCATCGGCGTCGCGATTGGCGTGGAAGCCGCCGCCCGGGGCCGACATCGGCCCGGTCAGGAAGCGGGCAATGTCCCGCGCCGCGTCCAGGAAGGCGGGCTCGTCCAGCGCCGTCGCCGCCTGGGCATAGACGCGCAGCGCAGCGGCCTGGGAAATGCCGATCTTCTCGTAATGCGGGCGGTCCCAGACGTTCGCCTCGGAATACTGGTAGATGCCGCCATCGACGGGATCGACCAGCGCCCGCGCATTGGTCAGGGTCAGGCGCGCCATGCGCGCGGCCAGCGCGTCGCCGCCCGGCACCAGCGACAGCGCGTATTCCAGCGCCTCGGCCTGGATGAACTTGTGGCCGGAGCCCCAGCCGCCCTTCTCGTAGTCCCAGGCAAAGGCGAAGCGGCGGTCCATCTGGCCGATGAAGCGCGGATCGACGCCGTCGAGGCCCGCGGCGCGCACCCGCTGGGGTGCTGCCTCTGGCGTCGGATCGTCGGCCAGGGCGGCCAACTGGAAGGCGAACGTGTCGGGCTCGATATAGCCACGCCCCTTCCACAGTTCGTGCCCCTCGGCATCGAACACGATGGTCGCGGGCCAGCCCCAGTTCTCATAGCGCTGGGACAGGTCGGGATGGGCGTCGGCATCGACGTGGACGGCGACGAAGTGCTCTGCCATCGCCGCCCTCACGCGCGGGTCGGCATAGGTCGTCTGCTCCATCACGCCGCACCAGTGGCACCACTTGGTGCCCAGGTCGAGCAGGACCAGCTTGCCCTCCGCCTTGGCGCGGGCAAAGACCTGCGGCGACCAGTCGGCCCAGGCAATGGCCACGGCGGCGTCGTCTGCCCGGGCTGGAGCCGCGGCAAGCGGCAGGACGGTCAGCGGCAGGGCGGCAACGGCCGCCAGGAGGAGCGAGCGCATGGCGGCACCTTGCCATGCGCGCCAGGGCTGTGCAGTGACCGCCGGCACAGGCGCCGATACAGGCGCTCCCGCCGGCGCCCGGCAGGCGTCAGATCGCGGTCCAGCCCTTGCCGCGCATGCAGCGGTTCATGAACTCCTCGTCGGTGTCCATGCGGCTCAGGGCCTGGCTGGTCTGCAGCGCGCCAAAATTGTTGAGCCCGGCGGAGCCCATGTCGGCCCCGGGCGTGTTCGACGGATAGGCCGGCGGCTCCGGCTCGCGCCGCGGCGGCGGCGCCAGGGCGGCGCATTCGCCCATGTCGCGCTGGAGGGCGGCCTGGTCGGCGCCAGCCTTGGTCCAGCCGGGACCGGCGCAGGCGCCAAGGGCAAGGCCGCCGGCCAGGAGGACGGCGAACGGGGCTGCGAGCCGGGCGGTTCGGGCCAGAATGGCGCGTGGTGTTGGGGCTGCGGCGGGACGGGTCATGGCCGGCACCCTAGCAGAGCGGCGGTGCGGCGTCCTAAGCTCTGCGGAATGACTGATCTGCTGCACAGAACCCTTCCCCTGTTCGAGACGCTGGTCGCGTTCGACACGACCAGCCGCCTGACCAACCTGCCGCTGATTCGCTTCATTGAAGCCTATCTGGCGGACCATGGCATAGCGTCGGAACTGGTCTTCGACGAAACCGGGACCAAGGCCAACCTGTTCGCGACGATCGGCGATGCGGAGCGGGGCGGCGTGATGCTTTCCGGCCACACGGACGTGGTGCCGGTCGACGGGCAGAACTGGTCCAGCGATCCTTTCACCCTGGTCGAGCGGGGCGGCCTGCTGCATGGCCGGGGGACCTGCGACATGAAGGGGTTCATCGCCTGTGTCCTGGCGCTGGTGCCGGACCTGGTCGGGCGCAGCCTGGCCCAGCCGGTGCACCTGGCGTTCAGCCATGACGAGGAAGTGGGCTGCATCGGCGTCCGCTCGCTGATCGACCGCCTGGCGCGGCGGACGCCGAAGCCGACGCTGGCCATCGTGGGCGAGCCCACGGGCATGAAGGTGGTCGACACGCACAAGGGGATCCGCTCCTTCGTCACCACGGTCACAGGGCGGGAGGCGCATTCGAGCCAGCCGCAGGCCGGGGCCAACGCGATCATCGCGACGGGCCGCCTGATCGCCGGGCTGGAACGCGTTGCCGAGGAATTGCGCCTGGCGGGGGATCCCTCGGGCCGCTTCACGCCGGGCCACACGACGGTGGGGATCGGCACGATCGCGGGCGGCACGGCCAACAACATCGTGGCGCGCGAATGCCGCCTGGGCTGGGAATACCGGCCCCTGCCCGATGCCGACCAGGACCTGGTGAAGCGGCGCTTCGACGCGATTGTCGCGGACGAGGTGCTGCCCCTGCTGCGCGCGACGGCGCCGGACGCCGCGGTATCGACCCTGGCGCGTTCTGCCGTCGTGCCCCTGCGGCCCGATCCAGGGTCGGAGGCGGAAGTCCTGGCCAAGGCGCTGTGCGGGGCCAACCACACCCACGCCGTCAGCTATACGACCGAGGGCGGGCTGTTCCAGCAGATCGGCATTCCGACCGTGATCTGTGGCCCCGGCGACATCCTGCAAGCCCATGCCGCGGACGAGTTCGTGAGCCTGGACCAGCTGGCTCTGTGCCTCAGCTTCCTGGAACGGCTGTCGGCGCGCCTGGCTTGAGGGTCAGCGCGCGCCCAGCGGCGCCTTGCGACTGGCCAGCCCCAGGGCGATGACGGCGATCGCCCAGGTCAGGAAGGCACCGTCCAGGCCAACCGCGTCGCGCACCGCCTGGAAGGCCAGCGGGCCAAGCCCCACGCCCAGGAACAGGGCGAAGGCGAAGTACGACATGCCGGTGGCGCGGGCCGGGGGATAGACCGTGCTGGCCGCCGTCTGCAGCGTGTTGTGCATGGCATTGAAGGCAAAGCCGGTCAGCAGCATGACCGCGATCACCAGCGCGAAGCTGGGCAGGTGGGGCAGCACGACCCACGCCAAGCCGGACGCCACGGCACCCCACAGGAACATGGTGTCTCCGAACAGCCGGACCGCCGCCGTCACCACCAGGGTGAACAGCACGCCCCCGATCGAATAGGTGGCGACGGCCCAGGCCGCGGCGTCGGCCCCCAGGCCCAGCCGCTCGTCCAGGAAGACCGAGACGAAGGGGATGGCGCCCAGTACCAGTGCCCCCTCCAGGAAGCCGAACAGCGCCAGCCAGGGCAGCGTGGTCGTCCGCATCATGACGGCGACATGGGTCAGCGAACCCGTCACCCGCTCGTTCAGCTCCGGCATGCGGCGCAGGGTCAGCAGCAGCACGAAGCCCGGCAGCGGCGACAGGGTCAGGATCAGGAAGCCGGCCGACAATCCCGCGCTGGCCGCCGCCTGGCCCGTCGCCACCGCGCCCAGCAACTGGCCCGTGATGACGGCGGTCATGAATCTGGCGATGGCGATGGCGCGGGGTCCCGGCTCCAGCCGCTGGCCGATCGTGGCGAGCGCGCTGGGGATCACGGCCGAGCCGCAGAATCCGGCGGCAACGCGCGCGGCAACCAGGGCCGGGAACGAGGACAGGACCAGCGGCACGAACGAGAACAGCGCGGTGCCCAGCAGCGCGATCGACATGACGCGGAAGCGGCCATAGCGGTCGGCCAGCAGGCCGTTGACCAGCTGGCCGAAGCCATAGGCCAGCGAGAAGCCGGAGGCGGCGATGACGGCGCCGTGCACGCTGACCCCATAGTGCTCCATGAGATAGGGCACGACGGGGTCAAGGGCGCGGATGCCCATGGACGAGCCGAAGCCGCACAGGCCGAAGGCCAGCGTCAGCCACCAGCCCGGGACGTCGGCCACCGACTGTCCGGCGACCCGCGGATCAGCCAAGGTAGCTGGACAGGTTCTGGTTGATTGCCGACTGCATGGCCCCGTCAAAGGCGGCGATCACGTCGCGCACCATCTGGAAGGCGGTGTCGTCGCGGTCGTCCGCGCGGATGTTCTCCGGGATCGACACCGTGCGCCGGGCGTTCGCGCGCACGACGCGGCCGTTGAAGCCGACTTCCAGCCGCGCGGCCAGGTTCGCCTCCCACTGCCAGCCGGCATCGACCGTCACCAGGCCCTCCAGCCCGCCACGACGGGGCAGGCGCATTTCCACGACGGAGGCGTTCTCGATGATGAAGCGGCCCTCCTCGGCACCACCCACGGCGCTCAGGCGCTCCCGCGCCCAGGTGGCCAGCGTCGGCCCCGGGACCGCGGGGAAAGTGTGCTCCACATTGGGCAGCTTCTGTGGCGAGACATAGCTGTCGCTGACCGTGATGCGCGACAGGCGCAGCCGGATCGGCGACTGGTGGGTGAAGTGCAGCTCGGGATAGATCGGCGTGCGGATCGGCTGCTGACAGCCGGCAAGGCCGATGCCGCCCAGCGACAGTCCGCCCAGTCCCAGGATCAGCAGGTGGCGGCGTGAAATGTCCGTCATCGCAGGCAACGCTCCCCAAGCAGCCTGATGCGGCCAGAATCAGTCCCGCACGCGGGACCCGACCGCACGCCAAGGCTTAAGGGGCCGATACGGCGGATTCAAGGCGTCATCCCGCCCGCCACCCGCCCATCGCCGGTCTGGATCGCCTTGCGCGACTGGTCCAAAATGAGAACATGGACCGCGAGGCGATCGGCGACGCGCACGCCCTGCTGCCGCACATCTTCACCGACTGGTTCGCCGGTCGCGGCTGGGCGCCGCGCGCGCACCAGCTGGGCGTGCTGGCGGCGGCGCGGCCGGGTGCTGCCATCCTGCTGGTGGCGCCGACCGGCGGGGGCAAGACGCTGGCCGGATTCCTGCCCAGCCTGGTCGACCTGGCCGGCCGCGCGGCGCCCCGGCCGGGTGAGGTGGGGCGCGGCTTGCACACGCTCTACATCTCGCCGCTCAAGGCGCTGGCCGTCGATGTCGCCCGCAACCTGGAGGAGCCCGTCGCCGAGATGGGCCTGCCCATCTCGGTCGAGACGCGGACGGGCGACACGCCCGCCGCCAAGAAGGGGCGACAGCGGCGCAACCCTCCGGACATCCTCCTGACCACGCCGGAGCAGTTGGCCCTGCTCCTGTCCTTTCACGATGCCGACCGCATGTTCAGGCACCTGAAGGCCGTCGTGATCGACGAGGTGCACGCATTGTGGACGACCAAGCGGGGCGACCTGCTGGCCCTCGACCTTGCCCGCCTGGATCGCCTGGCGCCGAAGGCCTGGCGTATCGGGCTGTCGGCGACGATCGCCGACCGGCCGGGCCTGGCCCGCTGGCTGGGGGGCGAGCGACCCGTGACGCCGGTCGAAGGGGCGCCGGGCGCACCGCCGCAGCTGACGGTCCTGCAGTCGGAGGCGCACGTCCCCTGGTCGGGACACAGCGCGCGGCATTCCTACCCGGAACTGATGAACGCGATCCGCGGGGCGACGACGGCGCTGGTCTTCGTCAACACGCGCAGCCAGGCCGAGCTGATCTTCCAGAACCTGTGGCGTATCAACGACGACGGCCTGCCCATCGCCCTGCACCATGGCTCGCTCGCCCCCGAACAGCGGCGCAAGGTGGAGGCGGCCATGGCAAAGGGGCGGCTGCGCGCGGTGGTCGCGACCTCCACCCTCGACCTTGGCATCGACTGGGGCGCGGTCGACCTGGTGATCCAGGTCGGCGCGCCCAAGGGCTGCTCCCGCATGGTCCAGCGCATCGGCCGCGCCAACCATCGCCTGGACGAGCCCAGCCGCGCCCTGCTGGTTCCCGCCAACCGATTCGAGTTCATGGAATGCCGCGCCGCGGTCGAGGCGGTGGCCGAGGGCGCGCTGGACGGCGACGGCCCCCGCACCGGCGCCCTTGACGTGCTGGCCCAGCACATCATGGGGATGGCGGTGGCCGGCGGCTTCAACGCCGACCAGCTTTATGACGAGATCCGCACCGCCGCACCCTATGCCGCCATGGAGCGGGACGCGTTCGACGCGGTGCTCGATTTCGTGGCCACCGGCGGCTATGCGCTCAAGTCCTATGAGCGCTGGCGTCGCCTGGCCCGGGACGCCAACGGCGTGTGGAAGCCGGTCCATGCGGCCGTCGCCCGGCGCTATCGCCTCAACATCGGCACCATCGTGGAGGTACCGATGATCTCGGTCCGCCTCAATGGCGGGCGCGTCCTGGGCCAGGTGGAGGAAGCCTTCATCGAGGCACTGACCCCCGGTGACAGCTTCGTCTTCGCGGGCGAGGTGCTGCGCTTCGATGCGCTTCGCGAAACCTCCGCCATCGTCAGCCGCTCGACCGATGCGGAGCCCAAGGTGCCGTCCTATGCCGGCGGCAAGTTCCCGCTCTCGACCTTCCTGGCGGACCGGGTGCGGCGCCTGCTGGCGGATGGGCCGGACCATCCCGGCCTGCCGCCCCCGGTCGCCGAATGGCTGGCGATCCAGAAGCGCCGCTCGCTGCTGCCCCGGCCCGACCAGTTGCTGATCGAGACGTTCCCCCGGGCCAAGCGCTTCTACATGGTGGCCTATCCGTTCGAGGGGCGGCTGGCGCACCAGACGCTGGGCATGCTGCTGACCCGGCGGATGGAGCGGCGCCGGCTGAAGCCGCTGGGCTTCGTCGCGTCCGAATATGCCCTCGCCGTCTGGTCGCTGGAGGATGCGGGCCGGGTCGACCTGGGCGAGCTGTTCGACCAGGACATGCTGGGCGACGACCTGGAGGACTGGCTGGCCGAATCCAACCTGATGAAGCGGACCTTCCGCAACGTCGCCCTGATCTCCGGCCTGATCGAGCGGCGCCATCCGGGGCAGGAAAAGAACGGCCGGCAGGTCACCTTCTCAACCGACCTGATCTATGACGTGCTGCGCCGGCACCAGCCGGACCACGTCCTGATGAAGGCGACCTGGGCCGACGCCGCGACCGGCCTGCTCGACGTGCGCCGCCTGGGCGAGATGCTGGGCCGCGCCGCCGGCCACATCGTTCACCGCCGGCTCGAGCGCGTCTCCCCCCTCGCCGTGCCCGTACTCCTCGACATCGGGCGCGAGGCCGTCCCAGGCGGTGCCATCGACGACCTGCTCAGCGAAGCCGCCGAAGACCTGATCGCCGAAGCGATGATGGAGTAGGCGTTTGCGATAATCGCACCACATGGGCATGCTTTCACCATGTCCAGCGTCCGTCGCCCCCGGCGCATCACCTTTGCCGAGTTCCTGGCGGCCGAGGCGGCAAGCCCTGTCCGCCACGAATTCGTGAATGGCGAGGTGTTCGCGAAACTGGATGGCATTGGCGACGCCCACGCCATGGCGGGTGCCAGCCTCCGCCACAACATCATCGTCTCGAATCTGGTCGGCGTGCTCCGCCAGGCGCTGAGGGGCAAGGGCTGCCAGGTCCTGTCGTCGGACATGCTGGTGCGGATCGAAGCGGATACGGTCGATGCCGCCTACTATCCCGACATCGTCGTCCGTTGCGGCGCGGTCGACGACTACGCCGCGCGCTACTTGACGAGTCCGGCCTTGCTGGTTGAAGTCGCTTCCGAGTCGACGGAGCGGCTGGACCGGACGGAGAAGCGGGACGCCTATCTGAAGCTTCCGTCGCTGCGCTACTACCTGCTGGTCGAGCAGGCGAGCCGCAGTGTCACGCTGATGCGCCGCCAAGTTATCGGCTTCGACAGCCTGCTTGCCGAAGGGGCTGAGGCGGTATCGCTGCCGGACCTTGGCATCACTTTGTCGCTGGACGAGATCTACGCCGACGCAGGACTTCCCACGGAGTCCGACGCGCGCTAGGTTCGCGTCATGTTCCTGTTCCAGGTTGCCGACGTGCCGCTTCAGGCGGATCTCAGCGGTGCGCTGTACGTGCCCGATACGGGCACCCTGATCGTCTCGGACCTGCACCTGGAAAAGGGCTCGGCCTTTGCCGCGCGGGGTATTCCCCTGCCCCCCTATGACACCTGGGCGACGCTGGAGCGGGTTGCGGAGGTGGTCGCCCGCCTGGCGCCGCGCACGGTCGTCGCCCTGGGCGACAGCTTTCACGACCGCGCTGCTGCGGGCCGGCTGGACGAGCGCGCCCGCGCCCGCATCCGGCACCTGACCCAGGCGGCCGACTGGCTGTGGCTGACCGGCAACCACGATCCGGAGGCACCGGCCGACCTGGGCGGCGCGGGGTGCGGCACCCACGTCCTGGGCGACTTGCGCCTGGTGCATGAACCGGCCGAGCCACCGGCGGCGGGGGAGGTGGCGGGCCACCTGCACCCCAAGGCGCGGCTGACGGTGCGTGGCCGCCATGTCACGGCGCGTTGTTTCGTGACGGACGGCACCCGCCTGGTGATGCCTGCGTTCGGCGCCTATGCCGGGGGCCTGGACGTGACCGATCCGGTCTATGGCGGCCTGTTCCCCACCGGATTCTCCGTGCTGATGCTGGGCCGGCAGTCGGTTCATCGCCTGGCCGGCTTTGGCGGGCGGGCCCGGGCGGCGGCACCGCGCCCGCTGTTCCATGCCCTGTCCCGGGCTCAGAGCTGATCCTGCAGCGGCCCTGCGGCGCCCACATCGCTTGCCAGTGAATGGGGAAGGCTTAAATTCAGCGTTCAGGCGGGCAGGGCTCAGGAGGAGCCATGCCGCTTCAGGGCGGCAGTTGAAGACCCGGGACGGGCAGGGGGCGTAGATGCGGCAGTGGGGCGGAAGCCTGGGGGTGGCGTTCCTGGTTGCGGCCGGGCTTGCGGTTGGGCCGGCGCAGGCGGAAACGCTGATGGACACCCTGGTCCAGACCTACCAGAGCAATCCGACGCTGGAGAGCCAGCGTGCCCAGCAGCGGGCAACGGACGAGAACGTGCCGCAGGCCCGCTCCGGCTGGCGCCCGACCGTGGTCGTCAGCGGCCAGGCCGGTGTGGGTCGCCAGGGCATCGACACCGATTTCGGCTATGGCGGCGATACGCTGTTCCCGGCCGCCGGCCAGGTGCAGGTGGCGCAGCCGATCTATCGCGGCGGCCGTGTCGACGCCGGCATCGACCAGGCGGAGAACAGCGTGGCGGCGGGCCGCGCCGTCCTGTCCGCGACCGAGCAGCAGGTCCTGCTGCAGGCGGTGACGGCCTATATGGACGTGCTGCGCGACCAGGCCGTGCTGGAGCTGAACCAGAACCAGGTCACCGTGCTGAACCGCCAGCTGGACGCGGCCAAGGACCGGTTCGAGGTGGGCGAGATCACCCGCACCGACGTCGCCCAGTCGGAAGCGCGCGTGTCCGGCTCGATCAGCCAGCGCCGCGCGGCCGAGGCGCGCCTGACCTCAAGCAGGGCCGCCTATCTGCGCATCGTGGGCAGCATGCCGGGCAACCTGGACCAGCCGCCCCCGCCGCCACCTTTGCCCACCAGCGAGGACGAGGCACGGGAGGCGGCGCTGAACAGCAATCCCAACCTGCGCGCCGCCCGCTATAGCGAGGCCGCGGCGCGCGATGCCGTGCGCATCGCCAAGGGCGCCCTGCTGCCCACGGCCGACATCGTGGCCTCGGCCGGAATCGCGCACGAGACGTCCCAGGCCAATACCACGATCGACAGCCAGCAGGTCGTGGCGCAGGTCAACATCCCCTTGTACCAGTCGGGCGCGGAGTACTCGGACATCCGCCGGGCGCAGCAGACCGCCAGCCAGCGCCTGGTCGAGATCGCCCAGGCCCAGCGCCAGGTCGAGGAAGGCGTGACCAACGCCTGGGAAGCACTGATCGCCGCCCGCGCCATCGTCACGTCGAGCCAGGACCAGGTCCGCGCCAACGAGATCGCCGCCGAAGGTGTCCGGCAGGAGGCGGAGGTCGGCTCGCGCACCACGCTCGACGTCCTGGACGCGGAACAGGAACTGTTGAACGCGCGCGTGACCCTGGTCGGGGCGCGACGCGACGAATACGTGGCGGCGTTCCAGCTTCTGGCGGCGACGGGCCTGTTGACGGTCGAATACCTGCGCCTGCCCGTCGCGGCCTATGACCCGGCCTTGAACTACGAGCAGGTGCGCGACGCCTGGTGGGGCTATCCCGGCTTCCGCGAGGGCGATGCCGAATGACCAAGCGGCCGGCCAGACGGACCGGCCCCTGACGGGGGGAGATGCACATGGCGGTACGGACCGAGGCCTTGGACTATGTCGCCGATGGCGTCACCATGCGCGGCCTCGTCGCGTGGGATGACGCGCTGACGGGGCGCCGGCCGGGCGTGTTCCTGGCGCACGAGGCCAATGGCCGCAGCACCCTGACCGAGACGCGGGCCCAGCGCCTGGCGGCGCTGGGCTATGTGGCGTTGGCCGGCGACCTGTTCGGTGAGAAGCAGACGGCGGCCGACCTGCCCGGCGCCATGGCCCTGATGGCCCCGCTGCGCGAGGATCCGGCCCGGCTGCACGTCCGGGCCAAGGCCGGGCTCGACGCGCTCAAGGCCCATCCCCAGTGCGATGCCGACCGGGTTGCGGCCATCGGCTTCTGCTTCGGCGGCTTCACGGTGCTGGAGATCGCCCGTGCCGGCCTGGGCGCGCGGGGCGTCGTCAGCTTCCATGGCGCGCTGGACGTGGGCATGGCACCGGCCGCCCCGGGCATCGCGACACGCATCCTGGTCTGTGCCGGGGCCGACGACCCGCTGGCCAATGCCGAGCAGCGCGACGCCCTGCAGCGCGAACTCGGTGCCGCCGGCGCCGACTGGCAGATGATCGTCTATGGCGGCGCGGGCCACAGTTTCACCAATGTCGACGTCGATGCCCTGGGCATTCCGGGCTTTGCCTATGATGCCCGGACGGACGAACGCTCGTGGCGCGCGATGCGCGAATTCTTCGACGAGATGTTCGCCGGCTGAGGGTCGAACGGCCCCGGGCGTCGCTCTGGTGCGACGCCCGTCAGGAATCGCTGCGGCGCACGCAGCGTCCCCTCGACCCGCCCTTGTGCTTGCGCAAGACTTGTCGACCGTTTCGGGGGACAAGCCATGCGCCTGAAGGACAAGGTTGCCGTCATCACAGGGTCAGCAAGCGGAATTGGCAAGGAAATCGCGATCATCTTCGCGAAGGAAGGGGCAAAGGTCGCGATCGCCGACCTGAACCTGGCGGGGGCCGAGGCGACGGCGGCCGAAATCTCCCGCGATCACGGCGAGGCGATCGGCGTGGCCATGAACGTCATGGACGAAGGCCAGGTCAATGACGGCATCGCCAAGGCGATCGAGAAATGGGGGCGGCTGGACATCCTGGTCAGCAATGCGGGCATCCAGATCGTGGCCCCGGTCCACGAATACCCGCTCGACAAGTGGAAGCTGATGCTGGCGATCCACCTGGATGGCGCCTTCCTGACGACGAAGGCAGCACTGAACCAGATGTACAAGCAGCCGGAAGGCGGCAGCATCATCTACATGGGCTCGGTCCATTCCAAGGAAGCCTCGCCGCTCAAGGCGCCCTATGTCGCCGCCAAGCACGGCCTGATCGGCCTGTGCGAGGTGGTCGCGAAGGAAGGCGCCAAGCACAATGTCCGGGCCAACGTGATCTGTCCCGGCTATGTCCACACACCCCTGGTCGACAAGCAGATCCCCGAACAGGCCAAGGAACTGGGCATCACCGAGGAAGAGGTGGTCAAGAACGTGATGCTGCGCGAGACGGTGGACGGCGAGTTCACCACTGTCGAGGACGTGGCCGAGGCCGCGGTCTTCTTCGCCTCGTTCCCGACCAAGGCACTGACCGGGCAGTCGCTGATCGTCAGCCACGGCTGGTACATGCAATAGCGCCTGGCCCGGCGCGCAGGACTGGTCCCGCCGGCCGTCGCGCCGGCGGGGTCAGGCGGCGTCCAGCTTGTAGGATTCGATCAGGCGGTCGATGGCCCGCCGGGTCACCTGGTTCCAGCTTTCGGAGAAGCCCAGGCTGGCGACCAGCTTCCAATGGCCGATCATCATGCCCACGAACAGGAAGCCGATCTCGCGACAGGCCGCCTGACCCAGCATGGGGTGGCTGATCTGAACCTCGTGCGCGATGACGTGCTGGAGCAGTTCGTACTGCCCGCGCAGGCTGGCGCGCAGGGCCGGAGAGGTCGCCGCCAGGGCCAGCAGCGCGTCATAAAGTCGGTCGTCCGCCGGCTTCGGCAGGCCCTTGGCCGACAGGAAATCGAAATAGAAGTCCAGGAACAGGCTCAGCCGTTCCGGCGCCTGGGCCTCGACGATGCCCATCAGCAGCGTGTCGCGATAGATGTCGGCCAGATGCTCGCAGGCGGCGATCAGCAACTCGTCCGATTGCGCCAGGCTGCGCAGCAGGGCCTCGCGCGCGCCATGCGCCTCCTGGGCGATCAGGTCGTGCGCAGGCAGGGTCAGGCCATGGCGGTCGATGGCGTGCAACAGCGCCTGGACCAGTTCGGCCTTGCGTTCGGTTGTGGCGTTCTCCATGAGGGGCTGGGCTTGCGACTTCCGGACGGCTCAACACTCCTGGACAATAGGTCGTTCCGCCATTGGCTGTCCAAGCCAACCTGACGGCGCCCGGCCCCGCAGCCCCCGGGGGCGGCCCATGTGGCGATATTTGCAGTCCCGATTCGATTTTCAGGAACCTATGCTGCGGCCATGAGCGATGCAGCAACAAAGCCCCCGGCGAGCCCGCCCCGACCTCGCCGCAAGCGCCTCTCGCGGGAGGAGCGGGCCCGGCAGAACTATGATGCGCTGATCAATGCCGCGGCCGGGATCGTGGGCGAGGACGGCTATGCCGGGGCCAGCATCGCCCGCGTGACCGCGCGGGCCGGCCTGGCGTTGGGCACCTTCTACCAGTACTTCGAAAGCCGCCAGGACCTGTTCGACCAGCTTCTGCCCGCCGTGGGCGGCCGCATGCTGGGCATGCTGGGGCGCGAGATCGGCGAGGCACGCTCCGCCCTGGAGGTCGAGACGCGCGCCGCGCGGGGCTATTTCGAATACGCGCGAACCCAGCCGGCGCTGCTGCGCATCGTGGCCGAGGCGCGGGTCTATGCCCCCGCCGCCTATGAGCAGCACATGGCGAACGTGATCGCCCACTATCACGCGTCGCTGAAGGACAACAAGGCGGTGGGGGACTTTCCGGCCTTCTCGGCGGAGGAGCTTGAGGCCGTGGGCGTCATGCTGATCGCCGCGCGCCTGCTGCTGCGCGAACGCTTCCTGGGCGAGGATGATGTGCCCGACCATGTCATCCGCACCTACCTGAAGGTCGTGCGCGCGATCGCCACGCTGCCGCCCGACGAGGGCTGAGGCGCTCCCCATGGTGTTGCAGGCTGGGACACGGTGCCGTCGCCTGCGTGGCAACGACCTGAAAAATGAACCGACTTTCAATATGTGATTGCGGGGCGGGGCACCTCTCCGCATGCTTCGGGCACGGGCCGGCGCGCCAGACGCCGGCCGTGAGGGAAACCGGAGGACCAGGGCATGGGCACAAGCGCCGCGCGGCCAGCGACCTATGAGGAGATCTATGCCAGCCAGCGGCTGGACGTGCCCGAGTACTACAACATCGCGGCCGACATCAGCGACCGCCATGCCGCCAGCCAACCCGACCGGCTGGCCTATTTCATCGAGTATGACGACCGCGTGGAGCGCGTCACGCATGGCGAGCTGAACGCCCGCGCCAGCGGCCTGGCCCACGTCCTGGCGGGGCTGGGCATCGGCCGGGGTCACCGCGTGGCGATCGTCCTGCCGGTCGACAGTGCCGTGCCCACGACCCATGTCGCCTGCTGGAAGCTGGCGGCGATCTCGTGCCCCATGGCGGCGCTGTTCGGGCCGGAGGCCCTGGCCTTCCGCTTTGCGAATGCGGAGGTATCGGCTGTCGTCACCGACCGCGCGCGCCTGCCGGCCGTGCTGGAAGCTGCGGCCGCGGCGCCGAGCCTGAGGCACATCCTGCTGGTCGATGGGCAGCACGCCGGCACGCTGGACTACTGGGCGCTGATCGCCGCCGCGCCGCGGGTGTTCGAGACGGTGCAGACCCGGGCGGAGGATCCGGCCTATATCAACTATACGTCCGGCACGACGGGGCAGCCCAAGGGCGCGCTGGCCGCGCACCGCGCGCTGCTGGGCCACCTGCCGTCGGTCGAATTCGCGAACTCCTACGGCTCAACCGACGACGTGATCTATTCGCCTGCCGACTGGGCCTGGCTGGCGGGCTTTGCCATGCTGATGACCAGCCTGCAGACCGGCCGCGTGTTCGCGGCGCGCGCCCGGATCGGTTTCGATCCCCTGGATACGTTCCGCTTCCTGTCGCAGCACAAGGTCAGCAGCGCCACCCTGGTGCCGACGATGCTGCGCATGATGAAGGCCGTGCCCGAGGAGGCGCGCCGCGACTACCGCATGCACCTGCACACTGTCGTATCGGGGGCGGAGGCGGTGGGCGCCGAACTCTACCGCTGGGTGGAGGAGGTGCTGGGCGCCAAGCTGGCGGAAGCGTTCGGGCAGACGGAATGCAATGTCTGCATCCTGAACAACAGCCGCTTCATGGCGCCCCGGCCCGGTGCCCTGGGCAAGGCGGCGCCCGGCTACACGGTCGCGATCGTGGACCAGGACGGCAATCCCGTGCCGCCTGAGACCGAGGGGCAGATCGCGGTAAAGGCCGGACACCCGATCATGCTGCTGGAGTACTGGCGCAATCCGGAAGCGACGGCGCGCAAGTACCGCAATGGCTGGCTCCTGACCGGCGACCTGGGTCGGCAGGACGAGGACGGCTATTTCTGGTTCGTGGCGCGTGCCGACGACGTCATCACCTCGTCCGGCTATCGCATCGGTCCTGGCGAGATCGAGGAGGCGCTGGTCAAGCATCCGGCCGTGGCCATCGCCGCCGCCATCGGGATTCCCGACCCGATCCGCACGGAAGTGGTCAAGGCCTTCATCGTGCCCGTCCCGGGGGCCACCCCGTCCGAGGTGCTGGCAGCGGAGATCCAGGCCTTTGTCCGCGAGCGCCTGGCCCGGCACGAGGTCCCGCGCGAGATCGCCTTCGTGACCGAGATGCCGATGACGACGACAGGCAAGATCATGCGCCGCGTCCTCAAGGAGCGCGACCTGGCCGCCCGCGCCGCCGCCGGGTCGTGAGCGGCGTCGCCGATCCGCCCACCCGCGCGGTCGCCTGGGCGGTCGGCTGGGGTGCATGGCCTGGAAAGCGGGCGGACTGACACCCTGTCCGCAACGTTGGAAGACTCTCCGGGCCAAAGCACGCCCATCCCTCCCTGCATTGCAATTAAGTCGCAGTCGACTCCTGCGCGCTGATGGCAGTATCAACGCGAATCATTTGCAGGAATGGGCGCAAGCCCATCGGAGGGGTCTGTGGCGGGGAAGACTTCGGGGCGGCGGCGTGGGCGCAGCGCCCGGCTTGCGACCATGCTGGGCTGCGTTGCGGCGATCGGCAGCGGCACGGCCGTGGCACAGGACCAGCCGGCGGAAGGGCAGGACCCCTTCGTCATCGAACTGCCGACCATCGACATCCAGGGTTCGCAGGTCGAACTGACCCTGCCCTATGTCGGGGGCCAGGTGGCGACCGGGTCGCGGGCCGGGCTTCTGGGCAACCTGGATTTCCTGGAGATGCCGTTCAGCAGCACGGCCTATACGCAGGAGCTGATCCAGAACCAGCAGGCCGACAGCATCGGCGACGTCCTGTTGAACGATCCGACGGTCCGCGTGGCCAAGGGCTTCGGCAATTTCCAGGAGGTCTATGTCATCCGCGGCTTCCCGGTCTATTCCGACGACATGACCCTGAACGGGCTGTACGGCATCCTGCCGCGCCAGTTCGTGGCGGCCGAGTTGATGGAGCGGGTCGAGGTCTTTCGCGGCGCCAACGCCTTCATCAACGGTGCGGCACCGGGCGACAGCGCGGTTGGTGGCACGATCAACCTGGTGCCCAAGCGAGCGCCGGCCGAAGGGATCAACAGCCTGACCCTGGGCTATGAGAGCAATGGCCAGTTCGTCGGCTCGGCGGATGTCGGGCGCCGCTATGGTGCGAACGGGGAATGGGGAATCCGCGCCAGCGCCCATGGCCGCGTCGGCGAAAGCGCCGTCGAGGACGAGGACCGCAGCCTGACTGCCCTGTCGCTGGGCGTGGACTATGCGGGGACACGGGCCCGCTTCTCGTTCGACCTGGGCTACCAGGACAACCGGATCGACGCGCCGCGGCCCCAGGTCACGCCGCCCTTCGCCGGGGACGTGCCGGAACCGCCCGACGCCGACACCAACTATGCCCAGCCCTGGACCTATTCGGACGAGGAGCAGGTCTTTGGCGTGGTCCGTGGCGAGTTCGACATCACCGAGAACGTGACGGCCTGGGTCGCCGGTGGCGCCCGCTTCGGGGAGGAGGCGAACGTCCTGGCCAACCCCAGCACGACTTCGACCGGGGTCACCAGTGCCTATCGCTTCGACAACACGCGCGAGGATACGGTCCTGTCGGGCGATGCCGGTATCCGGGCGGAGTTCGACACCGGGATCGTCGGCCACCGCGTCGTCTTCTCGGTTTCCGGCTATCAGGAGGAGTCGGACAACGCCTATGCGTTCTCCAGCTTCGCGGGCTTTGCCGGGGACCTCTACAATCCGTTCCCTGTGCCGCCGCCCGCCGCGAACTTCTTCGTGGGCGGTGTCCTGTCGGACCCCCTGAAGACGTCGGAGACGACGACCGCCAGCGTCGCCTTCGCCGATACGCTGTCCTTCCTGGACGGCCGCCTGAAGACGACGTTCGGCCTGCGCTACCAGTACCTGGGTGCCGAAACGTACGACTACAATACCGGCGCGCGGATCTCGAACTATGACGATTCCAAGGTCACGCCGGCCTTTGGCGTGACCTATGAACTGGTGCCGGGCCTGGCGCTCTATGCCAACTACGCCCAGGCCCTGCAGCGGGGCGAGACCGCGCCAACCGTCAATAATGGGCGCCCCGTCCTGAATGCCGGAGAGATCCTGGCGCCCTATGTCAGCGACCAGGTCGAGGTCGGCGCCAAGTACGACGCGGAGACCTTTGGCGGCACGCTGAGCCTGTTCTCGATCTCCAAGCCCCGCGCGATCGTCGAGAACGACGTATTCAGCGACGGCGGCGAACAGCAGAACCAGGGCGTGGAACTGACCCTGTTCGGTGAGCCGGTCGCAGGCGTGCGGGTGATCGGCGGCCTGACCTATGTCGATACCGAGGTGACGACCGCCGACGCCAATGACGGCAATGCCGCGATCGGGACGCCCGAATTCCAGCTCAACGGCAATGTCGAATGGGACCTGCCCTTCATCGCCGGCCTGACCGTCGACGCCCGCCTGATCCATACAGGTGCGCAGTATGTGAACGCCGCCAACACGGTGGAGGTCGACAGCTGGACCCGCCTGGACCTGGGCCTGCGCTATGTCCTCACCCTCCAGGGCGTCGACTGGACGCTGCGTGGGCGGGTCGAGAACCTGACCGACGAATCCTATTGGGCGTCGGTTGGCGGTTTTCCGGGCGCCAACTACCTGGTCCAGGGCAATCCGCGCACCTTCATCGCCAGCCTGAACGTGACGTTCTGAGAATTGATCCCTGGTGCGCTCAGCGCACCAGGGGCGTCGCCAGGCCAGGACCGGCGCCGGCCTGGCCGTGCAGCGCGCCAGCCCCGGCCTGCTGGCCGCCGCCCTGGGACCAGCCCAGAGCCATCAATCCCACCAGCACCGCCCGCCGGGCGACTGCGCCCGGCACGGGCTTGCACGCCCCTTTGACCATCGCCCGTCATCCTCCATGCCCATGCCCGCCTGTTCAGCATATGATAATCATTCGCAATTCTGTCAAGTGAAGCGGTCGCTTGGGGACTGTGCATTCGCTGTCTATGCTTGGGGCTGAAAAGATTGACCCGGGGCCGAACCCCGGCCCTGGGGGAGACTGCGCCATGCCGACGTTTCGTGAAGCCCGCGACTTCCTGATCGCCAACCGCACCGACTACCGGGCCGCGGTCGCCGGTTTCGAATGGCCAAAGCTGGAGCACTTCAACTGGGCGCTGGACCATTTCGACGTAATGGCGCAGGGGAACGACAGTCCAGCGCTGCACATCGTCGACGATGCGTCCGAGGTGAAGCTCAGCTTTGCCGAACTCTCCGCCCGCTCGAACCAGGTGGCCAACTACCTGCGCGCGCTGGGGGTGAAGCGGGGCGACCGCATGCTGCTGATGCTGGGCAATGTCGTGCCGCTGTGGGAGGTGATGCTGGCGGCCATGAAGCTGGGCGCCGTCGTCGTGCCCGCGACCATGCTGCTGGCCCCGGCCGACCTTGAGGACCGCCTGGCCCGCGGCCGCCTGAAGCATGTGGTCGCCGATTCCAGTGTCACCGACAAGTTCGCGACCCTGGGGTCGGAGTTCACGCGGATCGCGGTGGGTGGCGCTGACGGATGGCACGACTATGCCCGCGCCTATGACCAGCCGACAGGCTTCGCCCCCGATGGCGAGACGAAGGCAACCGACCCCCTCCTGCTCTATTTCACCTCCGGCACCACGGCCAAGCCCAAGCTGGTCCTGCACAGCCACCAGAGCTATCCGGTCGGACACTTGTCGACCATGTACTGGATCGGTCTGAAGCCGGGCGACGTGCACCTCAACATCTCGTCCCCCGGCTGGGCCAAGCATGCCTGGTCGTGCTTCTTCGCGCCCTGGAACGCGGGAGCCTGCGTCTTCATCTACAACCAGCCGCGCTTCAACGCCGCGACCCTGCTGGCGGTGCTGGCCAAGCACAGGATCACCACCTTCTGCGCGCCGCCGACCGTGTGGCGCATGCTGATCCAGGAGGACCTGTCCCAGCATCGCAACCATGTCCGCGAACTGCTCTCCGCGGGCGAACCGCTCAACCCTGAGGTGATCGAGCAGGTGGAGAAGGCCTGGGGCCTGACCATCCGCGACGGCTTCGGCCAGACCGAGACGTCGGCCCAGGTCGGCAATACGCCGGGCCAGCCGGTCGTCCCCGGCTCGATGGGCCGGCCGCTGCCCGGGTTCGACATCCGCCTGCTCGATGCCGACGGGGACGAGGTGGAGGAGGGGCAGATCTGCGTCTCCCTCGCCCGGAAACCGGTCGGCGTGATGATGGGCTACCAGATGGATGACGGCACCATCGCGGGCCTCGACGCCGGCTGGCACTTCACGGGCGATGTCGCGACGCGCAGCCCGGATGGCTCCCTCACCTTCGTCGGGCGGGCCGACGACGTGTTCAAGTCGTCCGACTACCGCATCAGCCCGTTCGAGCTTGAAAGCGTCCTGATCGAGCATCCCGCAGTGGCGGAGGCGGCGGTGGTGCCGTCGCCCGACCCCTTGCGCCTGTCGGTACCCAAGGCGTTCGTGACCCTGGCCCCGGGGCATGCGGCGGGGCCGCAGACAGCCTTGTCGATCTTCAAGTTCCTGGCGGGCGCCGTCGCACCCTACAAGCGGGTGCGGGTGATCGAGTTCTCGGACCTGCCCAAGACGATCTCAGGCAAGATTCGCCGGGTGGAGTTGCGCGGCAACGAGGAAAAGGCGCGGGCAGCCCAAGCCCGCGGCCCCCAGGAATACTTCTGGGACGACTTCAAGGCCGAAGTGGGGGCGTGAGGCCGGCAGCCACCTGCGTCAGCGTCGCGACTGATGCTTCGAGACGCGTCCCTGCGGGCCGCTCCTCAGCATGACGCCGTTGTTCTATGTGAGAAAATTCTCCAACGGTCGTCATCCTGAGGAGGGCCGCAGGCCCATCTCGAAGGATGTTGACGCAACCTTCCCGCCAAGAAGCACCTCCTGACGGAAAACAATGACCGAACACCTCTACGAGATCCTGGAAAGCCGGTTCCCGAAGGACCGGACGCAGCCCTTCATCCTGGCCCATGGCGGGCGGCCGGACCTGAGCTACGGCGCGCTGGAAGCGGGGGTGGAGCGCGTTGCGGCGGCCCTGGCGCGCGCCGGTGTGCGCGCGGGCGACCGGGTCGCGGTGCAGGCGGAGAAGTCGGTCGAGTTCGTCCTGCTCTACCTTGCCACGATCAAGGCGGGTGGCGTCTTCCTGCCGCTGAACCCGGCCTACACCAAGGCCGAAGTGGCGTACTTCCTGGGCGATGCGGAGCCGCGCGTCTTCGTCTGCCGGCCGGGGACAGAGGGCGAGCTTGAGGCCGTGGCTGCGGGTGCCCGCATCCTGACCCTAGGGCAGGACGGCCAGGGCACGCTGATGCAGGCGGCCAGCGTCGAGGGCCCGGGCTTCGAGACGGTGCCCCGCGGGGCCGACGACCTGGCCGGCCTGCTCTACACCTCCGGCACCACGGGGCGGTCCAAGGGGGCGATGATGAGCCATCGCAACCTGTCGTCCAACGCGCTGACACTTCACAAGATTTGGGGCTTCCGGCCGGGCGACGTGCTGCTCCATGCCCTGCCGGTGTTCCACACGCACGGCCTGTTCGTGGCGCTGAACACGACGCTGCTGAACGGCAGCGCCATGTTCTACCTGCCCAAGTTCGATGCGGCGGAGGCCCTGGGCCTGCTCCCCCACTCCACCGTCATGATGGGCGTGCCCACCTTCTACACGCGCCTGCTGGGCCAGGCGGGCCTGGACCGCGCGGCAGTCGCCAACATGCGCCTGTTCATCTCCGGCTCGGCCCCGCTGCTGGCCGAGACGCACCGCCAGTTCGAGGAGCGCACCGGTCACGCGATCCTGGAACGCTACGGCATGACGGAGACGAACATGCTGACCTCCAACCCGCTGGAGGGGCGGCGGATCGCCGGCACGGTCGGCTTTCCCCTGCCGGATGTTTCCCTGCGCATCGCGGATGACGACGGGCGGGTGCTGGGCACGGATGAGATCGGAGGGATCGAGGTCCAGGGCCCCAATGTCTTCAAGGGCTATTGGCGCATGCCGGAGAAGACGGCGAGCGAGTTCCGCGACGGCTGGTTCATCACCGGCGACATGGGCAAGGTGGACGCCGAGGGTTACGTCCACATCGTGGGGCGGGAGAAGGACCTGATCATCTCGGGCGGCCTCAACGTCTATCCGAAGGAGGTCGAGACCCTGATCGACGGCCTGCCCGGTGTCACGGAATCCGCGGTGATCGGCGTGCCCCATCCCGACTTCGGGGAGGCGGTGGTGGCCGTCGTCCTGCCCGCCCCCGGCGCAGCGCTGGACGAACAGGCGATCATCGCCCGGGCGCGCCAGGACCTGGCGGCGTTCAAGGTGCCGAAGCGCGTCTTCTTTGTCGAAGGGGACCTGCCCCGCAATGCCATGGGCAAGGTGCAGAAGGCCCTGCTGCGCGCGACGCACAAGGACACATTTCCGGCGGCCTGAGGGGCCGGCTCCTGTCGGCACGGCCGGGCAGCCTGCGTCCTTGGAGGGACAGACCGGGTTGAAGAGGACCGCCCATGCCGACCATCTATGCCTTTCGCTGGGTCCCGCCGTTCGCCCAGGGCTTGGTGCGCGACCTGCGCGTGCGCTGGGCGCTTGAGGAAGCGGGCATCCCCTACGACACCCGCCTGCTGAGCTTCGAGGACCAGGACAGCCCAGGCTTCCGCGGTGTCCAGCCCTTCGGCCAGGTCCCCGCCTATGAGGACGGCGAGGTCCGCCTGTTCGAATCCGGGGCCATCGTCCTGCACATCGCGGAACGGTCGGACGCCCTGATGCCGGCCGACCCCGCGGCACGGGCGCGGACGCGGACCTGGCTGCTGGCGGCACTCAACACGATCGAGCCGCCCCTGCAGAACCTGGCCGAGCTCACGATCTTCCACGCAGGGGAGCCCTGGACCGCCGAGCGCCGCCCGCAGGTGGAGGGCATGATCCGCAAGCGCCTGGGCGAACTGGCGGCCGCCCTTGGCGCGCGCGACTATCTCGAGGACCGCTTCACCGCAGGCGACCTGATGATGACGACGGTCCTCCGCATCCTGCGGGGGCAAGGCATCCTGGAGGACTTCCCGACCCTCGACGCCTACCGCCAGCGCTGCGAAGCCCGCCCCGCCTTCACCCGCGCCCTCGAAGCACAACTCGCCCCCTTCGCGGATAATGCCCCGGGGTGAGGAGTGCTTGCTCCGGCCACCGCCTTGCGCGACTCTGGTTCAGGAGGTGATGCATGCGTATATCCATCGAGGAGGCGGCAGGGCGGCTTGACGAACTGGTCGACCGTGCCCTGGCCGGTGAACTTATCCTGCTCCTTGATGGTGATCGGCCCGCAGCCCGCCTTGAGGCCGTCGAGGCTGACATTGCTTTGGATGGAACCAAGGATCCAGAAGCATGACCCATGCTGCACTGAAAGCGACGCTGACCATCGAGACGGACAAGGATCTGCTCGATGAGATCGACGCTCTGGCCTGCCAGGGCGAACGCTCTCGGAGCGAAGTCGTTGAACTGGCGCTGCGCCAGTACCTTGATGCGCACGACTGGCAAGTCGAACGTATCCGCGAGGGCATCGCTGCTGCGAGGGCGGGCAATGTCCGCGATGCCGAGGACGTATTCGCGGAAATACGCGCCAAATACGGCTGGTGAGATTGGGGCGGCTTGTCCTTACAACGCCCGCCGCTCGGGATTTTGCAGATATCGTTGAATACATCCACCAGGATGACCCGGCTGCCGCTGTGCGCGTGCGGGAGGCGATCATCGCCTCGATCGACCGATTGCGCGAATTCCCGGGTATTGGTCGGCGCGGCTACCTCGCCGGTACACGAGAGCTTCCAGTCAGATCGCGGCCATACCTGATCGTCTACGAGGCTGACGAACGGAAGGTGACGATCCTCGCGGTGCTCCACACGGCCCGTGACATCCGTCGCGCCTTGGCCGAACGCCAATCGGACCGGCTGCGATAGAACCGCCCCGGCACCTGGCCGGGGCGGTATCGGCGTCAGGCGGCGCGGGGGTCCTTGGCCAGCATGTGGACATAGACCTCGTTCAGGGCGATCAGGTCGTCCTTGAGCACGACCAGGTCGAAGCCGCGCATATAGCCCTTGGTCCCGTCCGGATTGTCGATCGTGCAGATCCAGCGCCCGCAATAGCCGGCATCGGTCTTCCACGTCTCGTCCGGGTCGTAGCGCATGGGCGGCGTTTCGGCGAACAGCTTGGTCAGGTAGGCGCGCAAGGGCTCCCGCCCGTGCAGGCCCTCGGCTGTGTTGGGGTCCTGGTAGACCGTGTCGGGCGCGTAGAACATGACCAGCCGCTCGACGTCCTTGTCGCTCCAGGCCTGGAGCCAGCGGCGGTTGAAGTCGACGATGTCCACGCTCATGCCGCCTGATCCATCGACTCGCCCACGATGCGGGCGCGGTTCTCGGGCGTGAAGACTTCGGCCGGCACCAGTTCCGGCCCCGCCATCACGGCCAGGGCTGCGACACCCAGGCTGGGATCGGCCAGCTTGCGCTCGTGGAAGGCACGGCGACGCGCCTTGGCGTCCTCGCCGAACTCCGCATCGAAGGTCGAGGTCAGGCCAGCCGCGAAGCGCAGGCGGCGCAGGCGCTCCATCCGCTCGCTCCCGTATTCGGCGAAGATTGCGGGCGTCCACTCCTTGGCCGCCTTCAGCGCCTCGCTCACGATGCGGACGTCGCGATAGGTGATCGACAGGCCCTGGCCCACGATCGGGTCGTTCCAGCCGGCGGCATCGCCCACCAGGACCACGCCCTCGCCATAGGGCTGCTCGGTCCAGGTGTCGTGGTTGGAATAGCTCATGACCGGGCCCGCGGGCGTTGCCTCGGCAAAGCGCTCAAGGTTGGGGCAGCACTTGGCGCGGAAGCGGTCCAGGAAGGCCTGCGCCCCGTTGGCTGCCGAGTAGCGACCCGTCTGCTCCAGCGGGTAGCTGCCATAGATGCGGGCGCGGCCGTCCCCTTGCGGGAACACCAGGAAGGCGAAATCCCCTTCGGTGCCGATGGCCTGCAGGTCGGCGGGCCAGTCCTTCACGTTCTCGACCAGAAGGCCGGCGAACCAGTGATGGGGCTTGTCCTCGTGCAGGACGATGCCCGCCTGCCGCCGGACGTGGGAGGTGCGGCCATCCGCACCCACGACCAGCCGGGCCTTGGCAACATGCTCCGCCCCGCCATGGCTGTAGGTGACCGTCGGATCGCTGCCCAGCGTGCAGTCGATGGCGCCAACCCCGCGCAGCAGCGTGGCACCGGCCGCGACTGCCGCATCGGCCAGGGTCTGGCAGTGGTGCGGGTGACCGATGGCGAGCGGGCCAGCAACGCTCTCGTGGAACATGCCGAGCGGCAGGGGCTGGGCCTCCGCCTCCTCGGGGCTCCAGGCCTCGTCATAGGTGATGTGGCGGGTGATGGTGTGGCCGCCGGCCGCCACCAGGGTGTCGTACAGGCCCAGGCGCTGGACCTCGACCACGCCCCAGGGGGCGATCCACTCGCCGCGGACACGGTCGGGATATTCGGTCGTGCGCTCCAGGATCAGGACCTTGTAGCCATCACGGGCCATGACACAGCCCAGTGCGCTGCCACCGATCCCACCGCCAACGATCACGAGGTCGTAGACTTGCATTCCCATCCCCACGCATTGTTACGGTCTTGCGGATGCCGTGAAACGCTGTCTTAACCGCATCCGGCGTCGAACGAAAGCCTAAGAGAAGAACAACGGGATGGAAACGCTTGAAGGCCGGATCGCGGCCTATGCCGCTCGAAAAATGCCGGGCGCGCGCGATGTCACGGTCGACCAGTTGGACCGGATCTGGGGCGGTGCCTCACGCGAGACCTATCGCTTCCGCCTGAACTGGGCAGAGGGGGCGACGCGGCACAGCCGCCGCCTGGTCATGAAGCGCGATCCGCCGGGCGACAGCCTGATCGACACGACACGGGCCACCGAATACGCGGTCTACAAGGCGTTCGGCACCACGCCGGTGCCGGTGCCGGAGGTCCTGTGGCTGGAGGAGGATCCGGCCCACCTGGACCAGCCGTTCTTCGTGATGGCGGAGGTCGGCAGCGGGATCGCGGGCCTGGACGCCGACCCCCGCGCCGTGACGGCCGAGCCCTATGCCGCCCATGCGGCCGAGATCGGGCGTCAGAAATGGTTCTACATGGGCCAGATTGCGGCGCAGGATCCGCATGCGCTGGGACTGGTCGGCGTCTTCCCCTGGGTCGAGCCGGACCAGGCCTGGAAGCAGCAGCTGGACTATTGGGAGGGCGTGCTGACGGCGGACGAGTTGAACCCGCAGCCGGTGATCCGTGCCGCCATCCGCTGGATGCGCCGCAACCCGCCGCCGCCGGCCATGAAGACCAGCGTCGTGCACGGCGACTTCCGCACCGGCAATTATCTCTACGACCCCGATGGCCGGATCCACGGCGTGCTGGACTGGGAAATGGCGCACCTGGGCGATCCGCTGGAAGATCTGGCCTGGAGCATCAACCGCGTCTGGTACTGGGGCCGGGACGAGCGCTGCGGCGGCCTGATCCCCAAGGAAGACGCGATCCGCCATTGGGAGGAAGGCAGCGGCATGAAGGTCGACCGCGCCGCCCTGCACTGGTGGGAGCTGTTCGCCAGCGTGAAGGGCCAGGGCATCTGGGTCTCCAGCGCCCATGCCTGGGAGACCAGCGAGAACAAGGACATCATCCTGGCCCTGACTGGGTGGGTCATGATCAACGCCCAGGACCGCGCGGTCCTTGAAACGATGGGCCATCTGGAGGACCACCTCGCATGATCCGGCCCGACGTCACCACCTTCCTCGCCCATGTCTCGGCCGATCTTGCCGGCCGCATCGCGCCCATTGTCGAGCCGCGCTACCTGAAGGGAGCACTGGGCGGCGTGGCCGGCATGATCTCCGTCGTCGCCGACGAGTGGGACCGCGCCGCCGACCGACTGGCGCGGGAGAATGCCGCGATCCGCGACCTGTTCCGCCAGGCCCTGCCCGTGCTGGGCGGCGATCCCCTGGCCGGGACCCTGGCCGCACTGGCCGAGGGGCGGGAGCCGGACATCCGCGTCTCCACGCTGGCTGCGGCGAATGGCGACCTGCGCCGAGCCCTGATCGACCTGCACGCATGGACCGAGGATCAGCAGGGCCCCGCCGCCAAGGCGCTGGAAGCGGCAATCTGGCGCGAACTGGCGGCCAGCGTCGAACGCCGCCGCCTGGCCGCCGCCACGTTCTGAGGCCGGCGTCCTCAGGCGATCGCGGCCCGCCGCGGTCGCCAGGAGGCGGCAATGCCCGCCACGATCATCGCGACATAGCCGGCCGCGATGGCGGGGACCACCAGGTGCAGCGCCCGCGCATCGACCATCCCCGCCAGCAGCAGCGGCACCGCGGCCGAGCCCAGGTCATAGCCCGAATAGACGAAGCCGAAGACCCGCCCGCTGGCCGCGCGCGACGCGCCCGCCTGGATCAGCAGGTCGCGCGACGGACCGGTCAGCCCCGCCGCCAGGCCTGTCAGGCCCAGGACCGCGATCAGGCCAACCGCCCCCAACGGCACGACCCCGACCACCATGACCAGCGCCGCTGCGGCCGACAGGCCGCCGACGACGATCCGCTCCGGCCGGATGCCCTGGTCGGCCAGCCGCCCGCCGATCAGCGTACCAATGCCGGAGCCGACCAGATCGGCGGCGATGGCCAGGGCCACGACCTGAAGCGGCGTGCCGAACAGGCCGTTCAGGACCGCGGGCAGCGTGCCCGTGATGCCCACCGCCGGCAGGGCGGACAGGACGAAGAACGCAAAGCACGACAGGACGGGCGCCGTCATCAGCACCGACAGGCTGGCCCGGACGCCCTCGCGGGGGGCGCTGCCAAAGGCCGAGGGCGCCAGAAGCTGCCGCATATGGGCGACGACCAGCACCAGGGCCATCGCTGCCAGCGCCGCGGCCAGCAGCATCGCCGCCGACCAGGATCCGTGCGTGGCGATGAACAGGGCCGCCGGCGGTGCCACGGCATAGCCCAGCGTCCCCGTCAGGCCGTGCAGGGCAAAGGCCGTGCCCATGCGCGACTGCACGACCCGCGCCCCCAGGATCGCAAAGTCCGCCGGGTGGAAGACGCTGTTGCCCAAGCCAGCCAACGCCGCCAGCGGGATCATCGCCCAATAGGGGGCGACCGCCATCGCCCCGAAGGCGATGGCCAACACGGCCAGGCCAAGCGCCAGGACCCGTGCCGCGCCGAAGCGGTCCACCACGAACCCGGTCAGCGCCTGCGAGCAGGCCGATGCCAGGTAGAAGGCCGTGACCATCAGGGCCGCTTCCGCCAGGCCCACGCCGAAGCGCAGCGCGGTCAGCGGCAGCAGGGCCGCCAGGACGAACTGCAGCACGTGGCTGGTGAAGTGGCCGAGGCCGATCACCGTCATCAGCCTGCGAAAGGATATGCCCTTGTCGGGTCCGTGCGGGACCCAGGTCGTGCTTGCCATGGCGCTGTCGGCCTTGCCTGTCCTGCTGTTGATGGCGGCCAGACTAGGGCCTTCTGATCTGGCCTGCTTCTGCGCGCGGGTCTAGGATCGACGCGAACGGGCCAAAATGCGGAACTTGGGGAATGGCCGTCGATGCCGATGATGTCAGCGGGCCGGCTATTGTCGGGCTGGCCGAGAACTTCGCCCATGGCGCACGGGTCGAAAGCCACCGCCATGCCCGCGGCCAGCTGCTGCACGCGATCGGCGGCGTGATGACGGTCGACGTCCCCGATGGCGCCTGGGTCGTGCCGCCGGAGCGCGCCTTGTGGCTGCCGCCCAACCTAGTCCATGGCATCCGCATGTCGGGCCCGGTCGCCATGCGCACCCTGTACCTGGTCCCGGCCGTGGCGCAGCACCTGCCCGCAACCTGCCATGTCGTGGCCGTGACGCCGCTGCTGCGCGCGTTGATCCTGGATCTGGTCGAGGGCCGCGCGGCGCAGGACGAGGCGCGCCGCACTTTGGTCACCACCCTGTTCCTGGACGAGTTGGCGACGCTGCCGGCGCTGCCCCTGTCCTGCCCCATGCCGGCCGATCCGCGCCTGCGGCGCGTCTGCCGGGCCCTTGCCGCACGGCCTGCGGCCCGCGCGGACCTGGACGCCTGCGCCGCCCTGGCGGGCATGAGCCGGCGCAGCTTCAGCCGCCATTTCCGCGACGCGACGGGCATGAGCCCGGACGAATGGCGTAGCCAGAACCTGGCCCTGACGGGACTGGAGCGCCTGGCCGCCGGCCAATCGGTCACGCAGGTAGCGCTGGACCTGGGCTATGCCAGCCCCGGCGCCTTCAGCGCCATGATGCGCCGCCTGGTCGGCGAAGCGCCGAGCCGCTATTTCGCACGGGAAGGCGCTTTGTAGCCCTGCGGACACATCACGCATCAAGTATTGCGGACGGCGGCACCAGCGTGCGGTACGGCCCGGGATTCGACCGTGCCAGGTCGAACCGGGGATTGTACAAAGGGCGTCGATTTCCCCCTCTGCCAGCACCAGCCGGCCCAGCAAGGCTTCTGCACCCATGCCCAAGACGATTGCTCGCGCCCGGTGGTGTGGGCGTTTCGCAACTGTGTGTCTACTGGCTTGCCTGCTGGGCGCCTGTGCGAACCGCGCTACGCCGGAGCAGCTTGGGGCGATCCGCACCATCGCCCTGGCGACTGACATTGAAGAGACCGTCTATCGCCAAAGCTTGGGAATGATGATCTTCAGCAACGACTACAGCGAGTACGACGCCCAGGCCTGGGGCATCCAGCAAAGGATCAGAGACGAGGCGCAACGGCAGCTGTCTCCGCGCTTTGCTGTTGTGCCGGTGGACGTTGAACCCTGGCGCGAAAAGGATGACCGGACCCGGGGCCGCCGGGACTATGTCTCGCCGCTGCCCGACCGTGCGCGCCAGGCAGTAGAGCGGGCTGGCGCCCCGGTCGACGCGGTCCTGCTGATCGCGACGGACTCGACCCGGAACGTGATGTCGAGCAGCGCAATTGCGCCCGCCCTGAGCGTCTACAGTCGCAATGCGTCCGGGTTGGCCACGTTCTTCGACGACATGAAGCACAGCTGGGCGATCCTGTCGCTTCGGGCCGAGCTTTTCGATCTGCGAACCGGGGAGGTCATCGACTTCTGCTGGGTCGGCGGCGTCGAGGATCACGGCGTCGCCCAGCACCTGCCCGCCGACCTTTACCAGGACACGATGCAGGACTATACCCCGGAGCAGGTGGACCAACTCCGCACCGTGTTCCAAGCCATGGCCGTCCAGGCTGCGGCCAAGGTCCTGGCATGTTCGCTGGTCCCCGGCGCCGCCTAGATGAGCACTCAGCCCTGGGTGCTGGCCATCGCCGCGTTGAACTGGGCGAGGTCGAAATAGTCGCGCCAGGCGCTGATCTTGCCGTCGCGGAACTCGAACGAACCCATCACGGGCAGCGCGATCCACTTGCCGTTGATCAGGAACTTGTCGATCCGCTCGTTCAGGACGGCGCCGGATGCGTTCTCAGCCTGGGCTAGGATGATCCACTCGATCTGCTGGATGGTGGCCAGGAACGGGGTCATCATCTGACGCACCGCGCCGACGCCGTTGATCGGCTCCATGGGAATGTTGTGATAGACGACATCGTCCGTCATGCAGGCCAGGACCGCGTCCAGGTCCTTGTTGTTCCAGGCCTGGACGAACGCGTCCACCACTGCGCTATTGCCTGCCATCGGTCCCCCCGTTCTCTGCGGCCCGCCCCTTGCGCGCGGCGGGCCCGCTTGTGCCACGATCCTAGGGGCTGGCGGTGGCGGAGGGAACCGGGCATATCGAGGCCGTCGGTCAGCGGCGCCCGCCTGCATGACGTGCGTCATGTAACGCGGCGCTTGCTGCCCTGCGCTGGGCGCACGGGCCGTGCCTTGACCCTCGTCCGGGCAGTTCCTACTCTTTCCGTTAAGCTTTTGCCGGTGCATCCGGCGCCTTGAAAGTCCCAATCATGTCGACGTCGAAAAAGATCTCCGATGCCTCGTTCGCGACCGATGTCCTCGGCGCGGACAAGCCTGTCCTGGTCGACTTCTGGGCCGAATGGTGCGGCCCGTGCAAGATGATCGGCCCCAGCCTTGAGGAGATTGCCGCCGAGATGGACGGCAAGATCACCGTGGCCAAGCTCAACATCGACGACAATCCGACGACCCCCTCGCGCTATGGCGTGCGCGGCGTGCCGACGCTGATGCTGTTCAAGAACGGCCAGGTGGCCGCGACCAAGCTGGGCGCCCTGCCCAAGAGCAAGATCGTGGAGTGGATCAACGGCGCGCTCTGAGCGCCCTCAACCTTTCGCATGGCCGGGGCCCCGCCCCGACCGGACAGGTCATCGCCCAGCCGTGCAAGCGGCTGGGCGATTCTGTGATGGGCGTATCTCCGCGCCGCTGGAACAATGCCTATAATGGCCGAAACCGGGCAGGGGCCCGGCAACGCGATCAGCCGGTACGACCGGCATCCGGCCTGAGGGACGCTTGGACATTCCCAGCTATCTGGCGCAAAGCGGGTTGACCCTGACGAGCTTTGCGGAACGGGCCGGCGTGAGCGTGGCCGCGATGAGCCGTTATGCCCGCGGCCGCCAGATCCCCCGGCCCGAGGTGATGCGCCGCCTGATCGAGGCATCGGGCCGGCAGATCGGGCCGGATGACTTCTATCTCGACGCGCCCGTCCCGGATGCGCCGGCGACCCCCGCCCCCCTCTCCGCGACGACGCTGCCGGCCGGCCCTGGGCCGAGCCCGGGGGCGGGCGACTTCGCCTGGGTCGACCTGATGATCAGCGACCTGAACGGCATCGCGCGGGGCAAGCGCATTCCGGCGCAGGGCTATGCCGCCATCCGGCGCAGCGGCATCCGGATGGTGGGCTCCATCTACGCGCTGGATGTGGAGGGCCACAACGTGGAGGGCGCGGGCCTGGCCATGTCGACCGGCGACAGCGACCAGGTCCTGATGCCGCTGGATGATCGCCTGCGCCCCGCCCTGTGGGCGCAGGAACCAACGGCCATCCAACTGATGAGCATGGTCGATGCATCGGGCCGGCCCTACTTCGCGGAGCCACGGGCCGTGCTGGGCCGCGTCCTGTCCGGCTTTGCCGAGCTGGGCCTGACGCCGTGCGTCGCCTGCGAGCTTGAGTTCTACCTAGTCGATCCGCCGGGCGGCGATGGGCGGCCCCGCCTGCCCAGCGCTGGCGGGCTGCGCCGCGGTGGTGCGGGCCAGGTGCTGAGCCTGGACGAGACCGATCGCTATGCCGCCGTGATCGGTGAGGCGATGCGCGCGTCGACCGCGCTGGGCGCACCGGCCAAGGGCGCCTTGAGCGAATACGGCCCCGGCCAGTGGGAGATCAACCTGGGCCACACGACGGACGCGCTGGACGCCGCTGACCAGGCGATCCTGATGAAGCGTGCGGTCAAGGGCATTGCCCGGCGCCATGGGCTGGAGGCGACGTTCATGGCCAAGCCCTGGCGCGACTATGCCGGTTCGGGGCTGCACATGCATCTCAGCCTGCTGGACCGGGACGGCCGCAATGTCTTCGCGGGCGAGGGGGCGGCGAACCGGGCGTTGAGCCATGCGCTGGGCGGTCTCCAGGCGACATTGGCCGAGGCGGTGGCGATCCTGGCGCCGAACGCCAATTCATTCCGCCGCATGGTGCCGGCGTCCTATGCGCCGATGGGTGCCACCTGGGGCTTCGAGAACCGCACGGTGGCGCTGCGCATTCCCGGTGGCGATCCCGCGGCGCGGCGCATCGAGCACCGCGTGGCCGGTGCCGACGCCAACCCCTATCTGGCGCTGGCGACGCTGCTGGCGGGCGTGCATTTCGGCCTGACCGAGGGCCGCGCGGCGACGGCGCCCGTCGACGGCAATGCCTATGACCGGGCCCATGCCCTGTTGCCGCGGCGCTGGGCCGAGGCACTGGACCGTTTCGAGGCGGCAACAATCCTGCCGCGCTATCTGTCGCCCGACTATTGCCAGCTTTATGCTGCATGCCGCCGGCAGGAACTGGATGATTTCGAGTCCGAGATCACGCCGCTTGAGTACGAGCGGTACCTGACGACCATTTGAGGATGCCATGCTGCGCCTAAGGGTCTTTGTCCTTCTGCTCCTGGTACCCCTGCTGGTCGCCGGTGGCCGGACGGCCGCGCAGGCCGCCGCCACCGACAAGCGCGTCGTCGACGGCATGGACCGCCTGGGGACCGCCGTCCTGGTCGCGTTGCAGAAGAATTCGGCCAACCAGACCGTCGTCATCTCGCCCCTGGGCCTGGCGACAGTGCTGACCATGCTGGGCCAGGGGGCGGAGGGCGACACCGCATTGCGCTTCCGCAAGGTGCTGGGCCTGGGCGAGGACACGCTGCAGGACGCGGGCGAGGCCCACCGCCAGCTGGCCGAGTCGCTGGCCCAGAACAAGGGCGGTGTCACGCTGAACACGGCCAGTGCGATCTGGGTCGACAGCGAGATGGTGCTCAATCCGGGCTTCGTCGAGTCGGTCAATGCCTCCTTTGGCGCACCGCCGCAGCAGGTCGACTTCGCCGCGCTGAAGACAATCGGCGACATCAATTCCTGGGCCGCCAAGGAGACGCAGAACGCGATCCCCAAGGTGCTCGACCAGCTCGACCCCGGCATGCGGATGCTGCTGGCCAACGCGCTCTACTTCAAGGGGCAGTGGACGATCCCCTTCGATCCGGCGCAGACGCAGGAAGCGGCCTTCCGGCCCGGCGTGGGCGAGCCCTATCCGGTGCAGATGATGAGCCGCAGCGGGACCTTCCGCTATCGCAGCGACGACGCGCTGCAGGTCGTCAGCCTGCCCTATGACCGCGGCCGGTTCGAGATCCTGCTGGGCCTGCCCGTCGGCGGCACCGACCTGACGGAGGCGCTGAAGCAGAAGTCGCTGGTGGCCGTGCTGCAGGGCGACGGGCTGCACACGGCACCGGGCACGCTGCGCCTGCCGCGGTTCAAGGCCCGCGTCGACCAGGAGCTGCGGCCCATCCTGGCGGCCCTTGGCCTGCCACTGACCGGCCAGGACTATACGGGCATCACCGAAGGCGGGCTTGCCCTGGACGCCGTGCGCCAGGTCGTGGCCCTCGACGTCAACGAGGAGGGGACCGAGGCCGCAGCCGTGACGCTTGGCGAGTCCCGGGCCGTCAACATCAACCGGCCCTTCGAGCTGACGTTCGACCGGCCGTTCTACCTGGCCCTGCGCGACAGCGAGACGGGCACCACCCTGTTCGCCGCCTATATCGCGGACGTCCGGAAGTAAGCGCGCTCAGGCGGGCGGGGGCAGGCCCACCGCCTGCAACGCCTCCGCCTGGCGGGCGGCCACCGCATCGGTCGAGAAGCCTTCCAGGCGTTCGTTGAACAGGTCGTGCCAGTTCAGCTGCGCGTCCAGGTGAAGGAACACGCCGCCCAGGCCAATCGCGGCGCGGTCCATGAACACGAACTCACGAGGCGGCCGTACCGGCCCCAACTCCTTCAGCCGGGCATGCACCTTCATCGCGGCATCACGCCCGTATTCGCCGGGGCGGACGCCATCGGCGATGCTGCGCGTGCGGTTGTCCAGCAGCGGGCCATAGATGAAGCCCGCCCAGATGTTCAGCGTCTCGATCAGGTCGCGGCTGAGGTTGCGGAAGCCCCAGGTCTCGTAGGCGTGCACGGCCAGCGCCTCGTCCCCCGACTGTAGGGCGCGGTAGAGGTCGACCACGCCGCCCACGAAGCGGGGCGGAAAGATCCGGATGCAGCCATAGTCGAGCAGGTTGATCGTCGCCCCGTCCGGCTCGGCACTCGCCACGGTGTAGTTGCCCAGATGCGGGTCGCCATGGATCACGGCATGGCCGGTGAAGGGCTGCCACCAGGCCAGGAACATGGCCCGGGCCAGGGCGTTGCGGACCTCAAGCGCCGCCCCCTTGTGCTCCAGCATCGGCGTGCCCTTGAGCCAGGTCATGGTCAGCAGGCGGCGCGTCGACAGGTCCGGCAGCACGTCCGGCACGCGGATCTCGGGCGTGTCGGCCAGGATCGCGCGGTAGAGCGCCATGTGCTGCGCCTCCCGCCCATAGTCCAGCTCCTCGCGCAGCCGGGCGGCGATCTCCTCGAACACATGGGCCGTGTCGATGGCGGGGTCCATGCGGCGGTGGATCGAGAAGATCAGGCGCAGCTGGCCCAGGTCCGCCTCGACCGCCGACTGCATGTCGGGATATTGCAGCTTGGCCGCCAGCGGCCGCCCGTCCTTGGCGGTTGCCTTGTGCACCTGGCCGAGCGAGGCGGCGGCCGACGATTCGCGCTCGAACGAGCCGAACTTCTGCGCCCAGTCGGGGCCCAGTTCGGCGACCATCCGGCGGCGCACGAAGGGCCAGCCCATGGGTGGCGCGTTGGCCTGAAGCTGGCTCAACTCCGCCACGTATTCCTGGGGCAGCGCCTCGGGGATCGTGGACAGGATCTGCGCCACCTTCATCAAGGGGCCCTTGAGGCCGCCCAGGGCCCTGGTCAGTTCCTGGGCGTTCTTCGTGCGGTCCGCCTCGAACCCCAGGTAGCGCTGGCCCACCATGCGCGCGGCGACGCCGCCGACCGCAGTCCCCACCTGCGCGTAGCGCCGCAGCCGCCCTGTCAGGCGATCGTCTTCAGGCATTAGGTCCCTTTTGGAGCACCCTCATCCTGAGGTGCGGAGCGAAGCGGAGCCTCGAAGGATGGGCCACCCGCGCGCCGGTGGCCCATCCTTCGAGGGCCCTTCGGGCCACCTCAGGATGAGGAGGAGAATTAGGAAGCCGACAGCGCCTCCAGCTGGTCGATCAGGCCGGAAACGACGGACAGGCCGCGCGCCCAGAAGGCGGGGTCCGTCGCATCCAGCCGGAACGGCGCCAGCAGTTCCTTGTGCCGCAGGGTGCCGCCCGCCTTCAGCATGTCCAGGTACTTCTGCTGGAAGCCGGGTTCCGCCTGTTCGTAGACCGAATAGAGCGAGTTCACCAGGCAGTCGCCAAAGGCATAGGCATAGACATAGAACGGCGTGTGCACGAAGTGGGGGATGTACACCCACCAGTTCTCATAGCCCGGCCCCAGGTCGATGGCGGGGCCCAGGCTCTCCGACTGGATCGCGTACCAGATCTGGCCCAGCTGGTCCGGCGTCAGCTCGCCCTTGCGCCGCGCATCGTGGACGCGGCGTTCGAACTCATAGAAGGCGATCTGGCGCACGACCGTGTTGATCATGTCCTCGACCTTGGACGCCAGCAGGATGCGTCGGCGGCCCGGGTCGGTCTCCGCCTTCAGCAGGGCCTGGAAGGTCAGCATCTCGCCGAACACGGACGCCGTCTCGGCCAGGGTCAGTGGCGTGTCGGCCATCAGCGTGCCCTGGTCGGCGGCCAGGACCTGGTGCACGCCGTGGCCCAGCTCGTGCGCCAGCGTCATCACGTCCCGTGTCTTGCCCTGGTAGTTCACCAGCAGGTAGGGGTGCGCACTGGGCACCGTCGGATGGGCGAAGGCGCCCGGCGCCTTGCCCGGCCGCACGGGTGCGTCGATCCAGGCATTGTCGAAGAACTTCTTTCCGACCTGGGCCAGTTCCGGAGAAAACGCGTGATAGGCGTCGAGCACCGTGCGCGTCGCCTCGGCCCAGGGGATGGTCCGGTCCGAATCCTCCGGCAGCGGCGCGTTGCGGTCCCAGAAGTTGAGCTTCTCGACGCCGAACCACTTGGCCTTCAGCGCGTAGTAGCGATGCGACAGCTGCGGGAATGCCGCCTGGACCGCGGCGGACAGGGCATCCACCACCTCCGGCTCGACCGAGTTCGACAGATGGCGATAGGAGGCCGGCTGCGGATACTTGCGCCAGCGGTCGTCGATCTCCTTGTCCTTGACCAGCGTGTTGGTGATCAGCGCGAACAGCCGCACGTTCTTGGCGAACACGTCCGACAGGCTCGCTGCCGCCTTGGCCCGCACCGCCGGATCGCGGTCGGACATCAGGTGCAGTGCTTCCGCACTGGTCAGTTCCCGCCCCTCATAGGGAAAGCGCAAGGCTGCCATCGTCTCGTCGAACAGGCGCGTCCAGGCGGCGCGGCCCGCCACGTACTTCTCGTGCAGCAGCCGCTCGACCTCGTCCGAGAGCTGGTGCGGCCGATAGGCGCGCGCCTCCCGGATCCAGGGGGCGTAGTGGGCGAGTTCCGGCGCCTTCAGCTGCTCCGCCAGGACCTCGTCCTCGACCTTGTTGAGCTCCAGCGTGAAGAAGATCAGTTCAAGGGACGTCTCGTTCAGCCGCTCGCTCGTGCCCTGCTGGAACTTGCCGACCTCGGGGCTCGACATGTCGGCTGCATAGACGAGCGAGGCATAGGAGCCGATGCGGCCCATCAGGTCCTGCAGCTTTTCGTATTCGGCGACGGCCTGGCCCAGTTCAGCACCGCTCATGCTGGCCAGCCGCCCCTCGTACTTCGCGCGGAACGCCTTGGCGTCCTCGTGCGCGCGGACAAAGTCACGCTCAAGCTCCGGCGCATCCATGCCGGGATAGAGATCGCTCAGGTCCCAACTCGGCAGGGGGCCCAGGGAGTTGTTGCCGACTGCTGGGATCGATGCGGCTGTGCTCATGGTCTCGATGCTCCGACTATCTGCCGAAGAATATGGCGGTGCACGCGCTCCACGCCAAGGCGTCGACAGGGCGCGGTGTCGGCAGCAAGGAGCCGGTTCAGGCGGCCGCGTCCACGATACGGGCCACCGATCCCGCTTGGCGCAACAGGTCGATCGCACCTCGCGCTTCCTCGCGACTGCGATAGGGTCCGCCAGAAAACTTGGTCTCGGCATCGACCTTGAAGCGAACGCGGAACGCCCCCGCACGATCCTGGTAGATTTCGAACAGCGCACCTTTGCCTGCGGCATCCGCCCCGGGCAGGGACTTCGCCTCGGCGCTGAATGGGCCTGCCGCACTGGCCTGGAGCCGCGCCAACATTGCGGGGTCGTCGGCCAGCCGACGAAACCCGGAAAGACGCTCAGCGCTCAGCGGCGGATTGTCGTGGTCCGACATCGCCGCCGCCGTGATCGCGGCGTCCTCCTCTGGCGTCGTCCGCTCAATATCGGCCAGGGCCATGGCGCGCGCCTGTGCCCACATCTCACTATCCGGCCTGGTCGGCATACTCGGCTTTTTCACGGGCATTGGCCTTGCGCAAGCTGATGATGCGGGTGTCCTCGCCGCGGTGAGTGTAAACGAGGACATGGAGGCGGGTGCCGAGAAATCCAAGGGCGATCATCCGCTCCTCGCCATAGTCCTCGCGGCCATCGCGCTGGATCAGGGCGCTCTCCCAGACGAAGCCTCGAGCCGCCGCGAAATCCACGCCATGCTTGGCGATGTTCGCAGCGCGCTTCGCTTCGTCCCAGATCAGCACCCGTCAGCGCCGCCATGTCGCCTGGCCGACCATGCGCTGGACCAGGTCGGCGACCGTCTCGACCGCATGGGCGCGGGCTTCCGGACCGCGCGGGCGGTACCAGACCTGAAGGAAGTTGACGACGCCGGTCACCGAATGCGCCGTGACCTGGGGATCGGCGACATTGAACTCGCCGCTCGCCTGGCCGGCGGTGATCAGGGCCATCACGCGGGCGTCGATCTCGGCCCGCATGCGCATGATCTCGCGCCGCGCCGCTTCGGACAGGTTGCCCGTCTCGCGCGAGTAGACGGTCAGGAAGTGCTCATGGTCCAGGATGATGTCGGCCATCGCGCGCACGAACTGCAGCAGGCGGTCGGTGGCGCTGGCGGGCTCGGCTTCCGCCGACTTGATCGCCGACAGGGTCAGGTCGGCGCCGCGGCGGCAGATCGCCGTCAGCACCTCTCCCTTGTCCTTGAAGTGGTAGTAGATGAACGGCTTGGTGACGCCCAGCGCCTCGGCGATCGCGTCCATGGAGGTGCCATGGAAGCCATTGGCAGCGAACAGGGCGGTGGCCGCCTCCATGATCCGCTCGCGCTTCAGGTTGGTGATCTCGGCCTTCAGGTCCGCCTTGGACGGGACGGCCTTGGGCGCGGCAGCAGCAGGGGGCGACATTGGCCGCCATCCTACCAAAGGGTATGAAAACCGACAACCTGGTCCCACCCCGCAGGTGCCGCCGGTAAGGTCCGGGACGGCGGCGCCTGCCGCTCCCGCCGCAGATCGGCGGGAGCGGGTACGAGCGTCAGAGGCCCAGCTTGGCGCGCGTGCCCTGGATCGCCTGGCGGTAGAGCGGGGCGATCATCGCCTCGGCCTGGGCCTCGGAAATGCCGACGGGGTCGAACGTGCTGGACCAGTGGACCTTGGACCCGTCGCCGTCGGGCGTCACGACGACCGTCGCCAGGTAATTGGCGATGGGCAGGGGCGAATCCTTGTTGATGACGGCGTAGGAGAAGCTGCGCTTGGCATCGTCATGGGCCTCGAGCCGCTCCTGGATCGCGGCCCCTCCGGTCAGCGTGATGGTGCGCACCGCGCCCACGCCGGACCCTTCCAGCTTGAACGCCTCGACGCCGGGGCCGACCTCGATCCCGCCGAAATTGCTGATGACCGGCCAGACCTTGTCGGCGGGTGCGGCGATCTTCTCCTCGACTGCAACCTTCATGTGCGTCTCCTCCTCTGTTCTGTCTTTGGCATGCCGCGGCCCCTCTCCCCGCGCGGGGAGAGGGGCGGGTACGGGCTTATTCCGCGGCCTTGGCCGTGGCGTGACCCTCGTCCGGCAGGGCGCCCGCCGCCTTCAGCGCGGCGTGCTTGGCGTCCTTCATGTCATAGGTGCGGGACATGACGATGCGCTGCGCCTTCAGGCCGCCGCCGGCCTGCAGCGCCGTCACCAGGTGCCAGCCGCCATAGGCATCCGCCGTCGAGTCGCGGATCAGGGAGTAGATGCGCCGGCGCTGGTCGATGTCGACGCCCGGCTTGGCATGCATGTACTTGCGCAGGTAGGCCCCCGATTCCGGGTTCCGGAAATCCGCATCCTCGGGCAGCGTCACGGTCAGACCGCCCGCGATGTCCTGCAGGTTGCGGACCATCAGGTGGTAGTTGGACGCGTAATAGTACTTGGCGACGTTAATCCCCAGCGTGTTGGGGTGGACCATGCCGGTCGACGTCGTCTCGTAGTTCTGGATCGCGTATTCCAGGCCCATGCGGATCGTCTCGGCGTAGCAGATCAGCTCGGCGATCATGTCCTGGATGTGGGGATCGCGCTCCTTGCCCTGCTGCTCGGCGACCAGCTGCGCCAGGCCCACCATCACCTTGGACTGCTCGGCTGCGGCGATCACGCCGCCCGTCCGCTCCCACAGGCCCAGCGAGCCGGCAAAGGCGCCCGAGAGCTGCGACTCGCCGCACAGGAACACGCGGTCCCAGGGCACGAAGACGTCGTCAAAGATCACGAAGCCCTCGGGCATCGAATGATGTGCGCTGGACGGATAGTCGAACGGGTCCAGGTTGGGCGGCGCGAAGTTGCGGTTGACGATCTTCAGCCCCGGCGCATTCGTCGGCACGGCGAAGGCCAGCGCGTAGTCGGCCTCGTCCTGCCGCATCGACTTCGTCGGCATGATGACCAGTTCGTGGCACAGCGCCGCGGCCGAGATGTGCAGCTTGGCGCCGCGCACCACGATGCCGTCCTTGTTGCGGTCGACCACGCGGACATAGAGGTCGGGGTCGTCCTGCTCGTGCGCCTTGCGCGAGCGGTCGCCCTTGGCATCGGTGATGCACTCGGCCCCGCGCAGGTCGTTGTCGCGGGCATACTTGTACATGCGCTCGATGTTCTCGGCGAACTGGGGGTTCACCTCGGCCAGCTTGCCCTTGATCTGCAGCAGCGCCATGTAGACGCCGGTGACGCCGCCCACGATCGACATGTTGGCGGACATCTGCACGCGCTTGGTCAGGTCGTCGGCCGTGCGCGGCACCTGGAACACGCGGTGGGCCAGCGTCCCGTCCTCGGTCTCATAGGTGCGGATGTCGCGCATGCCGGGCGCGTCGTAGTCGTAGTCGCGGGCCGCGACCTCGATCGGCACGCGGAAGCGCGGATGGTTCATGACATCCGTGATCTTCTCGCCGCCCCAGAAGATGACCCGCCCGTCGTTCAGGGACTGGCGGTATTGTTCCTTGGTCTTCAAGCCCATCTGCGACCCTCCCGTGGTCTGTCCGGCGGCGCGGTCCCGCGGCTTCCCGGCGGGCGGAGCGTTCCGAAACTTGTAACCCGTTATAACTTGTGCGGGGACGCGAGGCGAGGGGCTTTGAGCGTCGCCCGCCGGGATGTTAGGACGCGTTCGACCGCGGCGCCATCCCGGAACGGTGCGGGGGGGTCAGCCCGCGGGAAAGCGCACCGCCGGATTGCCGGGGAAGTTGACCGGGCCGATGTGCGTCAGCTTGCCCTGCGTATCCAGCCAGACCTCCCCCCCGATGGCGCGCCAGCGCCGGCAGAAGGCGAAATCCTCGGACAGATAGATCCCCGTCTCCGGCTCGATCAGGCAATCGAACAGGGCATAATGGTCCTGGCCCGTCCGCTTGGGGATCGGATGGGCCTGGATCTCGGCATAGCGTGTCTCGGGATAGGCCGCGATCATCCGCTCGATCGCCGCCCGCGCGATCAGGACGAAGCCCGTCCCGACATAGGTCGCTGTGATGAATGGCCCCTCGCGCCGTGCCTCGGCGCCCTCGGCCGGCTTGCCGACATAGAGATAGGGCGCGGTTTCCAGCGGCTCGCCGCCACTCACGCGCTTCATCGCGTGCA
The DNA here is from genome assembly GCF_051903925.1 of Zavarzinia sp. CC-PAN008. GTDB lineage: Bacteria > Pseudomonadota > Alphaproteobacteria > Zavarziniales > Zavarziniaceae. Next base: position 1,163,109 of record NZ_CP173678.1, read on the forward strand.
CGCTCCAGTCGATCACCTTCAGCGGGTACATGCCGCCGATCACGTCCTTGCCCGCCGCCAGCAGGCGCCCGACATGATCGTGTTCGAAGGCGATGTCGGCGTCGATGAACATCAGGTGGGTCGCCTGGGGCACGTCCAGGAACTGCGCGACCAGCGTGTTGCGCGCGCGCGTGATCAGGGCGTCATTGCCCAGCATCGCCAGCGACACGTCGAAGCCCGACAGAGGGGCCGCCTGCATCAGCGCGATCACGCACTGCATGTAGCTCTGGGTGACCAGCCCGCCAAAGCAGGGCGTCGCGATCATTACGTGCGGGCGCAACGTCATCTCCGGCGGCAATCCTGCGCCTGATTATGCCGGATTCGCGCGTCCCTGCATCAGCGCCAACCTGCTCCCTCCCCCATCCCTGTGGGAGGGGGGAGGGCTTTGGTGCTGAGGCGGGTGTGCGCCCTCAGAGAATGCCGGCGAAGGCTTCGGAGCCGTTGAAGAACTCCTTGGAGTCCTTCATGTCCGCGATCTTCTCCCAGTTGGAGGCGACATCGTCGGCGGTCACGGCATCGCCCAGCTTCAGCCCCGTGCTCTTGTAGATCCGCGCGCGGGCGAAATGGCCGGCGCCGGCCTCGATGATCTCGCCCGTCGGCGCATCCTCGCTGCAGAGGAAGACGACGGCCGGGGTGACCAGCTCGGGCTTCAGCTTCTCCAGCACCGCCGGGGGCATGATGTCCTCGGTCATGCGGGTGGCGGCCACCGGCACGATCGTGTTGATGCGGATGTTGTACTTCTGCCCCTCGATCTTGAGGTTGTTGGCAAGGCCCACCAGGCCCAGCTTGGCAGCGCCGTAATTGGCCTGGCCGAAATTGCCGTACAGGCCTGTGGTCGAGGCGGTGACGATGATGCGGCCATAGGTCTGCGCCACCAGGTGCGGCCATGCCGCCTTGGTGACGTAGAACGCACCCAGCAGGTGCACGTTCGTCACCGCCTGGATGTCGTCGATCGTCATCTTGCTGAACGACTTGTCGCGCAGGATGCCGGCATTGTTGACGACGATGTCGATCCGGCCGAACGCGTCCAGCGCCGTCTTGACGATGGCTTCGGCCGCAGCGGGGTCGGAGACGGAATGACCGTCGGCCACTGCCTCGCCGCCGAACGCCTTGATTTCCTCGACCACCTTCTGGGCGGCGGAGAGCGAGCCGCCGGCGCCGGTGCGGTCGCCGCCCAGGTCATTGACCACGACCTTGGCCCCGCGACGGGCGAGTTCCAGGGCGTGCGCCCGGCCCAGGCCGCCGCCGGCCCCGGTCACGATGGCGACGCGACCGTCAAAGCGAATGCTCATGATCCCTGAACTCCCCGGTGTTCCATCCTGAATTGGCGCGCAGTTCTGGCAAGCGCGCCCCCGCTGGTCAAGGGTCTGGGCGATCCGCGGGCGGTGCCGCCAGCCCCGACGGGAACGGATCGTGGCGCGGCCCGGGCACGCGCGGCGCCGCCAGCCTGCCGCGGACATGGTCCAGCGCCGTGGCCAGGCGGCGGCCATGCGGGCCGGCCAGGACCAGCGGGGCCGTCCCGCCCGCCGCGAGCACGCCATGGAGCTCGGCGAACTGCGCCTGGCGGAGTGTTGCGGAATCGCGGATGGGATCGGCTTCCGCCGGGAAGTCGGGGGCGCACAGCAGGTGGACCTGGTGGCGGGACAGGCTGGCCACCGCAGCGGCGTCCAGAGCCGCCGACGCGGCGCCGAAATAGCGCCGCTGCCACATCGCCGTCTCGACCAGGGTCGTGTCCAGGACCAGGACCTCTGGCGCATCCGCAGCTGCCGCCGCCTCGGCCGCGTCGTGGCCGGCCGCAATCGCCACGAAGTCGTCCGCGTGCTGCCGCCAGTGCCCGCCTTCGATATAGGTGCGGGCGAATTCCGGCACCCAGGGACAGGCCAGGGCGTCCGCAAGGGCCCGCGCCAGGGTCGTCTTGCCGGCGCATTCGCCGCCATGGATCGCGACGCGCAGGGTGTAGCGCGCCAGCACGGCCGGCGGCACGAACGCCCGATGGCCGAACGGATCGGCCCGGATGGCGCTGGCCGACACCGGCACCTGGCCCCGGCCCGGGTCGAACGCCAGGTGCCGGGCGCCCAGCCGCCGGGCCAGTTCCGCGCCGTAGGGCTCGCTCGACACGACAAGGTCGGGCGGAACTCCCAGCGCTGACAGGATGCAGTCGACATGGGCGCGCCAGGCCGCCTCGCTGGCCCAGTCCGTCGCGCACGGATCGGGCCGCCCGTGGACCGCCGCAAAGGGGGCCAGCGCCCGCAGCCAGGCGACGCGATCCGCCAGGGCCAGGCCATGGCTCCGCTCGCCGAAGACCACGGCGGCGACGCTGTCGGCATGGGCGCGGGCAAAGGCCAGCAGGGCGCCGTGCCCGGCATGGGGCGGCGCGAACTTGCCGATGACGAGCGCCAGCGTCATGGCGGGACCGGCGGCCGGGTCAGCCGCCGCGGGCCTCGCGCGCCCATTCGACCAGCGCGGTCAGCGCATTGGCCAGGAACAGGACATAGAGCGCCGTGATCATCCAGCTGCCCGTGGCGGCATTGAGGCCGATCATGGAGACATTGACCGGCAGCGCCCACAGCACCCACGCCTCCACCTTCTTCCAGGCGAGCAGCAACTGGGCGACGACACTGGCCGCCACGATGCTGGCATCCCAGACCGGATAAGTCGGATTGCCCTCGTGAGCGGTCAGGGCCACCCAGGCGAGCCAGGTGCCGCCGCCGATCGCCAGGACGATCGCCACGCGCAGCACCGGGCTGGCCCAGGTCACCGGCAGGTCGCGGTCGCTGCCCCCCGCCTGCTCCCCCAGGGCCCAGCGATGCCAGCCCCAGAACTGGCTGGGCAGGAAGAACAGCAGGTTGAGGGCGACCTGGCCCATCAGGCCGATGTCCAGGAAGAAAAGCCCGAAGAGAAGGGAGTTGAGCGCGCCCAGCGGCCAGTTCACGACGTTCTCGCGCCGTACCAGGTAGACGGTGGCAAGCCCGGTCGCGGTCGCCGCGATCTCCAGCGCACCCGGCATCGTGCCGGTGACTGCGACGGCCAGGCCGACATACAGCCCGGTCAGGACGGCGGCGACGGCCTGGACCACCGCAAGTTCCCGCCAATCCGACCCGCGGCCAAGAGCCCGGGCGCCATAGCCCGCCGGCAGCCAGCCGCGGCCTGCCGATCCCTGAGCGGTCATGACGGCCAGGGCTGCTGCGTCAGCGACGCCGGCCTAGCTGATGCCGGCGGCCTGGCCCATGCGCTGCATCGCGGCGCGGAACACGGCGGGGTCATAGCCCGCTTCCGTCGCGACCGCCTTGTAGCAGCTGTCGAGTGCGGCGCTGGCGGCGCTGAACTCGCCCGAGGGCATGGAGCCGCGCAGGGCCGACAGGATGCCGCCCATGGCCATGGTTGCCTGCTCCGCCGCGGCGAAGTCGACCAGGTTGCCCGACTCGGCTTCGGCGACGAACGCACCCAGCAGGCGGCGCAGGTTGCCTTCGCCCCCGCGGCCCAGGCCGCCGGCCTGCGCCACGGTGCTGCGCAGGGCGCGGGCGGCGGCCGCCGTCGCCTGCACGCTTTCGGTCGAGGCCTGGTACATGGCCGAGCTCTGCCGCTCCAGCCGGTCGGCCAGGGCGGGGTCATAGGCCTTGGCCAGGATGCGCAGCATCTGCAGGTTCGCGTCATGGATGCGCGGATAGCCCGGCCGCATCGAGCGCAGCGGATCGTCGACCCAGGCTACCTTGTCCATGGTGGTGTGGCAGGACTGGCACTCGAACAAGGCGAGTTCCGGCTTGCCCCCTGGCGCGAAGCTGGCGGCGTTGGCGACGCGGTCGAGCACCGCGGTCGCCGCGACCGCCTGGCCCACGGCCCACAGGCCCACGCCGCCGGCGCCGCCACGCCAGTGCTTGGGATAGATCGCCATCCAGGTGTCGAGTTCGTAGGGCAGGCGGGGATGGCCGGCGCCATAGATCCGGTGCGTGATCGGCTTGGACGCGTCGCCCGTGTGGCAGCCGACGCAGGTCCGGCCCAGCGGCCCCGGCGCACCCAGGGGAACGATGCCGCCGCCCGTGGTGATGTGGTCGGCAAAGGCCGCCTGGGCGACCGAGCCGTGGCAGGACGCGCAGCTGGCGGCCGAGGTCGCATGGCACTGTGCGCATTCGCGGGCATTGGGGCTGATGCCCAGGTTGGCGGCGATCTCACGCGCCTGCGCTGTCGCCAGGGTGGCGCCCAGGCGGCGGTGGGGGTCGCGGCCGCGGAACTGCGATGCCTCGCCCCCATGGCAGGAGCCGCAATCGCCAAGCAGGTTGAGTCGCGCCAGGTTCGGATCGGCGGGCGGCGTGCTGGGTGCCGCCGACGGAGCCTGGCCCGTCGGCGCCGTGGGCACGGCGGGTTCCGCCCCCGGGGTCGAGGGCGCCGGGCGCTGCCGGTCGGGACGCTGCAGGATCTGCGCCTCCGCCGACGGGACGTGGGCCACCTGCGCGCCAAGCACAGCCGCCAGGGCCAATGCCGCCAGAAGGGGCAGCCTTCCCCAGCCCCGGCGGCGCCGGGCTGCGACCGTCATCGCCCCCCGCTCCGCGTGCGCAGCATCGCTCCCCATGCCCGACCCCCCGCTTCAAACCGACTGTAGTATGTGCGCAAGTGTCGGCGGATAAAAGATGTGCTCCCGTCACACAATACGGAATTCCCACACGGTGTGCGTTGACATTGTCATTTGCCGTCTCATAGCCTCGAAACCATAAGCGGGGGGCCTGGGCAGACTGCCTGGGATGGGTGTGCCTGGGGGTCAAGCACGTCCTTCGCCCGCGTTGCGGTGGCGTATCACCCGTTCGGGGAGATGTCGTGGGCGAGCATTACGCGGTTGCGATCGTCGGATCGGGTCCGGGCGGCATGAGCGCCGGTGGGCGCGCGGCAGAGCGCGGGCTCAGCCACATCCTCCTGGAGAAGACGGACCACCTGTCCGATACGATCTACAAGTACCAGAAGGGCAAGCACGTGATGGCGACGCCAAACGTGCTGCCGCTGCGCTCGAACATGGATTTCGAGGAGGGCAAGCGCGAGACCATCCTCGGCACCTGGGACCGCCAGACCGCCGAGCAGAAGGTCAATGTCCGCTTCCGGGCCGAAGTCACGGCGATCAAGGGCCAGAAGGGGGCCTTCGAGCTGACCATCAACGGCAGCGAGAAGATCACGGCCGACAATGTCGTGCTCGGCATCGGCCTGCAGGGCAACCTGCGCAAGATGGGCGTGCCTGGCGAGGACTGGGAGCGCGTCCAGTACCAGCTCGACGATCCGGACGAATATTCGGACGAGACGATCATCGTGATCGGGGCGGGCGACGCCGCGATCGAGAACGCGGTGGCGCTCGCGAAGCAGAACCGGGTCATCATCGTGAACCGCGGCAGCGAGTTCGCGCGCGCCAAGCAGGGCAACCTGAACCTGATTCTCGACGCGATCGAGAAGGGCCTGGTCGACTGCATGTATTCCTCGGCCCCGACCAAGATGGAACCGGGCCAGATGACGCTGAAGACGGCCGAGGGCCAGGCCGTCGTGAAGTGTGACCGCGTGATCGCCCGCCTGGGCGCCATTCCGCCGCGCAAGTTCGTGGAATCCTGCGGCATCGTCTTCCCCAGCGCCGATGCCTCGGCCCTGCCCCAGGTCAGCGGGAAGTACGAATCGAACGTGCCCGGCCTCTACATCATCGGCGCGCTTGGCGGCTATCCGCTGATCAAGCAGGCGATGAACCAGGGCTATGAGGTCATCGAGTTCATCCTGGGCAACGACATCGAGCCCGCCGACGAGCCGCTGCTCAAGGCCAAGTTCGAGGGCCTGGGCGATACCTCGGTGGCCGACTGGCTGGCGCTGATCCAGCGCAACGTGCCGATCCTGGCCGGCCTGACCACACTGCAGCTGCGCGAGTTCATGATCGACAGCTTCGTCCGCGCGCCGCGCCCGGGCGAGGTGGTGTTCCAGCGCAACGACTACAGCTCGACCTTCTTCTCGATCGTCAAGGGGTCGGTCGAGATCCAGATCAACCCCAACAACCCGCGCGAGGTGGTCAAGCTGGGCCGCGGCGAGTTCTTTGGTGAGATGGGCCTGATCGCGGGCCGCCGGCGCACCGCGACCGTCGTCGCGGGCGAAGGCTGCATCCTGGTCGAGACGCCGCGCCGCTCGATGATCAAGCTGATCGCCAGCGTCGACGCCGTGAAGCGCGAGATGGACCGCGTCGCCCTGATGCGGCAGATCCAGACCTTCATCGCACCGGGCATCTCGACCACGGCCCTGGCCGAGGTGGTCGCCTCGGCCAAGCTGCAGCACTTCGAGGCGGGCGAGGTCCTGTTCAACGAAGGGGACGTCGCCGACAGCGTGCACCTGATCCGCATCGGCTCTGTAACGGTCAGCCAGCGCATTGCCGGGCGCGACATCGTCGTCTCGTACGTGCCGGCCGGCAATTACGTCGGCGAGATGGCCCTCATCACCAAGGGTACGCGCACGGCCACGGTGCGCGCGGCGATCGCCACGGAAACCGTCCGCCTGGACGGCGAGGCCTTCACCAAGCTGATGGACCGCGCGCCCGACCTGAAGATGGACATGGAGAACCGGTTCCAGGACCGGATCATGCAGAACGTCGCCCGGCAGAACCGGCCGGAAGCGGGCAGCATCATCCAGTTCCTGATCGAACAGGGCGTGGGCGAGGCGACGGACGTCCTGCTGATCGACGAGTCGCTGTGCGTGCGCTGCGACAATTGCGAGAAGGCCTGTGCCGAGACGCATGGCGGTATCAGCCGCCTGAACCGCGAGGCGGGCCCCACCTTCTCGTCAATCCACGTGCCGACCTCGTGCCGCCATTGCGAGCACCCGCACTGCATGACCGACTGCCCCGCCGATGCGATCCACCGCGCGCCCAATGGCGAGGTGTTCATCGACGACAAGTGCATCGGCTGCAGCAATTGCGAGCGCAATTGTCCCTATGGCGTCATCCACATGGCGTACAAGGCGCCGAAGAAGCCGGGCCTGTGGAGCTGGCTGTTCTTTGGCCGGGGCAATGGACCGGGCGAGGATCCCGCCGCGGCGCATGCACATCACGAAGGGGCCAAGACCGCGGTGAAGTGCGACATGTGCAAGGGGATCGAGGGCGGCGCCACCTGCGTCCGCGCCTGTCCCACCGGGGCCGCGATCCGCGTCAGCCCCGAGAAGTTCTTCTCCGTCGCCAACCTCGGCAGCTGACCATGTCGGCCACCACGGGAAACACCAAGTCCGCCGCCCGCCAGCGGGAGGAGGATCGCGCCGTCACCCACCAGTCGGTGATGGTCTATGGCGGCTTCCGCTACCTCAAATGGGCGGTCGTCCTCGTCGTCGGCTCGATCGTCGCCTATGCGCTCGACAACCCGGTCGACGTACCCAATGGCGGGACCTGGCTCGGCTACACGCTGGGGACGATCGGCGCGCTGATCATCTTCTGGCTGACCTGGTTCGGGGTGCGCAAGCGGCAGTACGCGCCTGGCCGCTGGCGGCTTGAGGCGTGGCTGTCCGCCCACATCTACCTGGGCCTGTCGCTGATCGTCGTCGCCACGCTGCACACCGGATTCCAGTTCGGGTGGAACCTGCACACCCTGGCCTATGCGCTGATGATGGTGGTCATCTTCTCCGGCGCGTTCGGCATCTTCGCCTACCTGCACTATCCCCGCCTGATGACCGAGAACCGGCGGGGGCAGACGCTGAAGTCGATGCTGACGGCCGTGGCCGAGATCGATGCCGAGGCGCGCGACATCGCCATCCGGATGAGCGACGACGTCAACGAGGCGGTGCAGAAGTCGGCCGAGCAGACCAAGCTGGGTGGCTCGTTCTGGAACCAGCTGACCGCCCGGAACAAGGACCAGGCGGCGGAGGCGGCGCTTGAGACCGTGCGCCAGTCCGTCGCCCGCGACGCCAGCGTCGACATCGCCCAGGAAACCAAGCTGCTGACCCTGCTCAGCCGCAAGGTCGAGCTGCTGCGCCGGGCGCGCCGTGACATCCAGATCAAGGCGATCCTGGACGTCTGGCTCTACATCCATGTGCCGATCACGTTCGCCCTGCTGGCGGCGCTGGTCTCGCACATCCTCGCGGTCTTCTTCTACTGGTAGGCGGGCCGTGGACGTTCTTGTCAGTTTCCTGACCCAGCGCGCCCGCGGGGGCGTATCGCGCAAGGACCAGCCGGTCTCGGCGGAGCGCCTGCGCTTCGGCCGTGGCACGGAGTGCGAGGTCTACCTGCCCGACCCTAGGGTGCGGCAGGTCCATGCCGAGATCGCGCTCCGCACCGCAGGGCCCTTCATCGAGGCCGCCGGCGACGGCGACATGCGGGTCAACGACCAGCCGGTCCGCTCGGCCGCGCTGAAGATTGGCGACCGCATCGCCCTTGGCCCCTATGAACTGGTGGTGGTCGAGCCGACCGGGACCTATGGCTTTGCCGTCACGATCGAGCTGAAGCGGGCGCTGGGCGACCAGCTGACCGACCTGTCGGACCGCAGCACGATCGCGCTGCAGGACACCCGCCTGTCCAAGCGTGGCCTGTCCTGGGCGCTGTTCCTGATCGTGGCCCTGTTCGGCCTGGCCTGGCCGCTGGCCAGCCACTTCATCTCGACCGCCGGTCTGCAGGATGGCGTGCGGCCGCAGCCCAATAACGTCGCCAACGCGCCGCTCCTGGTGAAGGGCGATCACTTCTGGGATTCGGGTGAGATCTCGACCCCGCACAAGTTCTTTGCCCAGCAGTGCAATGCCTGCCACACGCAGGCCTTCACCATGGTGCGGGACGAGCAGTGCCTGGCCTGCCACGAGGGGATCACCGGGCATGCCGACCCGGTGCACTTCGCGCTGCCGGAACTGACCGAGACGCGCTGCGCCACCTGCCACAAGGAGCACAACGGCGCGGCGCCGGTCATCATCCGCACCGAACGCTTCTGCGCCGACTGCCATACCGACCTGAAGGAGGCGGCGAACCCGTCCTCCACCATGCTCGAGAACGTGGCCAGCTTTGCCAGCCACCCGGAATTCCGCGTCTCCCTGCCGGTGGACGAGGCAGGCAAGATCGAGCGGGTGGTCCTGACCGACCTGCCCAATCCGGCCTATAGCGGGGCCGCGCCCTTGCGCGACGAGCGCGGCTGCGTCGTCTCCGGCGCCATTGCCGAGGCCGGGGGCGTCGGGCCGCCACCCGTTGTGGCCGCCGCTGCTGCTGCGCCGGCCAAGCCGCAGGAAACCTCGAACCTGCGCTTCCCGCATCTGCTGCACCTGGAGGGCCGCTGCGGCCAGGGCCTGGGTGCGCGCCGGGTGGGCGATGGCTGGACACCGGGGCGCAAGATGGTCTGCGCCGATTGCCACAAGCCGGACGCCGGTGGCGTCGGCCTCCGGCCGGTCAAGTTCGAGACGGGCTGCACCGGTGCCGGCTGCCATTCCCTGCAGTTCGCGACCGACCAGTCGGCCGGCATTCTCAGCGCCACCTCGATCGACGAAAGCAACGACCAGACCAAGGCGGCGGAGGCCGATGGCCGGGCCCGCGTCCTGCCCCATGGCAACCCGCCGGAAGTGGTCGCGGTGCTCCAGGACTTCTGGACGTTCCAGGCCCTGAAGGGGGGCGTGCAGAACGCGGCGGCACCGGTCAGCGTGCGGCGCCTGCCGGGCACGCCGGTGGGGGGCGCCACCGACCGGGGCGAGGCGCTGTCCTGGGCGCGTGACCAGGCGCGGGATGCGGCGCGGGCGGTGCTCAGCGGGAACTGCCGGCAGTGCCATGTCGTCGACGGGCCCAAGCCGCTGACCGTGGCGGGCGAACAGACCGAGACCTGGACCGTGGCCGCCGTGCATCTCCAGGACAGCTTTTTGCCCAAGGGCGTCTTCGACCACGCCAAACATTCGACCATGACCTGTGTCGAATGCCATGCTGCAGACCGATCGATGTCAGCAACCGACACGCTGCTGCCGAACGTTGAAAGTTGCCGGACGTGTCACGGGGGAGAACAGGCAACGGCGGAGGTCCCCTCGACCTGCGTGTCCTGCCACTTCTTCCACCTGCCCGGGGTGCCGCCGATGAAGCCGGCGGGGACCGCCCGGAATAGTCAGGAGGCTTCGTAATGCATGCTCGCCCTGTCTCGTGGTTTCGCTTGTCGCTTGGTGCGAGCGTAGCTGTCCTTGGTCTTTCGCTCGGTCTTGGCTTCGCGCACGCCGCCGGCGACCGGGTAAATCCAGCACTTTCGATCGTGCGCGTGCCGACCCCGGCGCCTGCGGCGACCCCGGTACCGGTGACGACCCCGGCACCGGTGGCGCCTAAGCCGGCGGCCCCGGCCGCCGCGGCGCCGAAGCCGGCGCCGTCGACCGGGACCGTGACGACTGCGGCCACCACCTGCAGCGGCTGCCTTTCGGCCGACGATGTCAGCCGCGTCCTGCGCCGGGCGGCGGCCCAGGCGCGGGCCAACGGCGTGGTGGCGACGATCGCGGTGGTCGACCGCGTCGGCAATGTGCTCGGCGTGCTGCGCATGACCAACATGCCCAACAACGTCCAGATCGGCGACAACACGCGCAATTTCGGCCTGCACAACCTGGTGCTGCCGCGCGATCTCGCGGCGTTGGGCGTGCTCCCGGCCAACATGCGCTTCGACGCACTGGCCGCAATTTCCAAGGCCGTGACGGGGGCCTATCTGTCGTCGCGCGGCAACGGCTTCACGACGCGTACCGCCAGCCAGATCGTGCAGCAGCATTTCAACCCGCACGAGCCGTTCCAGCCGGGTGGGCCCCTGTACGGCGTGCAGTTCAGCTCGCTGCCCTGCTCCGACTTCAACACGCGCTTCGGGGGCGACGCCCTGCGCGGACCCAAGCGGTCGCCGCTTGGCCTCGCGGCGGATCCGGGCGGCTTCCCGCTCTACAAGAGCAACGTCCTGGTGGGCGGCATCGGCGTCATCACCAACCGCAGCAACAATCGCGCGACGACCCTGCCCCAGTACGGGCTGGATGCCAATTTCCTGGACATCGACACCGACCTGGACGAACTGGCGGCCCTGGCCGGCACGTTCGAGTTCCCGACGCCGGAGGACATCCGCGCCGCCCGGATCACGGTCGACGGGCGCACGCTGCGTTATTCCGACGTCACGGCCTCGTCCATTGCGCCGGCGGCCCTGGTGGCGCCCGCGGCGCTGCCGCCGATCTCGTCCTTCGGGCAGCTGCTGACGGTCAAGGGCTATAACGGCACCGTCAACAACTCGGCTGGCACGATCATCGCTGGCACGACGTTCGGCGCCGTGGCGTCGGGCTATGCCCGGTCCACCTCGGTGGCGCCGTTCGTGAACTTCGGGGGGCTTGACGCCTTCGTCCTAACCAATGCGGCGGGGCAGAACCGCTTTCCGCCGACGGCCAGCCCCACGGGCCTGATCACGGCGCCGCAGGTCCAGAACCTGCTGACCGAGGCCCTGCGCGTCGCCTTCCAGGCCCGCGCGCAGATCCGTCGCCCGCTCAATTCGTTCATGCAGGTGACGGTGTCGGTGGTCGACATTGATGGCCGCATCCTGGGTGTCGCGCGCACGCCCGATGCGCCCGTCTTCGGCACGGACGTGTCGCTGCAGAAGGCGCGGTCCGCCCTGTTCCTCAGCCGCCCGACCACGGCGGCGTCCCTGCTCGCCTCTGCCACGCCAGTCCTGGCCACGCTGAACCGCGGCCAGACGATGGCCCAGTATCTGGCCCGGGCGCGGTCCTTCATCGGGCCGAACATCTTCCAGAACGGCATTGCCTTCGGTGCCCGCTCGATCGGCAATATCGAAAGGCCGTTCTATCCGGACGGGACCGACGGCAATGCCTCGGGTCCGCTGTCGACGCCCAATTTCGCCACATGGAGCCCGTTCTCCACCGGCTTCCAGCTCGACATCTTCGCCAGCGACCTGGTCCAGCACCTGCAGTTCTCGGGCAATGTCGCGGGCGCCACCGATCCGGCCGTCTGCGGCAGCATCCTGCCGCCGCGTACCAGCCGGACCGGCGTGCCGGCGGTGCGCCCGCTGCAGAACGGGCTGCAGATCTTCGCCGGTGGCGTGCCGATCTTCCGCGGGGGGACCTTGATCGGTGCGATCGGGATTTCCGGCGACGGCATCGACCAGGACGACATGGTCGCCTTCCTGGGCACCCACAATGCCGGAGTACGGGTGCCGGGTTCGGTGAACAATGCGCCGAACGCGATCCGTGCCGACCGCCTGACCCCTCAGGGCGTCCGCCTGCGCTATGTCAGCTGCCCGCAGCGGCCGTTCCTTAACACCAATGTGCAGAACGTGTGCGAGGGCAAATGAAACCTCAGCTCGTAGCGCTCGTCGCCGCCGGCCTGGTCAGCGGGCCGGCATTGGCGGGTCCGGGGCAAGGGGCGCCGCAGGACGTCCCACCGGCGGCCACGGTCGGCCGGGAGGAGGTTGCACCCCTGGTCCGCGTCGTGCCGCAGGCTGCGGCACCTGTTGCCGCGCAGCCTGGGATCGCGCAGGGTCCGGTCGTGCTTGGCCCGGTCGTCGCCAATGCGCCGCGCCCTGTTGCCAAGCCCTGGGCGCCGTCCGAAGCGGGTGCGCAATCCGGCGACACACAGGGTGACGCCGTCGTGGTGGCGCAGGCCGACGCGGCCACGGCCGACGGGGCTGTCGAGCCGGTGTTCGAGCGCCGTATCCCCGGCGCCCAGGCAGAGCCGGGCATGCCGGATGAGCCCGTCTATATCGATCCCAATTCCGTGCCGCCACCCAGCCCCCGGCTGCCCGGCGAGTTCATCGCCGTGCCCGATCGCTGGCGCCTGATCGAGACGCTGGGCGTGGTCAAGGAGAACTACCTCGACCCCTACAACCAGAACACGCTGAAGGGCGACCGCCCGCTGTTCGACGACTGGTTCCTGGTCCTGGCCGGCATTTCGGACACGATCGCCGAACCGCGCGCCTTCCCGATCGAAGTCGGCATCCAGTCGACCGACCGACCCGACACGCTCGACCTGTTCGGTGAAACCAACCAGTTCCTGTTCGCCACCACCAACATCGTGTCGATCGGCTTCATCAAGGGCGACACCGCCTACAAGCCGCCAGACTACGAATTCCGCTTTGTCGGTGCCTACCAGTACAATTATTTCGAGACGGAAGAGGAGCGCGTCGTCCGCATCTATCCCGGTGCCGGCACCTCGCGCAGCGACAACCACTTGGCCGTGGTCGAGGCGTTCGTCGACTACCACATTCGCAACGTCTCGGACCGCTACGACTTCGACTCGATCCGCGTTGGCATCCAGCCGTTTTCCAGCGATTTCCGCGGCTTCCTGTTCCAGGACGCGCAGCTGGGCGTGCGCCTGTTCGGCACGCGGGCCAACAACCGCTTCCAGTACAATATCGGCGCGTTCAAGCTGGTCGAGAAGGACACCAATTCGGGCCTGAACGACGTCACCAAGCCGCTGCGCCACAACGAGTTCTATGTCGCGAACCTGTACTGGCAGGACTTTCCCGTCCTCGGCTTCACCAGCCAGGCGACCGTGCTGCACAACCGGTCGAACGAGGAGTCGCTCTACGTCAACAACAACGGCTTCGTGGAGCGGCCGGCCCGCATCGGCGACAGCCGCGGGCGAGAGTACAACGTCACCTACCTCGGCCTGAACGGCGATGGCCATTTCGGCCGGTTGAACCTGACCTATTCGCTGTACTACGCGTTCGGGAAGGACAACCACGACCAGCTGCGCAGCGTGGAGGTCGGCCCGGACCAGGACGGCGCCAACATCTCGGCCTGGTTCTTCGCGGCGGAGCCGTCCTATGACATGGACTGGATCCGCATTCGCGGCTCGTTCCTCTATTCGTCGGGTGACGACGATCCGCTGGACGGCCAGCACAATGGCTTCGACTCGATCTTCGAGAATCCGCAGTTCGCGGGCGCCGACACCAGCTACTGGATGCGTCAGACGCTGCCCCTGATCGGCGGTGGCGGTGCTCTGCTGACGACGCGCAACGGCATCATTCCCAGCCTGCGAACGTCGAAGGAAGAGGGCCAGTCCAACTTCGTGAACCCGGGCCTGTGGCTGATCGGGGCCGGGTTCGACGCGGACATCCTGCCCGAACTGCGCCTGTCGGCGAATGCCAACTACCTGCAGTTCGACCAGACCGAAGTGCTGGAACTGCTGCGCAACGAAGGCGACATCGACCGCGAGATCGGCTGGGACCTGTCGGCTGCGCTGATCTATCGCCCGCTGTTCACCCAGAACGTCGTGTTCAGGCTCTCCGGCGCCATCCTGGTGCCTGGCGACGGCCTCTACGACCTCTATAACTTCCGGCCGAACGGGGACAACCTGCTGTATTCTGTCCTCGCCAACGTGGTGTTGAACTACTGATGCGCGCCCTGCTGCTCAGCTTCGGCTTCGCCCTTTCGCTGCTCGCGCATACCGGCGGCGCCCTTGCCGCCGGTGGCGAGAGTGCCCGCAGCGTGACCTATGCGGAGACGCCACCGGCGCCCTATGGCCAGTCGATGGCCGAGGCCGAGCGCAAGAGCGCGGGTTGCGTATCCTGTCACACGGCGACCGATGCGCCGACCATGCACGTCAACCCGGTCGTCGTCCTGGGCTGCACCGATTGCCATGGCGGCGATGCGACGGTGGCGGGCCCAGCGCTGGCGAACCAGGTGCCCGGCGTGCCCGGGCATGGCGCCACCTCCGGCAGCAGCAGCGGGGCGACTGACGGCAGTGCGCATGCGCCGCGCCGCTATGGCCCCGAGTATCGCGACGCGATGGACCGCGCGCACGTGCTCGCGCGCTATCCCAACACCTGGCACGAGCCGTCGAGCGCCACTCCGCCGCGCACCTACACGCTGCTCAACCGCGAGGCGCCTGAGTACATCCGCTTCGTCAATCCGTCCGATTATCGTGTCGCGCGCGAGGCCTGCGGCGCCTGCCACATGCCGACGATCGTCGCCGCGGAGCGCAGCCTGATGGCGACGGGCGCAATGCTGTGGGGCGGCGCCTCGTACAACAACGGCATCCTGCCGTTCAAGAACTACATCCTGGGCGAGGCCTATACCCGCGAGGGCATTGGCGCCAACGTCGTCAATCCGGTCGAGCCGGACGAGAAGATGAAGCGGCGCGGCGTGCTCGCCGTGCTCTATGTCATGCCTGCATGGGAAGTGATTCCCGTGGGCGACATCTTCCGCGTGTTCGAGCGCGGCGGCCGCAACATCATCACCCAGTTCCCGGAAATCGGCATTCCGAGCAACACGGGTGCGATCCAGCGCCTGGAAGAGCCGGGCCGGCCCGACATCCGCCAGTCCAACCGCGCGTCGGGCACGGGCCTGCGCATCGCGGTGCCGGTCATCAACATCCACAAGACGCGCCTGAACGACCCGTTCACCTGGTTCATGGGCACTAACGACCAGCCAGGCGACTTCCGGTCATCGGGCTGCTCGGCCTGTCACGTGGTCTATGCCAACGACCGGCAGCCTGAGCATTCCGGTCCCTATGCCGAGTTCGGCCATTGGGGCGAGAGCCAGCAGGCGGATCCCACGATCCCCAGGGGCGAGCCTGGCCATCCGCTGAAACACGCCTTCACGTCGGCCATTCCGACCAGCCAGTGCATGATCTGCCACATGCACCAGCCCAACATCTTCCTCAATACCTACCTCGGCTACACGATGTGGGATTACGAGTCGGATGCGCCGAGCATGTGGCCGAAGGAGCAGCATTTCCCGTCCAACGCGGAAATGTTCCAGTCGCTCAACCGCAATCCCGAGGAAGCGGTGGTGCGCGGCCTGTGGCGGGACGTCAACTTCCTGTCCAAGGTCTATGAGCTGAACCCCACGCTGCAGACGACCCAGTTCGCCGATTATCACGGCCATGGCTGGAACTTCCGCGCGATCTTCAGCCGCGACCTGGAAGGCAACCTGCTCGACGGCGAGGGCAAGATCGTCTCCAACGACGATCCCGACAAGTTCGAGAAGGCCGTGCACCTGGCCGACATCCATGTCGACTATGGCATGCAGTGCATGGACTGCCATTTCGCGCAGGACAGCCACGGCAACGGCCATCTCTACGGCGAAGTGGCGAACGCGATCGAGATCGGCTGCAAGGACTGCCACGGCACGTCGCAGGCCTATCCGACGCTGCGCACCAGCGGTCCCGCGGCCAAGCCGGGCGGCAACAACCTGGCGGCGATGCGCGTCGCCGACGGCCGGGCGCGCTTCGAATGGCGCGGCAACGAGCTCTACCAGCGCTCCAGCGTGTTCCCGGGCCTGGAATGGCGCATGACGCTGGTGAAGGACACGGTCAATCCGTCCTCCGCCGACTACAATGCCAAGGCCGCCCGCGCCAAGCTGATGTCGAACGACGGCTCCATGCGCTGGGGCCCGGGTGTCGCGGCGGCCGACCTCGCCCACAAGGACGAGGAGATGCTGTGCTTCACCTGCCATCTGTCCTGGTCGACCAGCTGCGGCGGCTGCCACCTGCCCATCCAGGCGAACTGGAAGACGGAACGGCACCACTACGAAGGCGGCGAGACGCGCAACTTCGCGACCTATAACCCGCAGGTGGCGCGCGACGACGTGTTCCAGCTGGGCGTCCATGCCTCGGGCAAGAGCCTGGCGCACAATCCGACGCCGGAATGCGTGGCTGATCCGTTGAAGTGCGGCGTGGTCACGCCGATCCGCTCGACCTCGGCGCTTGTGCTCTCGTCGACCAACATCAACCGCGAGCGCATCTACATCCAGCAGGCCCCGATTGCCGCCAGCGGCTATTCCAGCCAGGCCTTCGCCCCGCACTTCCCGCACACCGTGCGCGTGCAGGAGACCAAGACCTGCACGAACTGCCACCTGTCGGACAAGGGCGACAACAACGCGCTGATGGCGCAGCTGATGACGCTGGGGACGAACTACTTCAACTTCGTCGGCTACAACGCCTGGTTCGGCGGCGATGGCGGCGTCATCGCGCAGGAAGTGACCGAGTGGGACGAGCCCCAGGCCGTCATCGGCAGCTACCTGCACCGCTATGCCTATCCGCAATGGTATGCGGAGCACCAGGCGCGGGGCCGCGAGCTGAAGTTCGACACCTCGGCCCGCGGGCAGTTCACCCACACAGCCGGGCGCGCCAATTGCGTCCAGCTGCGTGGCGAGTACCTGTACGTGGCAGAGGGGTCGTCCGGCTTCCGCGTCTATGACGTGCAGGCAATCGCCAACAAGGGCTTCTCCGAGCGGATCATCACGGCGCCGTTCTCGCCGCTGGGCCATGACAGCCATGTAGCCAGCGAGAACGCGACCTGTGTCGCGCTGTCGACGTCCCAGCCGATCAGCCCCTTGCGCAACGATGCCAACCGCGCGGCGCATCCGGACAATCTCGAGCAGAAGATGCACGAGCTGTACCGCTATGCCGTCGTGGTCGACAGCGTCGAGGGCCTGATCCTGGTCGACATCGACACGATGGCGAACGGCGAGGCACGCGACAATTTCCTGAGCCGCGCCGTCACGTGGAACGAGAACGGCGTGCTGAACGGCGCGTCCCATGTCTCGATCGCGGGCGTCTACGTCTATGTCGCGACACCCAAGGGGCTGGTGGTCCTGAACCTGGACAACCCGCTGCAGCCTCGCTACGTGACGACGATCGACCTGCCGGGCGTCACCTCGTCCAACGTGCAGTTCCGCTACCTGTTCGCGACCACACCGCGCGGACTGGAAGTCGTCGACGTGACCCGGCAGGAACAGCCGCGGATTGTCCCGGGTGCGGTGGTGCCGTTGCGCCAGGCCAACCGGGTCTATGTGGCACGGACCTATGCCTATGTCGCGGCGGGTGCCGATGGCCTGGCGATCATCGACGTGAAGCGGCCGGAAATGCCGCGTCTCGACCAGATGTTCAACGCCGACGGCCGGTTGAACGACGCGCGTGATGTCACCATCGGTGCCACCAACGCCTCGCTCTTCGCCTATGTCGCCGATGGTGTGAACGGCATGAAGGTGGTGCAGCTGATCGCCCCCGACACCCAGCCGAACTTCTATGGCTTCGCGCCGCGGCCGGTGCCGGAACTGATCGCCTGGGCCCCGACGCCCTATCCGACGCTTGCCGTGTCGGAGGGCCTGGAGCGCGATCGTGGCGTGGACGAAAGCGGCCATCAGGTGGCGGTCTATGGTCGCCTTGGGTCGCGGCCCTTCACCCGGGCCGAGATGGAGCGCTTCTTCCTGCGGCCCGACGGTTCGCCGATGCTGGTGACCGACGAGGTCCGGATGCAGGATTTCGTGCCCGGTACGGTCGCCGAGCCTGCGCCGGTCGTGACCGAGCCGGGGACGGAGCCGCTGGTGCCTGAAGGCGAGTCGGGTCAACCCCTGCGCCGCCGCACTGGGGAGCAGCGCGCCGCCCGCTGAGGACAGCCTGTCACGCGGCCCTGGCTGGACAGACCAGCCAGGGCCGTTTTTATGTCCAAGGCCGGACAGGCAAGGAAGCCGGCCCTGAAGGGGAGGGGCCATGGCCCAGGAAGAGCGCGTGCTGCTGGTCGATCGCCCGGCGCCCTGGGTCCAGCGCCTGACGCTGAACCGCCCGGACAAGCGCAATGCCCTGAACAATGCGCTGCGGGGCGCGATCCTGGACGCCTTGCAGGCGGGGGACCGCGATCCGGACATCCGCGTCTCCATCCTGCGTGGTGCCGGGCCCTGTTTCTCGTCCGGCTATGACCTCGGCTCGAACCTGTTCAAGGACCAGCCCTTCGTGACGGCGGGCGGCGACGGCCAGTGGGCGCGCCATGTCCTGGACGGCGCCTGCATGATCTGGGACCTGGCCAAGCCGGTGATCGGCCAGGTCCATGGCTATTGCCTTGCCGGAGGATCGGAACTGGCGGCCGCCTGCGACCTGGTTTATGTCGCCGACGACGTGCAGATGGGTTATCCGCCGGTGCGCCTGATGAGCCCGCCGGACAACCAGTTCCACCCCTGGTTCCTGCACATGCGCCATGCCATGGAGATGATGCTGACCGGCGATGCCTATGGCGCGGACGACCTGGTCCGCATGGGCTTTGCCAACCGGGCCTTCGCGCGGGCCGAACTCGACGACGCGGTGCTGGCCATTGCCGAGCGCATCGCCAAGATCCCCAGCGACCTGCAACAGTTGAACAAGCGCAGCGTCCACCGGGCCATGGAGGTGATGGGCATGCGGGCGGCCCTGCGCGCCGGTACCGAGATCCAGGCCCTGGCCTTCCACCAGCCGTCGAGCCGGGCCTACCGCGCCCAGTTCGCGGAAAAGGGGGTCTCCGCGAGCCTGAGCGAGCGGGACCGGGCGTTCGGCGACTACCGCACCCGGGCGAAGCCGCAGGGCGACGCGACCTGACGCAATGCGGGGTCTGGCATCGCCGGATCAGGCCGCATTGGCGTTCGCCGCCTGCTGTGCCGCGAACTGCTCGCGGAAGTCGGCCGCCTCAAGCGGCTTGGAGAACAGCCAGCCTTGGGCGAAGTGCACGCCGCGCTGGCGCAGCGCGTCCCGCTGCTCTGGTCGTTCAACCCCTTCCGCGACCATCTGCAGGTCGCGCGACCGGGCCAGACCGATGATGTGGTCGACGATCTCGGTCCGGGGCGCGCCGCGAAAGGCGTTCGCCACAAAGGCGCGATCGATCTTCAGGAAGTCGAGCGTCAGGCTGTCGAGATAGGCGAGGTTGGAATAGCCCACGCCGAAATCGTCGCTGCCGACCATGAAGCCATGCAGCCGCAGGTCGGCGATGGTGGCGGCGCAGGCATTCACGTCGACCAGTTCGCGCTCCGTGATCTCCAGGTGGATGGCATTGACCGGCAGGCGCTCGCGCCGTGCCAGTCCCGTCAGCAGCGGCAGGAGTTCGGGCCGGACGAGGTCGATCGAACTGATGTTCAGGCTGATGAACGCGCCGGCCTGGCCGCGGAGAAAGGGCGCCATGTCCTCGATCGCCGTCGCGATCACATGGCCGGTCAGGCGCCCGATCAGGCCATGGCGCTCCGCAATGGGAACGAATATGTCGGGCGGCACCAGTTCGCCATTGCCGCGTCGCCAGCGGGCCAGCGCCTCCGCCCCCGCCCAGCGCCCCGTCGCCAAATCGACCACGGGCTGATAGACGAGGAAGACCTCACCGCGCTGAAGGCCGCCACGCAGCAGGCTGGGCAGGGCAGTGCGGGACAGCCTGAACCGCTGGGCCAGCCACAGGGTGAGGATGCCAGCCAGCAGGCCCAGGGGAACCAGGACCCAGGCCAGGCGATAGGCCATCGCGACGACCGTGGCACGGGGGACCGCGGCATAGGCGAAATGGTCCCAGACGGGGGAGATGGCCCAGGCCACCAGAAAGTCGCCGTGCCACCCGGCGCCGCGCGGCTGCGACCGCGAAAGCGCAAGGTCCGACCAGTCGAGGCCTGCGGGCACGGAGGCAGCCATCGTCTGCCGGACGCTGAGGCTGGCCAGGCCAGAGAGCATGCTGTCGGACGCGACCAGCATGAAGATCAGGGCCGGGTGGACGAACGCGGCATAACCCTGGGTCGAACCGACGACCAGCAGCGGCGTGCCGGGTGCGATCGGCAATTCCCGGGCCAGGTAGATCCGCGTGGTGCCACCATTGATGAAGTCGGGCTGGCCCAGGTCGAACGCCTCGTCCGCATAGAAGGACGAGCATCGAAGCCTTGTGCCCTCGATGTAGCCAAAGCCCTGCAGCAGGCTGGAACTGACGTCGAACCGGCGCATGCGCGCGATCGACTCCCGGCCACAGGGTTGCCCGCCATCATGGGCTGCCAGTTCGGCCAATGCGCCGTTGATCTGGCGCGTCGTCTCTGCCGCCCGGTCCAGCACGATGCCGGCGACGATGGTCGTTGCCTGTCGCTGGTCGCGCAGGCTGATTTCCCATGCCAGTGCGGCACCCAGGACCATGAAGGTCAGCAGGACAAGGCCGGAGACAAGCCAGAGGGTCAGCCTGTGCGGCGAAAGTGGCATGCAGGGCCGACCTTCCGTGGGCGCGTCCAAGTCATCAGTCTAGCCCATACCGGTTTTCGAAACGCTAAGGACTGTCGACGGTCGACTATGGGTCTGGCCGCGCCTGGATCAGGGCGGGCGGCTCCCAGCCCGGGCCAGCGTGGCCTGTCCTTCTGGTGCTGCGTGACGGGCAAATGCCTCCAGCACGGCCTTGCGCCGCAGCATGCCAAAGAACCGCAGCATCAGCGTGACGGCATTCTCCGCCATCTCTGCCGCGCGTGCGGGCTCGACGCGGCCAGCGACGGCCCCCAGGAAGCGGCTCACCTCCTGCTCCGCGAGGTCGTCCGCGATCTCGACATAGTGGCGCGTGATCTCGGGCGCGAAGCCGTTCTCCTCGGTGAAGCCGACGGCCCGCATCTCGCCCCACAGGGTGACGATCTGGATGTCGGTCACGCTCAGGTGCGGCTCGCCCCCCTTGACCTGGATCTGGACGGCGCCGATGCGGGCCAATGCCTCTGCATCGGCCTGGGCCTTTGGATTGCGCGCCAGCAGGCTGGCAACCGGGACCGTGCCACCATCCTCGCCCAGGCGGGCAGCCAGAAGGCGGTCCAGCTGGGGAAAGGCGCCGGGATCGCGCGGCAGGGAATCCTGGTCGCCGGCCAGCGCCCGCTCGATCTGGGGCAGCGACAGCCGCTGCTCCCGCTGCAGGCGACGGATGGCCAGGATCCCCGCCACATGCGCTTCGTTGTACTCGGCCACGTTGCGCTTTGGCCGGTCGGGTTCAGGCAGCAGGTTGTGGCGCAGGAAGGTGCGGATCGTCTCGCGATTGACGCCCGTCAGCCGTTCCAGGTCGCGCATCTTCATGATCGCCTGTCTATCAGGTCCAGCGGTCCGCTGTCATTGGAGGGGAAGGAAGCGGATGGCGGTTCAGCGCGGGATGACGGCCAGCGCGTCCAGGTCGATGGCATGGCGGGCCGCACGCTCCAGCATGGTCAGGAACATCCGGTCGCCCCGTTCGGTCTGCCCGACCAGCATGGCGGAGCCCACGGCCATCATCACGCCCCCGAACGTGTAATGGCGATAGTCGGTCATGAAGCGGTCGAACGGGTAGTCGGACACGCCATGGGCAACGAGGTTCGCGTGGTAGTCGCGCAGCAGCGCACCTTCCGCCGCGGCGCGGTCGGCTGGCGACAGGGCGCCGCCCACGAAATAGGCGACGTCGAAGGCGCCATAGCCGAAATTCATGGTCTGCCAGTCGACCGTGACCATGACGGGCTCCCCGTCGCGCGCGCCGAACAGCATGTTGTCTGGGCGGAAGTCGTTGTGCGCCAGGGCGTGCGGCCGGGGAGCCGGCGCATTCCAGGCGGCGAAGGCCTGGATGAACGCCTCGGCCAGGCGCAGGGCGGCGGGGCCGACGCGCTCCGCATAGCGCGCGACGAAGCCCGGCCACAGCTGCGCCATCAGGTCGGCGGTGTAGAACGCCTGGGCCGTTTCGGGCACCAGCAGCCAGTCGGCGGCGGCCAGGGCTGGATCCTGCCAGTGCGAGGCGTGCAGCCGGGCTGCCTCCTCCAGCACCAGGGCCGCCTGGTCGATGGTGCAGCCCGCCATCTGGTCGCCCTGGACCAGGTCGTGCATGTCCTCCAGCAGCAGAACGAAGTCGTGCGTCGCGTCGTCGAACGGGGCCGCATGGCAATGGGCGACGCGGATCCCGGCAGTGTCGGCCAGGCGGTCATAGAAGGCCGCCTCCGCCTTGTAGATCCCGAACATGCGCGCGGCTTCCCGGCTTTCGTCGCTGCCGGACGGGAACTTGCCGATCACGGTGGCCGGTGCGTGCGCCGGGATGTCGCCGGAATAGGTCAGGGTGAAGCGCCGCGTCTCCCCCACCTGGCCGGAGCCGACGCGCACGCTGCTGACGGCCGAGACGGTGACATCCAGCCCGTCCTGGCGCAGTGCCTGGGTCATCCAGGCGCCGTCGATCGCGTCGGCCGGAACGACGGGTAGCGCAGCCATGGCGGATCCTTCCCCTGCCTGGACGCCTGCTGGTCCAGTTTTGCGTACAGGCTAGACGCAATCGGGGGCGGGGGAAATCCCGCAAGCAGCCTCAGGCCGCGCGGCGCTTCTCGCCATAGATCAGCCACAGGTTCCGGGCATAGATGATCAGGCCCCCGGCCTGCCCTGCGATGAACACCGGGTCGTCGCGATGGATCGCATAGGCCAGCAGCACGACGCCGCCGCCAATGCTGAAGAACCAGAACGCGACCGGGATCAGGCTGCGCTTCGCCTTCTCGCTGGCCAGCCATTGCACGACGAAGCGCATCGTGAACAGAGCCTGTCCGGCAAAGCCCACGATGATCCACAGGGTGGTATCCTGCACCGCCCAACTCCTTGAGCACTGGCCACGAATTGCGCCGCTTCTAGGCTTTTGGGCCGCGCAATGCCAGTGGCACAAGCGCGCAAGGCGGTTCAGCGCGGCCGTTCCATCCGGAACTGGGCGGACGCCATGCGGCCATCGGCATCGATCACCGTGACGCGGGCAAAGCCGGCGCCATCCGGCAGCCATTCGGCCTGCCGGCGATAGGGCGACGCCGGCACCGGCTGGCCATTGACCAGCCAGCGCAGCGGCAGGCGGCCCCGGTCGGCGCGCAGGACCAGGGTGGCCAGCCTGTCGCCCTGCTGCCGCAGCTCGACCCGGCTGTCGGCCACGGGAAAGGCGATGCGGGGGGCGTCGCTCGCCTGGAACATCGCCTCAAGGTTGGCACGGGCCGGCGCCAGGTGGCGCAGGGCGGGCGGCAGGGCGGTGTTGCCCACCTCCAGCGCACCCTCTGGCCGGGGCCAGCCGGCCAGGGCCGCGGCGCCTGGACGGGGCAGCAGGCCGAAAGCCTCGAACAGGACCGGCCCTGCTGCCAGCCGGCCCAGGCGGCCAGAGGAGAAGCCACCATCCGGCCGGCCGACCCAGACGCCGATCGTGTATTCGGGATCGAAGCCGACGGCCCAGGCATCGCGAAAGCCGTAGGATGTGCCCGTCTTGAAGGCGATGGCCCGGCCGCTGGCCGTGAACTGGCCGGGCAGCAGGTCGGGCGGCGGGGCCGTGTCCTGCAGGATGCGCGCCAGGTACCAGGCGGCGACCGGCGACATCAGGGACTCGCCCACGCCCAGCACCGCATCCGCCCGCTCGCGCAAGGGTCGGACGGTGCCGTGCTCCGCCAGCCCGGCATAGAGCGTCACCAGCCTGTCCAGGGTGAAGCCGACGCCGCCCAGGGCGATGGGCAGACCCGGCTCGCCCGCGTCGCGCGGCATGGTCAAGGGGGCGCCCACCTCTGCCAGGGCGTTGGCGAAGCGGATCGGCCCCACCCGGTCCAGCACTGCGACGGCGGGGATGTTCAGCGACTTCTGCAGCGCCTCCCGCACCGTGATCTGGCCGCGAAAGATGCGGTCGAAATTCTGGGGCCGATAGCCGCCGAAGCGTTGGGCGACATCGTCGACCATGGTCTCTGGATGCACGACCAGGTCGTCGAAGCCCAGGCCGTAGATGAACGGCTTCAGCGCGGAGCCTGGCGAGCGGATCGCCCGCGTCAGGTCGATTGCCCCGCGCCGCCCTTCGTCCAGGTAGCCGCCGGAGCCGACATGCGCGATCACCGCCCGGTCGGCATTGCGCACCGCGAGCAGGGCCAGCGTGGCACCCGGTTCCAACGTGCCCTGCGTCCGCGCGGCCAGGGCCTGCAAGGCGGCCTGCAGCTTGGGCTCGATCGTCGTGGCGATGCGTTCGGCGGTGGGATCGTCGCGGCGAAGGCGCTCGGCCAGGTGCGGCGCCAGCAAGGGCGCCACAAGCCGGGCCGTGGGCACCGGCTCCTGCATCGCCTCGCGCGCGGCTGCGGCGTTGAGCGCACCGTCCTCGGCCAGGCGGGCCAGCAGGCGGTCACGCTCAGCCCGCGCCACGTCCGGGAAGCGGTCGGGACGGCGCCGCTCGGGCGACTGGGGCAGGCTGACCAGCAGGGCCGCCTCGGCATCCGTCAGGACGCGCGGCTCCTTCCCGAAATAGAACAGGCTGGCGGCGCGCACGCCCTCCAGGTTGCCACCAAACGGCGCCAGGGTCAGGTACAGGTCCAGCACCCGTTCCTTGCCCAGGTGCCATTCCAGTTGCAGGGCGCGGCCCATCTCGACCAGCTTGGCGCCCAGGGTGCGGGGCCGCGGCTCGATCAGGCGGGCCGTCTGCATGGTCAGGGTCGAGGCGCCGGAGACGATCCGCCCGGCGCCCAGGGCCTGGCCCGCCGCGCGCA
Organism: Zavarzinia sp. CC-PAN008; assembly: GCF_051903925.1. GTDB lineage: Bacteria > Pseudomonadota > Alphaproteobacteria > Zavarziniales > Zavarziniaceae. The sequence continues at coordinate 1,188,279 of NZ_CP173678.1, forward strand.
GGATGGCCAGGGGATCGATGCCCGGATGCCGGTCGAACCGCTGGTCCTCCGCCGCGACCAGCAGGCGCAGATAGCGCGGATCGACATCGGCCCGCGTGGCGCTCAGGCGCCAGGCCCCATCGGGTGTCGTAAAGGCGCGCAGCAGACTGCCATCCGCGGCCGCGACAAGGGTGGAGCGCGCCGCGACCCGGTCCAGCGGCAGGGGGAACGTGCGGTCCAGGATGAACGCCAGGCCCGCCAGCAGCAGCGCCACGCCCGCCAGGTTCAAGCCGACCCGGCCAAGGCGGCGGCGCCAGCGTGCTCCCTCCCTCGTCCGGAGGATGGGGGAGGGCTGGGGTGGGGGCGGTGGCGCCAGGTCTGACACGGCTGGTGATGCTTGCGGTTGAGGAACACCGCCCCCACCCAACCCTCCTCCATCGCAAGCGACGGGGGAGGGCCCGATGGGCGGGGCCGACCTACTCGATCGGCAGGACCTTCAGGGTGGTGGGCGCGGTGCGGGCGCGGAAGCGGGGCTTGTACATGTCCTCGACCTCCGCCGGGGGCACGGCATAGGTGCCGGGCGTCACGGCGCGGACCAGATAGGCGGCGGCGAAGCCGTCATCCTCCGGCTGCAGGTCGATCTGCGCCACGAAGCGGTCGTCCAGCGCCTCGGTGTAGAGCGTCGGCGACAGGTCGGGCAGCCAGGCCATGTCTTCCACCATGCGGGTCCCGACCAGGCGCGGGTTCTCGACCTCGAAGCCCGCGGGCAACAGGTCGACCACCAGGTTCTGGTGCAGCAGGCCGTCCTTCTCCGTCCGCTTGCCCACCACGACCGCGACCAGGACCGCCCCTTGCGGCACGGCGTCCAGGTTCGCGACCTCCCCCTCCGCCGTGAAGTAGCGGCGCTCGATCGTGAAGCCGGACGACAGCGCGGGCAGCGGCTTGGCGGGCACGCCCTCGGCGCTGGCGACCAGCCAGACCGGCAGCTCGCCCTTGTTGCCAACGGCATAGCCGCCCTCCAGGTCGTCCAGGCCCGGCGTCAGGACCAGCCGCTCGGTGCGCGGCGCCTGGTCGACGCCCTTCAGCGACAGGGTCATGGGCGTGTCGATGGAGGACAGGGCCCGGCCCGCCATCATCAGCCAGCCAAGTTCCTGGGTCGACAGCCAGGTCTCGCCCGACTGCAGCTCCGACAGGCGCTGGGTCAGGCCGACATAGTCCCGGTTCGGCGCGTCCACCTCCGCCATCAGCGAGACGATCGCCGCCAAGTCGCGCAGGCGGGTGCCATAGTCGCGCGTCGCCTCGCGCTTGTCGGTCTGACCCATGGCCAAGTCGAAGGCGGCGCTGGCGCGCGCGGTGTCGCCCTGCAGCTGGAACGCCGCACCCAGCTGGGCCGCGGCCAGCGGCGTCGGCAGGCTGTCGCGGCGGGTGTCGAACATGTAGCGCGCAGCGCCCAGTTCCCCCACCCCGGCCGCGGCCAGGACGTAGTTGGCATAGGCCCGGCTGGCCAGCGCGTCGGGCCCGTCGTCCAGGCGGTTCAGCGCATGCTCCTTCAGCCATTTCAGGCCCTGGCGATAGCCGAGGTCCGGCACGCGCAGGTCGCGGCCGCGGGCGCGGGTCAGGAAGTCCATGGCATAGGCGGTGAGCCAGGGCTCCGCGTCATTGCCCGACGACCACAGCGAGAACGAGCCGTCGATGTTCTGCATTTCCAGGATGCGCGCGATCGACCGCTGCAACCGCTCGCTCAGGCCCTGGTCCGCGTCGGCTCCGATCGCCTTGGCCAGTTCGCCGTAATAGATCAGCGGCATTGCGACCGATGTCGTCTGCTCCAGGCAGCCATAGGGATAGCGCTGCAGCGAGCGCAGCACGCCGGGCAGGTCCAGGTTCGGTACGGCGCTGACGCTCAGCGCCAGCGATGCCGTCCCCGGCACATAGGTGCGCACCAGGTCGGGGCCGGCGCTGTAGGACTTGCCCGGCTCCAGCCGCTGCGACACGCGGTCGGTCTGGGGCAGCTGCGGCGCCCGGACGCCGATCCGCGCCTCCCGCACCAGCTTGTAGCCTTGCGGCCCCTCGATCGTGATGTGGATGACGCCCAGGCCCGCGCCGACCGCCGTCACCGGCACCTTCAGGAAGGCATTGCCGCCCACCTTCATGTCGGCGCCCAGGTCGGCCGGGTTGGCGGCCAGGGCCACCGCCCCCTCCGCCGCCAGCTTCACGTCATAGCGCCCTTCGCCGCCGCGCACGTTGTTGAGCGACAGGCTCAACTCGCTGACATCGCCTGTCGCCAGGAAGCGGGGGAGCGAGGTCAGGACGACCACGGGATCGCGCACCACCAGCGCGCCGTCCTGGGCGCCCACCTGGCGATCGTTCCAGGCCACCGCCATCAGGCGCAGCCGGCCGTTATAGTCGGGCAGGGCCAGTCGGATGGTCGCCTTGCCCTCGCTGTCCAGGTTCACGACGCCCGAAAACAGGGCGACGATCTCGATGGTCGGCGGGGGCGCGCCGCGGCGCCCGGACTCGTCGCCGTCGCCGCCTTGGCGCAGGACGCCCGGCTTGCCCGCGCGGCCATCGATCAGCGCGCCATAGGCGTCGCGGATCTGCACGCCCAGGCTGCGCTTGCCAAAGAACCAGTCGACAGGCTTCGGGCTCTCGAAGTCGGTCAGCTGAAGCACCCCCTCGTCCACCGCAGCGACGGTGATGAAGGTGGGCTTACCCGCCGCCTGCCCGGTCACGGTCACGGGGACCTCGACGCTCTGGCGCGGCTCGACCTCGGCCGGCAGGTCCAGGGCGATGCCCAGGGTGCGCGGTGCCGGGTCGACCGCCAGCCAGGCGGTGCCGATGGCTCGGCCCGGCCCGCGCTCGGCCGACTTCTCGCCCGGGCGGAAGGCGTTGGCCAGGACGTAGGCGCCGCCGCCCCAATCCTCCGCCACCGGGATCTCGACCGTGACACCCTCGGCCGGCACCGTCACCGTGCGGCTCTCACGCACGCGGTCGGTGGCGATCGTCACCAGTGCCTCGGCCGGGAAGGGGGCCTGCAGGAAGACCTTGGCCGTCTCGCCCGCCTGGTAGACGGGCTTGTCCGTCGTCACGGTCAGCTGGTCCGGCGTGTCGCCGATGCCGGGCGCCACGTACCAGCCGGCGGTGAAGCGGACGCTGCTGGCCGAGCGGCCCGCGCCGTCCGCCACTTCCAGGCGGAAGCGGCCATAGGTGACCGGCGCGTCGATCCGGGCGGGCTTGTCCGCCGCCACGTCGATCGTGCCGCTGGTCACCGGCTGGTCGCGCACCGTCAGCTCATAGTCCCACGCGCCGTCGCGGTAGAACCACTGGTAGCTCCATTCCTCCTGCAGCAGGGTCCAGTGCAGGCCCTGGGCCAGGCGCGGCGCGCCGGCGCGGTCCAGGGCGATCACGTCGAAGCCGGCCCGCGTGTTCTCGGCCACGGCGCCGTCGCCGACCGGCTTGATGCCGATCGACAAGTCCGTGGTGCGCACCGGCAGCGTCAGCGTCCGCACGACCGGGCGGCCACCCATCTCGAACACCTCGACCCGCAGCGTGCCGGCCAGCGGATTGGGGGTGTCCGGCACCTCGCCCAGGCTGACGTCGAAGACGGCCTTGCCCTGGGGATCGGTGATCGTGTCGTCGAACGTCCGGCGCACGGGGTCGATCGTCTGGTCGACCAGTCCGAAGCTGTAGCCGGGGAATGCCGGGAACGGGTCGGTGGTGGGCGCCACGACCAGCTCCGCACCCGTGCGCAGGCCGGCGGCGGGCGCGCCGAACAGGTATTTCGCCTCAACCTCAAGCCTTGCGACATCGCCGGGGACCAGGCTCTGCGCCTCGGTTTTGGCGGTCGTCTCGATCCGGGCGGGGACGACATCCTCGACAAGGTAGCGGACGGTGCCGACGGGCTCCGCCTCCGGGTCCGTGAAGAACGAGGCGGTCCAGCGGCCGGTCCGCGCCGTGGCGGAGACGGGGACCGTCAGCTCGAAGCCGCCGGCGCCCTTGGACTCAAGCAGCTCGCGCGAGGCTTCCACGCCGTCAGGGCGGAACACCTTGGCGGTCAGCGGCACGCCTTCGACCGCAACGCCCGAGGGGTTGCGCAGCAGGGCCACGATGTGCGCCGTCTCGCCCGGGCGATAGACGCCGCGGTCTGTGTAGACATAGGCATCGATCGGGCCAGGGGCCAGGCGGCCGCCCACGCCGCGGTCGGACAGGTCGAATGGCGCCTTGTCCAGGTTCAGGAAGGTGAAGTCGTTATTGGCGGCAAAGGCCATCAGCGCCTGTACCGCGCGGCCCTGGGTGCCGCGCATCAGGCCGGGGTCAAAGCGGGCAATGCCGTTCTCGTCCGTGCTGGCGCTCGCCAGTTCCTCGTTGTTGCGGGCATAGAGGCGCAGGGTGACGCCGCTGACGGGATGTCCGGTCTCCAGGCTGCGCGCGGCGACCGTCATGCCGTCGCTGCCGGCAAAGGTGGTCAGGCCGACATCGGTCACGACCAGCCACTGGGTCGCGTGCTGGGCCCAGTATTCGTCGTCACCGGTCATCTTGGCGGCGGTCAGGACATAGACGCCCGGCTGGTTCGTCTTGCGCATGTCGTCGACCGGCAGGGCGGTGATGACGCGCTGGTTCTCCTCGCTCTCGATGTCGACCTCGCCGGTCCACACCTTCTCGCCCAGCGTGTTCTCGATCTCGGACTCCGAATAGGTGTCCAGGCTGTTCAGGAAGGTGCCGTTCTCGATGAAGCGGATCAGGTTGCGGTCGGGCACGCGGTAGAGGTTCAGCCGCGCCTTGGAGACGTTGACGCTGACCAGCGGCAGGCCGACGCTGCCGACCCGCGGCAGCACATAGGTGCTCTCGCGGAAGCCCAGGCTGGCATCGCGGTCGCCCACGTCCACCGTGAAGTTCTCGGCCTCGGCCAGGGCCTCGCCCGCGGCGGCGGGCAGGCCCTTGGCGACCGTCACCGCGTAGCTGGTGCCGAAGGCGGGGCCGTCGATGCACAGGCGGTCGTTGCGTACGGTGAAGGCTGCCTGGAACGGTGGCTCGAACGTGACGTAGTCGCTCCACACGACGCCGCGGCCGCGCGGCAGCTCGCCCTGGAACTGCACGCAGATGCGCGGAGCATCGCCCGTCGTCTCGACCTCGGACTGAACGACGCGGAAGCGCAGCTGGTCCTGCAGTTCGGCCAGCTGGGTCTTCAGGTCCTCGTCATCGGCCTTCAGCGTGGTCGCCGCCTTCAGCACCTCCACCGCGGCCGGCCGGTCGGAATTGGCGATCAACGCGGTCGCCGCGACGACCAGGGCCTCCGCCCGGTCCTTGTCGGTGCCCGCCTTTTCCCACGCGACCCAGGCCGACGCGGCGGCCCGGCTGTACCAGCCCTGGCGCAGCCAGGAATTGGCCAGGTTCATCCAGTCGACATGGTCGGAGCCGCCAAAGGCGATCACCTTCTCGAACGCCTGGGCGGCGTTGTACCACTCCTGCGAATCGACATGCAGGCGCCCGGCCGTGTTGGCGGCCTGTGCCTTCTCCGGGTCGTTGGGCAGCTTGCGGTCGGCCAGTTCGCGGACATAGTTGGCCGCCTCCTGCTTCAGGCCGTCCAGGACGGCGGCCTGCGCCGACCACGCCATGAACAGAAGGCCCAGGACCAGCAGAAGGCCATGGAGGGGGACGCGGACGGCACGGTTCATGGGAGCGGACCAGGTTGGGCGGCGGTCGCGCGAACGATGCCATGAACGCCAGTCGCTTGCCAGATCGCCGCAGGCCGCCGAGCCACCCGGCAGCGACGGCGATCACGTCCTGCGGGGTTCGCGCTGCGCTGTGGCCGCGGCGCCTGCCTGACTCCAGGCCCGGAGCAAGTGCGATCCCCGCCCTGGGCGCCATGACGAAATCGGGGACGTGGGGACACGGTGGCAGGGCCGCGGGCGTTCCCCTAGTGTCGTGGCCATGAACACGCTTCACGGATCAGCCGGACGGGCCGCGTGGCGGGCCCTCGCCGCCCGCTTCACCCTCGTTGCCGGCCTTGCATTGATGTCCGGTACGGTCCAGGCCCAGTCCGGCCCCAGCCTGCCGCCCCCCGCCCCGTCGCCAATGGACCAGACCGGGGTGCGCACCGCGGGCGAGTTGCTGCAGACCTGCCGCCATGGTGCGCGGCCGGACGAACTGGGGCCGGAGGACGCGAGCAAGGCCCGGGTGTGCAAGGCCTACATGGTCGCCTTCTTCCAGAACGAGGTGGCCAATCCGCCGCTCGACGCCGGGTCCCGCCTGTGCCTGATGGGCGACATCAGCTTCAACCGCATGGCCGAGATGGTGCGCGACTATGGCGACGTGCGGCCCGAGCTCAACGGCGCACCGGCCGACCAGCTGATGCGCGCCTCGCTCCAGGCCAACTATCCGTGCCCGCAGCAGCCCGGCAATTGAGGCGCCGGCCTCAGAACTGGAAGTAGATGAAGGGGGCGATGCCCTCGGGCCCCAGGGCGTCGATCACGGCGATGCCCGCGCCCGCCAGCAGTCCCAGCAGCCAGACCGGCAGGGCGGCCAGGGGGCGCGCGACCCGTTCCGTCATCCCGCCGGGCAGGAACTGCACGGCGAGCATGGCGCCCACCAGCGCCGCCAGATAGGGCGTCAGGAGCACCACCGGCTCGCCATTGGCGAACGCGCCGATATAGGTCAGCGCCGCCTCCAGGCTCTCTGCCCGGAAGAAGATCCAGGTCAGGCAGACGAAGTGGAAGGTGGCAATGACGGCCAGCGCCTTCAGCACCAGGGGCTGCGGCCGCTCGGCCGGGCGCGCCGTGAACAGCCGCTCCACCACCAGCGCCGTGCCGTGCAGCAGGCCCCAGATCACGAAGGTCCAGGCGGCCCCGTGCCAGATGCCGCCCAGCAGCATGGTGATCATCAGGTTGCGCATGGTGGCGACCTGGCCATGCCGGTTGCCGCCCAGCGGGACGTACAGATAGTCCCTGAGCCAGGTCGACAGCGAGATGTGCCAGCGCCGCCAGAATTCCTGAAGCGAGGCCGAGCGATAGGGCCGGTCGAAGTTGAGCGGGAAGCGATAGCCCAGCAGGGCGGCGACGCCGATCGCGATGTCGCTATAGGCGCTGAAGTCGCACCAGATCTGGATCGCGAAGCCATAGACGCCAAAGGCGAGGTCGACCGGGCCCAGCACGGTGGGATCGAAGAATGCAGGCTCGACCAGGTGGGTCGACAGGAAGTCGGCGACGACGACCTTCTTGAACAGGCCGATCAGGATCAGCAGGACGGCAAAGGCGGCCGGCAGGTTTCGCGCGGAGGGCGCCTCGTCCAGCTGCGGCAGGAAATGGGATGCGCGGACGATGGGCCCCGCCACCAGCTGCGGGAAGAACGAGATGTAGAGCAGCAGGTCCAGGACGCTCCGGCGCGCCTGGATGACGCCGCGCTTCACGTCGATGATGTAGCTGAGCCCGTGGAACGTGAAGAACGAGATCCCGACCGGCAGGACGATGTCCATGAACGGCAGTTCCCGCTCAAGTCCAAAGTCCGCCATCATGTCGTTGAACGAACCGATGAAGAAATCGTAGTACTTGAAGAAGCCGAGCACCGCCAGGTTCAGCGCGACCGCGATACCCAGGATCAGCTTCTTTCGACCCATGTCGTCGGCGCGGGCGATCAGCAGGCCCGCCGCCCAGTTCATCACGGACGAGCCGGCCAGCAGTCCGGCAAAGCGCCAGTCCCACTGCATGTAGAAGACATAGCTGGCCACGACCAGGATCGCCTTGCGCGCCTCGTTATGGCGGCCGGTCGCCCAGACCAGGGCGAAGACGACGACGAAGAACAGCGCGAAGTCGAGGGTGGGGAACAGCATGGACGACTCTCAGCCGGGCGCCGGCCGGCGCCGGGACCGCCCGTCATAGGCCTGCATCAGGGCGCTGAACAGGGTGTCGGCAATGCGGGCATAGCCGATGTCGCGCAGATGGACATGATCACGCAGGGCCAGCGGCGGCTGCGCCCCCACCCAGCCATGCATGGCGCAGGCCCCGCCCATTGCCGCCGCCCAGTCGAAGAACGCTGCACCGGTGCTTGCGCTGGCGCGGCGCTGGGTGCTGCGCACGGCGCCCAGTGCCGGGGGCGCCTGCCAATGGCAGGCGGTGGCTGGGGACGTGCCGTCCGCCCCCGGCGGCACACAGCGCAGCGCCTCGTCCCGGCGGCAGCCGCGCGGCAGGCGGTTGGCATCCGGCGGACCCATGACCAGCAGGCCGGCCTCCGGCACTGCGCGGCGCAGGCGCGCCAGCGTCGCCTGGAAGCGCGCGGCATAGGCCGGCGCGGCCAGCGCATCGTCGAACCCTTCGTTGGTGCCGAAGGCGAGGATGACCAGGGCTGGGCCTACGGCGTCCAACTCGGCCTGCACGGCCTGGGGGCTCAGCCGGCCCAGCAGGTCGGCGGTGGCGCCGACGATGCCCAGGCTGGCCAGGCTGACGCCCGCACGCCGCGGCAGCGCGGCGAAGCCCAGCAGCCCGATGGGCCCGTCGCCCGCCACGCGCAGCTCCAGCGCCCGGGCGGCACGGTCGCCGGCGATGCGCACGACTGTGCCGCCCGGCTGCGCCGCTGCGGTCACCACGTCGGTGATGAACCGCCCGTCCAGGCTGACCCGCACGGTACCGCGCCCGGGACCCGTCGCCAGGCTGAGCAGGAAGGCGGCGGCGGGCGCTGGCGCGCTGATCCGGGCCCAGGCCGCCGCTTGCGCCGTTTCCAGGCGCAGTGCCGCCAGGCCGAAGGGGCCAGGATCGCCCCTGCGCGCCTCAAGCAGGGTCCAGCCATTCGACCGGTTCAGGAGCGGCCGGCTGTCGTCCGGCGCGGGTGGTGGCTGGCCGGGCGCCTGAAGCCCGTGGCCCCCGGGGCCGAAGCGCCGGGCCAGCACCTGACGCAGGCGCCCGGTCAGGAAGTCGCCCGCCGTGTGGCTGTCGCCCAGCTGCACGATCGCCACGCCCTGCGGCGCCTGCCCTGCTGCCAGGCGGTCCAGCGCGCGCACCAGCGGCGCCAGTGCGCCGTCGTTCTCCAGCAGGACCGGCGCGGCCAACGCCGGTCCTGCGCCAAGGAGCAGCAGGGCCAGGCACAGGACGAGCGATCGCTGCGCTCTCATCGCCTCCCCCCCCGGCCGCGAAGGGGGCCTGGCGTGCAGAGGGGCCGCGGTGCACCCGATCCTGGCGGCGCCGGGCTCAGGGGCCGGCGCCGGCCTGATTGCCCGGGAACAGGCGCGCCTGGACCGTCTCCATGATCCGCTTGCCCATCAGTTCATAGCCGGGCGTGGTGAAATGGATGCCGTCATTGTCGCGCAGGCGCCGCGTGCGGCCGGCCAGGTCCGGCCCGTGCGAGGCGAAGGCCCCGCTTTCGTCGGCGCTGAGCGGCCACAGCGGGATATAGGTGGCACCGTGCGTCTTGGCCTGGTCCTCGTAGATCGCATTGAGCACCGCCATGCCGTCGGAAAAGCCGCCGGCACGCATGATCGGCAGGCCGACCCAGAACACCTCGACCTTGTGGCTGGTCAGGCTGTCGTACAGGCGGGCGACGCGGCCGCCATAGATGTCGCGCCATTCGTCGGTGCCGAACTTGACCACGCGCCGATCCTCCAGCGCGACGTTCTGCTTGTCGTTGGTGCCGATCAGGATGATGGCGGCATCCACCTGGTCCTTCTCCAGCGACTGCTCGACGGCGTTGTTCCAGTCATAAACGTCGGGCCGGACGATGCCGGTCGCGCTTTTCGTCCGCTGCAGCAGTTCGATCCGGGGGTCGCCCTTCACCGCGCGGTACAGGCCCACGAACATGCCGTTGGCCAGCGAGTCGCCATAGACCGCCACGCGGATCGGACGCGACAGCGTGGCCGGCGGGGCGGAGGGCGGGGCCTCGATCAGGCCTGTCGCCGCATCGACGGGTGCCGTGGCGTCAGGCGCCGCCGCCGGCGCGGCGCCGGCAGGCGCGGGCGCCGGGTCCTGGACCGCGGCGGCCGGGCTTGCGGGAACCGGCGGAGCGGCGGGTGCGGCCGTCGCCGGGGGCGTCGTGGTGGCCGGTGCCGGATCGGGGGCAATGGCGGCCGGCGCCGGGCCGGGCGCAGCCGCAGCAGCGGGCGCGGCGGGCGTGGCACTGGCCGAAGGGGCTTGTGCAGCCGGCGCCGGAGGATCCGAGGGGGCGGAAACCAGGACCCCCGGTTCGGCAGGCGTTGCCTGTTCCGCGGCCGGTGTCGGGATCGAGCTGGAGGCCGCGGGGTCGGGCGGCACGGTGGTCGTGACGGCGGGGGAGGCGGCGGGTGCGGGCGACGCCACGTCCAGAGGCGCTGCCTGGGGGGCCGTTACTTCAGGGCTCGATGCTTGAGGGACCGAAACGTCTGGGCCGGATGCTTCTGGCCCTGGCGCTGGTGCGGCCTGGGCGAGGGCTGGCGCCGCCAGGCGGGGGCCGGCGGAATCGCCCAGGCCCAATCCCACGGCGGCCCCGGCCAGGGCCGCCAAAGCCACTATCAGGACCAGTGGCCCGGTCCGGCGCAGCGCCGGCGCGAGCGATCCGCGCACCATCATGCCCCCACCTAAGGACAGCTTCCCACGTCAGGCCCGGTCCGTTGAACGGCCATGCCTTCTGGTCGGGCGAGTCATGCCCGTCAAGCCTCCGCGCACCATGCCGGTCCTTGGCCGCACTGGCAAGGAACCGGCACATCTCCGGCCCAGGGCATTCCGTCCCGGGCCTGCGGTTCATCGTGCCAGGAGCACGGGCGCCCCTGGCCCCCGTGACCTTATGCCGTCAGGGATAGTCGAGCTTGGGCGTGGCGCACAGGTTCAGCGCCTTCCACACCTTTTCCTCGCCCTGGTCGTCCACGGCGCGCACGTCGAACACGCACTGGGCCGGGCCAAAGCCCACCATGTTGATGTTGAGGTTGGCACCTGCCGCCAGGGTGCGGCTGCCCAGCAGGTCGGACTGCCAGTCGCCGGCCTCCGGCGGTGAGACGTAGACATAGTGCAGTTCGCGGTCGCTGCCATTGTGCAGGGTGAAGTCCTGCGGATCCTTGCCCCAGGGCGTCGCGTCCGCCTGGCTGCCCGAGCCCTCGAACGTCACCTCCTCGACGGCGCACAGGTCGGTGTCGGGGAAGGTCTGCTCGGTCCCCGCCTCGTCCACGACGCGGATGTCGAAGCGGCACTGGTCGGCGGAAGCCGGCTTCAGGTCGACGTTGAAGGTCTCGCCAGGGCCCAGCACGCCGGTGCCCAGGTAGTCGTCGCCCCACGCATCGCCCCCGCTGCCGGCGGGCCTGGCATAGATGTAGTGGATGTAGCGCCGGCTGCTGTTTCGGACGACGAAGTCCTGGGGATTGTCGCCGAAATTCGCGCCCTCGGCGCCCTTGAATACGATCTCGTCCAGCTCGCACAGGTTCTGGTCAGGGAACACGGCCTCGTTCCCGTCCTCGTCCTTGACCTTCACGTCGAAGGCGCAGGCATCGGCGGGATAGGTGCTGACCTTGACCTGGAACGACTCGGCCGGGGCGAGCACGTCGTCGCCCAGGTAATCGTCGCCCCACGCATCCTGGCCCGTGGGCGAGACATAGATGTAGTGGACGTATTTCTGGCTGTCATTGCGCAGCGCGAAATCCTGCGGGTGGTCGCCCACGTCCGCCGTCGCGGCGTTGCTCCCGCGGAAGATCAGGGCGCCCGTCGCGCACAGGTCGACGGCCCGCCATTCCTGGCTGCGGCCCGACGACGTCTCCGCCTTGACGTCATAGCGGCAGTTCTCGGCCACCGGGTCGGGCACGTCGACGTCGAAGCGCCCGCTGGCGGGCACCGTGTTGCCGCCCAGGACATCGTCGCCCCAGTCGCTGGATGTGCCGGGTGAGACGTAAAGCGCGCTCACCGGCTCGCCCGCATCGTTCACCAGCATGAAATCGGGCGTGCCGTCGCCGCCGCCGCCAAAGGCCAGCGTGACGGTCGTGGTGCACAGGTTCTGGCCCCGGAACTCCTGCGCCTTGTCGTTTGCGTCGACCAGCTTCAGGTCGAATTCGCAGGTGTCGCCCGCGTTCACGATGGTGACGATCGCATTGCCGCCGGCGGGCACCGGCTTGGATCCCAGCCGGTCCAGGCCCCATTCCGTCGCCTCGACGGGCGAGGCAAAGAGGTGGACGACATCCGCCTGGCCGGCGTTCTGCACGATCACGGTGCGGTCGGCCGCGTGCGCGGTGCCCGGCAGGACCGCCACGGCGCCCAGGGCCAGCAGGCCGGCAAGCGCCAGCCCCCGGCCCGCGTGGCGCGGGCCGGTTGCCCGGACCCGGCCGCCGTTCGGGTCCGTGGCCATTGATGCGTGTACGCTCGTCATGGCTGGGTCCTTCTCAACAGGCCGGCCGGCACGCAGCCGGCCGCCGTGCCCGGGATCGCGGGGCCGCCGCCACGACGGCGTCCCGGCACGGATGGATCTGCGCTCATGGCCAGTCGACGGCTGGCCGGTCAGCCAGCGTCGGGCACCTGACTCAGGGATAGTCGATGAAGGCAACCTTGCACAGGTTCACCTTGCGGTATTCCCGCTCGCCCTGGTTTTCGTCCACGACCTTGATGTCGAACAGGCACTGGTCCGAGCGATAGCCGTTCATCCGGATGGTGATGGAGCTGCCAGGCCCCAGGACGTCGTTGCCCAGGACGTCGTCCTCCCACTCCGAGGTGGTGATGGGCGAGACGTAGATGTAGTGGACGTAGGTGTTGCCGTTATTGCGGACCGTGAAGTCCTGCAGGCTGTCAGCTTGCGCGGCTGACGCCTGCGCGACCAGGCCAAGCGTGAGGCCCAGCATGAGCTTCCCAAGGCTGCGCATATTCCCCCCGAGCATGATTCGGCCCCGGCATGGAGAGCCAGGACGCCGAACAATACCCAATGCCCGCCTGTTGGGACAGTGGCGGCGATCACCCTGCGGACGGGTCGGCGCCGGCCGGCGCGGCCGGATGGGGCGGCTGCAGCGCACTGCGGGCCAGCCGCGTGATCTGCGGGACCAGCACGTCGCGCGGAATGCCGGCGGCATGGGCAAAGGCCGCGGCCTGCTCCACCATGCCGATCATGGCATGGGCGACGATCATCGGGTCCAAGCCGGCCACCACCTCACCACGGACGGCCGCCCGCTCGATCGCGTCCGCGACCATGCGCGCCAGGCTGTTGCGCGGGCCGATGTCGGGCTTGTCGCCCTCGCCCGGGTCCAGGATCGACAGGTCCATCAGGGCGACCTTCAGGACCTGGGGATTGGCCTCGCCAAAGCGGAGCGAGGCGTCGATGACATCCTCAAGCCCCCGCAGGAAGCCCTCCGAATGGTTGATCAACGGCTCCAGCGCCGCTTCCAGTTCGGCGCAGGCCTGTTCGGCAAAGGCGACGAAGATCGTGCGCTTGTCGGTGAAGTGCAGGTAGAACGTGCCGTTGCCGACATCGGCCTCGCGCGCGATGTCCTGCGGCCGCGTCGCATGGTAGCCACGCTCGACGAACAGCTTGGCCGCGGCCTCCAGCAGGCGGCGCCGGCTGTCCATCCTGCGTCGGGCTCCACGCCCGACATCTTCCACAATCTCAACCATGTTGCCGATCTGTGGCCAATGGTGACGGCAAGTCAACTCTGACGGAACGCTGAGAGTGATTCTCAGATACCATCGGTCTTGCGCAGGTCCTGGTTCGCCCGCCGCCCGGCCGGACGGCCGGCGGCGGGCGGGCTGCCAGGACTACTCGGCGGCGCGCGCCTTCTTCGGTGCCGCGAGCTTCTTCTTGGTGTCAGGCTTCTTGGCCTCCGGCTTCCGGGCCGCGGGCTTTTCCGCGTCCTTCTTGGTCGCCTTCTTGGCCTTCGGCGCCTCGGCCTCGGCCGAAGTGCCGGCACCCACGCCCGGGCGCCAGCCGCCGGCCTGGGGTGCCGATGCCTGCTGCTGCAGGGTGACGGCCATGGCCGCTGCGGCGCGCGCGTTCTCCTGGATCTTCGCGGCGATCGCGGCCCCGGCGCCGCCCATCAGCTCGGCCTTGTTGGCGGCCAGGTAGTCGGCCGAGGCCTTCTGCCGGACGGTCAGGCGGTTCACCTCGGGGATCACGTAGCGCGCGAACATGTCCCACGAGCGGAAGGTGTTCTCGCGGCTGGCCCAGTCATGGGCAAAGCCCAGCACGGTGCCGAAGCCGCCCGTCACCTCCTGCAGGCGCAGGATCGCCTTGACCATGTCGTCGGGCGTGCCGACGACGGCGGCACCGCCGGCCACGGTCTGTTCCAGCAACTCGCGCGGGTCGTCGACATGCAGCGCGCCAGGGCGGCCCAGGACGTGGACGTTATAGATGTTGTGCCACTTCTGCAGGCCCAGCATGGCCTCCGCCTCGGCCTGCTGCCGGGTCTCGGCCAGGTGGAACATCATCAGGACGCGCCAGTTCTTGCGGTCCACCGTCTTGCCGTGCTTGGCGGCCGCTTCCTCGGCGAAGCTCCACTGCGTCGGCAGCGCCTGCAGCCCCTCGGACGAGGTCGAGGCGATCGACAGCGCGCCCATGCCGTACTTGCCGGCCAGGGTCATGCCCGACGGGCTGATGGACGAGGCCGCGGCCATCTCCATCTCTTCCTGGACGGGCAGCAGCTGCAGCTCGGCGTCGCGCAGCTTGAACCACTCGCACTCGTAGCTGAAGCGCGGCTCGCCGCGCAGCAGGCGGGTGATGACGCTCAGCGCCTCGTCCTGGCGGTCGCGCTGGACCATCGGGTTGATGCCGAGCACGCGCGCGTCGGACGGCAGGGCGCCGGGGCCGGAGCCGAAGATCACGCGGCCGCGCGTCATGTGGTCCAGCTGGACCAGGCGCTGCGCCACGTTGAACGGATGGTGATAGGGCAGCGAGATGACGCCCGTGCCCAGCCGGATCGTGTGCGTGACCTGGCCGGCCGCGGCCAGGAACATCTCGGGGCTGGCGATCATCTCCCAGCCGGACGAATGATGCTCGCCCACCCAGAATTCGTCGAAGCCAAGCCGGTCAAGATGCGCCGCAAAGTCCAGGTCGGTCTGGAACTGCAGGGTCGGATGCTCGCCAACCGGGTGGTGGGGCGCCAGGAAGGTGCCGAACTTCATGCGTGCCATCTGATGGAATTCCATCCCTTCGAGTCTTGGAAACTGTGGATACCCGGTCAGTCGGTCTTCTGTCGCCCGACCCGGGTGTCGAGCTGGCCGGTCAGGGCGGCCAGCGCCAGCTGGTCGCGATCCATGAAGCTTGTGGTGTGGGCCAGGGCCTTGGCGGTCGCGTCGATCGCCTCCTTGGTCATGCGGACGGCCATCGCGGGCAGCGCCGCAACGCGCGCCGCCCAGGCCAGCGCCTCGGCCTCCGCCTCGCCGTCGGGGACCACGGCGTCCAGCAGGCCCCAGCGCTCGGCTTCGGCGGCGCCGATGCGCTCGCCCAGGATGACGAAGCGCTTGGTTCGGGCCGGGCCGATCAGGCCGACCAGGCGCGGATTGGTGTTCCACGACAGGTTCATGCCGCGTGGCACTTCGGGCAAGGACAGGAAGGCGCCCGCGCCCGCAATGCGCCAGTCGCAGGCGGCTGCGAGGGCCACGCCGCCGCCGATGGCGAACCGCTCGATGGCACAGATCGTCACCTGCTCCAGGCGTTCATAGGCGCGGCACAGGTCGGGGCCGGTGCGCATCCACTGGCGCAGTTCGACCGGCGACAGGCGGTCCATGCCAGCCCGCGCCGGGTCCTTCATGTCGGCACCCGCGGTGAACGTGCCGCCGCCCCCGGCGATCACGACGGCCTGAACCCCCGTATCATCGCGGAAGCGGTCCGCCGCTGCGATCAGGTCGGCCATCAGCGCGCGCGACAGGGCGTTGATGCCGTCGCCGCGGTCGAAGCGGACGAGCGCAATGGCGCCCTGCCGCTCGATCGAGACGTGGCCCGTCGTGCCGACCGCCTCCCGCTCCATCGCCTGCGCCATCCCGTCCGCCGTCAGTTGACCTGGCGGTCGCGACCGGCCCAATAGGGCGCCCGCAATTCGCGCTTCAGCAGCTTGCCCGACGGGTTGCGGGGCATGGCGTCGATGAAGTCGACCGACTTCGGCACCTTGTACCCGGCAATGCGCTCGCGGGCGCGGGCGATCAGCTCCTCAGGGGTGACGCTCATGCCCGGCTTCAGGACGACGATCGCCTTGACCGCCTCGCCCCATTTCTCGTCCGGCACGCCGATCACCGCGACGTCGGCGATGGCCGGGTGGCCGAACAGCGCGCTTTCGACCTCGGCCGGGTAGATGTTCTCCGCGCCCGAGACGATCATGTCCTTCACCCGGTCATGGATGTAGAGATAGCCGTCGCCATCCACATAGCCGGCGTCGCCGCTGTAGAACCAGCCGTCGCGGATCGACTTCGCTGTCGCTTCGGGCAGGTTCCAGTAGCCGGTCATGACATGAGGCGACTTGATCAGGATTTCGCCGACCGCACCGGTCGGGGCCTCGTTCCCGTCGCCGTCGATGATCTTGATCTCGACCCCAGGGCAGGGCTTGCCGCACGAGCGCATGCGCGGCGTGCCGTTCGGATCGTGATCCTCGGGCAGGAGGGCGACGACCGTGCCGCTCGTCTCGGTCAAGCCATAGCACTGCACGAACTTGCACTTGAACGTCTCGATCCCCTGGCGCAGCAGGTCCAGCGGGATGGGCGAGGCGCCATAGCCGATATAGTCGAGGGCCGAGAAGTCGATGTCCTTGGTCCGCGGGTTCTGCAGCAGGAGCAGGATCGCGGCGGGCACGAAGAACGCCTTGGTCACGCGATGCTTCTGGAAGGCGTCCAGCACGGCGTTGGGCTCGAACTCGCGCAGGACCAGGGTGCCCGCGCCCACATAGATCGAGATCATGCCGACATTGGCGCCCGACACGTGGAAGTTGGGCATGGCGCACAACCCGACGTCGCTGGTCGACCAGTGCGTGTAGACGCCGTCCTCCACCAGGTCGAGGGCCGCGCGCATGTTGGCGTTCGACAGCTGCACGCCCTTGGGGTGGCCGGTCGTGCCGCTGGTGTACATCTGCACGGCGATGTCTTCGGACGTCACCGGCAGCATCGGGTCTTCCGCCTTCTGGCCATCGCGCCATGCGGCATAGCCCGGCCAGTCGCCGCGTGCCTCACCCAGCGAGACGATCAGGCGCACCGTCGGAATCTGGTCGCGGATCTTGTCGATCAGGGGCGCGAAGTCGGGGCCGACGAACAGCACCTCGCACTTGGCGTCGTTGATGACATAGGCGACCTCGGGCGGGGCCAGGCGCCAGTTGATGCCGACCAGGACGACATTGGCCTTGGCCGTGCCCAGGTAGGTCTCGAAGAACCAGTCGGAATTCTTGTCGATGACGCCGATGCGGCCCTGCGGGGCGACGCCCGCCGCGATCAGGCCGTTGGCCACCTGCGAGGCATAGCGGTCCAGGGTCGCGAAGTCGGTCACCCGGTCCTGGAAGAGCAGTGCCGGCGCCCGCGGGGTCAGGCGCGCATGGACCCGGGGAATGTCCGCCAGGACCCGGATCGCCTTGCGCGCATCCTGCGTATCAACCTCCCGTGCAACGGCACTCATGCATTCCTCCCCATCCGTTTCGCGCTTGTTGTCGATCGCTTCCCCCGGGCGCACCAATAGCACGGAGCGCGCCGCGCGGTTCAAGACCGTATTTGCCCCGATCGGGACGTGGCCGCGGCCGTCTTGATACGCCAGTCGGCCCGCCTTTGCCATGGCCTGGCGGTGCCAGCATACCGACGGTGCCGCCGCCGCCCAGCCCTGGGCCGCGGGCGGCGGCGGTGCTATAGGACCGCGCCATGCGCGCATTCCTGGCGGCCGGACTCTGCGTCGGCCTGATCGTGTTGGCCCTGGCCTGGATCAACCGGCCCGTCGTCCTGGACCATGGGACCGAGACGGGGGAGGTCCGCTATCAGAGCGTTTCCTATGCCCCCTATCGCGACGGGCAGAGCCCGATCGCCCAGGTCTTCCCCACCCCTGCGCAGATCGCGGAGGACCTGGACCTGCTGGCGACGCGAACCCAGGCGATCCGCACCTATACCGTGACCGAGGGGATGGAGATCGTGCCCGACCTGGCCCGGGCGCGGGGCCTGAAGATGACGATCGGTGCCTGGCTGGACAGCCGCCTGGCGCACAACGAGGTCGAACTCCAGACCCTGATCGACACGGCCAACCGGTATCCCGACGTGGTCACCCGCGTCGTGGTCGGCAACGAGAACCTGCTGCGCAACGACCTGACGGCGCAGCAGCTGGTCGATTACATCCGCCGCGTGCAGCGCGCCGTGGCCCAGCCGGTGTCCTATGCCGACGTCTGGGGCTTCTGGGAGAAGTATCCAGGCATCGTCGACGAGGTGGACGAGGTGACGGTCCACATCCTGCCCTATTGGGAGGACGTGCCCTTTGCCGACACGCGGGCGGCGGAGCACCTGACCATGGTGCTGGACCGCATGGCGCCGATCTTTCGCGACCGGCCGGTCTTCGTGGGCGAGATCGGCTGGCCCACCGCCGGCCGCCAGCGCGAGGCGGCCATCCCCGGCATCGTGGAGCAGCGCCGGTTCCTGGCCGGCGCCATCCCGGCGCTGGAGGCGCGCGGCGTGGCCTACAACCTGATGGAGGCGATCGACCAGCGCTGGAAGGCGGCCCAGGAAGGCACGGTGGGCGGCGCCTGGGGTGTCTATGCCAGCGACCGCACGCTGAAGGCGCCGATCGGCGAAGCGATCGTGCCCGACCGCTTGTGGCCCTGCCAGGCGGGATCGGCTGCCATTCTTGCGATCCTGGCGCTGCTGGCCCTGCGCGCCTGGCGCCTGCCGGCCGAGCGCCAGGCCCGCGTCGGCGCCCTGGCGGCGCTGGGCGGTCTTGGCCTGGCCCTGTCGGGGGCATTCGCGCTGGAGGTGACGATCTTCTGGGACCAGTGGCCGGTGACGATCCTGCTGTTCGCGCTGCAGGCGGCCCTCTGGCTGGCCCTACTGGCCGTGGCGGCCCGCGGGCAGGGGGTCGATGGTGCGGCCGCGGTCGCCGGCGGCCTCGTGCGGGGAGGGCGCTCCCCTTCGCTCTGGGCCGGCCTGCTCACCTGGCTCAGCCTGGTGGCCAGCCTCGTCCTGGCTGCGCTGATCGTGTTCGACGGCCGCTATCGCGACTTCCCCACCGCCCATCTGGTGGTCGCAGCCTTCGCACCCCTGCTGGTGGGGGCACCCCGCCTTGCGCGCGGGGGGTGGAGTGCGGCCCCGGAAGCGGTCCTGGCCCTGGCCCTGGCGGGCCTGGCCATCGCGCTGGTCTGGGTCGAGGTCTGGGTCAACGGGCAGGCCAACCGGATGGCGGCCCTCATGATGCTGATGGCCGCGGTGCAGGCGTGGGCGGTGTGGCGCGCGTGGCGGGGCACAGTTTCAGGGGCGAGACGACCAGCGGCCCCGTGATCGGCTGGCAGGTCTCTTCCGCCCCCAGGGCCAAGCCATATTCCAGCAGGCCCTGTTCGCTGTTCCAGCGCTCCCACGGATCGACCAGCAGGACCAGGAAGGGCCCGCGATGGGCGGCCACGATCTCCCGCATCAGGGGGTCGAAGGCGCTGGTCGTGTCGCGCGGGTCCGAGAAATTGCTCTGGATGCGCAGGAAGCGCAGGCCGGCCGGGAATGACGGCAGGGTGAAGGACGTCGGTTCGTACCCGGTCAGCAGGACCAGCGTGCGCTCGGGTTCGGCGATCGGGGGAATTTCCTGATCCATGTAGCTGGCCGGCCAGTCGGTGCTGCGGCCCCAGTCCGCGACCCGTGTGGTGACCAGCAGCACCGCCAGACCCGCCAGGAGCAGCGCGCCGCGCACAGCCCTTGGCACGCTGGCCGGCAGCAGGGCCAGCAGGACGGCAAAGGCCAGCGGCCCCAGCATTTCCAGCGGCACCAGGTAGCGATAGATGCAGAACAGCGTGAGCCACGCGCCATAGGCTCCGAGCAGCGCCAGGAGCAGGACGCGCGCGGCGGGCAGCACGACCTGCTTCTCGCCCGCGCCAGGCAGGAGGGCGAACAGCAGGCCGAAGGGGGCGGCGATGAAGGCGAACAGGACGCGATGGTCGGTGAAGGCGACCTCGCTCACCCGCAGCGGATCGGCCGTGAAGACGAAGGGATAGACGAGCGTCTCCCACGCCGAGTTGGGAAAGAACTTGCGGTCGACATAGGGCGCCATGTCGGCCCAGGGCGAGCGGAAGACGTCGTTGAAATAGGGCAGGAACGGATTGCCATAGGCGCTCCACAGCTGGAACATCCAGGGGCCCCCGGCCAGCGCCACGCCGGCGATCACGCCAAGCCCCGCCACGAAGGCAAGGCCCAGGCGTTGCCGCACCGTGCCCTCCACCGCCAGCAGGCCCAGGCACAGGCCGAAGCAATAGGCGACCATCGGCTGCTTCAGCCCCGCGCACAGGCCCAGCAGGAGGCCCGCGGCGACCGCGTTCCAGGTGCGCTCCGGCGCCTCGGCCCGCGCGGTCCGTACGGCCAGCCACAGGCCGGCGATCACGAACAGGCTGAGCAGGCTGTCCCAGAACGTGGTCCCCGCTTCCGACAGGGCAACCGCGCCCAGCGCCCCGGTCCAGGCGCAGGCCAGCGCCACGATCGTGCGCCAGCGCGCTGCCAGTGGCTCGAAGATCGCGCTGCCCAGGCCATAGAGGAGTGGGACGTTGAAGCCCTGCACCGCCCCCAGGATGGCGGCCACGGCCCAGGCCGGCAGGCTCTGCGCCAGCAGCAGGAACGGCACGTCGAGATAGGGGCTGTAGAAGGTCGGCCGCTGCGCCGCCAGGATGTCCACCCCGTCGCGTCCGTTCAGCAGGGCCCAGGGGTTGTAGAGGTGGTAGTTGCGCAGGTCCCAGTTGGTGTCGAAGCCAAGCACCAGTGCGACCAGCGCGAACACCGGCAGCGCCAGCGTACACCCCGCCCGCGCCAACGCGTCCCGTCCGCTCATGCGCACCGCCGCCAGGAACTCCCGCACAGGCAGGACATCGCCTTCAGTCGCGCCGCGGGGTCAGGACCGCTGGACACGGCTGCGGCCCTGCAAGGCGCCAGCCGGCTCCCTCCCCCGTCGCTGTGCGCTGGGGGAGGGCTCTTGATGGCGACCCCTCCCAACGGCCTATTGCGCGGTATAGCCGCCATCCACCACCAGTTCGGCGCCCGTCATGAACTTGGACGCGTCGGACGCCAGGAAGAGGACGGCTTCCGCAATGTCGCGCGGCTCGCCCATATGGCCAAAGGCATGGCGCTGCGCGATCACCTCTTTCAGTTCGTTGCCGTCGGGCTGGGCGGCAAAGGCGTTGTGCACCATCGGCGTTTCGATGAAGCCGGGATGGATCGAGTTCACGCGGATGTTGAGGGGCGCGCACTCCAGGGCGCCCGCCTTGGTCAACAGCTTGACCCCACCCTTGCTGGCGCAATAGGCGGCAGCGCCGCCCATCGCCACCTTGCCCAGGATGGAAGACAGGTTGATCACCGAACCGCCGCCGGATTCGGCGATCAGCGGGATCGCATGCTTCATGCCCAGGAACACGCCGTCCAGGTTGATCGACAGGGTGCGGTGCCAGTCGGCCAGCGAGGTCTCCGGGATGCTCAGCCCCAGGCCGCCGACACCGGCATTGTTGACGATGACGTGCAGCGCGCCATAGCGCCTGCGGATCAGGGCGATGATCGCCTCCCACCGCGCCTCGTCCGCCACGTCCTGCGGCTCGAACAGGGCGTCGCCGCCCGCCGTCCGGATCTCGGTCGCGATTGCCTCGCCCGCCTGTTCGGCAAGGTCGGTCAGGATGACGCGGGCCCCCTTGGCCGCCAGCAGGCGCGCGGATGCCGCCCCCAGGCCTGAAGCTCCCCCGGTGATCAGCACGACCTTGCCCGTCACGTCCGACATGCCCGTCTCCCCCTGTTGTGGTTGGGTGGCAGTCTAGAGGATCGGCGCGTCAAGCTGCACGCGTTCGCGCGGGTCGTCGATCTCGATCACCCAGGCATCGGGGTCGCGCTTCAGGCTGCGCTCCAGGTAGGCGTCCGCCTCCGCCTCCGTCACCAGGTCGGGGCCGGTGCCGCGGCTCCAGGCTCGGCTCCCATCCAGCGCCGTGGCCTGCACCATCACCATGCAGCCACGCGGAAATCGGTTCAGGCGCACCAGGATGGTGCCGGCCTGGGGATCGCCGCGGCGCACCAGGACGGCGGGGATCATGTCCAGGTCCAGCCGGCGCAGCGTCGCCTGGACCCACAGGCTGGCCCGCAGGCGCGGCTCCATCCCCGTCACGACGCCGCGTCCAGCACGGCCCGCACCTTGTGCGCCAGGTCGGCGATGCGGTAGGGCTTTGGCAGGAAGGCCAGCGCGCCGGGCGCGACCCCCTGGCCCAGGGCAGGCGCGTCATAGCCCGAGGTCAGCAGCACCCGCAGGCCTGGCCGTTCGCTTCCCGCGATGCGGGCGATGTCGAAGCCGGTCATGCCGCCTGGCAGGATCACGTCGCTGAACACCAGGCGCAGGTCGTCGTGCGCCGCCAGGCGCTGCAGCGCGACGGGCCCGCTGTCCGCCTCCACCACGCGATAGCCCAGCGCCTCCAACGCGGAGCGGCTGGCGCGGCGGGCCGCGGCCTGATCCTCCACGATCAGGATCAGTTCGTTGCCGCGGGGCAGGCTGCTCATCATGCGTCCGGTCACCGGTTCGATCTTGGCCTCCGCCTGGGTGCGTGGCAGGTCCAGCCGGGCGGTCGTGCCCGCGCCGCTGCGCGACGACAGGGCGAAGTGGCCGTGCGACTGCTTGGCAAAGCCATAGATCTGGCTGAGGCCAAGGCCCGATCCCTTGCCCTGTTCCTTGGTCGTGAAGAACGGCTCGACCGCGCGGGCAAGGACGTCCGGCGCCATGCCGGACCCGGTGTCGATGACCGAGATGCGGACATAGTCGCCCGGCGGCGCCGTGTCCATGCCGCCGTCGTCGGCCTGGGTCACGTTCCGTGTCGTCAGGGTCAGCGTCCCGCCGTCGGGCATGGCGTCGCGCGCGTTGAGGGCCAGGTTGACCAGTGCGGCGTCGACCTGCGCCGGATCGGCCTCGGCGGGCCACAGGTCCGGCTCCAGGTCGAAGCGCACGGTGATCGCCTCGCCGATCGTGCGCTGGAGCATGGGCATCACCTGGTGCAGCCGGGCATTGACGTCGACGGCGGTCGGGCGCAGCGGCTGCTGCCGGGCAAAGCCCAGCAGGCGCTGGGTCAGGTCGCCGCCGCGCAGGGCTGCCTGCAGCGCATCCTCCAGGAACTCCTGGGCCTGCCCATTGTCCTTCACCACCGTCTGGACCAGTTCGATATTGGCGATGATCGCCAGCAGCAGGTTGTTGAAGTCATGCGCGATGCCGCCGGCCAGGCGGCCGATCGCCTCCAGCCGCTGGGCGTTGCGCAGCTGCTGCTCCAGCGCCTTGCGCTCGGTGATGTCGCGCGCCACGGCCAGGACGCCGACCGGCGCGCCGGCCGGGTCACGGAACGGCAGGCGCGTGGTCAGGAACGTGCGGCCGGCCTGCTCGCTGTGATGCGGTCCCTCCTCGACCGTCATCGGCTCGCCCGATTCCAGGACCTGGCGATCGATGCGCTCGACCCAGTCGGCCTGGTCCGGGGCCATCACCTCGCGCGCGGTGCGGCCCAGGCCGTCCGCGACCGAGGCCAGCCCGATCCGCTGCGCGGCCGAGGCATTGAGCAGGAGATAGCGGCCGTCGCGACCCTTCATCGAGACGCTGTCGGGCAGCGCCGCGATCACCCGCTCCAGCAGAAGGCGACTTTCGCTCAGGGCCTGTTCCGAGCGGCGAATGTCGGTGAGGTCGACGGCCACGCCCACCTGGCCCACGATCTCGCCATTCTCGCGCCAGGGCACGATGCGCAGCGAGGTGCAGCGTGTCTCTCCCCCGTGGCGGCGCGAGGAGTATTCCAGGATGCGGGTCACCTCCTGCCCCTCGTCCACCACAAGGCGGTTGATCTCGCGCACGATCGCATGCAGTTCGGGCGGCAACGCGTCCATGTCCAGGCAGCCGGCCAGGCTGTCACGGTCGCGGTCCAGCAGGGCCGCCAGCGCGCTGTTGGCCAGCAGGATGCGCCCCTCCCGGTCCTTGGCGAAGACCGGCTCCGGCAGGATCTCGACCACCCGTTCCAGCAGGGCGCGACTCTGCGCCAGGGCCTGCTCCGACTGCTTGCGGCGCGTGATGTCGGCCATGTAGACGGCCAGGCCGCCATTGCGCGTGGGAAAGGCCCGCACGTCGAGCCAGATGGCGGAGGCCGGGTGGAAGGACTCATAGGCGACCGGCATGCCCGCCGGGACCAGGGCGCGGCGCTGGGCGAACGCCTCGATGTTCATCGCGGGCCAGATCTCGCGGACATTGCGGCCCAGATGGGCCGGCGTCAGGCCGGCCAGTTCCAGGGCCCGCGTGTTGAAGAACAGGATCGTCCCGTCGGCCGCGACTTCCAGGATGCCGTCCGTCGTGCTGTCCAGGATGGTCGCCGCGCGCTGATCGGCATCGGCGCGCGCGGCGGCACCCGCGGCGCTGGCGGCGCGGTCCAGGCGGTGGCGGTTCAGGGCAGCCAGGCCGATGCCGATCGCGGTGGCCAGGGCCATCGCGGCCATGGCGCCCTTCCGGTCGCCTGCCGGGAGAATGGCCAGCAGCACGCCGAACAGCAGCAGCGTCAGGCCAAGGGCCAGGACGATGGCTGCCACCCGTTCGACGATCCTGGCGCGCATGGCCGGCAGGGCGGGCTCCGCAATTCCGCTGGGGGCGATCATGATCGCCCCGCGCAGCACGTCACGCAACACACGTAAGGCGCGCAGTCTGCGCCAGCCGAGGCTGGCGGAGCGATCAGGCCAGGCCGTGCCGGCCGATTTCCAGGAACTTGGTGCGGCGATCGGCGCGCAGGGCCTCGGGCGACAGGGGCGCCAGGTCGTCCAGCATCCGGCCCACGGCATCGCCGACCGCGTCGATGGCGACGTCTGGCGCCCGATGGGCGCCGCCCATGGGCTCGGTCACGACCTGGTCGATGATGTGCAGGCGCAGCAGGTCCTGGGCCGTCAGCTTCAGGGCCGCCGCCGCGTCCTCCTTCTTGTCGGACGAACGCCACAGGATCGAGGCGCAACCCTCGGGCGAGATCACGGAATAGACCGAATGCTCCAGCATCAGCACGCGATTGGCGGTGGCCAGGGCGACCGCCCCGCCCGAGCCGCCTTCGCCCACGATGCAGGCGACGACGGGGACCGTCAGGCCCAGCGAAACCTGGGTGGAGCGGGCGATCGCCTCGGCTTGGCCGCGCTCCTCCGCGCCGATGCCGGGATAGGCGCCTTGCGTGTCGACCAGGGTGACGACCGGCAGGCGGAAGCGCTCGGCCATCTGCATCAGGCGGATCGCCTTGCGATAGCCTTCGGGCTTGGCCATGCCGAAATTGTGGCGGACCCGGCCCTCGGTGTCGGAGCCCTTCTCATGCCCGATCAGCATGATGGCACGGCCACGGAACCAGCCGGGGCCGCCCTGGATCGCGCGATCCTCGGCAAAGGCACGATCGCCGGCAAGCGGCACGAAATCCGTCACCAGACGGCGCACATAGTCGCTGAAATGTGGCCGGTTCAGGTGGCGGGCGACCAGCGTCTTCTGCCAGGGCGTCAGCTTGGCATAGGTCTGGGTCAGCAGGGCGCCGGCCTTGGCCTCAAGGCTTGCAATCTCGTCATCCATCGTGCCGGCATCGGTGGCACTCAGGGTGCGAAGCTCCTTGAGCTTGGCCTCAAGCTCGGCGATCGGCTTCTCGAACTCCAGGAACGTGAACATGGCCCTGCCTTCAGCGTGGGTCGTTGCCGGCGCGTCAGGCGCCGGCAATCGCGTCCGCCTGTGCGACCAGCGCGCTGGCCTGCCGGATCGAGGCGATGTCGATCAGCTTCCCATCCAGGGCGACCGCCCCCTTGCCTTCCTTCTGCGCCTGTTCCATGGCGGCCAGGATGGCACGGGCCTTGGCGATCTCCTTGCTCGACGGGGTGAAGACCTCGTTCGCGACGGCGATCTGCTTGGGATGGATCGCCCACTTGCCCTCGCAGCCCAGCACGGCGGCGCGCGACGCCTGGGCGCGGTAGCCGTCGGGATCGTTGAAGTCGCCGAACGGGCCGTCCACGGCGCGCAGGCCGTTGGCCCGGGCCGCGACCACGATGCGCGCGGTCGCATAGTGCCACATGTCGCCCCAGTGCACGGCGCGGTTGCCGTCGGCATCCTTGTCCGTCAGCACCGAATAGGCCGGGTTGGGGCCACCGATCTGCGTCGTCTGCGCGCGGGTCGAGGCCGCATAGTCGGCGACGCCGAAGTGCAGCGACTCGTTGCGGGGCGAGGCGGCGGCGATCTCGTTGATGTTGGCCATGCCCAGCGCCGTCTCGATGATCAGCTCGAAGCCGATGCGCTTCTTGCGGCCCTTGGCGGCCTCGATCTGGGTCACCAGCATGTCGACGGCATAGACGTCCGATGCGGTGCCGACCTTGGGGATCATGATCAGGTCCAGGCGGTCGCCGCAATTCTCCAGCACCTCGACCAGGTCGCGGTACATGTAGTGCGTGTCCAGGCCGTTGATGCGGACGGACAGGGTCTTGGTCCCCCAGTCCACGTCGTTGATCGCCTGGACAATGTTCTTGCGCGCCTGCGGCTTGTCGTCGGGCGCCACGGCGTCTTCCAGGTCGAGGAAGATCACGTCGGCGGCCGATTTCGCCGCCTTCTCGAACATGTGCGGGCTGGAGCCCGGCACGCTGAGTTCGCAACGATTGAGACGCGCCGGCCGCTGCGGGGCGATCGTGAAGCTCATCCAGGCCTCCCAGGGAAGGGGGCGAAGCTAGGGTCTGCGCCACCGCCTGTCAATTCGCAGGCGCGAAGGCGGGTGCCCCCGCCCGTCGCAACGCGGCGGGCAAGGGGCGCTGTACCGTCAGAACAGCAGCGAGACGCTGGCCGAGCCATAGACGTCGGGACCCTTCTGGCCCTTGAACTCGGGCGAGCGGAGGATCTGCACGAAGGACAGCCGGGTGCCGCCGATCGTCACGACCAGGCCGCCCTCCAGCGTGCCGACCAGCTCGTGCTTGTCGACGCTGTGGCTGTCGGTCCAGGTGTTGCCGTCCAGGAAGATGTTGTGGCCGACGACGCGCCCCTCGGCCGAGACGAAGACGTACCAGGACCAGTCGCTGCTGGGGGCAAAGAAGCCGGAGCCCGGCGGGTTCGGGTTGATGACGGGCGGGCCGTAGTCGGAGCGCAGATCCTCGCCCAGGCGCAGCGTGATGCCGGTGGAGGCATAGGTCATGACATTGCCCAGGCTGCCGGTGACGAAGGGCGATGCCTCCACGCCAAAGCCGCCGACGTCGAATTCGTAAAGGGCGCGCCAGTTGCGCGACCAGATGAACTGGAAGCCGGCTTCGTTGCGCAGCTGGTTGTCCCAGCCCTCGGGCCGCTGGGCGTCGAGCAGGTCGTGCACGAACATCTGCACTTCCTCGCCCCCGGCGCCGGGGCCGACAATGCCCAGGTTGACCTCGAACGTGTCGTACTGGCTGCCCTTGTCCGAGATCAGGCCAAAGGCAGTGTAGAGCCAGCCGGCATAGGGCCGTTCGCTGACGATCAGGTCCTTGCGCGACAGGTCGTCGGGCGTGAACATGCTCTGCCCCAGGGCGATGCTGGCGCGCAGGTTGCCCGTCCCGTCGAACAGGGGGATGTACTGCGCCGTGCTGCGCAGCCAGTCGGGCACGTCGTTGTCGCCGGTCAGGTAGCTGAAGCGGAAGCCGTTGGTGTAGTGCTCGTCCGTGCCCTGGCCGAACAGGTCGTTCTCGAAGGTCGCGGTGAAGGTGCCGCTCTTGTCGCGGGGCACATCCTTGCTCGCGCTCAGGACCCTGGGCTCGGCCGCGGTTGCGTCCGATCCTTGCGCCTGGACAGGCTGGGGCAGCGTCAGGGCGGCAGCCAGGGCCAGCGTGGCCGCCAGTGTACCCGGCATGGCACGGGACCGCGGGGCCGCGCCGACGCGGTCGGTTGGGGAGGGGAAGCGCAACGCGGGCATCTCCGGCAGGCAGGAACCTTGCCCGGCGGGGCAGCCCCGGTCCGGACCAGAACGACAATGACCGCCATGCGGCCGCGTTCCGCCGGCCGGCCCGCGCCACGCCTGCAATCCTAAGGGCGTGGCGCGGATGCCACAGGCATGGCCGCCGCGGTGCGCCCGCCGCAGCTCACCGCGCCAGGGGGTGGTGCTCCTCCACCACCGCCTTCAGCCGCTCGGCCAGGACGTGGGTATAGATCTCGGTCGTGGAGATGTCGGCATGGCCCAGCAGGGTCTGCACGGCGCGCAGGTCGGCGCCATGGGCCAGCAGGTGGCTGGCAAAGGCATGGCGCATCACGTGGGGCGACACGCGCGACGGCGGCAGGCCGGCCAGCACGGCCAGGTCCTTCAGGATGTTGGCGACCTGCTGCCGGCTGAGATGGCCGGGGCGACCGCTACCCGGGAAGAGGTAGCGCGAGCGGCCCTGCGGGTCGTGGGCCGGGCGGTGGCGCAACCAGTCCAGGATGGCGGCCCGCGCGGCATCGCCCACGGGCACCAGGCGGTCGCGGCCGCCCTTGCCCGTCACCATGATCAGGCGCGGGTCGCCCTGTACAGCGGCGCGCGGCAGGGTGGCCAGTTCGCTGACGCGCAGGCCCGTCGCGTAGAGCAGTTCGACCAGGCAGACGCGCCGGGCCCGTTCGGGGCTGTCCTCCCCCTCCGCCGCGGCGGCGAGCAGGTGCCCGACTTCCGTCTCGCTCAGGATCCTGGGCAAGGTGCGCGGCGCCTTCGCCCCCTCGGCGGCGCGGGTGGGATCGCTGGCGATCCGTCCTTCCTCAAGCAGGAAGGCATGGAACTGGCGCAGGCAGGACAGCCTGCGGTTCACCGTCCGCTCCGCCCGCCCCGCCTGGGAGAGCGCCGCCAGATAGGCGGGGACGCTGTCGGGACCCGCGGCCAGGACCGTGCGCGGCGCAAGGAAGGCTTCGTAGTCGGCCAGGTCGCGACGATAGGCGTCCAGCGTATTGACCTTGGCCGCGCGCTCCACGGCGAGCATTTCCAGGAAGGCTTCCGCCTCCAGCGACAGGCGCACCGGAGGTGCCGGTGGGCGGCCACGCGCCATGGTTCGGACCGCGCTCCGCGGGACCGGCCGCCTTAGAGCCCGGCAGCCAGGGCGATCTCCGCCGCCAGCATGCGCGCTTCCTGCTCCAGGCCGACGCGGACCAGAGCCTGCACGGCCCGGTCAGCGCCGCAGAAGGTGCCAATCCCCGTCATGTCGGAGGAGGAGGCGACGACGGTTACCGCGCGGGCTGCGATCTCCGCTACGCGGATGCCGGGCTCGACCGTGCCGAAGCTGTCGCTGGCGGCGGGACCGCAGGTGACCGTCGGCTGTGCCGCCGCGGCCAGCAGGGTCATCGCCTGGGGGCCCACGTCCCAGCCAAAGGCCGCCATCAGCTGGAACGCCGTCCAGCCGCGCAGGGCCCGGTCCGGCAGTTCGGCCTGGCCGCGGATCCAGCGGCCGGGCGATTCCAGGCCCCAGGGAAAGCGCTGGCCGCCATCCGCGACCTGGAACAGGGGCCACAGGTCCAGCACGGCAAAGGCGGCATCCGCCTCGCCCCGCGCCCGCAGGCGCAGCGCATTCAGCCAGTCGAACGCCCGGGGCATGTTGCCGGCCGCGATCAGCCCGCGCGCCACGACCGGGGCTGCGGGGATCGGCGCATCCTCAGGCCGCAGGCCTGTCAGGGCGCCGCCCAGGGCCCGGCCGACCGTCGCCCGCAGGTGGTCGGGGGCCGCCGCGTCCAGCGCCTCGGTCACGCGCAGCAGGCGTCGCGCCGGATCGCCCTCGGCCAGGGCGGCGGTCACCGCGTTGGCCCGCGCCAGCCAGCCCTTGGGCTTGTCCCGCGCCGGCGTTGCCTGGGCATAGAGCGCCACCAGGTCGGCCGTGGCCAGCAGGCCCAGTGCCTCCGCCTTCTCCGCCGCCAGCACGCGCTGCTCCAGCGGGCCGGAGCCGCGCGCGATTCCGGGCAGCAGCGCCACGGGCAGCTGCCCGGCACCCGGCAGCTCCGCTCCGGCGCGCCGGGCCATGGCCAGCGTCAGCGGCGTCAGCGCCGCGTCGCCCGGCAGGCTGGCCCGGCCGCCGCCGGCAATCGCGGGCAACAGGGCCACGAAGGCGGGATCGCTGTCCCCGGAATCGCGCCACAGGTCGATCGCCAGTTGCGCGCCCGGTCCATCCTTGGCCAGCGTCCGGCAATAGATCAGGGGCTTCAGCGTTGCGGGGCGGTCGTCAAGGCCGGCCAGCGCGGTGGCTCCGGCGCAGGCCGCATCGTCGTCCCCGGCCAGGAAGGCGGCATCGACCTGGGCCTGGAGCAGGCCGGCGTCGCGCGCGCGGTCGGCGCCTGGCGCCTTCTGGATCAGGGCCAGCGCGTCGGCCGCGTAGCCCAGTTCCAACAGCTTGGCGGCACGGGCGCCCAGAAGGCCGGGCTCCGTCCCCTCCGGCAACGCGGCCTGCGTGGCCAGCAGGCGGCGCGCCAGCGAGCGGGCCGAGGGGCTGGGCAGCGTGGACGGGATCGCGCGGACCAGGTCGATGGCCCTGGCGCGCGGCGTTCCCTGCCACATGTCGGCGGGCAGGCCGCTCTGGTCAGAGGTGAGAATGCCGGCCGAGCCCGGGTCGAGCGGCGCCAGCGATTCGACCGCGACGGAGCCTGGCTGCGGCATGATCGGCGCCTGGGCCGGGCGCAGGCCCGGATCGGCGGGCAGGCGCAGGAACTGGCCCGTGGACGGTGCCGGCACCAGGGTCGAGGGGGCCTGGGCCGAGGGAACCTGGGTCGAGGGGGCCTGCAGCGGCGGTGTCGCGGCTGGTGGCGGCACGCGCTGCGCACCCGGTGGCGGCACCAGGATCATCGGCCCCGCCCCGGACTGGGCCAGCGCCGGCCCTGCACCCGACAGGGCCAGGGCTGCGGCGATGGCGACGGCCATGGCGACGCGCGGCCGCATGCTATTGTTCGAACTGCTCATTGGGCACCACCTGCTCGACCCGCTGGTGCGGGGCCGGCAGATCGAACGTGGCAAGGATGATGATACCGGCGACGACCGCCAGGGCGGCGAGGGCGGCAAGCACGACGACGAACCTGGACATCAAAATGAATCGGCGCTACTCGGCTAGCCCGGCGAGCGGGCGGAACGGAACTGGGTTCACCGGCGCACTCTACTTGGGTTGGACCGATGCTTTCAACGACCGCCGGAGATGAGGCCGACATGGGGAGCGTCCGGAGGCTGCTGCCGCTGTCGCGCTCGATCGTCCTGGTGGGGCTGATGGGCGCCGGCAAGACGACGGTGGGCCGCAGGCTGGCCCAGCGCCTGGGCGTCGGATTTGTCGACGCCGATGCCGAAATCGAACTGGCGGCCGGCTGCACGATCGAGGAGATCTTCGAGCGCCACGGCGAACCCGCCTTCCGCGACCTGGAGCGTCGCGTGATCGCCCGCCTGACTGCGCTTGAGCCGATGGTGATCGCGACGGGCGGCGGCGCCTTCATGGACCCGCAGACCCGGGCGCGGATCAAGGACTCCGCGATCAGCCTGTGGCTGCGCGCCGACCTGGACCTGCTGCTGAAGCGGGTCAAGAAGCGCAACAACCGGCCGCTGCTGAAGAAGGGTGACCCGCGCGAGACCCTGGCCAACCTGATGACGATCCGCCATCCCGTCTATGCCGAGGCCGACCTGGTGGTCGACAGCCTGGACCAGCCGGCCGACGACATGGTGGAGCGCGTCGTCGAGGCGCTGGCGGCGGCACCCCGGACCCCCTGAAGGACATGATGACCCCGCCGAGCGAAGCCGTCCGCGTTCCCGTCGAGCTGGGCGAACGCAGCTACGACATCCTGATCGGCCCTGGACTGCTGGCGCGCAGCGGCGACCTGATCGCGGAACGGCTGGGCCAACGCCGCGTGGCCGTGGTGGCCGATGCGGCCGTCGCCGCCCTGCACGCGGCGCCGCTGGAGGCGTCGCTGGCCCAGGCCGGCCTGAAGCCCGTGTTGCTGACCGTGCCACCGGGCGAGGAAAGCAAGAGCTTCGCCATCTTCCAGGACCTGCTGGAACGCCTGGTCGCCGAGCGCATCGAGCGCCGGGACGTCGTCCTGGCGCTGGGCGGCGGCGTGGTCGGCGATCTGGCGGGCTTCGCCGCCAGCGTGCTGCGCCGCGGCGCGGCCGTGGTCCAGGTTCCCACCACCCTGCTGGCCATGGTCGATTCGGCAATCGGCGGCAAGACGGCGATCAATTCCCGGGCCGGCAAGAACCTGATCGGCACGTTCCATCAGCCCCGCCTGGTGCTGAGCGATGTCGAGGTCCTGGCGACCCTGCCAATGCGCGAGCGCCTGGCCGGCTATGCCGAGATCGTGAAGTACGGCCTGATCGACGATCCCGTCTTCTTCGATTGGCTCGAGGCCAACGGCGCGCGCGTGATCGCCGGCGAGGCCGACGCCGTCACCCATGCGGTCGCGGTCAGCGCCGCGGCCAAGGCGCGCGTCGTCGCGCTGGACGAGCGCGAGGAGAAGGGGCTGCGTGCCCTGCTGAACCTGGGCCACACGTTCGGCCATGCCCTGGAAGCGGCGACAGGATTCGGCCCGGCCCTGCTGCATGGCGAGGGCGTCGCCATCGGCCTGTGCCTGGCCTTCGACTGCTCGGTGCGCGCTGGCCTGGCGCCGGCGGCCGATGCGGAGCGGGTGCGCAGCCACTTGGCCGCGCTTGGCCTGCCGACGCGCCTGCGGGACCTGCCCCAGGGCTTCGACTACGCGCCGGATGCGTTGGTCGCGCACATGGCGCAGGACAAGAAGGTCCAGTCCGGTCGGCTGACCTTCATCATGGCGCGCGGCATCGGCCAGGCCTTCGTGACCGACGCCGTGCCGATCGAGGCGGTCAGGGCGGTCCTGGTCGATCCGCCTGGGCTCTAGCGGGGGACGCCACGTCCCGGCCCCGCCGATAATAGTCCAGAATGAAGACGCGCAACCTGCTGGTGAAGTTGCGCGGGGCGGGTTGCGCTGGGGCCTGCTGTTCGGTCAGGCGCGTACAAAGGGCATGCACGCTGACCCCCTCGCGCGAGCAGATTTCGGCCAGGGCGTCCCACATGTCGTGCTCCATGCGGATGCTGGTGCGGCGGCGCTGGATCCTGATGTTGCGGGTCTGCACCCTGTGGTCCATTCGTTAACCAGAAGTCGATTGTTCACTTAATATTAACCATAAGTGTACAACAGGCAAGCCTCTCTGCTTGGGCTTGCCAATCCTGGTCGAGGGGGCGAAGCACGTGTTGGGCGCAGTCCCCGCGGCTGCGCGCGGCCATGACAGACGGAAGGTTGGCGGGCCGGATCGGCCCTGAGCCGCGATGACTGCCGGCGCCACCGGGGCGACGCCGGCAGCGACATTCACGCGATTGCGGCCGTCATGACCGCGGCCAGGCGGCGGGCAAAGGCGGCGGGGTCGGCCAGGGGCTCGCCCTCGACGATGCGGGCCTGGTCCAGCAGAAGGTGCGCGGCATCGGCCAGGGCGTCGCTGGCGCCCGCCTTCGTTGCGCGCCCGGCCAGGGCCGCGATCAGCGCGTGCCGCGGGTTCAGCTCCAGGACCAGCGACCCGGTCGTGGCCTGCTCCTTGCGATGCTGGCGCAGCAGGCGGGCCAGGTGCATGTCCAGGCCCAGGTCGTCGGCCACCAGGCAGACAGCACTTCCGGTCAGGCGGTCGGACGACCGCACGTCCTTCACCGCGTCGCCCAGTTCCTGCTTCAGCAGCACGATGAGCGTCGCCAGGTCGGCCTCCCGCACGGCGGGCTGGTCGGGCGCGTCGCCGTCCTTCAGCGCGAACCTGGCCAGGTCGGTGCCGCCCTTTGTCACCGACTTGAACGACTTCCCGTCAAAGGCGTCGACCGAGCTGAGCCAGAAGTCGTCGACCGGGTCGCTCAGTAGCAGGACCTCGATGTCGCGGGCCAGGTAGCCCTCGACCTGGGGGCTGCGGCCGATGGCGGCGGCATCGTCGCCGGTAATGTAGTAGATGGCCTCCTGCCCCTCCTTCATCCGCGCGACGTAGTCGGCCAGGCTGATCGCGTCGCTGCCGCTTTTCGTCGTGCGGAAGCGGGCGAGTTTCAGCAACTGGTCGCGCCGCTCCGCGTCCTCGTACAGGCCTTCCTTCAGGACGGGGCCGAAATTCTCCCAGAACGTCGCGTAGCCGGTCGGATCCTCCTCCGCCTTCTTTTCCAGTTCGCCCAGGACGCGCTTGGTGATCGCCTGCCGCATGCGGGCCAGCAGCGCGTTGTTCTGCAGCATCTCGCGGCTGACATTCAGGGGCAGGTCCTCGCTGTCGACGATGCCGCGCAGGAAGCGCAGATAGCCGGGCAGCAGCGCCTCGCAATCATCCGTGATGAAGACGCGGCGGACATACAGCTTCACCCGCGCCAGGCGCTTAGGGTCGAACAGGTCGAAGGGCCGCGTCTCCGGCACGTACAGCAGCACGGCATAGGACTGCCGCCCCTCGGTCCGGTAGTGGAACGTGGCCCAGGGGGCGTCGAAGGCGTGGGCGACGTGGCGATAGAACTCGGTGTGCTGTTCGGCGGTCACTTCACCCTTCGAGCGGGTCCAGATCGCGCTGGCGGCATTGATCACCGCCTCGCCCTGCGCATCCTTCAGGACGATCGGCAGGGCAATGTGGTCCGAATGCGTCTTCACGATGCGGCGCAGGCGGTCGGCCTCCAGCCATTCGTCCTCGCCCTCCTTCAGGTGCATGACGATGGTGGTGCCGCGCGTCGCGCGCTCTGCCGGCGCCACGGTGAAGCCGCCCAGGCCGTCCGAGGACCAGGTCCAGGCCGCGTCCTCGCCCGCCTTGCGGCTGGTGACGTCGACCCGGTCGGCGACCATGAAGACGGAATAGAATCCGACGCCGAACTGGCCGATCAGGGACACGTCCCTGGACGAATCGCCCGACAGCTGCTCCACGAAGCGCGAGGTACCGGAGCGCGCGATGGTGCCCAGGTTCTGCACCATGTCGTCGCGGTTCATGCCGATGCCGTTGTCCGACAGGGTCAGCGTGCGCGCCGCCTTGTCGACCGACAGCACGACGCGGAAGGTTGCGTCGTCCGACGTCAGCGCCGGCTCGGTCAGCGCCAGGTAGCGCAGCCTGTCGCAGGCATCCGAGGCGTTCGAGATCAGCTCGCGGAGGAAGATCTCCTTCTCGCTGTAGACGGCATGGACCATGAGATGGAGCAGGCGCGACACCTCGGCCTGGAACTCAAGGCGCGCGGCACCCGCGTCCTGGACCCCGTCCGCCGGGGGTCCACCAGCCTGGGGATCGTCCCGGCCCGCTTCGATGACAGACATGTTCACCCTGCAAGAAGTCTTGACGCTGTTGGGGCGCGATATGGGCGCGGCCCCGCGGCAACTTCAAGGGGGCAGCGCCGCCGCTGGCCCTCAGGGCCGGCCCAGGCGCAGGACCAGCGGCCAGCGCACCGTCCGCACGCCGGTCCACAGGGCGCGCAGTTCGCCCTCGACCTGGGCCACGGGGTCCGCGCCGTGTGCCTTGGCCCAGGCGCGCACGGCCGACCAAGTGCGGACGTAGCCGAGTGCATCCTCCACATTCCAGTCCAGGTCCATGGC
Source organism: Zavarzinia sp. CC-PAN008 (assembly GCF_051903925.1). GTDB lineage: Bacteria > Pseudomonadota > Alphaproteobacteria > Zavarziniales > Zavarziniaceae. The sequence goes on from NZ_CP173678.1 coordinate 1,223,811, forward strand.
CAGGCCGGCGGGAGCCCGCTCCTCCCGGAACGGAAACGGGATGGTCCGGTAATGCTCCTCCACCAGGCGGCGTTCGGGCGGCCAATAGGCGCCGACAATGTCGTCGTAGAGCCGGCGGACGACCGCGTCGATGGCCGGTTCGACCTCGAACAGGCCATAGCCGACGACCGCCAGCACGCCGTCAGGCCGCAGCACGCGCCGCACCTCCGCATGGAAGGCATCAAAGTCGAACCAGTGGATCGCCTGCGCCACCAGCACCAGGTCGACGCTGCCGCCGGCAAGGCCCGACTCCTCCGCCCGTGCCACGCGGAAGCGCGCATTGGCCAGGGCGGGCGCCTGGGCGATCTGCTCCGCGCTGGCGTCCGTCGCCTCGACCCGGGAGAAATGGGCGGCCAGTCCCACGGTCGCCTGGCCGCTGCCGCAGCCTGCGTCCCAGGCCAGGTCGCGTCCCGGCGCCGCCTGCGCCAGGGCCTGGAACAGCGCTGGCGGATAGGCGGGCCGATAGCGGCGATAGGCATCCGATCCGGCCGAGAAGTGATCCTTGAAGCCGGTCGCCATGGTCCCGCCCCTCAGGTCAGGGCGTCGATCTGGCCGTCGCTGAGGCTGCCCGGCACGACCGTGATCGGCACCCGGAACGAGCCCGACATCTGCCCTGCCAGGGCGCTGACCAGGGGGCCCGGGCCTTCCTTGCCGGTGCCGGCGGCCAGGACCAGGATGCTGATTTCCGGATCCTCCTCCAGCAGGCTGATCAACTGCTCGCGGCGCTTGCCCTCGCGGATCACCAGTTCCGGGGTCAGGCCGGCAATGCGGTTCACCTCCCGCGCCATGTCGTGCAGCACGCTTTCGGCCTCGTCCCGGGCCTCCTCGCGCATGATCTCCTCGACCCCCCGCCAGTGCTGCAGGCCGGCCGGCTCGATCACATAGAGCAGGCTGACGATCCCGTTGGTGTGCAGGGCGCGGCGCGTGGCATAGCGCAACGCCACGCGGCACTCCGGCGTGCCGTCGACGATCACCAGGAACTTGCGGCGATGCGCGTCGTCGCCGGTTGCGCCGGGACCCGTGCCGCTCTCCGCTTGGTCGGTCAGGGGCCCCTCCACGGCTCAAGGATTGCACCCAAGGGTGCCACTGCCCGGCCCGTCCAGCAAGCCGGGCGCGCGCTGTCGCGGCACCGTCATACGCGCGTGTTATCCTTCGCGTGTCAGGATTGAGCGGCATTGCGCCGGGCCGCACGGCCCGCGGCACGTCTACGGGTCCGCACCTGTCCGGCTGGGGGAGTCATGGCGGCAAAGACCAAGAAGCAGGTGACGGATACGCCGGCGCATCCGGGTCGCGCGATCGTCGAGGAGGTGCTGGGCCCACTGGCCCTGACCCAGGAACAGCTGGCCAAGCTGACCCGTGTGTCGCGCCGCACCATCAACCAGTTGGTCAACCGGCGGCGCAACCTGACCGCCGACATGGCGCTGCGCATCGCCCGCGTGACGGGGTCCGATGCCCGGACCTGGATGGAGCGCCAGGTCGACTGGGACCTGTGGCAGGCGGCGCGGGACGGCGCGGGGGTCCTCTCCGAACTGGCGCCGATCGCGGCCGCCAATGCCGCCCAACCGGCAGCGGACGTCGCCCCGCCGGCCGACCTGTTGCCTGTCCGCAAGCCAAAGAAGGACAAGGCCGCCAAGAAGGCCAAGGGCAGGAAGACGGACAAGAAAAAGAAGAAATAGCGGGCAGGCCCGCCGGCCCGCCGCAAGCGCCCTCAGGGCGGGTCCAGCCCCGCATTGCGATAGAACAGCGCCGCCCCCGGGTGCAGCGGCGTGGTGACGCCGGTCAGGGCATTGTCCAGGGCGATCGAGCGGGCCTTGGGGTGCCCGGCGGCGAGCGCCTCCTTGTTCTGGTCGCGGAACAGCGCGCGGGTCAACTGGTAGACCAGTTGGTCGTCGACCTTGGCCGAGACGACCCATTGCGCGCCGACGCTCAGCGTTTCGGTCGCGGGGATGCCGGGATAGGTGCCCGCCTCGATCAGGTCGGGCGTCAGGAAGCGCACCTTCTCCGTCAGCCAGTTGACCTCCGGCGCGGTGATCGGCACCAGGGTGATCGCCCCCGCCTCCGCCAGTTCGGTGATCATCGGGGCCGGCGTCCCGCCCACGAAGATCAGCGCGTCCAGCGTGCCGGCCAGGATCTCCTCCGCCGCGCGGTCGATCTCGGCCGAATCAAGCTTGAGGTCGTCGGTCGTCAGGCCATAGGCCCCCAGGATCAGCAGCGCGTCGGCATAGGAACCGGCGCCGCGCTGGTCGAGCGAGACGCGCTTGCCCTTCAGGTCGGCGATGCGCTCGATCCCCGCACCCTTGCGGGCGACCACGTGCACGCTCTCGGCATAGAGGTTGGCGATCACGCGCAGCGAACTGGCAGGCTCCTCGCCCGCGAAGACGCCGGTCCCGCCATAGGCCCAGTGCACCACGTCGGCCTGGGCGAAAGCCGTCTCCAGCGTGCCGCGGGCGACCGCCTTCACGTTGGCCACCGAGCCCTCGCTGGCCAGGGCGGTGACCAGCAGGCCGGGCACGCCGCAGCGGCCGCCGGTCTCGCACGCGTTGGAGCCGGCCGGCATGCTGAGGATCGCCGCCAGGGCCTGGCCGATCGGGAAGTAGGTGCCGGCGATGGAGCCGGTGCCGATGCGCAGGTAGCTCTGCCCCTGCGCCGCGGCCGTGCCGATTGCCAGGCCGCGGGCGGCCAGCAGGCCCAGGCCGGCCAGGGCCACGACCAGCACCGCCAGCAGGGGCAGGCTTGCGGACCTCTTGCGGTGCAACGCGCGCATGGCCCGGTATACAGGCAAATCGCCGTCGCCCGCCAGTCGCCCGGGTGAACGAAGCGGCGGGCGAGCGGCGATTCGTCCTGTCCCGTGGCCGCGCGCGGCGATGCGGCAGGCGGCCATTCCTGCTAACAGAGCCTGTCGAGGCGGTCGGGAGCGTTCAGCACATGGTCGAATGGGTCACCGGGATCATGGAGCAACTGGGCGTCCTCGGCGTCGGCATCCTGATGTTCCTGGAGAACGTCTTCCCGCCCATCCCGTCGGAAGTGATCATGCCGCTGGCGGGCTTTGCCGCGGCACGGGGCGAACTGTCGCTGATCGGCGTCATCGTGGCCGGGATCCTGGGCACCATGATGGGGGCGATCCCCTGGTACGTCGTCGGGCTTTACCTGAACGAGGCGCGGCTGGTGCAGCTGGCCAATCGCCACGGCCGCTGGTTCGGGCTGAAGGGCGACGACGTGACCATGGTCTGCGCCTGGTTCAACCGCTTCGGGCCCGTGGCCGTCCTGATCGGCCGTGTCGTCCCGGGCGTGCGCACCCTGATATCGGTGCCGGCGGGCACGACGCGCATGCCGATCGCGACCTTCGTGGTCTTTTCCACCCTCGGGACGTCCATCTGGGTCGCGGCGCTGGCCATCGCCGGCTATGTCATGGGCGAGAACTGGCACCGGATCGAGGACCTTCTGCCCAGCGGCACGGTCATCGTGGGGATCCTGGCCCTGGCCATCGTCATCTTGGTTGCCTGGCGCGTGCGACGGGCACGTGCCGCCGCCCGGGGCCAGGGATGACGGAGGCGCACCCAGCTGCCGCCGCCCCGAGCGGGCGGGTTGAGGCGGCCCTGGTCGCCGGGGGCAGTGCGGCCCTGCTGGGTGGAGCGCTGATCTCGCAGTTTGGCTTCGGCCTCGCCCCGTGCGAGCTGTGCCTGTTGCAGCGCATCCCGCACGATATCGCCATTCCGCTGGCGCTGATCGCGCTGCTGTGGGCGCGTGGCCGCACTTGGCTGCTGGCGCTGGCGGGGGTTGCGCTGCTGGTCGGTGTCGGCATTGCCGCCTATCATGCCGGTGTCGAGCTGCGCTGGTGGGAGGGGCCGACCGCCTGCACCGGTGCCTCCAGCGGGGGCAGTGTCGCCGACCTGCTGCGGTCGATCGAGACCTCGGATGTCGTCCGCTGCGACGAGGTCGCCTTCGCGTTCCTGGGCCTGTCGATGGCCGCGTGGAACGGCCTGCTGTCGGCGGGCCTTGTGGCCATTGCCCTGCGTCCGGCCGCGATGCGGCTGCGCGCCATGAAGAGCGGGAGCGTATCATGAACGGACCTGCCGACCGCCCGCGCCTGCCGGGCGACCCGACGCCGGAGGGAGAGGTGGCGCGCATGGTGCGCGTCGACCAGGCCGGCGAGTATGGCGCCGCCCGCATCTATGCCGGGCAGTTGGCGGTCCTGGGCCATACCGCCTCCGGGCCGGCGATCCGCCACATGGCCGAGCAGGAGCAGAAGCACCTGAAGGCCTTTGACCGCCAGCTGCTGGAGCGGCGCGTGCGTCCCACCTTGCTGCAACCGGTCTGGCATGTGGCCGGCTTTGCCCTGGGTGCCGCAACCGCCCTGCTGGGGGAGAAGGCGGCGATGGCCTGCACCGCCGCGGTCGAGACGGTGATCGACGAGCATTATCGCCAGCAGTCCGCGGCCCTTGGCCCGCGCGAGCCTGCGCTGCGCGAGCAGATCGAGGAATTCCGGGCGGAGGAGCTGGAGCATCGCGACACGGCCCTGGCCGCGGGTGCGGAGGAAGCGCCGGCCTATCCCGTCCTGTCGGGCCTGATCCGGGCGGGCAGCCGCGCCGCCATCTGGCTGTCCACCCGGATCTGATCGCAAGCCCCCCCGTGTCGGCTGTCCGCTCCCGTCCCGACATCGACCAGGCGCGCGCCGTCCTGGCGCGGGTGTTCGGCTATCCCGATTTCCGGGCCGGCCAGGACGAGGTCGTCTCCGCCGTGCTGGCGGGCGAGGATGTGCTGGCCGTCATGCCGACGGGGGCGGGGAAGTCCCTGTGCTACCAGCTCCCCGCTTTGCTGCGCGACGGCCTGACGATCGTCGCGTCGCCCCTGATCGCGCTGATGCGGGACCAGGTCCTGGCGCTGCGCAGCTTTGGCATTGCCGCCGCCGCCCTGCATTCGGGGCTTGAGCCGGAGGAAGCGCGCGCCGTCTTCCGCGACCTGCGGGCCGGCACGCTGCGCCTGCTCTACGCGGCACCCGAACGCCTGGTCCGGCGCGAGACGCTGGAGACGCTGGCCCAGGCGCAGGTTTCGCTCCTGGCGGTGGACGAGGCGCATTGCGTCTCGCAATGGGGCCACGATTTCCGGCCCGAGTACCTTGAACTGGGGGCGATCGCGCGCAGCCTGGCGGACCCCGGCGGCGCGCCGCTGCAGACCCTGGCCCTGACGGCGACCGCCGATCCGGCGACACGGGCCGAGATCGCCTCCCGCCTGTTCGCGCGACCGCCCCGTACCTTCGTCCGCTCCTTCGACCGGCCCAACCTGCGCATCGCGATCGCCGCCAAGGACCAGCGCCAGCGCCAGATCGCGGAGTTCGTGGCGGCCCACAAGGGGCAGAGCGGCATCGTCTATTGCGCCACGCGCGACGGCACGGAGCAGACCGCCGCGGCCCTGGCGCGCGCGGGCGTGCCGGCACTGGCCTATCATGCCGGCCTCAGTGCCGAACTCCGCGCCGCAACCCAGGACCGCTTCCAGCAGGAGGACGGCATCGTGGTCGCGGCGACCATCGCCTTTGGCATGGGGATCGACAAGCCGGACGTGCGCTTCGTCGCCCATGGCGACCTGCCCAAGTCGATCGAGGCCTATTACCAGGAGATCGGCCGGGCGGGGCGCGACGGCCTGCCGGCCGATACCCTGATGCTGCACGGCGCCAACGACGTCTGGCTCCGCCGCCGCCAGATTGCCGAGAGCACGGCAGCACCCGAGCAGAAGGCGGTGGAGCGGCAGCGGCTGGACGCGCTCCTGGGCCTGCTCGCGGCCCCCACCTGCCGGCGCCAGACCCTGCTCGCCTATTTCGGGGAACAGTCGGACCCTTGCGGCAATTGCGACCTGTGCAGCAGTCCCCGCACCCTGACCGATGGCACGGTGCCCGCCCAGAAGTTCATGTCGGCCATGCTGCGCACCGGCGAGCGCTTCGGCACCGAGCACCTGGTGCAGATCCTGCGCGGCCGTGCGACGGAGGCGATCACCCGCCTGGGCCACGATGCCCTGCCCACGTTCGGGGTTGGCGCCGACCTGGACGCGCAGGCTTGGCGCGTCATCGTGGAGCAGCTCTATTCCGGCGGCCTGATCGACCGGGACGACATGGGGGCCTGGGCCCTGACCGAGCGGGGCCGGCCCGTCCTGAAGGGCCAGCAGAAGATCCACCTCCACGTGCCCACCGAGGCAGAGAAGGCGCCCCGCCGCCGCGGCCCCACGGCGGAGAATGCCGCGGTGCTGCCGCCGGGCACCGACCTCGCCCTGCTCGACGCGCTCAAGGCAAAGCGCCTGGAACTGGCCAAGGCGCTGGGGGCGCCGGCCTATGTCGTGTTCAGCGACCGCAGCCTGATCGACATGGCGGCCCAGCGCCCCCGCGACCTGACCGAATTCAGCCGCGTGCACGGGGTGGGGGCGGCCAAGCTGTCGGCCTATGGCCCGGCCTTCCTGGACGTGCTGAAGGCGCATCCGGGCTAACGGGCGCACGATGTTTTTCTTTTGTTCTTGAAGTCCGGGAACAAAATATGTACGGTCGCGCCATTGCGAGGGGTCCTCGCCTGTGGGAAAAGGGGCCGGCGGCATGAGCGCTCAACTGAAGCTGGTGGGGACCGAGGTGGCGTCAGACAAGCAACGCGCGTTGGAAGCGGCGCTGGGCCAGATCGAGCGGGCCTTTGGCAAGGGCTCGGTCATGAAGCTGGGCGCCAACAGCACGATCGAGGTCGAATCGATCTCGACCGGCTCCCTCGGCCTCGACATTGCCCTTGGCATTGGCGGCCTGCCGCGCGGCCGCATCATCGAGGTGTTCGGCCCCGAAAGCTCGGGCAAGACGACGCTTGCCCTGCACGTGATCGCCGAGGCGCAGAAGCGCGGCGGCATCTGCGCCTTTGTCGATGCGGAGCACGCGCTCGACCCCGTCTATGCGCGCAAGCTGGGCGTCGATGTGGACGAGCTCCTGATCTCCCAGCCTGACGCGGGCGAGCAGGCGCTGGAGATTGCCGATACCCTGGTCCGCTCCGGCGCGGTCGAGGTGCTGGTGATCGACAGCGTGGCAGCACTGACCCCCCGGGCCGAGCTTGAGGGCGAGATGGGCGACAGCCATGTCGGCCTGCAGGCGCGCCTGATGAGCCAGGCGCTGCGCAAGCTGACGGGCTCGATCTCGAAGTCGCGCTGCATGGTGATCTTCATCAACCAGATCCGCATGAAGATCGGCGTGATGTTCGGCAGCCCGGAAACGACGACGGGCGGCAATGCGCTGAAGTTCTATGCCTCTGTCCGCCTCGACATCCGGCGCATCGGCGCCATCAAGGACCGCGAGGACATGGTCGGCAACCAGACCCGCGTGAAGGTGGTCAAGAACAAGCTGGCCCCGCCGTTCCGCACGGTCGAGTTCGACGTGATGTACGGCCAGGGCATTTCCAAGACGGGCGAGCTGGTCGACCTGGGCGTCAAGGCCGGCGTCGTCGACAAGTCGGGCTCCTGGTTCTCCTATGACAGCCAGCGCATCGGCCAGGGGCGTGAGAACGCCAAGACCTTCCTGGCCGCCAATCCCGACATCGCCGAGGCGATCGAGCGCCGCATCCGCGAGAATGCGGGCCTGATCGCTGCCGCCATCGCCGGCGGCCCCGAAGGAGACGAGGCCGACGAAGGCGAACCCTGATCGGCATCACCGCTTCCGGAAAATTCGGCCGCTCTCCGTTTCTCCCAACCTACGTGCCCCGGTTTATCCGGGGCATCCATGAACCAACCGTTCCGCCTGTGTGACTGTCAGTCCATGGGTCCCCCGGATGAACCGGGGGACGTCGGAAGGGAGGAGCGGATCGATTCAGTCCGAACCTGTGGCGCCTACCGCCCCAGGTCGGCGGCGGTCAGGTCCAGGCACCTGGCGATGGTGCCGATCATCGTGTCGATCTCTTCCTTCGAAATGATCAGCGGCGGCGACAGGACCATGATGTCCCGCACCGCGCGCATCACCAGGCCATTGGCGAAGGAATGCTGCCGGCAACGATAGCCGGCATTGCGCTTCGGATCGAAATGCGACCGGCTGGCCTTGTCCTCCACCAGTTCGATTGCCGCGATCAGGCCGTGGCCACGCACCTCGCCCACCAGGCGGTGGCTGGCCAGTTCGCGCAGGCGCGACTGGAAATAGGCGCCGATGTCGCCGCCTGCCCGCTCAACCAGCTTCTCCCGCTGGATGATCTCCAGGTTGCGGACGGCGACGGCGGCGGCCACCGGATGGCCCGAATAGGTGAAGCCGTGGGCGATGTCCTCGCCCGCATTGCGGAACGTCTCGGCCACGCGCCCGCCCATGCCGACCGCCGACATGGGGATGTAGCTGGACGTCAGGCCCTTCGCCATGGTCATGAAGTCCGGCTTGATCCCGAACGTGTCGCTGCCGAACCACTTGCCCGTCCGGCCAAAGCCGCAGATGACCTCGTCCGCGATCAGCAGCACGTCGTACTCGGCGCAGATGCGCTGGATCTCGGGCCAGTAGCTGGCGGGGGGGATGATGACGCCGCCGGCCCCCTGGATAGGCTCGCCGATGAAGGCGCCGACGTTTTCGGGGCCCAGGTCCTGGATCTTCTTCTCAAGCTCACGCGCAGCCCAGATGCCGAATTCCTCCGGCGACCTGTCCCCGCCGTCCCGGTACCAGTAGGGGCTGGCGACATGCTCCACGAAATGGGGCAAGGGCAGGTCGAACTGCGGGTGCATGTTGGTCAGGCCCGACAGGCTGGCGGCACCCAGTGTCACGCCGTGATAGCCCAGCTGCCGGCTGATGATCGTCTTTTTCTTCTTCTTGCCCTTCAGGTTCCAGAAGTAGCGGACCAGCTTCACGATCGTATCGTTGGCATCCGACCCGGAATTGCCATAGGCAAACAGGTCGATCCCCTCCGGCGTCACCTCGGCCAGCTTCTCGCCCAGTTCCGTGACGGGGGGATTGGTCGTCTGGAAGAACGAGTTGTAGTAGGGCAGTTCCTGCAACTGCTCATAGGCTATTTCGGCTAGCTCCTTGCGGCCATAGCCGACATTGACCGACCACAGGCCAGCCATGCCGTCCAGAAGGCGCACGCCTTCGGAGTCGGTCAGCCAGCAGCCCTCGGCGGACGAGATGACCCGCACGCCCTTGGCGGCCAGGGCCTTGTGGTCGGTGAACGGCTTGAAATGGTGCCTGGCGTCGGCCGCCTGCATGGCGGCGGTCGAATTGCGGGTACGGGGCAGGGCAGACATGGCGGTCTCCACGAACAACGATGACGGAACGGGCGCTGCACGCGCCGGTGGTTCAGGTCAGCGTCGTCGCGGCGGGTTGAAGCCGATCCGCGCGCACAGGATCATCATCAGCCGCTTCCGGCTGATCGTGCTGAAGGTCGTGCTGTCCTTTCGCATGCGCACAGCGTATCGCAGGGCGCACGGGTTGCACAGCGGGCGCCTGTCAAAGTGATCCCGGTCAGAAACCGACCGTCGGTTCCACCCTGGGATGAAGCACGGCGCGGCCAAGCCAGCGCGACAGGTCCGCCGTCACTTCGGCCCGGTTGGTCTCATTCAGCATCTCGTGCCGCCCCTCCGGGTAATAGCGCTCGGTCACGTTCTCCAGGCCCGCGGCCCGATAGCGATCGGCCAGCGCATGGAGCAGGGCGAGTTCGCCGTTCAGCGGGTCCCTGTCGCCCGCGAAGATGTAGATGGGCAGCGCCCTGGGCACCGCGGCCAGCGCGCCGTCGTCGGCCAGCGGCGCACCCAGGCCCAGCATGGATGCCATGCCGGCATCGTTGACGGTGAAGCCGCACAGCGGATCGGCCAGATAGAGGTCGACCTGCCGCTCATCCCGGCTCAGCCAGTCGAAGGGCGTGCGCGCCGGCTCGAACGCGGCATTCCAGGATTCGAGGGAGGTCGGCCCCGCGCCAGCCAGGTGTGCGGCCAGCGTCGGCATGTCGGCGGAGCCCGACAGGACCAGGGCATCGATGAGGTCCGCGTGGGCGGGCAGAAAGACCTGGGCCGCGAACGAGCCCATGGAATGGCCGAGCAGGACCAGCGGCACCCCCGGATGGCGCTGCTTCAGGTGCCGGGCCAATACGGCCATGTCGTCAACCAAGCCGCCGAATCCAGCCGGCCCGAAGTCGCCAAGGGTGCCAGCCTTTTGCGCCCGTTCCCCATGGCCCCGATGGTCATTGGCATAGACCGCCCAGCCGTCCTTCACCAGCGCGGCCAGCCCTGCGCGATAGCGCTGCGCCGGCTCACCCATCCCGTGGGCGACCTGGATCACTCCGACGGGCTCGCGATAGGGCAGCCAGGCATGGACCGTGAACGGCGTGCCGTCCGCCCCCTGCAATTCCTCCTGCCGCTCCTGCATCGCGCGCTCCTCCGGTTCGTTGGACCGGAGTGTGGCCGAAGGTGCGGAAGGTCGCCAGTGGCCTACGCATTCACAAGTGAACCCTCATCCTGAGGTGCGGAGCGAAGCGTAGCCTCGAAGGATGGGCAGCCGTCGCGCGGGTTGCCCATCCTCCGAGCCGGCGGCTGTGCCGTCTCCTCAGGATGAGGTGGATTGGTGGAGTGACCTCAGATCACCGAGCCGTGGCCGCCGCCGCAGACGATGGTCTGGCCAGAGACGTAGTTGGATTCGGGGATCGCGAACATGAAGACGGCCCCCGCCGCCTCTTCCGGCGTGCCGCCGCGGCCCAGCGGGATCATGCGGCCCATGGCGGCGATGCCGGCGGCCTGGACGCCGACGTTGACCGTGCGGCCCTCGACCTCGATCGTGGCCGTGCCGCTGTCCAGGGGCTGGGTCAGGCGGGTCTGGATGTAACCATAGGCGACGCAGTTCACGTTGACCTTGTAGCGGCCCCATTCCTTGGCCAGCGTCTTGGTGACGCCGGTGATCGCAGCCTTTGCCGCCGAATAGTTCACCTGCCCCGGATTGCCCGTGGTGCCCGAGATCGACGAGATGTTGATCACCTTGCGGAAATTCTCGATGCCCTGCTCCGCTTCCTTCTTGGCGAAGATGCGGATTGGCTCGGCCGCTGCGCGCAGGATGCGGAACGGGCCGGTCACGTGCACGTCGATCATCGCCTGGAACTGGTCGTCCGACATCTTGTGGATGACGTTGTCCCAGGTATAGCCCGCATTGTTCACGATGATGTCGAGACCGTTATAGGTGTCGAGCGCCGTCTTCACGAAGCGGTCGCCGAAATCGGGTGCGGAGACGCTGCCCACGCACGCGACCGCCTTGCCGCCCGCCGCCTCGATCTCGGCCACGACTTCCGCGGCCGGTGCCTCGTCCAGGTCGTTGACGACGACCGAGGCGCCCTCGGCCGCGAATTTCAGCGCGATCGCCCGGCCGATGCCGCGGCCCGACCCGGTGACCAGCGCCACCTTGCCATCAAGCTTTCCCATGTCTGTCCCCTCGTTTCGATGTTTGGATGTGCCGGTTTCGGCAACAAAATCCGCTCATCCCCGCGAAGGCGGGGATCCAGGGGCCGCAAGCACGGTGCTGGTTGCTCTGGATCCCCGCCTGCGCGGGGCTGAGCGGTGTAGGATCAGGCTAACGCCACCACGGCGTCGCCCAGGAGCGTCGTGCCGCCTTGCGTCTTGGCTTCGAGGGAGAGCTTCACGCGCTTCTCGCCCGCTTCCTCGACCTTTTCGACAACCTTGCCGGAGCACGAGACGACGTCGTGCACCTGGGTCATGGCGGTGAAGCGCACGGAATAGGCGCGCAACTGGCTCTGCGGCACCCAGTTGGTCACCACCCGGCCCAGATAGGCCATGGACAGCATGCCGTGCGCGATCACGTCCGGAAGGCCCGCCTTGGCCGCGAAGTCGGTGTCGACGTGCAGCGGGTTGTGGTCGCCCGAGGCACCGCAATAGAGCGCGAGCGTGGTGCGCGTGATCGGCTTGGTCTCGAGCAGCGGGATCTCGTCGCCGACCTTCACGCTGTCGTACTTGGGAATGCTGGTCGCTGGCATCGTCGCCCCCTCAGTTCCGGACCACGGTGACGCCGCGCATGCGCGCGACCGTCTTGCCGGCCTGGTTGATGACTTCCGTTTCGGTCGTGATGAAGTCGAGCGCGCCGCCCTTCTTGTCATAGATATCGGTGACGCTGCCCTCGAAGCGCAGCACGTCGCCGGCGCAGATCGGCTCGAAATACTCGAAGCCCTGCTCGCCGTGCAGCACGCGCGCGACGTTGACGCCCATCTCCTTGTAGACGTTCAGGCCTTCGCCCGACGCCAGGGAGTTGAGGCAGAACGGAAAGGTGGGCGGCGCCACCAGGCTGCGATAGCCGGCCGCCTTCGCCGCCGCCTCGTCCGAATGGATCGGGTTGGTCTCGCCGATGGCGGAGGCGAAGAAGCGGATCATGTGCTTCTCCACCTCCACCGTCTTCGACGGGAACTTGGTCCCGATGTACTTCTTGTCGATCATGGGCTCTCCCTGATGTCTATTGGTCGACGACGCGAGTCGATGCCTGCGTCGACGTCGTTTCGGATGCTTCGAGACGCCCCTGCGGGGCTCCTCAGCATGACGCCGTGGGAGGAGGGATTTCGTTTCCCACGGGCGTCATCCTGAGGAGGGCCGCAGGCCCGTCTCGAAGGATGCTGGCGCGACGGTGCAGCCACGCCCTGGCGCTACTTCAGGTGGCGTTGCCGTACATGGTCACGACGCAGGCACCGCCCAGGCCCAGATTGTGCTGGAGCGCCACCTTGGCCCCCTCCACCTGGCGCTTGTCGGCGGTCCCGCGCAGCTGCCAGACCAGTTCGGTGCACTGGGCCAGCCCCGTCGCCCCCAGCGGGTGGCCCTTGGACAGCAGGCCGCCGGACGGGTTGGTCACGACCTGCCCGCCATAGGTGTTGTCGCCGTCCCAGATGAAGCGCTCGGCATCGCCCTCGGCGGCCAGGCCCAGCGCCTCATAGGTCAGGAGCTCGTTCGCGGTGAAGCAGTCGTGCAGCTCGACCACGTCGACGTCCTTCGGCCCCAGGCCCGCCTGGGCATAGACCTTGTCCGCAGCGAGCTTGGCCATGTCATAGCCGATGACGCGGATCATCGAATTGCCCTCGAACGCCTGGGGCACGTCGCTGGTCATCGCCTGGCCCAGGATCTCCACACCCTTCAGGCCATGCTTTCGGGCGTAAGCCGCGGAGACGATCACCGCCGCGGCAGCACCACAGGTCGGCGGGCAGCACTGGTAGCGGGTCAGCGGCCCGAAAATGTGCTTGGAGGCCATGATCTCCTCGACAGTCAGGGGGTCGCGAAAGATGGCGAAGGGGTTGTTGGCGGCGTGCGCCCGCGCCTTTTCCGAGATCTTGGCAAAGGTCTCGTCCTTTGTGCCGTGCTTCGCGGCATATTCGCGGCCCGCACCGCCGAAGTACTGGGCGGCACCGGGCGCATCCTTGCTGAAGCCCTGCGCTTCCTTCATGACCGCGTGATGCATGCCCATGGGCGGCTTGCGGTCGCGGAACACGCTGGACAGGGCGCCGGGATTCATCATCTCGAAGCCCAGCGCCAGGGCGACGTCGACCACGCCCGCCTCCACCGCCTGGCGCGCCAGGAACAGCGCCGTCGAGCCGGTCGAGCAGTTGTTGTTCACGTTGACGATGGGAATGCCCGACAGGCCCACCTCGTACAGGGCCGACTGGCCGCAGGTCGAATCGCCATAGACATAGCCGACATAGGCCTGGCCCACGTCCGCATAGGGGATGCCGGCATCGTCCAGCGCCGCACGGGCGGCGGTGGCACCCATGACGTCATAGGACTCGCTCTGTCCCGGCTTGGTGAAGGGGATCATGCCGACGCCGGCCACGATCGGACGATTGCTCATGCCTGTTCTCCCGTGATCTGGCCCCAAATGGGGGCCCGCTTATCGGAGGTTTGCGCCGGCATCCTTCGAGACGGGCCTTCGGCCCTCCTCAGGATGACGACAGATGGGCTTTCCTGAATAAAAACAACGTCGTCATGCTGAGGAGCGGCCCCACGGGCCGCGTCTCGAAGCATCGGGTGACATGGCCCGGACATCCTCAGGGGCTCTTCATCGCGGCGATGCGTTCGTCGCGCAGGGCGCTGCGGCGCGCCTTGCCGGCGTCGTCGCGCAAAAAGTCGTCCACGAACTCGAAGCTGCGCGGGATCTTGTAGCGGGCGAGCTGGCCGGCCAGGAACGCACGCAGGTCATCGTCCGTGGTGCGGCTGCGGGCGGCCTCGCGCAGCTGGACGATGGCATGGACCCGCTGGCCCAGGTCCTCGTCCGGCAGGCCGATAACGATCGAGGAATTGACGTCCGGATGCGCATCCAGCGCCGCCTCGACTTCGGCCGGGTAGATGTTGGCGCCGCCCGACAGGACCAGGTCGGTGCGCCGCTCCACCAGGAACAGGTAGCCGTCGGCGTCCATGTAGCCCAGATCGCCGATCGACTCCCAGTCGCCTTGCGCCCGTGCCTCCGCCCCCAGGTAATGGTAGGTCGCATTGCGCCCGGCCTCGGGCAGGAAATAGACCTCCCCCACCACGCCGGGGGCGCATGGATTGCCGTTCTCGTCCAGGATGCGCATGCGCGACGTGCCCTGGATCCTGCCGACGGAGCCGCGGCGCTGCAGCCACTCGGTGCCGGTGATGACGGTCGCCCCTTGCGCTTCCGTCCCGCCATAGAGCTCGAAGATCCGCTCCGGCCCCAGCCACTCGATCCAGGCTTCCTTCAGCCAGGGCGGGCAGGGGGCCGCCATGTGGAACACGGTGCGCAGCGCCGACAGGTCGTGGCGGGTCCGCTCCTCGACCGGCAGGCGCCAGATGCGGTGCATCATCGTGGGCACGAAATTGACCCACGACACCTTGTGCCGCGCGATCAGTTCCAGCGCCTTGGCCGCATCGAACTTGGGCATGTCGATGACGTGGCAGCCGGCGCAGAGCGAGAGGTGCATGCCGCTGAACGGCGCGTTGTGATAGAGCGGCCCCGGGTTCAGCACGGTCGCGTCCGCCTGCTGCATCAGCAGGCCGCCCGCGGGGTCCCAGACGCCCGGCATGTGGTCCACGATCACTTTGGGCCGCCCGGTCGAGCCACCGCTGGTCATCGCCTTCCAGTGCGGCGGGACTACCGGCTCCAGCGCTTCGGCCGACAGGTCGCCGGCCGGCATGCTGCCCGCGGGCAGCACCGCCTGGCCCGGCAGGCGCGACGGGTCGGGGCCGACCACCAGGCGCGGCCGCACCAGGTCGACGATGGCGCGCAGCTCCACATCGGGCAGCTTGGACGACACCACGTTGGGCACGGCGCCCAGCTTCCAGATGGCGAAGGTCGTCAGGTAGAACTCGGGCCCGTTGGGCAGGGCGATGGTGACGAAGTCGCCCTGTTTCACGCCCAGCGCCTGCAACTGGCGCGCCCGGCGATTGGCCTGCGCCTCGAACGCTTCGCGCGTCAGCACGATGTCCTCGTGCGTCAGCATGGCTGCCCTGGGATCGCGCCTGGCGTGATAGCCGGGCAGGATCCCCATCGGCATGGCACCGGCGCCGCCCTGCGTCGGCAGCGCGCTGGCCGTGGGCGCGGCGCCCGATGACTGCTCCGGATGTGCGTCCGCCGGCATCGCGTCTCCCCCCGTTCCCACCTGTCTCACCCGGAGCCAGTTTGCCGGGTCCTGCATGCCCGGCGTTTCTTGAATGGGACTATCTACCGCCCGGTCGATAGAATCAAGGGGCTGTTCGCGGCGTCTTGCGCTATGGTGGCGACCGTGTACCGGCCACTAGGATCCGCCATGACCGATTCGACCTCGAACCCGCCGAACAGCCCGTGGCCGGGCCCCCGCAAGCGCCGCGACGGCGAGTTCCAGCAGAAGCGCGAGGCCGTGATCGCGACCGCAGCCCGTCTGTTCCAGGAAAAGGGCTACGAGAACACGACGCTGAACGCGATTGCCGAAGCGCTCAACGTCACCAAGCCGACGCTCTACTATTATGTCGAGAACAAGAGCGAGATCCTTGAGGAATGCCGGACGCGCACGCGCGACGGCATCGCCGCCGCGATGCAGCAGGCTGAGGACCAAGGCCGTCATGGACTTGAGAAGATCGAGATGTTCATCCGCGCCTATGCGGAGACCATTTCCAGCGACTATGGCAAGGTGCTGATCGCCAGCTTCCGCTCCAGCGACGAGGAGGCAGGCATCGCCCATTTCCGCGCCGGCCTGCGCCAGACCGACCACCTGCTCCGCGCCTTCCTTGAGGAGGGGATGAAGGATGGCTCCATCGCGCCCTGCGACCCCAAGCTGGCGGCCTTTGCCATCTTTGGCGCGTTGAACTGGATCACCTTCTGGTACGAACCCGGCGGCCCCGCCGACCCCGACCAGATCGCAACCGAATTCACCAGGCTCTTCCGCAACGGCCTCGCGCCGCGCTGATCAGGCCCTCCCCTGTGCGAAGCGTGGGGGAGGGTGGGGTGGGGGCGGTGTCGTGCCGTCAAAGCCTGCGCCGCGGTCCCGAATGTGGGATACCGCCCCCACCCCAACCCTCCCCCATCGCAAGCGACGGGGGAGGGGGAAATGCGACGGCGCCTCAGTCTGCCTCCAGAAATTCCCCGACCAGCTCCGCCACCTGCGCCGCGTGCGTCTCGACAAAGGAATGGTCGGCGCCGGGAATGACGACCAGCCGCGCATCGGGCAGCAGGTGGCACAGGCGCTCCCCCACAGCGACCGGGCTGATCGGGTCGGCATCGCCCCACAGCAGCAGGACCGGCAGGTCCAGCGTGCCGATCTCGGCACTGTGGTCGGCACGCGCCGTCATGATCCATGCGGCGGCCTGCGGATAGGCGGCGCGATAGGCGGGGCGCCAGTCCTCGGCCCCCAGCGCGCCCACGTCGATCCCGCCGGACGTGGCGGTCAGGACCAGCCGCCGCACCCGCCCAGGCCGCGCCAGGCAGGCGCGGATCGCGACCACGCCGCCCATCGACTGGGCCAGCACATCGCACGGCGCGTCCGCCGCATCCAGCGCTGCCGTCACCAGGCCGACCAGGTCGTCCAGGCTCTGCACGCGGGGGTCGTGCGGCTCGTCCCCCAGGCCGGGCCAGGCGAAGCGATGCTTGGGCCAAGCGCCGGGCAGGCGGTCGGCCACGCTCTGCCAGAACAGGGCAGAGCCCCCGGCACCGGGCAGGAAGAGGCAGCGTGTCATGGCGCCAGCGTCCATGGCCGCCCCGCTCCCGGTCAAGGCCCCGACTCGCTGACGAAAAATCAGTCTGGCCTCCGAACGCCATTCATGACATTTTGTCAGTCATCTGCGGAGAGAAGGTCCGCATAGAGCAGGCGGAGTGGTCCAGGCATGGCGGCACAGCAACAGGCAGGGCTTGAGGCGACCCGGCACTTCGACGTGCTCATCATCGGGGCCGGCCTGTCGGGGATCGGCATGGCGGCCCACCTGCAGGACCGCCTGCCGCGAAAGACCTTCGCCATTCTCGAGGGGCGGGCCGACCTGGGCGGCACCTGGGACCTGTTCCGCTATCCCGGCATCCGCTCCGACAGCGACATGTACACGCTTGGCTACCGCTTCAAGCCATGGACCGCGGCCAAGGCGATCGCCGACGGTCCGTCGATCAAGGCCTATATCGCCGAGACGGCGCGCGAGCGCGGGCTCGACCACCACATCCGCTATGGCCACAAGGTGGTGCGCGCCGACTGGTCGTCCGCCACCGCGCGCTGGACGCTGCAGGTTGACTGCGGCGGCTCGCTCCAGTCCTTCAGCACCAATTTCCTGGTCCTGGGGGTCGGCTATTATTCCTATGACCAGGGCCACCGCCCGACCTGGGCGGGGGAGGAGACGTTCGCGGGATCCATCGTCCATCCCCAGTTCTGGCCCAAGGACCTGGACTACAAGGCCAAGCGCGTCGTGGTGATCGGCAGCGGGGCGACGGCCGTCACCCTGGTCCCGACCATGGCAGAGACCGCGGCGCACGTGACGATGCTGCAGCGCTCGCCCACCTATATCGTCTCGCGCCCCTCGGTCGACGGCATTGCGGAGGCGCTGAAGCGGCGCCTCCCGTCGCGCCTCGCCTATGGCCTGACGCGCTGGAAGAACATCCTGATGGGCCAGTTCTTCTACAAGCTGGCGCGCAGCCGGCCCCAGGCGGTGAAGCGCAACCTGCTCGACCTGGTTCGCAAGCAGGTCGGCAGCGTCGCCAATGTCGAGCGCGACTTCACGCCCGCCTACAACCCCTGGGACCAGCGCCTGTGCCTGGTGCCGGACGCCGACATGTTCCGCGCGATCCGCGATGGGCGGGCCAGCGTCGTGACCGACACGATCGAGCGCTTCACCCCCGGCGGCATCCGCCTGGCATCCGGGCAGGAGCTGGCCGCGGACGTGGTGGTGACGGCGACGGGCCTGAAGCTGAACCTGATGGGCGACATCGCCCTGGCCGTCGACGGCCGTCCGGTCGAGCCGGCCCGGACCATGAACTACAAGGGCTGCATGTTCTCGGACGTGCCGAACCTGGTCTATGTCTTCGGCTACACCAATGCGTCCTGGACGCTGAAGGCCGACCTGGTCTCGGAATTCACCTGCCGCCTGCTGGCTCACATGGAGGCCAAGGCGACACCCATCGCCGTGCCGGAACGCGACCCCAGCGTGGCGGAACTGCCCTTCCTCGACTTCGCGTCCGGTTATGTGCAACGGGCAATCGCCCACCTGCCGCGGCAGGGCGCGCGGCGCCCCTGGCAATTGCGGCAGAACTACACGTTCGACCTGCTGGCCCTGCGCCTGGGCCGGGTCGCGGACGGCACGATGGCGTTCCGCAAGGCGGGGCCCACCCCCGCCGGCAGCGCAGCGCCAGTCCGCGCCGCCGCCTGAGCACGCATCAGCAGTCGCAGGCGCTTCAGGCCGCGGCCAGCCAGGCGGCCAGCGGTCCCGCCGTCCCGGCCCAGGCCGCCACGCGGTCGTCCTTGTCCGAATTCTCGAGCACGGCGGAGACCTGAAGCGCCGGGTGCGCCGCGTGCAGCGCCGCCGCGGCCTGCCCGATGTCCTGGACATGGCGCCAGGAGGTGCGGGCCACGCCGTTGACGACCTGTCGCGTACACAAGGCTCCGGACCGGCCAGAGAAGTCCGCTTCGTGGCCGAAAGCGATGGCGCGCTCGACAAAAGCGATCATTGTTTCCTCCCCCCACGCAACGGCTGACGGGACAGTTTTCGGTCTATTCCTGACGATCGTCAGCCCCGGTGAGATACCTAGTGGAAAATACGTAGTATGAACGGTCAGGTTCGGCAATGGCGGACGTGCGCCAGGGGCCGTGCGGGCTAGAACATTGATCTAGGCTGGCGCTGGACCTAGGGTGCCGCAACGTCAACCCCCCGGTTTCAGGCCGTGCGGGGCGCAAGCCGAAAAGGGAGTGGAGATGGACAAGGTGGCGCCGATCGACGAGAACCTGGACTTCGATCCTGCGGCACTGCGCGAGCGCTACGCCCGCGAGCGGGACAAGCGCCTGCGCAAGGATGGCGAGGCACAGTACGTCGAACTGTCCGGCGCCTATGCCCGCTATTCGGACGAGGACCCCTATGTGGAGCCGGGCTTCACGCGGGCACCCCTGACGGACGAGGTCGAGGTCGTCATCATCGGCGGGGGCTTCTCCGGCATGCTGGCGGCGGCGCGCCTGCGCGAGGCAGGCGTCAACGACATCCGCATCATCGAGGCGGGCGGCGACTTCGGCGGCACCTGGTACTGGAACCGCTATCCGGGTGCGCAGTGCGATATCGAAAGCTATTGCTACCTGCCGCTGCTGGAGGAACTGGGCTACATCCCCAAGGAGAAGTACTCCTACGTCACCGAGATCTTCGAGCACTCGCAGCGCATCGGCCGCGAATACAAGCTCTATGACATCACCTGCTTCCAGACCCGCGTCCGCTCGATCCGCTGGGACGAGGAGCTGAAGCGCTGGCGCATCGCCACCAACCGCGACGACGACATGAAGGCCCGCTTCGTCGTCATGGCGCTGGGCACCGCCAGCCGGGCCAAGCTGCCGGGCATCCCGGGCATCGAGACCTATAAGGGCCACAGCTTCCACACCAGCCGCTGGGACTATGGCTATACCGGCGGCGACACGACCGGAAACCTGCACAAGCTGGCCGACAAGCGGGTGGCGATCATCGGCACGGGTGCGACCGCAATCCAGTGCATCCCCCACCTGGGACGCCACGCCAAGCACCTCTACGTCTTCCAGCGCACGCCGTCGTCTGTCGATCATCGCGGCAACAAGCCGACGGACTATGAATGGGCCAAGACGCTGCAGCCCGGCTGGCAGCGGGCGCGCCGGGAGAACTTTGCCGCCATCGTGACCGGCCAGCCGTTCGAGGAGGACCTGGTCAATGACGGCTGGACCGACGTGTTCCGCCGCCTTGCCGCCTCACCCTTCGGGCAGGAAAAGGGGGCCGTGTCCCCAGAGGACATCGCGAAGCGGGCCGAGATCGCCGATTTCGTCAAGATGAACGAGATCCGCGCCCGGGTGGACGAGACGGTCGAGAACCCGTCGGCGGCCGAAGCGCTGAAGCCCTGGTACCGCCAGTTCTGCAAGCGCCCCACCTTCAACGACGACTACCTGCCGACCTTCAACCGGCCCAACGTCACCCTGGTCGACGTGGCGGAATCGAAAGGTGTGGACCGCATCACGGAAAAGGGCGTGGTCGCCAACGGCCAGGAATACGAAGTCGACTGCATCATCTATGCCAGCGGGTTCGAGATCTCGACCGAGTTCCGCCGGCGGATCGGCTTCGACATTCGCGGCAAGGGCGGCCAGTCCCTCTACGACTACTGGAGCGATGGGTATAAGACGCTGCATGGCTTCTCGACCTGCAACTTCCCCAACTGGTTCTATATCGGGATCTCGCAGAACGGCCTGTCGGTCAACATGACCGCCATGTTCGACGACCAGGCCCGCCACATCGCCTACATCATCCGCGAGGCGCAGAAGCGCGGCGCCCGCACGGTCGAGCCCGCACCCGAGGCGCAGGCCGCCTGGGTCGAGACGATCCGCAAGCTGTCGATCGACACCCGCGCCTATTTCGAGGCCTGCACCCCCGGCTACTACAACAACGAGGGCCGGGCCAGCGGCGGCCTGAATGCCGAAACCTATGCGCCGGGCATCAACGCGTTCAACGCGCTCCTGGCCGAATGGCGGGAGAAGGGCACGATGGAGGGGATGATCCTGGGCGACTGACGCCCAGGCGTCGTGGCGGGGGGGCGACGCGGTCGCCGTCCTGCCGCGCGCGGCCGCTTGCACGATGGAAATTGTCACGGCGCAGGCGGAGAATGCGCCGTCCACGGTCCTTCATCGGAGGCAGCGCGCATGGCATTCGTCACCACCAGCGACGGCGTCGAGATCTTCTACAAGGACTGGGGGCCAAAGTCGGCTCAACCCGTCGTCTTCCACCATGGCTGGCCCCTGTCGGCGGACGACTGGGACGCCCAGATGTTGTTCCTTGTCAACCAGGGCTTCCGCGTCGTGGCGCACGACCGGCGCGGCCATGGCCGATCGGCCCAGGTCGGCGACGGCCACGACATGGACCATTATGCCGCCGATGCGGCGGCGGTGTTCGCGCACCTGGACCTGCGGGGCGCGGTCCATGTGGGCCATTCCACCGGCGGGGGCGAAGTCGCGCACTATGTCGCCCGGCATGGCCAGCCCCAGGACCGGGTCGCCAAGGCCGTGCTGATCGGCGCCGTTCCCCCGATCATGGTGAAGACGCCCGCCAATCCCGGCGGCCTGCCGATCGAGGTTTTCGACGGCTTCCGCGCGGCGCTGGCCGCAAATCGCGCGCAGTTCTACCTGGATGTTGCCAGCGGGCCATTCTACGGCTTCAACCGGGACGGCGCACAGGTCAGCCAGGGCGTCATCCAGAACTGGTGGCGCCAGGGCATGCAGGGCGGTGCCAAGGCGCACTATGACGGCATCAAGGCCTTTTCCGAGACGGACTTCACCGACGACCTGAAGGCCATGACCGTGCCGACCCTGGTCCTGCACGGCGAGGACGACCAGATCGTGCCGATCGACGATTCCGCCAGGCTGGCCATCACCCACCTGCGCAACGGCACGCTGAAGACCTATCCCGGTTTCAGCCACGGCATGTGCACCGTCAATGCCGACGTCATCAACGCCGACTTGCTGGCGTTCATCCGGGCCTGAGCGCACGGCCGGCCCGGTGCCCGCGGTGCGGGCGCCGGGTCGCATTTGCCTCAATCTTGAGCCGAACTGGTGCGACCTGTGACATCCAGCGGGATTAGCAGTTCATTCACTTATAATGTCGACAAATAGAGCCTAGTCTGAACCAGTAGAGCTGGACGGGGTTTACCATGCGATTGGCGGCGGGGGCCGGGCACGGCCTCGATCCCACGGCGCCCCGCGCAATGCGGCAACCGGCGTCGCTGCGCCTGGCGGCCACGACCCTGACCGCGGTGCTCCTGGTGCTGGGCGGGATCAGCCTGCTGGCGATGCTGTCGACCTATCGCGTCGGGCTGACGGTCCACCGGCGGGCGGAGCACAGCTGGATCATGCAGCAGGCCCATGCCGAGGTGACGGAGCTGGAGGCGCTGGGCTACGAATACTGGCGCAGCCCCGCCCAGGCGATCCGAGCCGAATACGCTGCGGCCACAACCCAATTGGCCGACCTGCTGCGGAAGGCGCGCGCCGGGGATACCGACACCGCCGACCTGGATCGGGTGGACGGGCTGCTGCGCGATTACCGGGCGTCCATGGACCGGCTTTTTGCCGCGGTCGACAATGGCCGGCCGGCCCTGGCAACCGCGATCCACGACCTGGAACTGGATGCCCGGTTCGGCACCCTGCATGATGCCGTCTATAGCTTGGCCCAGGCGTCGCTTGGTGCCGCATTGCGCGAGCTGCATGGCCTGGAGCGGCTGCAGCGACAGGCCCTGCTGGCCACGCCGCTGATCCTGGCGATCGGGCTGGGCACTATCGGGCTGAGCTGGCGCATGGCGCGCGCGCTGGAACGCACCGCCCGTGCCAGCCTGGAACGCGAAGCCGTCGCCGCGCGGCACGGCGAGCAGCGCTTCCGCGCCCTGGCGCAGAACACCTCGGACGTGATCCTGATCTGCACTCCTGACGGCGCCATCACCTATGTGGGTCCCGCCGCCGACAGCGCCTGGGCCACCGCTGGCGAGGCGCTGCTGCGCCAGCCCTTCGCCAGCCTGGTGCTGGCCGACGACCGGCCGGCGCTGGAGGAGGTGTGGGCCCAAGTCGCGGCCGAGCCCGAGACCCAGCGCGAGGTCGAGGTCCGCATCCAGGGCGGCGACGGCCAGGTACGCGACTGCGTCCTGGTGGTGACGAACCAAGTCCAGGTCCCCGCGGTGGCCGGCATCGTGATCACGGCCAAGGACGTCACCACCCACCGCGCCCTGACCCGCCAGCTGACGCAGCAGGCGTTCTACGACGCGCTGACCGGCCTGCCCAACCGCGCCCTGCTGCTGGACCGCGCCGGCCAGGCGCTGGTCCGCGCCGCCCGGCACGAGGGCAGCGTTCTCGCGATCATGATCGACCTGCAGGACTTCAAGAAGGTGAATGTCAGCCTGGGCCATGCCTCTGGCGACCGGGTCCTGTGCGCCATCGCGCGCCGCCTGCGCGAGCGGGTACGGCCGGAGAGCACGGTGGCGCGCCTGGCCGGCGACCAGTTCGTCGTTCTGGTCGAGCGGATGGGCCGCGAGGCCGCCCTGTTGAAGGGCGAGCTGCTGCGCCTGCACCTGTCGCAGCCGCTGGAGTTCGAAGGGCACGAACTGGCAATCGCGCCCGCGATAGGCATCGCCATCAGCGATAGCGGGCAGGAGGGGCCGGAGGGCCTGCTGCGCAATGCCAACGTCGCCATGGACCATGCCAAGGCATTGGGCGGCGAGGTCTGCGTGCTGTTCGAGCCGTCGATGGAGGTCGACGGCCCTGGCCGGCTGAGCCTGGAGGCCGACCTGCGCCATGCGATCGAGCGCGACGAGCTGCGCGTGGTCTACCAGCCGATCGTGGCGCTGGAGAGCGGCGAGATCGTCGAGGTCGAGGCGCTGGTCCGCTGGCAGCACCCCACGCGGGGCCTGGTCTCGCCCGTGAGCTTCATTCCGTTGGCGGAGGCAACGGGCCTGATCGTGCCCATTGGCCGCTGGGTCATGGAGCAGGCCTGCCGCCAGGTCGCCGCCTGGAACGGCCTGGCCGATCGTACCGCGCCGCTTGTCGTGGGGGTCAACCTGTCGCCCCTGCAGTTCCGCCAGGCGACGCTGCTGGCCGATGTGGAGCGGGCCCTGGCCCAGGCCGGCCTGCCCGCGGAATGCCTGAAGGTCGAGATCACCGAGACGGCGATGATGAACGACGCGGAGGCGACGATCACGACGCTGAATGCGTTGAAGGCGCTGGGCGTGCGCCTGGCGGTCGACGATTTCGGGACCGGCTATTCGTCACTGGCCTATCTGAAGCGCCTGCCGCTGGACGTCATCAAGATCGACCGCTCGTTCGTCGACGGCATTGGGCACGAGGCGGAGGACACGGCAATCGTGAAGGCGATCATCGCCATGGCCCAGGCCCTGCGCTTGACCATCACGGTCGAGGGGGTCGAGACCGCCGCGCAGGCGGACCTGCTGACCGCATGGGGTTGCGAGCGGGGGCAGGGCTATCTCTATTCCCGTCCCGTCGATCCCCAGCGGATGGAGGCCCTGCTGCGGCAGGCCATGCCGCTGCCCCTGGCCAGCGCCGCCTGATCCAGCCCTCGCTCCCATCCAGGAGCGGGGTCGACGGGGATTGAAGCTGCGGCCGTCGGTGGCTTGGCGCCATACTGCGTCCGGGGACCGCGCCCAAGACGGTCCCGCTCAGAACGACCGGGGGACGCCATGCTGTTCTATGACTATCACGACGCGCCCAATCCGCGCGTCGTGCGGATGTTTGCGGCGGAGAAGGGCATCGCCCTGCCGCTGCGGCCGCTGGACCTGAACCGCGGCGAGAACCGCAAGCCCCCCTATGTCACCGAGATCAACCGCACCGGCCAGGTGCCGGCACTGCAACTCGACGACGGCCGGGTGATCTGCGAGATCCTGCCGATCTGCGAGTACCTGGAGGAGTTGCATCCCGCGCCGGCCCTGATCGGCGCCACGCCCGAGGACCGGGCCGAGGCGCGGCAATGGACGCGCTGGATCGACCTGAAATACGTGGAGCGGATGACGGAGGCCTGCGTCGTCCAGGCGGGGCCCATCCGCGACCTGTATTCGCGCTTCAACTACAAAACCATGCTGCCGCCCGAGATGTGGGAGATCTGCATGGCCGTGGCGCATGAGAAGCTGGCCTGGTTCGATGCCGAGATGGCGGGCCGCACCTTCGTCTGCGGCAACCGCCTGACCCTGGCCGACATTCACCTGTTCGTGTTCATCGACTTCTTCGAGGGGTTGGGCCTGAACTTCCCGCGCGCGCTGTCCTGGGTGGCCGGCCATTACGACCGCATGAAGGCGAGGCCAAGCGCGGCAGCCTGAGGATTTCCGCGTCGCGTTGAACAATTCGCGGCCGGCGCCATTGGACGGGTCAGACGATCCAACCGAAAGCGACGATAATGGCCGACACGGACAAGCAGCAGGGTGCCCGCAGCGGACGCGGGCCGGACGGACCGGCGCAGGGCGCGCGCGGGGCGGACGATGGCGAGCACGGCCAGATCCCCGTTCCCACGCCGCCCCAGGGCCGCCAGGGCACGGGCGCCGGCCGCAAGGAACACACCGGCGCCGTGACCGGCTCGGGCGACAAGGACTGAGCCGGACCCGACGCGCGATCCGGCGCCAGCGGGGCTACAGCGCGTCCTTCACCGTGTAGCCGGCATAGGCCGCGGCCAGGTACACGCCGCGCAGGGCAGCAGCCGGGAAGCGCTTCAGCGGCTGGCTCATGGGCGCGGGGCCAAAGCCGCCGCTGGGGTCGTTGCGTCCGGCGATGTCCTGCGCCAGGTGACGCCCGCACCAGGTCGCCATGGCGACGCCGTTGCCATGATAGGCGAGCGCATAGGAGACGCTCGAATCCTCGGCCAGCCGGCCCATGTGCGGCAGCAGGTCATAGGAAAGGTCGGTCAGGCCACGCCAGAAGTGCGTGATCTCCACCCCCTTCCAGGCGGGGAACTGCTGGTACAGGCGCCGGGTCATCCAGCCCTGCTTGCGCTGGGCCGCCGACGGTGCCGCGCTGAGGCCGCCGCGCGAGCCGAACAGGAAGCGGTTGTCGGGCAGCAGGCGGAAATAGAACAGCAGGTTGCGGGTGTCGAACATCACCTGCCGGCTGCGGAAGGCGTGGGCGTCCAGCTCGGCCTGGGTCAGCGGCCGCGTGACGATGATGTTGGTCAGCACCGGCAGCAAGACGGCCTCGAACGCCGGATGCAATGCCTCTGGCGTGAAGCCGGCCGTGGCCATGACGACCCGCCGCGCCTTCAGCGTGCCCCCGGCGGTGGCCAGGTGGTGCAGTGTGCCCACCTTGTCCCAGCGCAGCACACGGCTGCGGCCATGGACGCGGGCGCCGTGGCGCAGCGCCGCACGGGCAAGGCCCTTCACGTACTTCAGCGGATGCAGGCCGAAGCCGTCGGGATAAAGCAGGCCGCCATGCGCTTCCGGCCCGCGATAGGCCCGGGTGACGAAGCCGGCGCGATCGACCAGGGTGCTGCCCAGCCCGAAATCGCGGGCCAGCGCCTCGCGCTCCGCCGCCAGGCCCGTCATGCGGCTGGGGCGGTGGGCGATCTCCCACTCCCCCGCCTCGGTCGCGTCGAAGTCGATGCCCTCCTGCTCGCCCAGCGTCCGCACCAGCGCGACGGACTCGGTCTGCGCGTCGCTGAACCGCCGCGCCTCGTCCAGGCCGAACTTGGCGATGATCGCGTCCCAGCCCAGCTTGGTCGAGCCGCGCACGCAGAAGCCACCATTGCGGCCCGATGCGCCCCAGCCGATCGGCCCCGCCTCGAGCACGGCCACGTCGATGCCGTGGTCGCGGGCCAGATGAAGCGCGCACGACAGGCCCGTATAGCCGCCCCCGATCACGGCCACGTCGCAGGTGGCGTCACCGGCCAGGGGGGTCGCCTCGTCCACCGGGGGGCCGGCGGTTGCTTCCCAGTAGCTGGGCACGGCCTGCCCGGCGTCATAGATCGACGGATCGTAGAGATCGGCCATGGCGATGCGATTGCCCTGCGCGTGATCGGTGCGCCCGGGATGGTGGACCTTCCCGGGGCGCCGTGCCACCCTCGACCCGATGGTTGTCCGGGATTCGCCGCTGCGGCGCCCGGACGGGGCGGCCGGGATTCCGGCCACGACGATCAAGGGCGCCTGTGCGCGCCCGCAATCAAGGTGACGGTTGGTGGTGCGTTTCGAGAACGTCGGCATGCGATATGGCCAGGCCGACGAAGTCTTGCGGGACATCAGCTTCACGCTCGAGCCAGGCTCGTTCACGTTCGTGACGGGTCCGAGCGGGGCCGGCAAATCCTCCCTGCTCAAGCTGCTGTACCTGGCGCATCGCCCGTCCCGCGGGTTGATCGAGCTGTTCGGCCATGACCTGTCCCAGGTCCCGCGCAACGACCTGCCCGGCTTTCGCCGGCGGATCGGTGTGGTCTTTCAGGAGTTCCGCCTGCTGGAACATCTCAGCGCCTATGACAACGTGGCCCTGCCGCTGCGCGTCGCCGGGCAAAGCGATGCCCAGGCGCGCGAGAATGTGGTCGAGCTGCTGAACTGGGTCGGGCTGGGCGAGCGGCTGAGGGCCCGCCCCTCGGCCCTGTCGGGCGGCGAGAAGCAGCGCCTGGCCATCGCCCGCGCGGTGATCAACCGGCCCGAGCTGCTGATCGCGGACGAGCCCACGGCCAGCGTGGATCCCGAGATGGGCGAGCGGCTGATGCACCTGTTCGTGGAGCTGAACCGGATCGGCACGACAATCGTCCTGGCGACCCACGACGCCGCGCTGATCAACCGCTATGACACGCGGGTGCTGCGCCTGGACGAGGGCGAACTGGTGGGCCCGCGCCTGCGCGGTGCCCGGCCGCTCGGCGCCCGCGCCGCCGGCCAGCCGCCGGCCCTGGCCGCGGTCGAGGACGTGCCCGACATCCCGCCCCCGCCGAACCCCGAGCAGAGTGCCGAGCGGGCAGAGAGAACCGATGGGGGCCTGTCATGAGCGATGCCTCCCTGCTGCCGCAGGACCGCCTGGCGACACGGCTGCTGCCGGCGGTGATTGCCGTCATGGTCCTGCTGGCGGCCATCGCGATCGGTGGCCTGTTCACCCTGAACGCCGCGCTGGCCACGTGGTCGGACGAGCTGGGTGGCGACCTGACGGTACAGATCCCGGCCCTGGATGACGCCAGTGCCGAGGCCGAGATGGCGGCGGCGCTGGAGACGCTGAAGCAGACGCCCGGCATCGTCCAGGCGGCACCCATGGCGCGGCCCGTGCTGGAGGCTCTGCTGGAGCCTTGGCTTGGCGCCGGCAACGTGCCGCCCGACCTGCCCCTGCCCCGCCTGATCGAGGTGCGGATCGACGTCCTGAACCCGCCCGACATGCCGGCCCTGCGCAAGACGCTGGCCGATCGCGCGCCCAATGCCCGGCTGGAGGATCCGAAGGAATGGCTGCATGGGCTGGTCGTCCTGACCCGGACGGCGCAGTTCATCGCCCTGGGCGTCGTCGTCCTGGTCCTGGGCGCGCTGGTCGCGACGGTGGTCCTGGCCACGCGGGCGGGACTGGCCGCCAATGAATCGGTGGTCGAGGTGATGCACCTGGTCGGTGCCCAGGATTCCTTCGTGGCCCACCAGTTCGAACGGCAATACCTGGTGCTGGGCCTGAAGGGCGGCCTGGCCGGGCTGGTCCTCGCGATCCTGGCCTATGGCCTGCTGGTGCTGCTGCGGGGCGACGTGGAGGCCGGATTCCTGCCCGACCTGACGCCCGGCATCGGCCAGATCCTGACCTTCCTGATGCTGCCCGTCCTGGTCGCGGCGCTGACCACCCTGTCCGCCGGCCTGACCGTACGCGGCCAGTTGGGCCGCCTGTCCTGATCCGGTCGGCGTGATGCTGGTCCTGCTCGACCGCGACGGGGTGCTGGTGGAGGACCGCACGGACTATGTCCGCACCCCCGACCAGCTGGTGCCGCTGCCCGGCGCGCTGGAGGCCGTCGCCCGGCTGAGCCAGGCTGGCCACCTGACGGCCGTCGTCACCAACCAGGCCTGTGTCGGCAAGGGCATCATCGACGAGGCCATGCTGGGCCGCATCCACGAACGCCTGAACGCCCTGGTGCGGCAGGCGGGCGGGCGGCTGGACGCGATCTATCACTGCCCCGACCCTCCCTGGGCCGCGGGGCCCCGGCGCAAGCCAGAGCCTGGCATGCTGAGCGAGGCGCTGCGCCGCTTCCGCAGCACGCCGGCGGAGGCCATGATGATCGGCGACACGCTGCGCGACCTGGAGGCTGCGGCCCGGCTCGGCGTGCGGCGCATCCTGGTGCGCAGCGGGCAGGGGGCACAGACCCAGGCCCGGGGACTGCCGCCGCATGTCCTGCCCGTGGCGGTGCACGACGACCTGGGGGCGGCGGTGTCCGCTCTCCTGGACGGGCGTTGAGCGGGTCCCGCGGGGTGCGCACCATCAGCCTGCTCATCCGCCTTGTCGTGGCGTCGATCCTGGTCTGGGCCGGGGGATTCCTGGTCTTCCTTGCAACGCTGCCCCCCTCAGGCACCGCCGCCGACCGGGCCGACGGCATTGTTGTCCTGACCGGCGGGCCGGGTCGCCTGGATGCCGCGCTCGACCTGCTAGGCCAGGGACGGGGGACGCGGCTGCTGATTTCGGGCGTGAACCCGGAAACGACCATGGCCGACATCCAGCGCACCACGCGCGGCGCCGCCCGCCTGTTCGCCTGCTGCGTCGACCTGGATCATGCGGCGCGCGATACGATCGGCAATGCCCGGGAAACGGCCCGCTGGGCGCGGGAGCGGGGCTATCGCTCGGTCCTGGTGGTGACGGGCGTGGGACACATGAAGCGCAGCCTGGTTGAACTGGGACAGGTCATGCCGGCCGTGACGCTGGTTCCCCATGCCGTTGTCGGCCGGGAGGGTGATCTGATGGCGCTGGCCACAGAGTTCGACAAGTACCTGGCCGTGTTGATGCGCCGCGCGCTGCAGGCGACCTGATCCGGTCAACCTGATCCAGGCGCCGCCGACGCGGTTGTGGTTGAGTGGCGGGCAAAACGGCGTTCTATTCCTGGCATCAAGAAGATGGATGGAAAGCCCAGGACCATGTCGCCAGTCAGCCGCCCCGCGTTCGCGGGCAATCGCGTCGTCCGCCATACCGGCTCGCGCTACCCCATCCTGCAATCGCCGATGAGCTGGATTGCGCGCGCGCCGCTGGTGTCCGCGGTGTCTGCGGCAGGGGCCATGGGGGTGCTGGAGACGAGCAGCGGCTTTCCCGTCGTGGCCGAGGAATACGCCG
Organism: Zavarzinia sp. CC-PAN008; assembly: GCF_051903925.1. Lineage (GTDB taxonomy): Bacteria > Pseudomonadota > Alphaproteobacteria > Zavarziniales > Zavarziniaceae. The sequence continues at coordinate 1,254,206 of NZ_CP173678.1, forward strand.
CGATCCGCGCCGCGACCGACCAGCCCTTTGCCATCAACATCGCGATCAAGTTCATCAAGGACCGGCCAGAGGTCGAGCGTGCCGTGCTCGACTGGGCGCTGGACGGCCGTGTCGGCTTCGTCACCACCTCCGCCGGGGACCCGCGGCGCCACGTCCAGCGCATCAAGGACGCAGGCGTGATCGTCTATCACCAGGTGGCGACGCTGGAAGGCGCACTGAAGGCTCAGGATGCCGGCGTCGACGGACTGGTGGTCGAGGGTGGGGAGAGTGGCGGCGTGCGTGGCGCCGATGCCGTGCACAGCTTTGCCCTGCTGCAGGCCGTGCGCGAGCGGGTCGACCTGCCCATCGTGGCGGCGGGCGGCATCGTCGACGGCCGCGGCATGGCCGCCGCCTTTGCCCTGGGGGCGGAGGGGGTCGCCATGGGCACGCGCTTTGTCTGCTCCGCGGAAAGCCCGGTCCACGTCAACTACAAGCAGGGCATCGTCGATGCCGGCGCCAGCGGCAGCCTGACGGTACCCATGGGCGGGCGCGCCATCATCCGCGTGCTGCGCAACGACCTGAGCGAGGGCATTGCCAGCGGCCGGGTCGAGCCGCTGCACCCGCAAAGCTCGATCGACAACCTCTATGTCGGCGGCGACCTGGGCAAGGCGATGGGTTCGGCCGGCGAATCGGCAGGCCTGATCCATGCGATCCTGCCCGCGGCCCAGATCGTGGAGGACACGGTCGCCGGCTTCTGGCGTGAGATCGAGCGCCTGTCCGGACTACTGCATGGCCAGACACAGAGCGACCGGACATTGGGCGACCGGGCGGCAGCGGGCTGACGCGGGACGGCGATTGATCCTGGGCAAACCGGGCGCCCGCAATCGGTCCACACTGATCGTGCGGCGTCCCCGGCCCGGGCGGGGCGCCCCTTGCCGCTGATGGATGGCCGATGCTGATCAACCTGCTGCTGGGGACCTGCGTCATCGCGGGAACCGTCGTCATCCACACGTCGGGAATGGTCATCCTGACCCGCGTCGCCCAGGCCGTGAACGAGCGGTTGCGCCTGCACCGCCACGATGCCGGCCGCACCCTGTCAATGATCGGCACGGTGCTGGGCCTGTTCGGGCTGCACACGCTGGAAGTCTGGCTCTGGGCGGCGGTGTTCCTGGCGATCGGGGCGTTTTCCCGGGTAGAGGACGCGCTCTATTTTTCGGTCTCGACCTTTGCCACGGTCGGCTATGGCGACGTCGTCCTGCTCCACGACTGGCGCCTGCTGGGGGCCATGGAGGGGATCAACGGCTTCCTCCTGATCGGCTGGTCGACTGCCTACCTGATCGCCGCGTCGATCCGCCACGGGCCTTTCCAGGCGGGCGTCCACTTCTGAACGCTGCCCCCTCGGCCCGCGCTGCGATCCGTGGGATCGTGCGCACGGACCGTCGGTGTGGTCCATGTGGAGGCGTGGCATGGTCGATCGTCGATCCTGGACCCGGCGTGATCTGGGCGGGCTGATCCTGGGCGGGGCGGCGGGCCTGGGCGTGAAGGCCGGGCGGGCGGGCGCGCAGGACGGAGGACAGGCGGGGGCAGGCCTGTTGCGCAGCACCGACTTCGGCATCGTGGCCGATGGCGGCGCCACCGACCAGGCGGCGCGCATCAACGCCATGCTCGCCGCCTCGGCCAACCAGCGCATGCAGGGCGGCAGCCAGCGCGAGGTCGTCTTCAGCGGCGGCGGGACCGTTGCGACCGGCCCCCTGACCGTGCCGCACAGCAATATCCGCATCATTTTCGACGGCGACCTGCAGCTGGTGCCGTTCAGCGTGGCGGCCGGGGGCATCCAGTGGTCGGGGCGGGATGTCGACACCTATCTCTCCCTGGCCGCCGACGCGGCGGCAGGCGGCACGTCCGTCCGCGTCGCCGATGCGGCGGGCCTGGCGGCCGGCCAATGGTGCCGCATCGCCAGCGAGCGTCCGCTGCCCGACGTGCCCAACGACGCCGGCAAGACATGCGGCCAGATCGTGCGGATCGCCGCCGTGGAGGGTGGCACCGTCCATTTCGACAGCGCCCTGTTCTATGACTATGCCGTGGCCGACGGGGCAAAGCTGGGCGCCTTCGCCAGCTTCCTGGAGAACATCACGATCGAGGGATTCCGCTGGGGCAGCATGGATGCCAAGCGCGGCGGGCGCGGCATCTCGCTGGCCTTTGCCGCGCATGTCCGGATCGATGGTGCCCGCCTTGAGCACACGCGCGACATGGACGGCAAGGAATCGAGCGGACGCGACGGGATCATCCTGGGCGACGTGGTCGACGCGGTGATCAACGAGCCGGTCATGACGCAGATCGGCTGGTATGGCGTCGCCGTCGACCGTGCCTGCCGCGACATCACGCTGAAGGGGGGCACGTTCGTGGGCGCCCGCCATGCCGTGTCCGTCGGCGCAAACGGCACTTATGGCGAGCCGGTCGACCTGGGCTTCTTCGGTGTGGTCAGCCGCGAGTCGACTCTGTCGGCCTTTGACACGCACGAGGTGGGGCGCCGCATCACCTTCGATTCCTGCGTGTCGGAGGGCCATGGCGACAATGGCGGCCAGGTCCGCACCAGCTTCGTCACCCATCGCAACTGCCGCTATGTCGGCGGTCGCAAGGCGGTGAGCGATGGGGTGAAGATCGCGACGAACGCCGGCCGCAGCCTGCGCGGCACGGTGATCGAGCGCCTGGTCGCAACCGGCAATGGCCGCTTCGGCATCAACAACGGCGCCATGGACACCGTGATCAGCGACGCCGAATGCGTCGGCAACGGCCTGGGCGGCATCGCCACCAATGGAGGCCGGATCACGGGCGGCCGCGTGGAGGAAAACGGCAAGGGCTCGGGCATCGGCATCCAGTATCCGGCCACGCCGGTCCATCCGGCCGGCCCGCTGCTGGTCTCGGGCGTCGCCCTGGCGCGCGACGGCCGGCGGCAGGCGATGGCCCTGCGCGGCCTGGCCGCGACCGGCTTCGGCCAGGTGACGGTCGAGGATTGCGACCTCAGCGGCAACTACCAGTACTGGGCCTCGGTCCCCGGCACGGAGGCCGTGGCTCCCCCGGCCCTGCGCCGCATCACCTGGACCAGGGGAGCGCCCCGGTCGGGAACGATGACGCTTGTGGCGGGCAAGGCGAACGTCGCCACCAAGGCCGTCCGCGCGGTCAAGGCTGCATCCGGGGGAGGCGGCGCGATCAGTCCGCTGCAGAGCCAGGTCCACCTGATTCCTGCCGGGGGAACCCTGCGCGGCACCCTGAGCGTCGTGGTGATCGACCAGGCCTCCTTCACCGTCACCTCCACCGACCCGACCGACACCGCCACCCTCGCCTGGTCGGTCGAATAGAGGCGGGTCGCCTCCCGCGGGGGCATCAATTAAACAAGATTTTAGTGGAAAAATTCTTATACATCTGGGTGATGCAGGAATTACGTTGTCGCGTTCAATTTTGCCGTGATTTGATCAGCCCATGTTCATGCGAGCCTTTCACCGATCCCGCGCACCTGCCCTGTGGGCCTGCTGCTGCCGGACTTCGCTGCGCCCGACCTGAGGCCGGGAGGGGTGCTGCTGCCCCTTGGATACTGACCGGCGCCCCAAGACGCCCCCCAAATGATGGAGACTGGTGATGACACTGCGTTTGCGGCTGGCCGCACTTGGCCTGGTGGCGGCGCTGGGCACCGCCCTGCTGGCGGGTGCTGCCCAGGCCGAGACGGTGCTGCGCGTCGGCTACCAGAAGTACGGCACGCTGGTCCTGCTCAAGGAGCGCGGCCTGCTGGAGGAGAAGCTTAAGCCGCTGGGCGTCAGCGTGACCTGGACCGAGTTTCCAGGCGGGCCCCAGCTGCTGGAGGCGCTGAACGTCGGCGCCATCGACTTCGGCACCACGGGGGAGGCGCCGCCAATCTTCGCGCAGGCGGCCGGCGCGCCGCTGCTCTATGTCGGGTACGAGCCGCCGGCGCCCAAGGGCGAGGCGATCTTGGTGCCCAAGGACAGCGCGATCCAGTCGATCGCCGACCTGAAGGGGCGCAAGGTCGCCCTGAACAAGGGCTCCAACGTCCACTACCTGCTGATCAAGGCGCTGGAGGCCAATGGCCTGCAGATCACCGATATCGAGCCGATCTACCTTCCGCCGGCCGACGCCCGCGCCGCGTTCGAGCGGGGCTCGGTCGATGCCTGGGTCATCTGGGACCCGTTCCTCGCCGCGGCCGAGGCGGCAACCGGCGCGCGCCAGCTGGCCAATGGCGAGGGGCTGGTCGCGAACACCCAGTTCTTCCTGGCCGAGAAGGCCTTCACCACCGCCAATCCGCAGGTCATCGACACGGTCCTGGCCGCCCTGGTCGAGGTCGAGGACTGGGCCGCCAAGGACACCAAGGCGGTCGCAGCCGAGCTGTCGCCCCGGGTCGGCATCCCGGCGCCCATCCTGGAAGTGGCCATCGGCCGCCTGACGTTCGGCGTCAAGCCGCTGACGCCCGAAGTGGTCGCGGCCCAGCAGGAGATCGCCGACACGTTCCACCGCGTGGGCCTGCTGCCCAAGCCGATCACGGTCAGCGACGCCGTGCGGGGAGGTGGGTCATGAGTGCGGCCGAACGCGCCAATGTCCTGTGGTTCATCCCGACCCACGGCGACGGCCATCACCTGGGCACGACGGTCGGGGCCCGTGCGGTCACCTTCAACTACCTGAAGCAGATCGCGCAGGCCGCGGACGAGCTGGGCTATTACGGCGTCCTGCTGCCGACCGGGCGCTCCTGCGAGGACAGCTGGGTCATCGCCTCTGCCCTGGCGCCACTGACCCGGCGCCTGCGTTTCCTGGTTGCCTTCCGGCCGGGGCTGCAGCCGCCGACCGTCGCCGCGCGCATGGCGGCGACGCTGGACCGCGTGTCCGAGGGGCGCCTGCTGATCAACATCGTGACGGGCGGCGACCCGGCCGAGAATGCCGGCGACGGCATCTTCCTCAGCCATGCCGAACGCTATGAGATCACGCGCGAGTTCCTGATCGCGTGGAAAGCGCTGATGGCGGGCGACACCGTCAATGTCGACGGCAAGCACCTGCGGATCGAGGACGGCCGCCTGCTTTTCCCGGCCGTCCAGCAGCCGCACCCGCCGCTCTATTTCGGGGGCTCGTCCGACGTCGCGTCCGAGGTGGCGGCCGAGCATGTCGACCTCTACCTGACCTGGGGCGAACCCCCGGCCCAGGTGGCGGAGAAGATCGCCCATGTCCGCAGGCTGGCCGAGGCACGCGGCCGTACGGTGCGCTTCGGCATCCGCCTGCACGTCGTGGTCCGGCGCACCACGTCGGCTGCATGGGATGCCGCGAACGACCTGATCGCCCACCTGGACGAGGCGACGATCGCCGCCGCCCAGGCGGCCTTCGCGCGCATGGATTCGGTTGGCCAGCAGCGCATGCGCGAACTGCACGGCGGCCGCCGCGACAAGCTGGAGATCAGCCCCAACCTGTGGGCCGGCATCGGCCTGGTCCGGGGCGGCGCCGGCACGGCCCTGGTGGGGGATGCCGAGACAGTCGCCGCCCGCATGCGGGAGTACATGGCGCTCGGCATCGACAGCTTCATCCTCTCGGGCTACCCGCACCTGGAGGAATCCTACCGCTTCGCCGAGCTGGTCTTCCCGCACCTGCCCCTGGCGGACACGACCGGCCGGCCCCCGGTCGTCGCGGGCAATTTCGGGCCGTTCGGCGAGACCATCGCCAACGACCTGCGACCGGACCAGCGTCCCCTGGTCCACCCCGTGACGCGCCAGGCCTCGTCGTCATGAGCATCCTGGCCCAGGACGCCACGGTGGCGAAGGCGGGCCGCAGTGCGGCACGCCCGTCGGCGGCGGTGCGGCTGCGCGGGCTGGCCGACAGCCTGACCGGCTGGATCGTGCCGGTCGTGCTGCTGGTCGCGTGGGAGGTGGCGGCACGCGCCGGCTGGCTTTCGGCCCGCGTCCTGCCGGCGCCCAGCGACGTCGCGGCGGCGTTCTGGGTCAGTTTCAGCGACGGCTCGCTGCTCCACCATGTCGGCGTCAGCACCGAGCGGGCCTTGAAGGGCCTCGTGATCGGTGGCGGCCTGGGCTTCGCCCTGGGCGTGCTGACGGGTACGTCGCGCATCGCGGAGAAGCTGCTGGACAGCACCGTCCAGATGCTGCGCAACGTGCCGCATTTGGCCATCATCCCGCTGGTCATCCTGTGGTTCGGCATCGACGAGAGCGCCAAGATCTTCCTGGTCGCGATCGGCGTGGCTTTCCCGATCTACCTCAACACCTTCCACGGCATCCGCACCGTCGACCGCGGCCTGATCGAGATGGCGCGGGTCTATGGCCTGAACCGCTGGGCGCTGTACACGCGCGTGATCCTGCCGGGCGCGCTGCCCTCGATCCTGGTGGGCTTGCGCTATTCCCTGGGCATCATGTGGCTGACCCTGATCGTGGCCGAGACGATCTCCGCCTCCGCCGGCATCGGCTACATGACGATGAACGCGCGCGAGTTCCTGATGACCGACGTCGTGCTGCTCGGCATCCTGATCTATGCCCTGCTGGGCAAGCTGGCCGACATGGCCACCCGCTGGCTGGAGCGCAAGGCGCTGGCCTGGCATCCCGCCTACCAGGCGCAGGGCGACACGCCCAGGGGGCCCGCATGAGCGCGCAGCCGGCCCAGGCAGAGCAGCCGCAGGGGACGGCCGTCCGCCTGCGGCACGTGGGCAAGTCCTTTGGCGACCGTCGGGTCCTTGCCGGCATCGACCTTGATCTTGCGCCGGGGTCGTTCGTGGCCGTCGTCGGGCGCAGCGGCGGCGGCAAGTCGACCCTGCTGCGCCTTCTGGCGGGCCTGGACCACGCCGACCACGGGACCGTGGCGATCGGCGGTCGCCCGGTCGCCGGCCTGCAACCACAGGTCCGCATGCTGTTCCAGGATCCGCGCCTGCTGCCCTGGGCGCGTGTCGTGGACAATGTCGGCATTGCCCGGGCCGCCGGCTGGCGCGACCGGGCGCAGGCGGTGCTGCGGCAGGTCGGCCTGGGCGACCGCGCCCAGGACTGGCCCTCGGTCCTGTCGGGCGGGCAGCGCCAGCGCGTCGCCCTGGCGCGGGCGCTGGTCGATCGGCCGGGCGTGCTCCTGCTCGACGAACCGTTCGGCGCGCTGGACGCCCTGACCCGGGCCGAGATGCACCAGCTGCTCCTGGACCTGTGGGGCGCGCATGGCTTCACGACGATCCTGATCACCCATGACGTGGCCGAGGCCGTGACGCTGGCCGACCGCGTGCTGGTGCTGCGCGACGGTCGCTTCGCTCTTGACCTCGCCATCGACCTGCCCCGCCCGCGCGCGGCCGGGCCAGGGCGCGCGGCACTGGAGGCCCAGGTCCTGGCCGCGGTCTGACCTGGTGCCGGATGGCGATCCCCTAGAGCATCACGCCCATGTCCCAGGGGGCGAACTCCTCGTCGCCATAGCCGAGGCGTTCGCTGCACGTCTGGCGGCCGGATGCGGTGGCGAGTATGTCGTCGAAGATGCGGGCGCCGGCGGCTTCGATCGTTTCGTCACCGTCCAGGATCGTGCCGCAATTGATGTCCATGTCGTCCGGCATGCGGCGGAACAGGTCGGAATTGCTCGCCAGCTTCAGCGACGGGCACGGCTTGCAGCCGAAAGCGGAGCCGCGGCCGGTGGTGAAGCACAGGACGTTGGCACCGCCCGCAACCTGGGCGGTCGCCCCGACCGGATCGAAGGCGGGCGCATCCATGAACACCAGGCCCTGCTCCGTCACCCGCTCGGCATAGTCATAGACGGCCATCAGGGGTGAAGTGCCGCCCTTCGCGATCGAGCCCAGCGACTTCTCGATGATCGTGGTCAGGCCGCCGGCCTTGTTGCCTGGCGACGGATTGTTGTTGATGACCATGCCGTTGCGTGCGGCGAAGTCCTCCCACCACGTCACGCGGGCGACGAACTTCTCGCCGACCGCCCGGGTGATGGCGCGGCGGGTCAGGACATGCTCGGCGCCATAGCATTCGGTCGTCTCCGACAGGATCGCCGTGGCGCCCTGGGCGACCAGGAGATCGACGGCAACGCCCAGGGCGGCGTTGACGCTGACGCCCGAATAGCCGTCAGAGCCGCCACATTGGAGGGCGACCTTCAGGGCGGCAGCGGGGACAGGAACCCGGCGCACGGCGTTGGCCCGCCCGAGTGCCGCTTCGACCTGGGCGATCCCGGCGCGGACGGTCGCTGCCGTGCCGCCGGATTGCTGGATGACCAGGGCCTGCCCCTCGGCCCCGCCAAGCACGCCGGTCAGGTCGCCCACCTCGCAGCCCAGGCCGATGATGACGACCGCCGCAAAGTTGGGATGCGCGGCATAGCCCGCGAGGCAGCGGCGCAGCGCCTCCACCCCCGCCACCTTGGCATCAAGGCCGCAGCCGCGCTTGTGCGTCAGTGCCACGACGCCGTCGACGTTGGGGTATAACCCCAGCCGCCCCCGGAAGTGATCCGCCACCATCCGGGCGACGGTGGCCGAACAGTTCACGCTGGAGATCACGCCGATATAGTTGCGCGTGGCGATGCGCCCGTCCGCCCGCACGATGCCCTGGAACGTCCGGCTCTCGCGCGCGACGGGAGGGGGCCGCACCTCGGAGCAGAAGGCGTAGTCGCGCACGAAGTCGAGCATGTCCAGGTTGTGCAGGTGGACATGCGCGCCGGCCGCAATGTCGGTGGAGGCCGCGCCGATCAGCGAATTGTAGCGCCTGATCGCCTGCCCCTTTGCCAGCCCCCAACGCGCGACCTTGTGCCCGGCGGGCACGGCGTCCTGGACCACCAACCCGTCGTGGAGCCGTTCGCCAGGGACGAGCGGCCGGAGCGCGATCAGCACATCGTCCGCCGCGTTCAGGAGCAGGGTTGCCGGCCGCTCCCTGGCCGCAGGGGTTCCGACGGGGTGCGGCGTCAAGTCGACGGTCATGGCGGCTTTCCGGACTGTCGTTCCTGCCTGGAACGGGGCGTGGCGGGTCCGGTCATCGCCAGCGACGACCGTCGCCCCGGGGTACGCCGTCGCGGCCAATGCGACTGTCAAGGCTGTTACAGTCCCGGATCCGTTGCGATGGCTGGATCGCGAGGTGAGCCTGATGACCCGGCACGATGCACCCCTGAATGTCGAGCGCATGGCCGTGCCCGGCGTCGCGGCCGACGTCCTGCAATGGCTGTCGCCGCCGGCATGCGATGCCTTTGCCCGTGCAGCCGTGCGTCGACGCGTGGGGGCCGGCGGCTTCATCTTCCAGCATGGCGATGCCGGGCAGGCAATGTACCGCGTGCTGGAGGGGACGGTGCGCCTGACCCTGATGCGCAGCGACGGGCAGCAGATGATCTATGGCCTGATGGGTCCGGGCGAATGCCTCGCCGCCAGCAGCCTGATCGACGACCACCCCCTGCCCCAGACGGCGGAGGCCCTGGACGACGTGCTGCTCCAGGTCGTCGCTGCGCCCGCGTTTGCCCGGCTGCGGTCGGAGCACCGGGAGTTCGACAATGCCCTGCTCCACCTCTTCGCGCGGCGCCTGCGGACGCTCAGCATCCAGATCGGCACCGCGCGCCTGGCGGACCTGCCCAGCCAGGTTGCCCTGCGCCTGCTCGAGTTGGTCCGGCGGGACGACTCGGGCCGCCTGATGGTAGCGGTGACCCATGCCGACCTGGCGATGTTCGTCAGCGTCTCGCGCCAATCGGTCCACCGGGTCCTGAAGGGCCTGGTCGCGGACGGCCTGATCGCCTTGCACTATGGCGCGATCGAGCTGCGCGACCTGGACGGCCTCAGGGCGAGGGCGGAATTCCTCTGATCAGCGGCTGAGGAACGGGATCAGCCGCTCCGCAACGGCTGTCGGTTGTTCCTGCTGCAGCCAATGGCCGGCGCCTGCGATGAAATGCGGCGTGATCGGTGTCGGGGCCAGGCGCGCGCTCATCGCCTCCAGGGCGCCGGGGGATTGGAAGGTGGCCCAGTCTCCAGCACCTGCCAGGAACAGGACCGGGCATTCCACCTGGCGCCCGGCATAGAGGCCGAGGTCGCGCGCCATGTCGCCCCGCATGGCGCTGCGATACCAGTGCATGCCGCCCTGGAAGCCTGTCCGCGAGAACTCCGCCGCGACGAAGCCCAGGTCCGCCTCGCTCAGCCAGGCGCAGCGCGCAATCTGCTCCCCCGACGGCATGTGCGCGGCGGAAATCTCCGCCATCGTCCGGTCCGCCGGCATGATGTAGTAGGCCGGCATCCGGACCAGTTCCTCGGCGCTCCATGCCTCCAGGGCCTGGGGATGGTTGCCCGGCCAGTCCGCACTCTTGTGGTGGTAATAGCCGCGCAGCATGGCGGCGACGCCCTGCGGACAGGACCCCATGTCCTGGTTCGCTTGCGGACCCGCATAGTAGAGCAGGTAGTGCCGACGGGGGCTGGGCAGGGCCAGCAGTGCGCGGTGGATCGGATCGTCTTCGGGCGCCCCCGCCAGGCGGGTGCCCAGTGCGGGCGCCCCGGCAAAGGGCGTGCCGAGCAGCGCGAGGCGCCGGAACAGGTCTGGCCGGACCAGCGCGCAAGTGCCCGCGACGAGCGATCCGAAGTCATGGCCCACGACGGCCGCCACGCTGTCCAGCCCCAGGCCGCCCAGCAGCGCCACCACGTCGCCGGCCAGGCGAAGGAGCGAATAGGGCTCGACAGGATCGCGATAGGACACCGGGTCCGGCGTCGTCCGGCCATAGCCGCGCTGGTCCGGCGCCACCACGTGATAGCCGGCCTGCGCCAGCAGCGGCATGAGCCGCCGCCAGCAGAAGGCGAGCTCCGGAAAGCCGTGCAGCAGCAGGACGGTGCCGGCGGACCCCGACGCGTCACCCGCCTCCAGGATGTGCATGCGCTGGCCGTTGGTGGTGTCCACGAAGCGGGAGCGGATTCCGGCGGGCAGGACGGCCTGGGGCAGTGGGTCGATCAGTGATGCAGCCATGCCTGTCCGTCCTGTCCTCGATCGTGCCTGCGCGGCCGGAGCCACGTTCCGGATCGCCTCGACTACCGGGACGGGCGCCCCGGCACTGTCACCTTTGTTACAGAATCGACCCATGGCAAGCCGCAGACTGGCCCCTGGCCGCAACGTCACCGGTCGTTCTCACACCCCGCCCGGTACGAAAACATAGAGAAGAACAATGACATCGAACCTGGAAGCCGACCTGAAGCGGCTGATCGACCGGCAGGAGATCGAAGCGCTCAAGTACCGCTATGCCTATCTGTGCGACCAGGACTATGACGCGGACGCGCTCGCCGAACTGTTCACGCCGGACGCGACGTGGGATGGCGACGGTTTCGGCGTGCAGAAGGGGCAGGCCGCAATCAAGGCGTTCTTCGTGAATGCGGGCCGCAGCATCTCGTTCGCGACGCACTACCTGCTCAACCCGCTCATCGAGATCGACGGCGACGCGGCCACGGGCACCTGGATGCTCTGGCAGTCAATGGTCATGCGGGACACGGCCCAGGCCTATTGGCTGATGGGCCGCTACACCGACACCTATGTCCGGGTCGATGGTCAGTGGAAGATCGCATCGCTGAAAATGACGATGCTGTCCTTCACGCCCTATGAGGAGGGACCGGGCAAGACCCTGATCGCCACCCTGGGCGGGCGGTCGCAATCATGACCCTTGACGATCTGTGCTGCGGCACGATTTCGGATGTCGCGCCCCTGATCGCCAGCGGGGCTCTCTCCCCGGTCGAGCTGACCGCGGCGATGCTGCAGCGGATCGAGCGCATCGATCCCACCCTCCATGCCTATGTCCATGTCGATCCCGCAAGCGCCCTTCGCGCGGCCGAGGCGGCGCAGTCCAGGATCCGGGCCGGCGGCTATCGCGGGCCGCTCGACGGCGTGCCGCTGGGGATCAAGGACATATTCGACACCGCGGCGATGCCGACCGAGTCGGGCTCGGCCGTGCTGCGTGGGCGGATCCCACCCAACAATGCCCATGTGGTCGACCGGCTGGAGGACGCCGGGGCGATCAATCTGGGCAAACAGGCAACCGCCGAGTTTGCCTTCATGGGCTATCCCCCAAGCGTCGCCCCCGCGCCGGTCAACCCATGGGCGGCAGATCGGACGCCCGGCATGTCGTCGGGGGGCTCGGCGGTCGCTGTCGCCGCGGCACTCTGCTTCGGCGCGCTTGGCTCGGATACCGGCGGCTCGATCCGCTTTCCCAGCGCGGTCAATGGCATCGTCGGACTGAAGCCGACCTTCGGCCGGGTCAGCCGGCGCGGCGTGCATCCGTTCTCGGCGACGCTTGACCATGTCGGTCCATTCGCCCGATCCGTGGCCGATGTCGCCCTGCTCTACCAGGCCATCGCCGGTCATGACGCGGGCGACCCGTTCAGCGCCGCCGCACCGGTGGGTGAGCCGCTGGCGACGATCGGCGATGGGGTCCGCGGCCTGCGCCTGGGCTTCGACCTCCGCTATGTCGAGACCTATGCGGAAGCCGAGGTCGTCCAGGCGACCCTGGCGGCCCTGTCCCGTCTGGAACAGGCAGGCATGGTCGTGGTGGAGGTCGATCTCCTGGGCATTCCGGAGGTCTGCCATCACTGGCTGGCGGTTGGCGGGTCGGAAGCCCTGCTGGCCTATGGCCGCGAGCGGTTCCACCAGACGGCCGACCAGTTCGGCCGCAACGTCCGGGACCTGCTCGGCTTCGGCGACCGGACGACGGCCGACGACCTGGTCCGGGCGACGGCGACGCGCAGGCGGACGGCGACCCAGCTCGACGTGGCGTTCGGGGCGGCGGACTACCTGCTCCTGCCAGGCACCGGCTCGCGCGTGCCGCCGCTCGCCGCCATCGCGGTCGAGCCGGAGATCCCGGCGGAGGCCTATGGGGCGGCCCTTGCCTTCACGGCGCCGTTCAACTTCAGCGGCCATCCGACCCTGTCGCTGCCCAATGGGCTCGACGGCGATGGCCTGCCGTTCGGCCTGCAACTGGTCGCCCGGCCGTTCGACGAAGCCGGGCTGCTGAAGGTGGGCTACACCGCGGAGCTTTCCGCGCCCACCCTGACCCGCCCGTACGGCCCAGGGGCCTGAGGCGATCGGGCGTCGGACCCGGTGTCCGACGCCGACCCCTCCCTATTCGTCGCGGACGACGTTGCGCAGGACGCCCAGCCCCTCAAGCTCGACCTCGACGACATCGCCGGGCCGCATCCACAGCGGCGGCGTCCGCGCGCCACCCACGCCGGCCGGCGTGCCCGTCACGATCATGTCGCCCGGCTCCAGCGTCATGGCTTCGCTCAAGGTCGCGACCAGGGTCGCTACGTCGAAGAGCATGTCGTTCGTGCTGGCATCCTGCACCACGACGCCATTGAGGCGCGTCTGAAGGCGCAAGCCCCGGCATCCCGGCGGCAGGGCGTCGGCGGTCACCAGCCACGGCCCGAACGGGCCGCTGCGATCGAAGTTCTTGCCGACCGTCCATTGCGACGTGCGCATCTGGTAGTCCCGCACCGACACGTCGTTGAACAGGGCATAGGCGGCGACATGGTCGAGCGCCGCCGCGCGCGCGATGTGCCTGCCACGCCTGCCGATCACGGCGACGAACTCGCCCTCGTAGTCGAGCTGGTCCGAGACCCGCGGCCGGACGATCGCCTGATCATGCCCGATCAGGGTCGACGGGAACCGGGCAAACACCACCGGATGGTCCGGGGCGGGCGCTGCGAACTCCGCGGAATGGTCCGCGTAGTTGAGGCCGACGCACAGGATCTTGCCCGGTCTCGCCAGCGGCGGCAGGAATTCCGCGCGCGTCAGGTCGATCGCCTGGCCGCCGGCCAGGACCTCGGCCGCCGCGGCAAGCGCCTCCGGCCCCTGGCCCAGGAGCGAGTCGACGTCGCCGGGACAGGCTGGGTCGCCGAGGATCAAGCCATGGAACACGCCATCGGCGCGCGCGGCGGCCACGCCCCGCGCGCCATCCAGGGCATACCGTGCCAGGTGCATCGCGCTACTCCTTGGCCGGCTGGTTGGGGCGGGACCGTGTGGCCTGGGCGCAGACCCACCGGATCTGCGCCCAGGCGGACGGGCGACGGCGGTGGAACGGGACGTTGAGCATTGGTGAGACCGGCAACGGTTGAGGACGGGCTTGCCGTACCGTCTGCCGGACTCCACGACTGTCAGGAAGCCGACATTCCTGCCCCGTCAGACCGCCGGACGGTCCATCCAGGAATGGACGGGCACAAGGTGAGAGAAGGCTCCCGGTTCAGACTGCCATGCCGTCCCAGGCGGGATTGTGGGCGAAGCGTTCGACCAGGAAGTCGATCAGGACGCGCACCTTTACCGCGAGGTGGCGGGTCGGCGGGTAAAGGGCGCAGATCGTCAGCGGCGGGGCGTGGAAGTCGTCCAGCACGGTCTGGAGGCGGCCCGAGTTCAGCTCGGCCGCGGCGATGAAGGTGGGCAGCAGGGCGATGCCGTGCCCGGCGACCGCCAGGTCGCGCAGGACTTCGGCATTGTTGCTGCACAGGCGCCAGGGCACGGCGATCCAGTGGTCGCCGTCAGCACCCGTCAGCTTCCACTGGAGGCCCGTACCGAGATAGCCATAGGACAGGCACTCGTGCAGGCGCAGGTCCTCAGGATGGCTGGGCGCGCCGCGGGCGGCAAGGTAGCCGGGCGAGGCGCAGAACAGGCGGCGGGCCGGCACGATGGCCCGGGCGATCAGACTGGACGACTGCAGGTCTGCGATGCGGATCGTAACGTCGAACCCCTCCTGCACCGTGTCGACCTGCTGGTCGCTGAGCACCAGCTGGACCTTCAGGTCGGGATAGCGCGGGATGAAGTCGGCCAGCGCCTTGCCCAGGACAAGGGTGCCGAACGACATCGGCGCGTTGATCCGCAGGATGCCGCGCGGATTGTCCTGAAGCTGGGCGGCGGCGCGGTCGGCGTCCGCGATGTCGCCCAGGATCGCCGTGCAGCGCGCGTAGTATTCCTGGCCGTTCTGCGTCGTGCTTATGCTGCGCGTCGTGCGACTGAGCAACTGCACGCCCAGGTCCTGCTCCAGGTCCAGGATGTACTTGCTGATCACCGAACGGGACAGGCGCAGTTCGCGCGCGGCGCGGGCAAAGCTGCCCAGTTCGACGACACGGACGAAGGCACGCATGCAGACCAGCTTGTCCACCCTGGATTGTCCTTCCCCTGTGCCCAGTGGCCGGATGCTTGGGACAATTGTCCCTGCTATCCGACGATAGCACGAGGACGGAACCGGCCATGGATTTGTCTCCATACCGGAAACAGTGAATCCATGGTGCGTCGGATTGTCCGAAGGGTGAGGCCATTCTAGTCTCTCGACCAGACCGCAACCCGCCGTGAAGAGGAGGGATTCCGAAATGTCGTACTACCTGGACGTGCTGACGCCGCAGAACTGCCAGCTGATCTTCATCGACCAGCAGCCGCAGATGGCCTTTGGCGTGCAGTCGATCGACCGCCAGACCCTGAAGAACAACGTCGTCGGCCTGGCCAAGGCGGCGCGCGTGTTCGGCATCCCGACCACGATCACAACGGTCGAGACGGACAGCTTTTCCGGCAATACCTATCCCGAACTGCTGGGCGTCTTCCCGGAGCACAAGATCCTGGAGCGGACGTCGATGAACTCGTGGGACGACCAGAACGTCCGCGATGCGCTGGCCGCCAACCAGCGCAAGAAGATCGTCGTGGCCGGCCTGTGGACCGAGGTCTGCAACACGACCTTTGCCCTGTGCGCGATGAAGGACGCCGACTACCAGATCTACATGGTGGCCGATGCCTCCGGCGGGACGTCGGTCGACGCCCACAAGTTCGCGATGGACCGGATGGTCCAGGCGGGTGTGGTGCCCGTGACCTGGCAGCAGGTGATGTTGGAGTGGCAGCGCGACTGGGCGCGCAAGGAAACCTATGACGCCGTGACCGCCATCGTGAAGGAGCATTCGGGCGCCTATGGCATGGGCATCGACTATGCCGTCACCCATGTCCATGGCGGCCCGGAGCGCGTGAAGCACGGCGAGCGGATCGGACCCAACCCGGCCCAGGTCTGAACGGTACGGCTGCCCGGCGGCACGCCATGACCGAGCCCGTCCAAGCGCACCAGCCGCCGGCCGAGGGGGCTGCCCTGGCGCCGCTGCGCCACCGCGTCTTCCTGGCGCTGTGGCTGGCGACCGTCGTGTCCAATGTGGGCACGTGGATGCAGAACGCCGCCGCCGGCTGGCTGATGACCGGCCTGACCCAGGACGCGTTCATCGTGTCGCTGGTCCAGGTCGCGACCATGCTGCCGGTCGTGCTGCTGGGCCTGCCGGCCGGGGCGCTGGCGGACATCATGGACCGGCGGCGGCTGCTGGTCGTCATCAACCTAGGCCTGACTGCGGTGGTGGCGGTGCTGGGCGTGATCGTCTGGCTGGACCAGGTAACGCCAGGGATCCTGCTGGCTTTCACCTTCCTGGTGGGGGTGGGGTCGGCGCTGGTCGCCCCGTCCTGGCAGGCGGTCGTGCCGCAGCTGGTGCCGCGCCAGGATCTTCAGGCCGCGATCTCGCTCAACAGCGTCGGGATCAACATCAGCCGCGCGCTGGGGCCGGCCCTGGCCGGCGTCATCATCGGCACGCTTGGTCTGGCCGCCCCGTTCTGGTTCAACGCGGTCAGCACGCTGGGCGTCGTCGCGGTCCTGCTGTGGTGGCGGCCGGCGCCGGCGGGGTCCCGCGACCTGCCGGCGGAGCGGTTTCATTCCGCCCTGCGGGTCGGCTGGCGCCATGCCCGGCATAACCGGCACCTGATGGCAACCTTGGTGCGGGCGGCCGGCTTCTTCCTGTTCGCAAGTGCCTATTGGGCGCTGCTGCCGCTGGTGGCGCGCGACCAGATCGCCAGCGGGCCGCAGGTCTATGGCCTGCTGCTGGGCACGATCGGGGTCGGCGCCGTTGGTGGCGCGTTCCTGCTGCCCGTGCTGAAGGCGAAGCTGGGCCCCGACCGGCTGGTCGCTGCGGCGACGATCGGGACGGCCTTGGCGCTGGTCCTGTTCGGGGTGGCGCATGCCGCCTGGGTCGGGCTGATCGCGTCCCTGGTGGCGGGCGTCGCCTGGATCGCGGTGCTGGCACCGATCAATGTCTCGGCCCAGGTCGCCCTGCCCGACTGGGTCAAGGGACGGGGCCTGGCCCTGTTCGCGATGACCCAGTTCGGCGCCATGACCCTGGGCAGTGCGTTGTGGGGCCAGGTGGCGGAGCTGACCTCCCTCACGGTTGCACATCTCGCGGCGGCGGCCGGTGCGGTTGTCGCGATCCCGCTGCTGGCGCGCTGGCACCTGCACACCGGCGCTGCGGTCGACATGACGCCGTCCATGCACTGGCCCGCTCCCGTCGTCTCGGCCGAGGTGGCGCAGGACCGCGGCCCGGTGCGGATCAGCGTCGAATACCGGATCGCCGCCGCCGACCATGATGCCTTCCTGGCCGCCATCGCCGAGTTCAGGACCGAGCGCCTGCGCGACGGCGCCTATGACTGGCAGCTGTTCGAGGATGCGGAGAATGGCGGCACGCTGGTCGAGACGTTCCTGGTGCCGTCGTGGTTGGAGCACCTGCGCCAGCACCATCGCGTGACCGGTGCCGACCGCGACGTCCAGGCCCGCGTCGCCCGCTTCCACCAGGGGCCGACACCGCCGCTCGTCCGGCACATGATTGCCCTGCGTCCGCCCAAGGATCCGACATGACCCGACTGACCCGTCGCCAGGCCGGTGCCGGCCTGGCCGCCACTACCTTGGCCGCCACTGGCCTGCTGTCCGCCGCTGGCCCGCTGGGCGCAAACAGGAGCTTCGCCATGGCAACGCCCGACCCCGACCTGATCCTGGTCAATGGCCGCTTCACGACGCTGGACCGCGCCAATCCCATGGCCGAGGCGGTCGCAGTCGCCCATGGCCGCTTCGTCGCCGTCGGGACGATGGCCGAGGTCATGGCCCTCAAAGGGGCGGCGACCAAGGTGATCGACCTGCAGGGGCAGAGCGTCCTGCCCGGCCTGATCGACAATCACCTCCACATCATCCGCGGCGGCCTGAACTTCAACATGGAGTTGCGCTGGGACGGCGTGCGGTCGCTGGCGGACGCCATGGCCATGCTGAGGGCGCAGGTCGCGATCACGCCGCCGCCGCAATGGGTGCGCGTGGTCGGGGGCTTTACCGAGCATCAGTTCGCGGAGAAGCGCCTGCCGACGATCGAGGAGATCAATGCGGTGGCGCCCGACACACCGGTCTTCCTGCTGCACCTCTATGACCGGGCGTTGCTGAACGGGGCGGCATTGCGGGCGGTCGGCTATACGAAGGATACGCCGCAGCCGCCGGGTGGCGAGATCACGCGCGACGCCGCCGGCAACCCGACCGGCCTGCTCCTGGCCAAGCCCAATGCCGCGATCCTCTACGCGACATTGGCAAAGGGGCCGAAGCTGCCCTTCGACTACCAGCTCAATTCGACCCGCCATTTCATGCGCGAGTTGAACCGCCTGGGCGTCACGGGGGCCATCGATGCCGGCGGCGGTTTCCAGAACTATCCGGACGACTATGCCGTCATCCAGAAGCTGGCAGATGAGGACCAGCTGACCATCCGGCTGGCCTATAACCTGTTCACGCAGAAGGCGAAGCAGGAAAAGGACGACTTCCTGAACTGGACGGCCACGTCGCAGTACAAGCAGGGCACCGACTATTTCCGGCACAACGGGGCCGGCGAAATGCTGGTCTTCTCCGCCGCCGACTTCGAGGACTTCCGCGTCGAACGGCCCGACATGCCGCCCGAGATGGAGGGTGAACTGGAGGGGGTGGTGCGCATCCTGGCCCAGAACCGCTGGCCGTGGCGCATGCACGCGACCTATGACGAGACGATCGCCCGTGCCCTCGACGTGTTCGAGAAGGTCAACACGGATGTGCCACTGGCCGGGTTGAACTGGTTCTTCGACCATGCCGAGACGATCTCGGAACGGTCGATCGACCGAATCGCGGCCCTCGGCGGCGGCGTCGCGGTCCAGCACCGCATGGCCTATCAGGGCGAATACTTCGTGGAGCGCTACGGCGCTGCCGCGGCGGAGGCGACGCCACCGGTTGCCCGCATGCTGGAGAAGGGCATCCGCACCTCCGCGGGGACCGACGCGACGCGCGTCGCCTCCTACAATCCGTGGGTGGCCTTGTCCTGGCTGGTCACCGGGCGGACGGTGGGTGGTCTTCGCCTGACGCCGCAGCGCAACTGCCTGGATCGTGAGACGGCGCTGCGCATGTGGACCGAGAACGTCACCTGGTTCTCGAACGAGGAGGGCAAGAAGGGGCGCATCGCGGTCGGGCAGCTGGCCGACCTGATCGTGCCGGACCGGGACTATTTCGCCTGTCCCGAAGCTGAGATCGCCGATATGTCGAGCACGCTGACGGTCGTGGGCGGCAAGGTCGTCTACGCTGCCGGTCCGTTTGCCAGCCTGGACAACCCGCCGCCGCCGGCCATGCCCGACTGGTCGCCGGTGCGCACCTATGGCGGCTATGCCGCCTGGGGCCGCAAGGAGCAGGCGGGCGTGCAGCGTCGGGCGCAGAGCCTGTGCGGGTGTGCCAACAGCTGTACCGTCCATGGGCACGACCATGCCTCGGCCTGGGCCGGCCGGGTGCCGGTCACTGACCTGAAGAGCTTCTGGGGTGCGTTGGGCTGCGCCTGCTGGGCGGTCTGAGCCATGGCGCTGGCGACACGAGCGGAGGCGGCGCTGCGCCCGATCCTGGCGGCGCAGGTCCTGTACCGGCTGGCGTTGCTGGGCCTGTGCGCCGCCTATATCCAGGGCGGCTTCAACAAGGCGATGGATTTCACCGGGGCCAAGGCGGAGATGATCCATTTCGGCCTGGTGCCGGAGGCGCCCTTTGCGCTGGCCGTGATCGTGCTGGAACTGGGCGCCTCGCTGCTGGTCCTGTGGGGGAAGGGCCGCTGGCTGGGGGCACTTGCCCTGGCCGGCTTCACGCTCGTGGCGACGCTGATGGCCAACCGTTATTGGGAGGTCGAGGGGCCGGAGCGGTTCATGCTGGCCAATGCCTTCTACGAGCACCTGGGCCTGGTTGGCGGCTTCCTCCTGGTCGTCTGGGTCGACTGGACAGGCAGGAGCGAGCGGGTCGGCCAGTGAACTGCATCCGGCCCGATGCCTGCAATGCCCGGTCGGATGCGGGCCGGACGGTCCGGGCTGTCCCTGCCCGACGGACGGCGCCGAACCTCACAGCGCGACCCGCGTTCGGTCATCCCGACGATCAAGGTTGAAGACCGCCGCATCCGGATCATCGGCGAGAAGGCGTCGCTCGCCCACGCCATCGTCGGCCGCGAAACCGCAGCCGGCGGAGTTCCAGGACTTGTACGCCGTTGGTGCGCCCGGCGGGATTCGAACCCACGACCCCAGGATTAGGAATCCTGTGCTCTATCCTGCTGAGCTACGGGCGCCCAAGGGGCTGGTCGGCGCCTATAGCGACCGGAGTGGGGGGCCGTGTCAAGCCGGGCCTTCGGCGGGCGGGGTCAGGCGGCGACAGGGGCCGTCAGGACCCGCTCCGCCGGCAGGACGAGGCGGACGCTGGTGCCCCGGCCTGGCGTGCTCTCCAGCTCGACGCGGCCGCCATGGCGGGCCAGCAGGCCGCGGGTGATGGCAAAGCCCAGGCCCGCCCCCTCGCGCTCGTCGCGCGCCATCGCGTCGTGGGCGCGGACGCCGGAGAGCAGGCTGGCCACCTTGTCCGGCGGCATGCCGCAGCCGGTGTCGTCGATGCGGATCGTCACCCCCTCCACGCTGCCCTCCACGGTCACGACGATGCGATCGCCCGATCCCGTGAACTTGACCGCGTTGGCCAGGATGTTGGCCAGTGCCTGGCGCAGGGCCCGGCGGTCGGCCCACACGGCGACGCCCCGGCGATCTTCCGCCGCGCGTTCGAGCACGACGCCCTGGGCTTCGGCCTTGGTGGCGACCAGGGTCTGGGCGGCGGCGATGGTTTCGTCGAGGTCGACCTGCTCGACCTTCAGGGCGAACTCGCCCGCGTCGAGGCGGGACAGGTCGAGCAGGTCGTTGACCAGCGACAGCAGGTGCCGGCCGCTGTCCTCCACATGCGCCACGTATTGGGTATAGCGGGGCGAGCCGGCAGGCCCGAACAGGCCCATGCGCATGATCTCGGCAAAGCCGATCACGGCATTGAGCGGGGTGCGCAGCTCGTGGCTCATCTGCGCCAGGAAACGGCTCTTGCCCAGGCTTGCCTGTTCCGCTTCGACGCGCGCCGCCTCGAGCTCGGTCGTGCGGGCGGCGACGCGGGCGTCGAGCTCGCGGTTGAGGCGCACCAGGTCGGCCTGCACCTCGGCCCGCTCGGCCCGGATCGTGGCCCGGCTGTGCGCGGCGGCGGCGCTGGCCTGGGTGATGATGGCGATGCCCGAGGCCAGGTTGACGACGAAGGCAATGCTACGCAGATGCGGCGGCACCGGGTCTGGCGGCAGCAGGCGCAGCAGCTCGGCCAGCAGCAGCAGCCCAGCCAGGACGATCGCGCCCAGCGCCGCCCGCCGGGTCAGGCCGGGTGTGCCGGCGACGCCGGTCGAGGCCAGGCCCGCGATCAGCAGCACCAGCGCCGGCGACTGGACACCGCCGGTGGTGCCGGCAATCGCCAGGACCGAAATCGTGCCGTGCGCCGCGGCCTGGGCCAGCACGGTGCGGATCGGCCAGCCATGGCGCAGCAGCAGGCAGCAGGCCACCGGCCATGCCATCGTGTAGGCATAGGCCAGCCACTGCGGGAGGCTGATCGCCGGCTGGATCAACAGCGCGATGCCGGCATTGGCGCCGATGAGCGCCGCCACCGTCAGCATGTAGATGACCAGCGCCACCGGCGCACTGTCCTGCACCGCCGCGGCCGAGGGCAGGAACGGCCGGACCACCGCCTGCGTCAGGCGATGGACGCCCGAATCCCGGACGCCGCCAAGCGATCCGGGCGGCGCGGACGGGTCAGGGGGAAGCGGCGTGCTCAAGGGGTGGTGGATCCGGGATCTGCCATCATGAAAACGCGGCAGGGTGTTAGTGTCAAGTATAGACAATTCGCCGGCAGAGGAGGAAGCGCCGTTCCACCGGCGGGGCTCAGGTCGCGGCGCCGCGCAGCGCGCTGAGCGTTGTACGGGTGGTGATCGCCTCTGGATCCAGGGCCAGCGTCAGGAGGGCGGGACGCCCCTCCGCCAGTGCCGCCAGGGCGGCGTCCAGGGCGGGCTCCAGCGCTGCGGTGGCGGTCACGGCCTGGCCGAAAGCGCCGAAGGCCCGGGCGAAGGCCGCGAAATCGGGATTGCGCAGGTCGGTTGCGAAGGGCTGGCCGGGATAGCGCCGTTCCTGGTGCATGCGGATCGTGCCGTACATGCCGTTGTCGACCACCAGGATCAGGGGGGCGGCGCCATGCAGCATGGCCGTCGCGATCTCTGTCCCCGACATCAGGAAGCCGCCATCGCCGACAAAGGCGCAGACGGTACGGCGCGGGGCGACCAGGGCCGCCGCGATGGCCGCAGGTACGGCATAGCCCATCGCCCCGCTGGTCGGAGCCAGCTGGGTGCGGTAGGCGCCATAGGGCCAGAAGCGCTGGACCCAGCCGGAGAAGTTGCCGGCGTCGTTGACCATGATCGTGTCGCGCGGCAGGCGCTGCCGCAGCAGGGTCATGAGCACACCCATGTCGAGCGCGCCCGGCGCCGTCGCGGGCACGGCGGCCGCCTGGTAGTCGGCGCGCGCGGCCGCCCACCAGTCGTGCCACGCCGGCCTGATGGGCGGCGGCAGGGCGGCCAGCGCGGCCGCCAGCGGGGGCATGGTGGCGACGAGCCCCAGGTCCGGCTGGTAGACCCGGCCCAGTTCGCCTACGTCGGGATGGACATGGAGCAGGGCCTGGGTCGGCACGGGCGGCACGACCAGCGCATAGCCCTGGGTCGTGATCTCGCCCAGGCGCGCGCCCAGGACCAGGAGCAGGTCGGCCGCCCGCACGCGGGCCGCCAGCGCGGGGTCGGTTCCGGTGCCCAGTTCGCCGACATGGGCCAGGCTGGCCGGGGGCACGATGTCCTGGCAGCGGAACGAGGCGGCGACCGGCAGCGACCAGCGCTCGGCAAAGGCCGTGACATCGGCCGCGGCCGCAGGCGTCCAGCCACCGCCGCCGACCACGACCAAAGGACGCTTGGCCTGGGCCAGGCGTGCGGCCAGCGCGGCGACATCCTCGGCCGCCGGGCGGATCGCCGTGGGCCGCACGGGCGGCGTGTCGGCGACCGTGACCACCTCCGCCAGGACATCCTCGGGCAGGGAGAGAACGACCGGGCCGGGGCGGCCCGCCTGCATGACGTGGAAGGCACGGGCCAGCAGTTCCGGCAGGCGGGAGGCGTCCGTCACCTCTGCCGCCCACTTGGCGGTCCAGCCGAACAGCCGCTCGACATCGAATTCCTGGAAGCCCTCGCGGCCGCGGGCGGCGCGCTCCACCTGGCCCAGCAGCAGCAGGACGGGCGTCGAATCCTGGAACGCGGTGTGGATGCCGATCGCGGCGTGGCAGGCGCCAGGCCCGCGCGTGGCAAAGACGACGTGCGCCCGGCCCGTCAGCTTGGCCGCTGCCTCCGCCATGTTGGCGGCCGCCGCCTCGTGCCGGCAGACGATGGTGCGGATGCGGTCCGCCCGCGCGCGCAAGGCGTCCAGCGCCGGCAGGTAGCTCTCGCCCGGGACGCAGAAGACGTGGGTCGCGCCGTGTGTGACCAGTGCATCGACCAGGACCTCGCCCCCGGTCCTGGCCCGGGGTGCCGCATCCTGGCTCATGCCGCGGTCAGTTGCCGAACAGGCTGCCGAGCGGGGCGACGTAGGTCAGCGCCACGCTTTCGACGCCCGGATTGCGGTCGGTGATGCCGGCGTTCGAGATGTGGTTGAAGCTGACGGCGATGCGGCCGCCATTGTCCAGCGGCAGGCCGATCTCGATCTGGCTGCGGAACTCGATCACGCTGCCGATGTCCTTGCCATCGCCTTCGTGGAACAGGCCGGGGGCAAAGCTGGGCGTGATGATGATCGGGCCCAGGGGGATGTCCCACAGGACGCCGATGAAGCCGTGCAGCGCGCCATCCGTCGTCACCATGCCGCCGGCGAAGGGATGGGCATAGAGGAACGAGGCGCCGGAGCGGTATTCCAGCCGAAACTCCGCCGCGTCATCGTCCCGGTGCAGCACGTCGAACCAGCCCGCGCTGAAGGCCAGTGAATCGCCCTCCTGCGCCAAGGCCGGGCCGGTCCCAACGGACGCCGTGCCCAAGAGCGCCGCCAGCGCCGCGATTGCAAATTGTCCTGCCCGCACGTTGGTCCCCCGACCGATCTTTGCACGGGACATTAGGGCCGAAGCGGTGGTGCCGTCCATAGCGCGGCCCCACGGCCACCCAGGGCCGCTTGGAGGTTGGGGCCTGGCCGCCGGCGGACGCGTACGGGATAATTTCGACACAGCCCTTGCGCGAAACTTGGAGTTGCCTCCATCTTTCGCGTCATGGGACGCCACGCCGATCGCATGATCCACCGTGCCGCGCGTCGGGTGCTGACCGCACACGGCGCGGGCGCGCTGTCGTTCTGCGAATCGCGTGCGCGCGAGCGACTGCGTGCCGGCGACAGCCAGGCCTTCTGCCTGTGGTTCCGGATCCGGGCCGTGGTCGAGGCGCAGCAGTTGGCACGCCCCGGCCTGGGCCGGCGGCTGAACTGAGGGTGCCGCGTCAGTCGCCGCGCCGGCCGCGGGCCAGGACCGCAACCATCCAGCAGAACAGGGCCCAGGCCGCGCCGGCCGTCCATCCGGCCAGCACGTCGCTGGGATAGTGCACGCCAAGATAGATCCGGCTGAGCCCGACGAGAAGCGTGAGGCCGACGGCCAGCCCCATCAGGTAGATCTTGCGCGCGGTGTCCGCCTCCACCTTCGCGACAAGGGCGCCAAGCGTGAGGTAGGTCGCGGCCGAGACCATGGCATGGGCGCTGGGAAAGCTGGACGTGTAGACGTCGACGCCATGCGCCACCAGGTCGGGCCGTGGCCGCAGGAAGACCGACTTCAGCAGCGTGTTCAGCGCCAGCGCGCCACCGCCCGCCGCGATCGCCACCAGCGCCTGCCCGCCACGGCGGCGCATCGCCAGATAGGCCGCGGTCGCCAGGGTGACCAGCGCCAGGACCGTGATGCTGCCCAGCGCCGTCACGTCGGTCAGTGCCACCTGCAGCCACAGCGGGCCGATCGGCTGGGCGTGGTCGCCCGGCTGGCGAAGCGCCAGCAGGATCGCCTCGTCCAGGGCCTGGGTCTCGCCCTCCATGACCTCGGACGCCAGTGCCAGGACCAGGCTGCCCAGGCCCACTGCCGCCAGGAAGATGCCCAGGATGACCGCCTCGCGCCGCCGCGCCAGAGGCAGCAGGAGGGTGCGGAAGGTCTGCAGCAAGGATGGCATGAGGGCGACGGGCACTCCTGTTGCGCGCCACGAACATGGGGCGCGGGGACTCCGGGGCCAAGGGGCTGGCATTGTCCGCCGGCCGATCACGGCAATGACACTGGCCCGTTATTGTGCAGCGCGATAGAACCGGAAGGGGCAGGGGGAGACTGACTCGGCATGATCGTTGTTCGCGCCTTGAGTGTCGGGATGGCTGGTCAGGCGGGCCGGGCCACGGCATCGGAATGGCTGCGAACCGCATGGCGGCACCCCGGTTCCCTGGCCCGTGATGGCGGGGGCAGCGAGTGAGCGCGCGGCGCCGGTCTGCCGGCGGGCCGGCCTGGCGGGGGATCCTGCTGGCGCTGGTCCTGGGTGTGGGCATGTGTGGTGTGGGCCCGGGCGCTGCGTGGGCCTCGACCGACCGCACGCTGGGCGAGGCAACGGGTCGCAGCGTGATCCCGGTGTCGCTGGTCGCAACCCCCGTCTGGGCCGATGTCGTCGCCCGCATGGCGCGCATGAAGGAGGCCCGGCCCTGCACCGCCAATACCTATGGCGCGTGCCCCTTGCGCGAATTCCAGGCGGCGCTGTTCCGCATGGGCGCGCAGCCGCGGATCCGCCAGTTGGCCAGTGTCCATCGCCTGGTGAACGCGGTGCGCTATGTCAGTGATGGCGACAATTACGGTCGTGACGACTATTGGGCGACGCCGCGACAGTTCTTCTATCGCGGTGGCGATTGCGAGGACTATGCGATCGCCAAGATGTGGGCGCTGCTGCAGCTGGGTTTCCACCCCGCTTCGATGAAGGTGCTGGTCCTGCGCCATGCGGGGCGTGGCATCGACCATGCCGTGCTGCAGGTCGAGCTGGACGGCAGCACCTATATCCTGGACAACGAGAAGGCGCGCATCGGCGGCCCCGTCCTGCTCCAGGGCTTCGAGACGATCTACGGCGTCAGCTTCGGCGGCTGAGCCGGAGGCTGTCGGCGCCCTGCGCGCAACCGCGCATGTGGTACCGGGTCGCAATGGCCGCGCCGGGGGCAATCCCTAATGTGGCGGCCATGACGCTCAGCATGGCCGCACCCGGGATGGACCTGCCGCCGCAGCGGCGCGCCGTGGCGGCGTGGCTGCTGCTGGTCTATGCCCTGATCTTCGTGATGGTGCTGGTCGGCGGGATGACCCGCCTGACCGATTCCGGACTGTCCATCGTCGAGTGGAAGCCGGTGACCGGGATCGTGCCGCCGCTGAGCCAAGCCGACTGGGACGGCGAATTCGCCAAGTACAAGGCCAGCCCGCAATACCAGTTGCAGAACCACGGCATGGCGCTGGACGAGTTCAAGGCGATCTACTGGTGGGAATGGTCGCACCGCGCCTTTGGCCGCCTGATCGGCTTTGCCTTTGCCGTGCCGCTGCTGATCTTCTGGGTGCGCGGGGCGATCGACCGGTCGCTGGGCCTGCGCCTGGTCGGGATCCTGGTCCTGGGCGGGATGCAGGGGGCGCTGGGCTGGTTCATGGTGGCCAGCGGCCTGGTCGACCGGGTATCGGTCGCGCCGACCCGGCTGGCCGCGCACCTGGGCCTGGCGGTGTTGCTGCAGGCGCTGGTCCTGTGGACGGCGATGGACGTTGCCGGCTCTACCCGCCGCCGTGGCCGGGGGCGAGAGGCCCTGTGGGCCTGGGCCTTTGCCGGGTTCGTCTTCCTGCAGATGATCTCGGGCGCGCTGGTCGCCGGCATGGACGCGGGCCTGGTCTATACGACATGGCCGCTGATGGATGGGCGCCTGCTGCCGCTGGACTTGATGGACGACCCGCACGCGGCCCTGCAGCTGGTGCATCGCCTGATGGCCTATGTGGCGGTGGCGGGGGGCGTTGCCTTCGGCATCGCCATCTGGCGTCGCCATCCCTGGGGCCGGGCGCACCAGTTGGGGATTGCCATCGCCGTCATGGTCCTGGTCCAGGCGGGGATCGGCATCGCCACCCTGCTGCACGCCGTGCCGCTGCCCCTGGGCGTGCTGCACCAGGCCGGGGCGCTGGTCCTGTTCAGCCTGGCGATCGCGGCGCTGCACGCCCTGACCGGGCCGAAGAGCGCCTGAGCGGGTAAGCCTGGCCGGGGCCAGTTCGATCGGCGGCGGCCTGGAAACCGGGACATCCCGGCGCGGCCTACACACCTGCCGTGCGGGACCGGCATGGCCGTCGGGGATGACGCGGACGCGACGCCGGGGCACCATCGTCGCATGACGATCAACGCAGAAGCGGCCGGGACCGGCGGGCGCTCCGGCCCGGGCTTGGCCCTTGGCCTGTCGGCGCTGGGCCATGCCTATTCCCACCTGACCATGCTGCTCTATGCGACCGTGGTCCTGGTCCTGGCGCGCGAATGGCAGGTGCCGTACGACGACCTCGCCTGGCTCTCGATCCCCGCCTATGTGCTGTTCGGCCTGGGCGCCCTGCCGGCGGGATGGCTGGGCGACCGCTGGAGTTCCGCCGGGATGATGGCGGTGTTCTTCTTTGGCGTGGGGGGCGGCTGCATCGTGGCAGGCCTGGCCACCGGTCCCATGGGGCTGCTGGCTGGCCTGGCCCTGATCGGGCTCTTCGGCTCGATCTACCACCCCGTCGGCATCGCTTGGCTGGCGCGGCAGGCGCGGAACACGGGCCGCGCCTTTGGCATCAATGGGGTGTTCGGCAGCCTGGGCACCGCCGGGGCGGCGGCGACCGCGGGCGTGCTGGCCGACCTGTGGGGCTGGCGGGCCGCGTTCCTGGTGCCGGGGGCCGTCATCCTGGCGACGGGGGCGGTGTTCGTCGCGCTGATGGCCAGCGGCCATATCCGCGACGGCCAGGCGCTGGCCAAGCCCGCTGCTGCCGCGCCCTCGCGCGCCGACGTGCGCCGCGCCTTCTGGGTGCTGACGGTCACCATGATCATGGGCGGGCTGATCTTCCAGTCGGTCTCGGTCGGCCTGCCCAAGCTGTTCGAGGAGCGGCAGGTGGGCGCGCTGCTGGGGGGTGCCACGGGCGTCGGCCTGATGGTCAGCCTGGTCTATGCCCTGTCGGCGGTTGCCCAGGTCGTGGGAGGCGA
The DNA here is from genome assembly GCF_051903925.1 of Zavarzinia sp. CC-PAN008. GTDB lineage: Bacteria > Pseudomonadota > Alphaproteobacteria > Zavarziniales > Zavarziniaceae. The sequence goes on from NZ_CP173678.1 coordinate 1,282,587, forward strand.
ACTGTCCGACCGCCATTCCCTGCGCCTGGTCTATTTCCTGGCGCAGCTGCTGCAGGTGCCGGTGGCGCTGCTGGCGGCCGGCCTGGGCGGGCCTGGGCTGGTCGCGGCGGCGACGGTCATGGTCTCGCTCAACGCGGCCTCCACCCCGGCCGAGAACGCGCTGCTGGCGCGCTACACGCCCGAGCGGTGGCGGGGTCGGGCCTTTGGCGTGAAGTTCCTGCTGACGCTGGGCGTCTCGTCCGTCGGCGTGTCGCTGGCGCCGCTGCTCTATGCCCGGTTCGGCACGCTGGACGCGCTGCTGGTCGTGGTCGCGGCCTTTGCCGCGGTCGCAGCCGTCTTTGCCGTGCTGCTGCCGGCCGATCGGCGCCAGCCGCGCGCGCTGCCCATGGTGTCGCCCGCCGAGTGAAGGCATGCTGTGCACCTATTCGGATGGGTTGCACTGCGAACCACGCAGACGGCGGGTCGTGGCGACCCAGCGGGGCAGGGAGGAAGCATGGAGCAGGCTGAGCTGACCAAGGTGGTCCTGAAGCCCGGCGAGCGGGTGCTGGTCAACGGCACCCTGATCGAGATGGCTGAGGACGGGTTGAAGATCGACCCGCGCGCCGTCTGGCTGACCGACGAATCCATCCTGAAGCCGGAGGAGGCGAATTCCCCCGCGCGGCGCGTCCATCTGCTGGTCCAGGCGATCTATCTGGACCCCACGCAGTATGACGAGGTCTATCCCCAGGTCGTCTCCGCCATGGGCGAGATCGTGCGCACGACCATGCTGCGCGAAGTGATCGACAACATGGAACTGGTGTTCCAGTTGCTGCAGGATCGCCGCTTCGACATGGCGCTCAAGGCGTCCGCCGCCCTGGTGGCGTTCGAGACTGCCTTGCTGCGCGAGTATCCCTCGGGAGCGTCACTCTGAGATGAGCAGGCTTGGTGTGTTGCGGCGGGCGCTTGGCCTGCTGGTCGTGGCGGGCGTGGCGCTGGGTGCGATCGCCCTGGCGTCGGCCGAGGCGCAGGCCCAGCGCCGCTTCCTTCGCGCGGACCTGGGCAGCCTGTTCCGCTGGGAGGGGCAGCCGGCGACGGCGGTGATCGGCGGCCGGACCTTCTTCGACGATCCCGCGACCGAGGCCGTGCTGGCGCCCGTCATCGGCAGCGCCAACTATGCCTATCTGCGCGACCGCATGATCCGCTCGCTGCCGGTGACGCGTGTCGGCGATTCCCTGATTGCCGCCGCGTGCCTGCCGGAAGCCTGCGCCAGCACCAACACAGCGGTGATCATCGATACCGTGCGCGGCGACGTCTATGCCTGCGAATGGGAGCAGGGCACCCGCACTTGGTCGTCGAGCATCTATGCCCCGGTCGTGGTGGGGGGACTGCCCTCGCGCACGGGCTGCTTCAGCAACGATCCCGTGATGGCGCGCTTTGCCGAGCGGCTGGGCCGCGGCGGCATCGACCGTCAGTTCGAGGTGCGCAAGTTCGAGCCGCCGGCCAGCGTGTTCGACCGCCCGCCGCCCCCGCCGGTCGCCCAGAAGCCGACCTATGCGCCGCCGGCGTCACCGGTCGGCACCAACTTCTTCACCGGTTCGCCCGACTGGGCCGGGACGATCGTGAACGACGTGGGCTATGACGCCTGCCTGGTCTCGCGCCTGTACCCTGAGGGCTCGGCCCTGTTCGTGCGCATGTCACGCCGCGACACGTCGTTCTCCGTGCAGCGCTATGGCCTGCGCTGGCAGGCGGGCGCCAGCTATGGCATCCGCATCAGCGTGGACAACCGGCCACCGCTGGCGCTGTCGGCCGTGGGCGCGCCCGGCGACGTGCTGGTCGTGGAGTTCCCCCCCAACCACCGCGTCCTCCTGGACCTGCTGGGCAAGGGCGGACGCATCAGCATCCTGACCGACTTCGGCGTGATCGGGCCGCTGAGCCTGGCTGGCAGCGGCAAGGCCGTGCAGGCGCTGTCCGACTGCTTCTATCGCCTGCGCTGAACGACGGGCGGCACCGAAGGCCAGGGAAACGCCCTGGGGAAACGCCAAGGGACCATATTCAGCGGTCGAGCGACCGGAGAGGCTGTGGCGATGACTGTCCTGGCAAACGAGCGGATTGCGTATTTCAACGGCAACTACGTGCCCGAGCGCGAGGTCGTGGTCAGTTTCCGCGACGCCAGCTTCATCGGCGGCGATGCCGGTTTCGACACCACGCGCACCTTCAACAAGCGCATCTTCAAGCTGGACGAGCACCTGGACCGGTTCTACCGGACCTTGCGCTATCTCGACATTGATCCCGGCCTGAGCAAGGCCGAGATGAAGGCGATCTCGATCGAGGTGTTCGAGCGCAACCGCCACCTGCTGGGGCCGGACGAAGACTATTGGCTGAGCCAGCGGGTGACGCGCGGGCAGGACAAGTGGGCGGCCGACGGCGTCGCCACGCCCACCGTGATCGTGGAATGCCAGGCGCTGCCCTATGCCAAGCGGGCCCCCCTCTATCGCGACGGGATCGAGGTCATCGTCCCCTCGATCCGGCGCACGCCGCCCGATGCCTTGAGCCCGCAGGCCAAGACGCACAACTACCTGAACCTGATCATGGCCGACCGCGAGGTGAAGGCCCACAACCCCAAGGCCTGGGCCGTCCTGCTGGACGCCTATGGCAACCTGACCGAGGGGCTGGGCTCGAACCTGTTCCTGGTCAGCGACGGGCGTCTGCTGACCCCCCGCACGCACTTCGTTCTGCCGGGCATCAGCCGCCAGACGGTCTATGAACTGGCCGAGGACCTGGGCATCCCGCTGGTCGAGAAGGATATCGACCTGTTCGACGCCTATAACGCGGACGAGGCGTTCCTGACCTCCACCAGCCTCTGCATCTGCCCGGTCAAGAGCATCAACGGCCGCAAGCCGGCGGACAAGGGGATTCCCGGCCCGGTGACGAAGCGCCTGCTGGATGCCTATTCCCGGCTTGTCGACTGCGACATTGCGGGCCAGTACCTGAAGCACCTGAAGGACTGAGGGCAACCTTTCGCCCGGCCCTTTGTGGCCGGGCGGGGGTGGCGCGGCCGCCGCTGCAGCATATGGAGGCAGGATGTCTCCGGGGCGATAGCGCCTTGCCGCGATGCGCGCGAATCCGCAGGGCGACTGGACGATTGACGATGTGCGGGTGGTGTGCGCCGCATATGACCTGCAATTCAGGACGGTGACTTCCGGATCCCACACGACAATCTCACATGAGTCGCAAGAGGCCATCCTGACAATTCCGGCGCGGCGTCCAATCAAACCGGTCTATGTGAGAATGCTTGTGTCCTATGTGGATAGAGTGGAGCCGAGGAGAGGATGATGGACGAGGCTGACTACCCTGTCATCGTCAGGCGCCTGCCCCAGAGCGAAGGCGGCGGTTTCATCGCCATCGCCCCCGATCTTCCGGGGTGCGTGGCCGACGGCGAAACGGATGTCCAGGCCCTGATGGACATACGCGAAGCGATTGCGGCATGGGTCGAGCACGCCAGGGAAATGGGCCGCCCGGTCCCCGCTCCGACGCAGGAACGCCGGTACGCCTAGCGGGCTGGACCCCTTTGCTGACGGTTGAACCATCCTGTCTCCGCTAGTCCCATGCGGCGTCCTGCTCCTGTGGCTCGTGCATGCTGTCCGGACCGGCCTGTGGGATGCCGCCGCTGTCGTCGCCGATTCCTGCCAACCAGAAAATGGTCTAGGCTCCAGTCATCCTCGTCACGGCGGACGGGCGACCGGGTGCGGCAGGTGGCGGAGGAGCGATGACCGGGGCTGAGGTGATCGATGTCGGCCGGGATGCGCTGCTGGTCACGCTGATGGTGTCCGCGCCGGTGATGCTGGTCGCCCTGGGTGTCGGCCTGGTGATCTCGCTGTTCCAGGCCCTGACCCAGATCCAGGAAATGACGCTGACCTTCGTGCCCAAGATCCTGGCGATCTATGCGGCATTGCTGCTGTTCATGCCCTTCATGGGCCGCACGATGGCGGCGTTCATGGCCCGCATATCCGACCGCATCGTCTCTGGCGGCGGCTGAGCCATCCCCATGATGACGCTGGCGGATGTCCAGCCGATGCTGTTCGGGTTCATGCTGGTCTTTGCCCGGATCGGGGCGGCGCTGATGCTGATGCCCGCGATCGGCGAGGCGACGATGCCGGCGACCGTGCGGCTGGCGCTGGGCCTGCTGCTGAGCGTCGCCGCCTATGGCGTGGTCGGCGGCCGCCTGCCGCCGGAGCCGGCGCAGGCCATGGCGCTGGTCCCCCTGGTCGGGGGTGAGGTGCTGACCGGGCTTATGATCGGCGGCCTGGCGCGGGCGATGATGGCGGCTCTGTCCGTCGCCGGGAACATCATCGGCATGCAGTCGGGCCTGTCCTTCGCCATGAACTATGACCCGGCGATGGGGCAGCAGTCGGCGATCATCGGCAACTTCATGACCCTGGTCGCGACCGCCTCGATCTTCGTGACCGACCTGCACCACCTGCTGATCGCGGCGATGGTCGGAAGCTATACGACCATGCCGCCCGGCATGCTGGCGGCGACCGGGGACGTGGCGCAGGTGGGCGTGCAGATCGTGGCGCAGGCCTTCCTGCTGGGGGTGCAGATCGGCGCGCCGTTCCTCGTCTATGGCATGGTGTTCAATGTTGGCCTGGGCATGCTGAACCGCCTGATGCCGACGCTGCAGGTGTTCTTCGTGGCCCTGCCGATGCAGGTCATCTCGACCTTCCTGCTGTTCGCGCTGGTCCTGCCGCTTGCCATCGCCTGGTACCTGAGCCATTTCCAGGACCAGATGCAACGGCTGGTGCCCTGATGGCCGGCGAGGACGACTCCGACAAGACGGAAGAGGCCAGCCCACGCAAGCTGGAACAGGCGCGCGAGCGGGGCGAGGTTCCCTCCAGCCAGGAGGTGAACCACTGGTTCATGCTGCTGGGCGCGACCGCCATGGTCGCCCTGTTCGGCGGCACCATCGCCGGGTCGCTGTCGCGCGAGTTCGCGGCCTTCCTTGACGGGGTGGGCACGCAGGCGGTCGATGGCGGCACGCTGATGGGCGAGATGCGCACGATCGGCCTGGTGATGATGGCGGCGCTGGGCCTGCCGTTCCTGTGCCTGATCGTGGCGGCGATCGGCGGTCACATGGTGCAGAAGCCGATGATGTTCACGGCGGACCGCATCGCCCCCAAGTTCTCCAAGATCTCGCCGATGGCGGGGCTGAAGCGCCAGTTCTCGAGCAAGGCGCTGGTCGAGTTCGCCAAGGGCCTGCTTAAGATCACGCTGGTCGGCATTGCCGTCCTGGCCCTGCTGTGGCCGGAGCGGGACCGCATCGCAGGGCTGGTGACGGTGCCGGTGGACCAGGCGCTGCTCCTGGGGCGCGACCTGGTCCTGGAGGCGCTGCTGGTGGCGCTGATCATGATGGGCGTCATCGCCGGGGCTGACTATTTCTGGCAGCGCTTCAGCTTCATGCGCGAGCAGCGCATGTCCAAGCAGGAGGTCAAGGACGAGCGCAAGCAGTCCGACGGCGATCCCATGGTCAAGGGGCGCCTGCGCCAGATCCGCCTGGAACGCTCGCGCCGGCGGATGATGGCGGCGGTGCCCACGGCGGACGTGGTCATCACGAACCCCACGCACTATGCCGTGGCGCTGAAGTATGATGGCCAGACGATGGCGGCGCCCAAGGTGGTGGCAAAGGGGGTCGACGCCGTGGCCGCGCGCATCCGCGCCCTGGCGGAGGAGAACAATGTCCCGCTGGTCGAGAATCCACCTTTGGCCCGTGCCCTGCACGCGTCGGTCGAACTGGACCGCGAGGTGCCGACCGAGCACTACCGCGCGGTGGCCGAGGTGATCGGCTATGTCATGCGCCTGAAGCGGGGCCGGGGCCGCCCGTGACCTCATCCCCAAAGACAGGCGAGGCACCCCGGCCGCCAGGCGCGCGGGGCTGGCTGTCGGCCCGCCGCCCGACCTTCTGGCCGACGGTCGCCATCAACATTGCGGGCGTTCTGATCCTGTTCGTCGAGGCGGCCAAGGGAGAGGTTCTGCTGGCCGGGGTGATGGCGGGGGCGCTGGCGCTCGCCAATGCCGTGGCGGTCATGGTCAATGCACGGATCGGACCGGCGGAAGGCCACGGCTTTTCCGGACCGATGCTGCGCGCGGTGCTGGGGGAATCCGACGAACCGCGGCTGGTCACCGACCGCGAGGGCCGGGTGCTGCACGCCAATCCGGCCTGGCGCACGCTGCTGGGCCCCAGCTTCGAGCACGAGCCCACCTTGCGCGACCTGCCCGGCCTGGACCCGCTGGCGGTGGAGGCGCTGGACCGCCTGGCCGCCGGCGCACTGGGTACGGCGGGCGTCACGCTGCGCCTCTCGCGTCCGCTGCAGGGCAGCCGGCATGTCGCCATCACCGCGGTGCCGCTGGCCGGGCCGGACGGCCTGGTCCTGTGGACTGTGGCGCCCCGGCTGGCGCGGCCGCAGGGCGTGGCCCGGGCCTTCGACCATGCGGGCCTGGGCTGGTTCGAGGCCAATGCCGATGGTGCGATCGACCTGGCCAACCACACGCTGGCTGGCTGGCTGGGCCTGCAGGTGGAGGCGTTCAACACCGCCCGCATCCAGCTGGATGAGATCCTGAGCCTGGAGGATGGCGGCGGACCGCGCCGCATCGGCCGCCTGCGCACCGAGCGGCAATCGGCCTTCCCGGTCGAGGTCGTCGAGTTGCCGGCGGAGGCCGCCTGGCGCAGTGCCGGCGTGGTGCGCGACCTGCGCAGCGAAGCCGCCCTGCGCGACGCCTTCGCCGTGGCCCAGGCGCGTTTCGACCGCTTCTTCAACGACGCGCCCATCGCCATCGCGGTGATCGACGGCGAGGGCGCAGTGATCGAGGCGAACGCCGCGTTCTCGGCCCTGGCGACGGGGCGGCGAGACGTGACCGCCGTGCTGGACAAGCCCATCGTGCAGTTCCTGCTGGCCGAGGACCGCGGCGTGGCAAAGGCCCTGCAGCCCGGAGCCGTGCCCCCCGTCAACGCGACGGAGGTGCGCTTCCGCGGGCCGCCCGAACGCGTCGCCCAGCTCTATTCCAGCCCACACCAGGCGCCGATCGGCGGGGCCATCCTGTTCCTGCTGGACACGACGGAGCAGAAGAACCTGGAACTGCAGTTCGCGCAGAGCCAGAAGATGCAGGCGGTGGGCCAGCTGGCCGGTGGCATCGCGCACGACTTCAACAACCTGCTGACCGCCATCATCGGCTTTTCGGACCTGCTGCTCACGCGCTTCTCGGCCGGCGATCCGGCGTTCGCCGACCTGATGCAGATCAAGCAGAACGCCAACCGTGCCGCCAACCTGGTGCGCCAGCTGCTCGCCTTCTCGCGCCAGCAGACGCTGCGGCCCAAGGTCATCGACGTGACCGACGTGCTGGCGGAGCTGTCGAACCTGCTGCGCCGGCTGATCGGCGAGAACATCCAGCTGAACATGATCCATGGCCGCGACCTGGGCCTGGTCAAGGTCGATCCGGGCCAGCTGGACCAGGTGATCATCAACCTGGCGGTGAACGCGCGGGACGCCATGACCACGGGCGGCGTGCTGACCATCCGCACCAGCAACGTGCCGGCGGCCAAGGTGGCGGAACTTGGCAATTCGCTGATGCCGCAGACCGACTTCGTCCTGATCGAGGTCAGCGACACCGGCATGGGCATCCCGAAGGAGAACCTGGGCAAGATCTTCGAGCCGTTCTTCACGACCAAGGAAGTGGGCGCCGGCACCGGGCTTGGCCTGTCGACCGTCTATGGCATCGTCAAGCAGACGGGCGGCTTCATCTTCCCGTTCAGCGAGGACGGGCGCGGCGCCACCTTCCAGATCTACCTGCCGCGCCACCTGGCGGTGGAGGAGCCCGCCGCCGCGGCCGAAGCCGACAGCCCCAATGCCCGCGACCTGACGGGCAAGGGCACGATCCTGCTGGTCGAGGACGAGGATGCGGTGCGCGTCTTCGCCGCCCGCGCGCTGCGCAACAAGGGCTATACCGTGCTGGAGGCCAACTCGGGCGAGGCGGCGCTGGAGATCGTGACCGACAAGTCGGAGCAGATCGACCTGCTGATCAGCGACGTGGTGATGCCCAACATGGACGGGCCGACGCTGATCAAGCACGCCAAGCGCCACCGGCCCAACATGCGCATCGTCTTCATCTCCGGCTATGCCGAGGAAGCCTTCCGCCGCAACCTGGACAAGGACGAGGCCTTCAGCTTCCTGCCCAAGCCGTTCAGCCTGAAGCAGCTGGCCGCCAAGGTGAAGGAAGCGATCGGGGTATAGTCAGGCAAGGCCCTATGCCGGCAGGATCTGGGCCAGGATGGCATTGAGGACGGGCAGGCCGCGGGGCGTGACACGAAGGTGGGTCGGCTGCACGTCGAGAAGGCCTGCCGCGGCCAGCCGGTCCAGGCGCAAGGCATCCACCTGGTCGCGCCAGGGTCCGGGAAGGCGGGCCTGGAGCGGCCCCAGGTCCAGCCCCTGGGTCAGGCGCAGGCCCATCATCAGGCGCTCCGTCACCTCGTCCGCCAGTGGCACGACCTCGCTCGCCTCGGTTCCCCCCGCCGCGTTGCCGCTTTCCACCTGGTCCAGCCAGCGCTCGGGCGCGCGAATGGCGCGGGTGGCAAGGCGCATCCCGTCCAGGATCAGCCGGCCATGTGCGCCGGGCCCGATGCCGACATAGTCGCGACCCTGCCAATAGGCGAGGTTGTGGCGGCACTCGAAGCCGGGCCGGGCATGGTTCGACACTTCATAGGCCGTCAGGCCCGCCTCGCCGCACAGGCCTTGCGTCACCTCGTACATCTCGGCACCCGCATCCTCGTCCGGCAGGCGCAGCGCGCCGCGCGCGGCCAGGCCGTGGAAGGGGGTCCCCTCCTCGATCGTCAGCTGGTAGAGCGACAGGTGGTCGGGACCCAGGGCCAGCGCTTCGGCCAGTTCGCTGCGCCAGTCGGCGACCGTCTGGCCCATGCGGGCATAGATCAGGTCGAACGACATGCGGGGGAACAGCGCGCGGGCAGTGGCGATCGTGGCGCGCGCCTCGGCCACGTCGTGCTGGCGGCCCAGGGCGGCCAGGTCGGCGCCGCGCAGGGCCTGAACGCCAATCGACAGGCGATTGACCCCACAGGCGCGAAAGGCGGCCAGGCGCTCCGCCTCGGCGCTCGTGGGGTTGGCCTCCATCGTGATCTCGCAGTCCTGGTCCACGGTCCAGGTGCGGGCGATCGCGTCCAGCACGGCCTGGACGGTGGCCGGCGCCATCAGGCTGGGCGTGCCGCCGCCGAAGAAGATGCTGGTGACGTGGCGACCGGGCAGCATGGCGCCGTGGCGCGCAACCTCCCGCGCCAGGGCCGTGGCCCAGGCGGCATGGTCCACCGCCGGCCGGACGTGGCTGTTGAAGTCGCAATAGGGGCACTTGGCCTTGCAGAACGGCCAATGCACATAGACGGCGAGCGGTTCGCTCATGATGTGGATCGGTTTGGGGGCAACGCGAACAGGTCCACCTCTGGTGGGACTTGAACCTCAGTCCAGGCAGGCGGCCTTCAGCTTGGCGAAGGCCTGGGCGCGGTGGCTGATCGCATCCTTCGCCTCGGGCGTCATCTCGCCAAAGGTCCGGGTGCCGCCGTCGGGCACGAAGACGGGGTCATAGCCGAAGCCATGCTCGCCTCGCGGGGGCCAGACGGCCGTGCCGTGCACTTCCCCCCGGAAAGCGACGGCGTCGCCATCGGGCCAGGCGATGGCCAGGACGCAGGTGAACCAGGCGCGCCGCGCTTCCGGCGTGGTGGCGCGGCGTGCCTGCAGGGCGGCCTCGACCTTGCGCATGGCGACCGCGAAGTCCTTGGACGGTGCAGCCCAGCGGGCCGAATAGATGTCGGGGGCACCGCCCAACGCCTCCAGGCTGAAGCCCGAATCGTCGGACAGCGCGGGCAGGCCGGCGGCGTGCGCCGCGGCACGCGCCTTGAGCAGGGCGTTGGCTTCGAACGTGCTGCCGGTCTCCTCCGGCTCTGGCAGGCCCAGGGCGCCGGCGGAGACGAGTTCGATGCCGAATGGCGCCATCAGGGCGTGGAATTCCCGGACCTTGCCCGCATTGTGGCTGGCCAGGACCACACGCCCGTGGAGCCGCCGCATGTCAGTACAGGCCGAGGGCCTGGCGCTGGTAGCCGGTCAGGCGGGCAATGCCCTGCTTGGCAAGCGCCAGCATGCCGATCAGCTTGTCCTCGCCAAAGCTGTCGTGCTCGGCCGTGGCCTGGATCTCGACCAGCGTGCCGCGCCCCGTGATCACGAAGTTCGCGTCGGCGTCGGCCGTCGAATCCTCGGAATAGTCGAGGTCGAGAACCGGCCGCCCCTTGATCAGGCCGCACGAGATGGCGGCGACTTCCGTAATCATGGGCAGGGCCTGGAGCTGGCCGCGGTTCATCAGCGTCTCGCATGCCTGGTAGAGGGCGACATAGGCCCCGGTGATCGAGGCGGTTCGGGTGCCGCCGTCTGCCTGGATCACGTCGCAGTCGATGCGGATCTGCCGCTCGCCCAGCGCCACCAGGTCGATCGCGGCACGCAGCGAACGGCCGATCAGGCGCTGGATTTCCTGGGTGCGGCCCGACTGCTTGCCGCGCGAGGCCTCGCGCTCGGTCCGCGTATGCGTGGAGCGGGGCAGCATGCCATACTCGGCCGTGATCCAGCCGCGGCCCTTGTCGCGCAGCCAGGGCGGCACCCGCGTCTCGACACTGGCCGTGCACAGGACGTGGGTGTCGCCAAAACGCACCAGGCACGAGCCTTCGGCATATTTGGCGATGCCGGGCTCAAGAGAGACAGGGCGAAGCGCGTCGTCTGCGCGGCCATCATTACGCATGCGGCAAGGCTCCTGCCCGAAAAGCTGACTGACATAATGTGTCGGCGCGCCCACGTAAAGGCGAACCGCCCGAAGGCACGGGGCCGAATTGACGCTTGGCCCCTGTCTCCCTAGATTTCGCGCGGATGACCGGACCCCATGATGATCCAGGAGCTTAACGAACGATCCCGCCAGATCTTCCGCTACATCGTCGAATCGTACCTGGAGACGGGTGAGCCCATCGGCTCGCGCACGCTGTCGCAGAAGCTGCGCTACAACCTCTCGCCGGCGTCGATCCGCAACACGATGTCGGACCTGGAACAGGCGGGGCTGTTGTTCTCGCCCCATACCTCGGCCGGTCGCGTGCCGACGGAGGCGGGCCTGCGCATGTTCGTCGACGGCCTGCTGGAGATCGGCAACCTGACCCCGGACGAGCGGCAGTCGATCGCCGCCCGCGTCACAGAAAGCGGCCGCACGGTCGAGGACATGCTGACCGAGGCGACGCGCATGCTCTCTGGCCTGTCGCACTGCGCAGGGCTGGTCCTGGCGCCCAAGCAGGACAAGCCGCTGCGCCATGTCGAGTTCGTGGGACTGTCGGATACCCGTGCCCTGGTCGTGATCGTGACGGTCGACGGCACGGTCGAGAACCGGGTGATCGAACTCGAACCCGGCATGACGCCCAGCACGCTGCGCCAGGCCACCAACTACCTGAACGCGCGCGTGGCCGGCCGCACCATCGCCGAGGCCCGGGGCCAGATCACGGCGGAGCTGGAGCGCAACCGGGCCGAGCTGGACCTGCTGTCCGCGCGGCTGGTCGAGGCGGGGCTGGCGGTGCGCGGCGGCGACGCCATGACCCTGATCATCAGCGGCCAGGCCCGGCTGCTGGAGGAACTGAGTGCGGTCGAGGACCTTGAACGGGTGCGCCGCCTGTTCGACGACCTGGAGGCCAAGCGCGACCTGGCCGCCCTGCTCGACCGGGCGCAGGAGGCGGAGGGCGTGCGCATCTTCATCGGGTCCGAGAACCAGCTGTTCAGCCTGTCGGGCTCGTCCGTGATCGTGGCGCCGTTCGGCACCGCGCAGGACCAGATCCTGGGCGTGATCGGCGTCATCGGACCCACGCGGGTCAATTACGGCCGCGTCATCCCCATGGTCGACTACACGGCCAAGGTGATCGGCCGGCTGATCGGTTGAGGGCAGGGAAGGTCCGCTTCCCGCCCGTTTCTTGGCAAGGACAGGGTTGTTGAGCATGAACGAACAGGACCAGACGCCGCCGCCCGAGGAGAAGCCGGCGGAGGGCAATGGCGAGATCCGGGCCGAGGCGCAGACCCCGGAGCCCGCGGCCGAGGCGCCGCCGGCCGAGGATGCGTCGGCCGTTCTCATCGCCGAGCTGAAGGACCGGCTCCTGCGCGCCATGGCCGAGACGGAGAACGTGCGGCGGCGCGCGGAGCGTGAGCGCGAGGACCAGGCCAAGTACGCCGTGACCGGCTTTGCCCGCGAACTGTGCCAGGTGGCGGACAACCTGCGCCGCGCGGTCGAGGCGGTGCCCGCGGACGAGCGGCGCGAGGGCAGCACCGTCGCCACCCTGCTGGACGGCGTGGAACTGACCGAGCGAAGCCTGCTATCGGCCTTCGAGAAGCATGGCATCCGGGTGGTGAACCCGCTGGGCCAGCGCTTCGACAGCAATTTCCATCAGGCGATGTTCGAGGTGCCGGGCACCGACCAGCCGGCGGGTACCGTCGTCCAGGTCATCCAGATCGGCTACGTGATCCACGACCGCCTGCTGCGCCCCGCCCTGGTCGGCGTCGCCCAGGGCCAGCCGGCGCCCCGCGTCGATACGGTGGCGTGAAACGAGGGCTCAGAGCCTGATGGTTGTGGGTGCGATCGCGCCCACAGACCCAACTGAACAACCTCATCCTGAGGAGGCGGCTCTGCCGCCGTCTCGAAGGATGGGCCGCCAGCGCTGGTGGCCCATCCTTCGAGGCTACGCTGCGCTCCGCACCTCAGGATGAGGTCGTCAGAATAGGCATCGGACTATGGGGATCCGGTTTCGCCTGAACATGGTCCGCATTAATTTTCACACAGACCGTCTGAACTAAGGTCTGGATGTTCGCGGACAACCTGGAAGTAGAAATGTTCGGACAAAGTCCTCATGACTTCTCCGACGGCGCACAAAAGTTCCGTCCGCTGGTGGTCATCGCCGATTGCCCGGACCGCTTCGTCGAGCCTACTGATCGCTGGATCGAAGCTGGCGACTGCATCGAGCAAGCGTTTCGCTTCATCTCCGGTCAGGCTCATCCCTGACTCCTTCGGCATCCGCCTTATCCCCACCCGCTGGTGGCTTCCCCTTCGGCTTGGGCACTGCGGCCTGGCCCTTGCGGCGGCGGAGGTTGGCGCGGAGCGCTTCGGCCAGGCGCTGCTCCCGCGCGGAATCCTTGACGTCACCCATGGCGGGATGCTTCACCGCAGCCGGGGACGCGCTGGCTGCGCACACCATGGGAGGAGACAACATGCATCCGGGCATCCATGCCAAGGCCAATCCGCAAAAGCCGGCCTACATCATGGCGGGCAGCGGCACGGTCGTCACCTATGGCGAGCTGGACGCCCAGTCGAACCGCATCGCGCATCTGTTCCGCAAGCTGGGCCTGCGGCACGAGGACAGCGTCGCGATCTTCCTGGAGAACCACCCCCTCTACCTCCAGATCGCCTGGGGCGCCCATCGCGCCGGCCAGGTCTATACCGCGATCAGCAGCCGCCTGACCCAGGCCGAGGCCGAGTACATCGTCAACGACTGCGGGGCCAAGGTGTTCATCGCCTCCAAGGCGACGGCCGAGGTGGCGCAGAAGCTGGTCGCCGCCTGCCCCAATGTCGTGAAGTTCCTGATGCTGGACGACGTCGCCCCCGGCTTCGAGAGCTTTGAGGAAGCCCTTGAGGGCCTGCCCACCACGCCGATCGCCGACGAGCTCGAGGGCGGCGACATGCTCTATTCGTCCGGCACGACGGGCCGGCCCAAGGGCGTGAAGATCCCCCTAAAGCATGAGCCGTTGGGCACGCCCAACAGCCTCTTCAACCTGTCCGTCGCCCTCTACAAGATGGATGAGAGCGTCATCTACCTGTCGCCGGCGCCGCTCTATCATGCCGCTCCCCTGCGCTTCAACATGACGGTCATGCGCATGGGCGGCACCTCCATCATCATGGAGCACTTCGACGCCGAGCAGTACCTGGCCCTGGTCGAGCGCTACAAGGTCACCCACAGCCAGCTGGTGCCGACCATGTTCGTGCGCATGCTGAAGCTCCCGGAGGCGGTCCGCGCGAAGTACGACCTGTCGACACTGCGCGTGGCGATCCACGCCGCCGCTCCCTGCCCGATCCCGGTCAAGGAGCAGATGATCGCCTGGTGGGGCCCGATCATCCTGGAATACTACGCGGGGACCGAGGGCAACGGCTTCTGTGCCATCACGTCGGAGGAATGGCTGACGCACAAGGGCTCGGTCGGGCGCTCATTCATGGGCGAGCTGCACATCCTGGACGACGACGGGACGGAGCAGCCGACGGGAGAGCCAGGCGGCATCTATTTCGCCAACGGCAATGCCTTTGCCTATCACAACGATCCGGAAAAGACGAAGTCCAGCCAGAATGCGCAAGGCTGGTCGACTTTGGGCGACATCGGCTATGTCGACGCGGAAGGGTACCTGTACCTGACCGACCGCAAGGCGAACATGATCATCTCGGGCGGGGTCAACATCTATCCGCAGGAGGCTGAGAACCTGCTCGTGACGCATCCAAAGGTGCAGGACGTCGCCGTATTCGGCGTCCCCAACGAGGATTTCGGCGAGGAGGTCAAGGCCGTCGTCCAGCCGGTCGACATGGCCGAGGCGGGGCCGGCACTGGCCGAGGAGCTGATCGCCTTCTGCCGGTCGCAGCTCTCGCCCATCAAGTGCCCGCGCTCGATCGACTTCGAGGCGGAATTGCCGCGCCACCCGACGGGCAAGCTCTACAAGCGCCTGCTCAAGGACCGCTACTGGGCCGGCCACAAGAACCGGCTGCTTTAGCGCCGGGAGAGCGGTGTCCTCAGCCCTCCAGCGCCTTCTCGAAGCAGTTGGAGCGGGGGTCGTCCTTGTAGGGACCGAAGGCGGGAATGCGGCGCCAGCCGGCAGACTGGTAGAGGCCCAGCGCCTCCTGCTGCTGGCCGCCGGTCTCCAGCACGCCGCGCCTGTGGCCGCGCTTGAAGGCCTCCGCCTCCAGGAAGTCGAGCATGGCGCGGCCATAGCCCTTCCCCCGATGGCCGGGGGCCACGAACATGCGCTTGATCTCGGCTGCCCCTTCGAACGGCTGGAAGCCGCCGGAGACGGCGGGCTGGCCGTCGATCTCGCCAATGGCGAACAGGCCGCCATCGGCCTCGAACGTGGCGGGCGTGATGCCGTTGATCGGCTGTCCCGGATAGCGACGCTGAAGGTCCTGGTCCAGGGCCGCCATCAGGGCGGCGGCTTCGGGTGCGGTCGCGGACACGACGCGAATGACGAGGGCGCTCATGCCCGCAGTCTAGCACCCCCGATGCTGCGTTGCAGCATTTCCCCGCCGCGACGCTTCGTCAGGTGGCGCGGGCTCAGGGTGCCGGACCGGGCCTGGGCGCCTCGTCACCCTCGGGCTGGGTCTGGTCGCCGGGCGGCGGGTCGACCGGACTGACGGAATCGATGATCGGCCCTTCGCGCATGGGGTCGTAGTCGGGCGGAACGGCCGGCGCGTCGGCGCTCTCGGCTGCCTTGGCTAGGTCCAGGGCGGCGCGGTTCGCTGCATGCAGCAGCATGCCCTGGGCGATCTCGCGCTCGCCCATGATGATGCGCGTGGCGCCGTGGCGCAGCAGGTGGTCGACCTGCTCGTCCGTATGGGCGCGGGCGACGATGTCCAGCCCGGGGTTCAGCACGCGGGCCTTTTCCGCGATCTGCCCGCCCTCGAACCCATCGGGCACCGTCACGAACAACTGCGAGGCAGCCTCCAGGTTCGCGGCGGAGAGGACGTCGTTGTCGACGGCGTGGCCGGTGATGACGTCGGCACCGTCGCGCCGGGCGGCGGCCACGCCGTCGGGGCGCAACTCGATCACCACCATGGGCACGCCGCGATCCTTCAGCCCCGCGCCCACCAGGCTGCCCACGCGGCCATAGCCGATGACGACCGCATGGTCGCTCAATGTGGTCGGCACCAGGTCGATCTCGGCCTTGGCTGGGGCTGCCTCCGGTGCCGCGGCCTGGGGCTTGCGGCGATCCAGCAGCATGAAGCCGATCGGGTTCAGCAGGATCGAGACCATGGCGCCGGCCAGGATGAGGTCGCGCCCGGCCTCCGGCAGAACGCCCAGGCCTACGCCAAGGCTGGCCAGGATGAACGAGAATTCGCCGATCTGGGCCAGGCTTGCCGAGATCATCAGGGCGGTCTGGTTCGAATGGCCGAACATCCGCACGATCGCGAAGGCGGCCGCCGACTTGCCCAGGACGATGATGGCGACGGTGCCCAACACGGCCAGCGGCTCGCGCAGCAGGATCGCCGGGTCGAACAGCATGCCGACGGAGACGAAGAACAGCACCGCGAAGGCGTCGCGCAGGGGCAGCGTCTCTTCCGCTGCCCGGTGGCTGAGTTCGGATTCGCTCAGGACCATGCCGGCGAAGAAGGCGCCCAGCGCGAAGGACACGCCGAACAGGGTGGAGGCGCCAAAGGCAACGCCCAGCGCAATGGCCAGCACCGCCAGGCGGAACAGCTCGCGCGAGCCGGTATGGGCAACCCAGTGCAGGATCCAGGGAATGATGCGGCGCCCGAACACCAGCATCAGGGCGACGAAGGCCGCCACCTTGCCCAGCGTGATGAGAAGCGGCCCGACCAGGCCGATCTCCCGCTCCAGGATCTGGGCCGCCTCGCCCTGCGTCGCCTCCAGCACCTGTTCGGCCGCTGGCGTGCCCAGGGCTCCCGCCACGGCGGGCAGCAGGACAAGCGCCAGGACCATCGCCAGGTCCTCGACGATCAGCCAGCCGACCGCGATGCGGCCGCGATCCGTCTCGACCAGGCGACGTTCCTGGAGCGCGCGGAGCAGTACGACGGTCGAGGCGACGGAGAGGGCCAGGCCGAAGACCAGGCCTTCAGGCGTGGACCAGCCCATGGCCAAGGCCAGGCCCCAACCCATGGCGGTGGCGACCGCGATCTGGACCACGGCGCCGGGCAGTGCGATCAGGCGCACCGCCAGCAGGTCCTTGAGCGAAAAATGCAGACCGACGCCGAACATCAGCAGGATGACGCCAAGTTCCGCCAGTTCGCTGGCCAGGTTCAGGTCGGCGACGAAGCCAGGCGTGAAGGGCCCGGCTACGACGCCGGCCAGCAGATAGCCGACCAGGGGCGACAGGCGCAACCGATGCGCGATGGCGCCGAATATGAATGCAAGAACAAGGCCTGCGACAAGAGTTCCGATCAATGGTCCGTAGTGCATTCGTCTCCCTTTGCAGCCCGGCGCGGTTGCCCCGTTCATTATGCAGGGTGAACGTTCCGCGCTGGCCCCTGCATTGCCCTGTGTGACGAAAAAGCCCGTGCGGTGTGGCATGTCTGCGCCCCCGCGCAGGCGGTTGACAGGACCCGCGGCCAGTTCCTCAACTAGCCCGTCAACAGGGGGCAAGCCATGACCGTGATCACGCCCGATGCCGGGGCCCGTACCGCCGACCAGGCCCTGCGCGCCCGGGCGCGCAGGGTGGTGCCCGGCGGCATGTGGGGCCACATGAGCGCTGCACGCCTGCCCGCCAACTATCCCCAGTTCTTCGCGAAGGGCCAGGGCTGCCGGCTGTGGGACGTCGACGGGCGGGAGTTCATCGACTTCATGTGCGCCTATGGCCCGATGATCACCGGCTATGGCGACCCGGTGGTCGATGCTGCGGCCCAGGCCCAGGGCGCGCAGGGCGACCTGATGAACGGGCCCGGGGCGGTCATGGTCGACCTGGCGGAGGCGCTGGTCGACCTGATCCCGCACGCCGACTGGGCGCTGTTCGCCAAGAACGGGGCGGACGCGACGACGACCTGCGTCACCCTTGCCCGGGCCGCCACGCAGCGGCGCAAGGTGCTGGTGGCGCGCGGCTCGTACCACGGCGCGCTACCCTGGTGTTCGCCCTCGCTGGCCGGCGTCACGGCGGAGGATCGCGCCCACCTGGTGCATTTCGACTACAACGACCCGGCCAGCGTCGCCGCCGCGGCGGCGGAGGCCGGTCCCGACCTGGCGGCGATCCTGGTCACCGCCTACCAGCACAACAACCGCACGGACCAGGCGCTGCCGACGCCCGAATTCGCGCAAGCCGTGCGCGCGGCCTGCGACGCGGCCGGCGCCGCGCTGATCCTGGACGACGTGCGCGCCGGCTTCCGCCTGCACCTGGCCGGCTCGTGGGAGCCGCTGGGCGTGCGGCCGGACCTGTCGGCCTTCAGCAAGGCGATCGCCAACGGCTATCCGCTGGCCGCAGTGGTCGGCAATGACCGGTATCGCGATGCGGCGCAGGCCATCTTCGTCACCGGCTCGTTCTGGTGCGGGGCGGCAGCCATGGCCGCTGGCCTGGCCACGCTGCAGCAGCTTAAGGCGCAGGACGCCCCGGCGCGCCTGACCGCGCTGGGCACGCGCCTGCGCAATGGCATCGACGCCCAGGCCCGGTCGCTGGGCGTGGCCTTGCGCCAGAGCGGGCCGCCGCAGATGCCGCTGATCCTGTTCGACGGCGACGATGGCCGTTTCGAGCGTGGCAACCTGTTCGTGGCCGAGGCGCTGGCCCACGGCGTGTACCTGCATCCCTGGCACAACATGTTCCTGTCGACCGCGCACACCGACGCGGACATCGATCAGGCCCTGGCCGGCATCGAACCCGCTTTGGCCGCGGTGAAACGACAGTTCGGTTGAATTTCCCCGGTGCAGATGGGGCATGACATTATCGCGGTGCGCGCCGTCGCGCCGCGGCCCCTAGACTGCGGCCATGGACGGACGAGATGCCAATGCAACCCGTGGCAACGGGCTGGATAGCGAAGGGCTGGCGCTTGCCTTGGCCGGACTGAGAGCCGAGCAGCGGGCCTTGGCGGGTACTGAAAGCGGGCCGGTCGCGGCGCCGGGGGTCGGCCCAGCCGCACCGCTGGCTGCCAAGCCCCTGTGGCTGAAGGCGGCGCCCTTCCTGTTCCTGCTGATGTGGTCGTCGGGGTTTCCGTTCCTGGCCATCGCGCAGCAGTACACGACGCCACTGACCTTCCTCAGCCTGCGCTATGCCCTGGTGTTCCTGGTCCTGGTGCCGCTGACGGCGATCCTGCGCCCGGCCTGGCCGCGAAGGCTGGCCGATTTCGGCCACCTGGCGGTGGTCGGGGTGCTGATCCAGGTGATCTATTTCGCCTTCAGCTACATGGCCTTCCAGTATGGCGCGTCGGTCGGCGCGATCGCACTGATCTGTTCGCTGCAGCCGATCCTGGTCGCCGCCCTGGCGCCCATGCTGGCGCGCGAGCGGGTGCCGGTCACGCGCTGGGCCGGCCTATGCCTGGGCCTGGCGGGGGCGGTTGCCGTGATCCTGGCGCGCTCCACGGTCGAGGCGACAAGCCTGGTCGGCCTGGCCTGCGCCGGCATCGCGGTGTCCGGCATCACGCTGGGCACGCTGTACGAGAAGCGCTTCGGCGGGACCCAGCACCCGGTGATGGCCAACCTGATCCAGTATGCCGTGGGCTTTGTCGTGACCCTGCCGCTGGCGCTGCTGCTGGAGCCGTTCCAGGTGCAGTGGACCTGGGCGCTGATCGGCGTGCTGGTCTACCTGTCGATCGGCAATTCGCTGATCTCGATCAGCCTGCTGCTGGCGATGGTCAAGGCGGGGGAGGCGTCCCGCGTCTCGGCCCTGTTCTTCCTGATCCCGCCCGTGGTCGCGGTCATGGCCTGGGGCCTGCTGGGCGAGACGATGCCCCTGCTGGCCTGGCCCGGGATCCTGCTGGCTGCCTTGGGCGTCTACCTGGCGACGCGCTGACGTCGCGCGACCGTGCATCGGCGTGATGGCGGTCGTCTTTTGCTGGTCACGGCGCTGGTCTAGGCTTGGTCAAGCCCCGAAGTGGGCACCGAGGACCAGGAAGGATGCGTCATGACCCAGGGCGTCAAGGCAGCCGAGGCCGCGCGCGTGCACCTCGAACAGGCGCGGGAGATCGCGACCGGTCGGCTGGCTGAGGTTGGGGCGAACGGCTTCGCCGCCTTCCTGGAGGAGTACTACCGCAACGCCCTGCCGGACGACGTCCTGGCCCGCACGCCAGAGGCGCTGGTCGCGGCGGCACTCGGTCATTGGCGCTTCATTCAGGTGCGCGAGGCGGGGCATCCACGCATCCGCGTGTTCAACCCGCGGCTGGAGACAGACGGCTGGCATTCCTCCCACACCGTGATCGAGACGGTGTGCGACGACATGCCGTTTCTCCTCGACTCGATCCTGGCGGAGATGAGCCGGGCAGGACGCGCAGTGCACCTTGTCCTGCACCCGATCATCGCCATCCGCCGCGATGGCGCGGGCGCCTGTACCGGCCTGGGCGGCGAGGGCGCGCGACCGGAATCGCTGGTCCATGTCGAGGTCGACGAGGAAAGCTCGGCCGAGGGACGCGCCGCGCTGGAGACGGCCCTGCGCCGCATCCTGGCCGATGTCCAGGTGGCGGTCGCCGATTGGCGCGCCATGCTGGACAAGGTCCACGCGATCTGTGGCGAGTTGGACGCGACGACGGCCGGCGATCCGGCAGAGCGGGCGGAGGCGCGGGCCTTCCTGGAATGGCTGGCGGACGACCACTTCACCCTGCTGGGCTATCGCTACTACGCGCGCCGGGCCGACGGCACGATGGGCGCGGTCGAGGGGCTGGGCCTGATGCGCGATCCCGATCGCCACGTCCTGGCCCTGGGCCTGGCGGGGGAAGGGGCGCAGTCGGGCGACGCGGTGCACCACTTCCACAACCTACCTGGCCTGGTCCTGGCGACCAAGGGCAATGTCCGCTCGACCGTGCATCGCCGGGTTCACCTGGACTTCATCGGGATCAAGCAGCTGGACGCCGGCGGTGCCGTGGTCGGTGAGCACCGCCTGGTGGGCCTGTTCACCTCCACCGCCTATGCGACGCCTGTGCGCAAGGTGCCGCTGCTGCGGGCCAAGGCCAATGCCGTGCTGGCCCGCGCCGGCTTCCGCCCGCAGAGCCATGACGGCAAGGCGCTGGCCGCGGCGCTGGAGGCCTATCCCCGCGACGAGCTGTTCCAGATCGAGGAGGAGCAGCTTTTCGCCTTCGCCACCGAGATGGTGCGCCTGGGCGAGCGGCCGCGTACCCGCCTGCTGCTGCGCCGCGATCCGTTCGGACGCTTCGTCTCGGCCTTGGTCTTCGTGCCACGCGACCGCTTCGACACCAGCCTGCGCATCAGGATCGAGGCGATCCTGGTGCGGGCCTATGGCGTGCATGTCAGCGCCCGCACGACCGAGATCGGGGCCGGCGACCTGGCCCGCCTGCACCTGATCATCAAGGCGACGCCGGGCGAGAAGACCGATGTCGACGACGACGCGGTCGAGGCGGAGATCAAGGCCGCGACCCGCAACTGGTCGGACGAACTGGCCCAGCTGCTGGTCGACCGCTTCGGCGAGGACGAGGGCATTGCCCGGCACAGGCGGTGGGGCGCCGGCTTTGCCCAGGCCTATCGCGACGCCTTCGTCCCCGCGCTGGCCGTGGGCGATGTCGACCGCCTGGAGAATGTGGGCCGGGGACTGTCGCCGCATGTGGTGCGGCGGCTGGAGGATCCAGACCAGGTCATCCGCATCAAGCTCTATACCCAGGGCCAGCCCATCGTCCTGTCCGACATCCTGCCCCTGCTGGAGCACCTGGGCCTGAAGGTGCTGGAGGAAACCTCCTACGAGGTGGTGCCCCACAACCCCGATGGGCGGACGGGGCCGCCCGTTCATATCCACGAATTCCGCGTTGCCGATTCCGGGCGCCAGGCGATCAACCTGGGCGAGGCGGGCGGCCGCATCGCCGAGTCGCTGGAATACCTGTGGGCGGGCGCGCTGGAGGACGACAGCCTGAACCGGCTGGTGCTGCATGCGGGACTGGACTGGCGCGCGCTGACCCTGTTGCGGGCGCTGGCGCGCTACCTGCGGCAGGTCGGCATCCCCTACAGCCAGGACTACATGGCGACGACGCTGGGCAACCATCCGGGCATCGTGCGCGACCTGGTCGCGCTGTTCGCCGCCCGCCTGGACCCGGCCTTTCCCGGGGATCGCGGGCCGGCGGAGGAGGCGCTGCTGCTGGTCATCAACGCGGCCCTGGACAAGGTCGCCAGCCTGGACGAGGACCGCATCCTGCGGCGCTTCCTGAACCTGATCCAGGCGACTCTGCGCACCAATTTCTATCAGCGCGACGAGGCGGGGAGCGCCCGCCCCGCGCTGTCCCTGAAGCTGGATTCGCGGGCCGTCACCGACCTGCCGGCGCCGCGCCCCGCGGTCGAGGTGTTCGTCTATTCCCCGCGGGTGGAGGCGATCCACCTGCGCGGGGGCAAGGTGGCCCGCGGCGGCATCCGCTGGTCCGACCGGCGGGAGGATTTCCGGACGGAGATCCTGGGCCTGCTGAAGGCGCAGATGGTCAAGAACGCGGTGATCGTGCCGACGGGGGCCAAGGGCGGCTTCTTCCCCAAGAACCTGCCGGCCGAGGGCGGGCGCGAGGCGATCCAGGCGGAGGCCATCGCCTGCTACCAGACCTTCATCCGCGCCTTGCTCGACATCACCGACAACCTGGGCCCCGATGGCGCCGTGATCCCGCCCCGGCAGGTGACGCGGCGCGACGGCGACGACCCCTATCTTGTGGTGGCGGCGGACAAGGGCACGGCCACCTTTTCCGACATCGCCAACGCGATCTCCATCGACTACGGCTTCTGGCTGGGTGATGCCTTCGCCTCGGGCGGTTCGGCCGGCTATGACCACAAGGCGATGGGCATCACGGCGCGTGGCGCCTGGATCGCGGTCGAACGGCACTTCCTGGAACTGGGCAAGGTGATCGCCCGCGACAGCTTCACCTGCGTGGGCGTGGGCGACATGTCGGGCGACGTGTTCGGCAACGGCATGCTGCTGAGCCGGACGGTCAAGCTGGTCGCGGCCTTCAACCACATGCACATCTTCCTGGATCCCGACCCCGATCCGGAACGGTCGTTCGCGGAGCGACAGCGCCTGTTCAACCTGCCCCGCTCGACCTGGGCGGACTACGACGCGACGCTGATCTCGGCGGGTGGCGGCATTTATCCGCGCAGCCTGAAGGCGATCCCGCTGACGCCGGAGGTCCGTGCCCTGACCGGCCTGCAGGACGACAAGGTGAGCCCGTCCGACCTGATCCGCGCCCTGCTCCAGGCGCCGGTGGACCTGCTCTGGCTGGGTGGCATCGGCACCTATGTCAAGGGTGCGGCCGAGAGCAATGCCGAGGTCGGCGACCGCGCCAACGACGTGCTGCGCATCAATGGCAGCGAGGTGCGCGCCCGGATAGTGGGCGAGGGCGCCAACCTGGGCTTCACCCAGCGCGCGCGGATCGACTACGCGCGGGCGGGCGGACGCATCAATACCGACGCGATCGACAATTCGGCCGGCGTCGACTGTTCCGACCACGAGGTCAACATCAAGATCCTGCTCAACGCCATCTGTGCCGAGGGCGACCTGACCACCAAGCAGCGCGACGTCCTGCTGGCGGAGATGACGGAGGAAGTGGCCGACCTGGTCCTGCGCGACAACTACATGCAGACCCAGGCGATCAGCGTGATCCAGGCACGCGGCTCCGCCGCCCTGGATGCGGAGGGGCGCCTGATGCGCCTGCTGGAGCGCGAGGGGCGCCTGGACCGCGCGGTGGAGGTGCTGCCCGATCAGGCCGGCATGGATGCGCTGGCCCAGGCCAAGCAGGGGCTGACCCGGCCGGAACTGGCGGTCCTGCTGGCCTATGGCAAGACTTCGCTCAACGAGGCGCTGCTGGAGGGCGACGCGCCGGACGATGCGTTCTTCGAAAGCGACCTGGCGCGCTATTTCCCCAAGCCGCTGCGCAAGCGCTTCCCCCAGGCGATCGCGCGTCATCGTCTGCGGCGCGAGATCATCTCCACCCAGATCGCCAATTCCATCGTCAACTGGGTCGGCCCCACCTTCGTCAGCCGCATCCAGGAGGCGACGGGCTTTGACGCCTCCACCATCGCGCGGGCCTATGTGACGACGCGCGGCGTGTTCGACCTGCGCCCGTTCTGGACGGCGGTCGGCGACCTGGATGGCAAGGTGCCCGCCGCCCTGCAATACCGCCTGCTGCTGGACAGCGTCGAACTGGTGCGGCGCGCCACCATGTGGTTCCTGCACAATGTCGCGCAGCCGATGGACGTGGCGCAGACGCTGGCGCTCTATGCCCCGGCCGTTCAGGAATTGCGGGACGGGCTGCCCAACCTGCTGCCCGAGCCCGCGGCGGAGGCGCTGGAGGCGCGGGCCTATGCCCTGACCAAGGAGGGGGTGACGGCGCGCACCGCGCGTATGGCCGCCAGCTTTGGCCCATTGCAGGCAGCCGCGGACGTCGTCCTGGCGGCGCAGCAGGCGCAGCGTCCGCTGGCCGATGTCGCCCATGTCTTCTATGGCCTGGGGGGTGCCCTGCGCCTCAACACCCTGCGCGAGGCGGCGCTGGCGATGCAGCCGGCCGACCATTGGGAACGGCTGGCCCTGACCGCGGTGGTGGACGACCTGTTCGCGCAGCAACGGGCGCTGACCGTCTCGGCCCTGCAGCGCAATGGCGGGCTGGACGGCTGGCTGGACGCCAACGCTGCGGCCATTGCCCGCGCGGTGCAGATCGTGGACGAGATCCAGGGCTCGGGCGGCCTCAGCCTGGCCAAGCTGGGCTTTGCCAGCCGCCATATCCGGGGCCAACTCGGCCCCTGAGCCTGCTCTGCTCCCTCCCCCGTCGTTTGCGACGGGGGCGGACGAAATTGGGGGGGACCGGGAGGGCGCTGGGGGGTTGTTCACCCCCCCGGTCCAGACAGGCGCGCCCTGGCGGGGGACCTTTAAGCGCCTGTCATCCTGTCGCTTGCGGGTGATCCCTGGCAGGATCACCAGGCCGGCGGTGCCGGCTGCATGCTCTGTTCGACAGGCAAAGGATCGCGCGGATCGGCCCCGGACACCAATTAAGCTTCGTTCAGGTTCCCGCCATGTGGGCGGCGACGTGGCTTGGCCGTCTCCTGCTGCTGGCGCTTGGCCTGGTTCCGGCCATGGCGCTGGCCCAGCCTGCGGCGGAGCCCGCCTGGTCGGCCACGACACTGGGCCTGACGGGGGCTGGGGCGGCGGCCAATGCCGCGGATCCCCTGGCCCTTGCCGACAATCCGGCGGCCCTGGCCCAGTTCGACCGTCCCGCCGTGGCGCTGTCCGGCGGAGCGGCGGGTGCAGCCCACGCGGCCGGCGTGACGGGTGCCGCGGTCCTGCCCGTGGCGACGCGCCTGCGCCTGGGGCTGGCGGCGGCATGGGCCGAACATGACGGTGGCGGCAATGTTCTGCGATCGCCCGTTCGGCCGGCATTGGGCATCGCGCTGGCACCGTCCCTTGCCGTGGGGCTGGGAGCCATCGTCGACAACGACGTGGCCGGGGCCAGCCTGGGGGTGCAATGGCAGCCGACCAGCACCGCGCGCGGCGGGCTGGCCTGGCATCAGGCGACAGGCCGGGCGGCTCAGGTCATCGCCCTGGGCGGTGCCGTTGAGATGCGGCCCGACCTCGCCCTGCATGCGGGCCTGTCCTGGCGGCAGGCCGGTGGCGGCGATGCCCTGGACGCCGCGGCCGGGCTGGAATGGCGGCGCGGCCTGAGCTGGGCGCTGCGCGCGGGAATGCGGCTGGACACCCTGGACCCGACCGCCGCGGGGATCGCGGCGGGCCTGTCCTGGCGGCCGGTGCAGCAGCTGGACCTGGGCCTGGCCTGGCAGGTGGGCCTGGGCGCGCGGCAGGACGGGGATCGCGCCCTGCTGCAGCTGACCCTGCGCTTCTGACCCCGGGCTTCTGACCCCGGGCTTCTGACCCCGGGCTTCTGGCGTCGCTTCTGGCCGGGCGGGTCTTTCCCCTCTGCCGAACTGCGTTCAGACTGGCGCGCACAAGAACAGGCGGGGGGAAACATGCTGACCGTGACGCCGGAAAAGGCTGCCTGCGGGGCGACGATCCGTGGCGTGGACCTTTCAGCGCCGCTCGATCCGCAGGACGTGGCCGTGATCCGCCGGGCCTGGACGACCTATGGCGTCGTCACGTTCGAGGACCAGGCCTTGAGCGACGACGACCTGGAGCGGGTGACCCAGGCCTTTGGTCCGCTGGGCGACGATCCCTTCATCGCCTCGATCCCGGGCCGCGCGCACGTCATCGCGGTGCAGCGCGCGGCGGAGGAGACGGCACCGATCTTTGCCGAGAACTGGCACAGCGACTGGAGCTTCAAGCCCGTCCCGCCGGCCGGTACCTGCCTCTATGGCATTGTCTGCCCGCCCAGCGGCGGCGACACCTTGTTCGCCAACCAGCAGCTGGCCTGGGCGCGCATGCCGGACGCGCTGAAGGCACGGGTGGGCAGCCTGACCGCGATCCATTCCGCGCGGCGCGGCTATGCCCCCAGCGGGATGTACGGCCAAACGGACGTGAAGCGGGCCATGGTCTTCCGCCCCTCGGTCGAGGCGGAGAAGACGCAAAGGCATCCCCTGGTCCGCCCGCACCCGGAGACGGGGACGATGGGTCTGTTCGGCTGTGCCGGCTACATCATCGACCTGGAGGAGGCGGACGGCAGCCCGGTGCCGGACATGGAGGCGCTGCTGCTCGAACTCCTGGCCTGGCAGACGCGGGAGGAGTTCGTCTTCGCCCGGTCCTGGCGCGCCGGCATGCTGGTCATGTGGGACAACCGCATGGTCCTGCACCGCGCCACCGGCGGCTACGAAGGCCACGCCCGGCGCCTGCACCGCACGACCATCGCCGAACGCACCCACTGACGGCGGGGGGGCACCTGATGCTTCGAGACGCCGGCCTGATGGCCGGCTCCTCAGCATGACGCCGTTGTTCTTATTGGGAAATTACAACGGGCGTCATCCTGAGGAGGCCTGCAAGGCCGTCTCGAAGGATGTTGATGCGACGGCCAGGGCAGAACCAGTCTGTCATTCCGCCGGTCTTGAGGTCTAGGATCCACAACGACCGGCCCGCCCTTGCGGGACAGAAGGCCGGCGGACGGAGGATGCCCATGCAGAAGCACGTGAAGCCGCCACAGGTCGACTACGGGTCCGAACAGGCGGCGATGGAGCGCTACCTGGCGGAGGGCCATGCCCGGGCGATGGCCCTGGACAATCGTGGCCCCTTGCGCTTCACGCCCGACGGCCGCATCCATCCCGACATCCTGGACAGCTACGGGCGCCACGGCTTCTACATCCTGGAAGGCGTGTTCGGCCCGCAGGAACTGGCCGAGATCGAGGCCGACGTGCTCGACATCCTGGAGCGCCTGCCCGTCGGCCGCACCGCCACGGTCGATGCGCATGGGCGACCGGCACTGGGTATCGACTGCGCCGTCTCTCCTTTCCATTGGTCGAAGCCGCTGGGCGACCCGGCGGGCGGCACGTCCTTCGCCGACGGCCGCCACCCGGTCAAGATGTTCGAGCCCAAGCCCGCCGAGGATGCGCCGGAGGAGGCGGTCTACCTGATGCTGGGCACGCTCCAGTTCTCGGAGGCGACCTTGCGCGCCTATGCCCATCCGGGCCTGCTGGCCATGGCGGCGGCGGTCAATGGGGACGACTTCGTCCCCTATAACGAGGCGTACTTCATCAAGGAGCCGGGCCTGGGTGCCTCCGTCGCCTGGCACCAGGACGGCGTCAGCGGCTGGGCCCGGCCCGACTGGGACCAGGGCACGCACGGCTTCAACTTCATGGGCCAGATCTATGGCTCGACCGCCGCCAACGGCGTCTGGGTCGTGCCCGGCACCCATGCGCAGGGCCGCGTCGACATCAAGGCGATGGTGGCGGCGGCCGGGACCGAGCGTCTGCCCCAGGCTGTGCCCATCGTCTGTGCCCCCGGCGACGTCTGCATCACCAACCGGCAGGCGCTGCACGGCTCCTTCGCCAATACCAGCCCCGACTGGCGCATCACGGTGAACTTCGGCTTCAACCGCCGCGCCTCCGTCGTCGGCGCCAGCGTCAACAACGGCCCGAAGTCGCCGTCCACCTACACGGACGCGGTCGTCGACAAGCGGGCGGAGATGATCGGCCTTGCCATCGACGCCCGCGCCCAGCGCTTCCCGGACGAAGTGCCGTTCGTCTACCACCCCCACGCAAAGGCCGGCCGCACCTTCCGCTGGGACGACGCGGCCCGCGCCGCGATCCGCGACTACAACCTCCTCGACCTGCGGACCTGATCCCGGCGCGATTCCGCCTTGCCCGGCGGGCCCGCTGCGCCATTGTGGAGCGGTCGGCAATCGGGAGGCCGGAATGGACACGCGTTTTCTGGTGCTGGATGGCGGCATGGGGCGGGAGCTGGAGCGGCGCGGGGCGCCGTTCCGCCAGCCCGAATGGTCGGCCCTGGCCCTGATCGAGGGGCCGGAGCACGTGACCGCGGTGCATGAGGATTTCATCCGCGCCGGGGCCGGCCTGATCACCACCAACTCCTACGCCCTGGTCCCCTTCCACCTGGGGGCGGAGGTGTTCGACCGCGACGGTTCAGCCCTTGCCGCGTTGTCTGGGCGCCTGGCGCGCGAGGCTGCCGATCGGGCCGGGGCGCCGGTTCTGGTGGCGGGTTCTCTCCCGCCGGTCATGGGGTCCTACCGCCCTGACCTGTTCGATGCGACGGAGGCGCGGCGGGTGCTCGACGTCCTGGTGGCGGCCCTCTCGCCCCATGTCGACCTGTGGCTGGCCGAGACGCAGAGCTCGATCGCCGAAGCCGCCGTCTCCCGCGCCGCCGTGGGCAGCGAGGAACGGCCCTTCTGGGTTTCCTTCACGCTGGAGGATCGCGGCGGCGTCCGCGCCGCCCTGGCGGGGGGCGAGCCGCACCTGCGCTCGGGCGAGAGCGTGGCGGAGGCTGCCCGCGCGGCCCGCGACATGGGGGCCCAGGGCCTGCTCTTCAATTGCAGCCTGGCGGAAGTGATGGAGCCCGCCATCCGCATCGCACGCGCCACCCTCGGCGACCATCCCCTGGCATCCGGCATTGGCGTCTATGCCAATGCCTTCGAGCCCAAGCCGGCGCCCGACGTGGAACTGCGCGCCAATGCCAGCCTCAACAGCATGCGCGCCGACCTCGACGCCGGCGACTATGCCGCCCTCGTCCAGCGCTGGCTTGAGGCGGGGGCAACGCGCCTCGGCGGCTGCTGCGGCATCGGCCCGGCCCACATCGCCGCCGTCCACGACACGGTCGGCCGCTTCCACTGCGACTGAAGCGGCCGCACCCCGTTCAGCGGGGCAGGAGCGCCCAGTAGTCGAGGTCGAGGACGACCTGGTCGCCGCTCGCAGGGTGCTCGGCGCAGGGCAGGTTCTTGGTCGCATAGGTGCGCAGGCGCAGCGCGCCGACATCCGCGCGGCCTGGCAGTTCGGCCCTCTCCAGAACCTCGGTCCAGGCAAAGATCGTGTCGCCGGCGAAGGTGGGCGCCGCGTGGCGCCCGGCATTGATCCCGGCCAGCAGCCAGGCATTGCCCAGGCCGTTGAAGCTGTGCGCCCGCGCCAGCGAGATGATGTGCCCGCCATAGATCAGGCGCCGGCCGAAGCGGCCCCTGGCCTCGGTAAACTGGTTGAAATGCACCTTGGCCGTGTTCTGGTAGAGGCGGGTCGCCATCGCGTGCTCCGCCTCCTCGATCGTCATGCCGTCGACATGGTCGATCTTCTCCCCCGCCGCATAGTCGCCCCAGCGATGGGGGGAGGCGGACAGCGCGGCATCGAAGCCCGCGGGGGCAAAGCCGGGCGGCACGAACAGCTCCGCCGGCTTCAGTGCTGCTTCCAGCTTGGGCACCGTCGCCTCGGGCGCCGGCGATGCCTCGTCCCGCTTGCGCACCATGACCCAGCGGACATAGTCGAGCACGACCTCGTCCCGCTGGTTGACGCCGGTAGAGCGGACCCAGACCGTGCCCGTCTGCTTGTTCGAGTTCTCCTTGACCCCGATCACGGTGGAGGTGGTGGAGAGCGTATCGCCGGCCTGGACCCGCGCCAGGAAGCGGCACTCGGCATAGCCCAGGTTGGCGACCGCGTTGAGCGAGATTTCCGGCACCGTCTTGCCGAAGACGATGTGGAAGACCAGCAGGTCGTCGACGGGCGCCGCCGCCAGCCCGACGCTCTGCGCGAACGTCGTCGCCGACTGCAGGGCGAAGCGGCTGCCGGTCAGCGCGACATAGAGTGCGATGTCGCCCTCCGTCACCGTGCGCGGCGTGCCGTGCACGATCTCCTGCCCGACGGCAAAATCCTCGAAATAGTTGCCAGGCCAAGCCTTGGTCATGCTGGCGTCCCTTGGAACGAGATGGGTTTTGTTCGAATAGGCTGTTTTCAATCCCCCCTACGTCCCCCGGTTTATCCGGGGGACCCATGAACCGACCATCAAGCCCGCGGGGCGGTTACGCCATGGGTGCCCCGGATGAACCGGGGCACGTAGGTTGGTGAGGCGTTGACCGCCCCTCAACCCGCGCGGGATGCGATGGCGTCGTGCAGGGCGAGGGTGCGCTGGGCGGCGGCGACGTGCAGGTTCTCGACCAGCTTGCCGTCCACGACGACCACCGCCTTGCCCTCCTTCTGGGCCTCGGCAAAGCCCTCGATGATGCGGCGCGCCGATGTCACCTCGGCCTCGCTGGGGGCAAAGACCTCGTTGCAGGGCGCCACCTGGCTGGGATGGATCAGGGTCTTGCCGTCGAAGCCCATTTCCAGGCCCTGGACGCAGGTGGCGCGGAAGCCCTCCGCATCGTCCAGGCCCAGATAGACGCCGTCGAGCACGGTCAGCCCTTCGGCCCGCGCGGCCAGGATGCAGGTACCAAGCGCCACCAGCATGGGCAGGCGCATCGGCGTGTGCCGTGCGTGCAGGTCCTTGGTCAGGTCGGACGTGCCCATGACGAAGCAGGTCAGGCGCGGCGTCGCCGCCGCGATCTCGGCCGCCGCCAGGATCGCGCGCGGTGTCTCCATCATCGCCCACAGGCAAGGGAACTCGGGCGCCCCCAGGGCCTCCAGCCGGGTTTCGACGTCCTGGAGCTGGGCGGCACTCTCGACCTTGGGCACCAGGATCGCGTCGCAGCCGGACTTCGCCGCCATTTCCAGGTCGGCAATGCCCCAGGGCGTGTCGAGCGCGTTGATGCGCACGATCAGTTCGCGATGGCCATAGCCGCCTTGCGCCAGTGCCTCGGCGACCTGCTTGCGCGCGACGTCCTTGGAATCGGGCGACACCGCATCCTCAAGGTCCAGGATCACGGCATCGGCCGGCAGGGTCCGGGCCTTGTCCATTGCCCGGGCATTGAAGCCCGGCATGTAGAGCACGCTGCGCCGTGGACGGTCTTTGCGGATCATGCCGCTCCTCTTCATTGAGCCGTTCTGTCGGGTTTGCTTGGCCCATCCCGCCGCACTGGCTAAGGTCGGGCCTGACGATTTTCAGCGGAATGTGCACGCGAATGGTTGTGCTGTCGATCCAGTCCCAGGTGGTTGCCGGCCATGTCGGCAATTCCGCTGCAGTCTTCGCCTTGCAACGCCTGGGTTACGAGGTCTGGGCCCTGCCCACCGTCCTGTTCTCGAACCATCCCGGCCATGGCAGCTTCACGGGCGAGGCGGTTGCGGTCGAGAAGCTGGAGCTCCTGCTCCAGGGGCTGCAGGCACGCGGCCAGCTGGCCCAGGTGACGGGCGTGCTGACCGGCTACATGGGCACGCTTGCGCATGGCCGCTTCGCGCTGAAGGCGCTTGAGGCGGTGCGCGCCGCAAACCCGGACGCGATCGACCTGTGCGACCCCGTGATGGGCGATTCGGACGGCCTCTATGTCAAGGAGGAACTGACCGGCTTCTTCGCGAGCGAGGCGCTGCCACGCGCCGACGTCGCAACGCCCAACCATTTCGAGTTCGAGATCCTGGCCGGCGAGAAGATCGACAGTGTGGCCGCCGCGATCGCCGCCGCGGAGCGGATCCGCGCGCGGGGGCCGAAGCGCCTGGTCGTCACCTCGTTCCGGCGGGCGGATGCGCCGGCCGACGTGGTCGAGACCCTGTCGGTCGAGGAGGGCGGCGCCTGGCTGGCCGCGGCACCGAAGCTGGCCCGCGTGCCGAACGGCTCCGGCGACCTGTTCGCGGCCCTGCTGCTGGGCTTTCTCCTGCGTGGGACCAAGCTGCCCTTCGCGACCGAGCGGGCGGTGGGCGGGACCTGGCAGATCCTGGAAGCCAGCGTCGCACGGGGCCTGGACGAACTGGCCCTGATCCCCGCGCAGGATCGCCTGGACGGCCCGCGCGGCGAGATCACCCTGAGCCGAGTGGTCTGACCGCGCAGGCGCTGCGTCAGGCCGTCTGGTAGAGGCGGCGCTCCACCAGCGGCGTGCCGCGGCCAAAGGTCTTGGCGATGGCCAGGACGCCCAGGTCGACCAGCGGTTCCAGCAGCACGACCAGCATGTAGGCCCCGCCGAACGTCGCGATGGAACTCATGTTCTCGGCCGTGAAGCCGTGGCCATAGAGCGCCCAGAACGCGACCCAGGCGACGATGCCGGCCTGGTAGGCGGTCGAAAGCGCCAGGGCCTGGCTGTACTTCAGGTCCACATAGGGGGTGGCCGGCGCCACGATCCGCCGCGCCAGGACCTGGACCGCGAACAGCGGGACCAGCAGCGTCGTCACGTTCATGCCGTATTGCGGCAGGTCGAACGGGGCAAAGAACACGCCCTGGATCAGCAGGCCGGCGGCCAGGCCGATCGCCGCAGGGCCGGCACCCAGGATCAGGAACAGGGTAGAGCCCAGGATCAGGTGCACTTCCGACACGCCAACGGGATAGTGCGGGAACAGTTCGAAGAACGAGAAGACTGCGGCGGTCGCGATCAGCGTGGCGCCGACCAGCGAGGGAATGCCCCGCTCCCGCACCGTGTCGTAGCACAGCTTCAGCGCATAGGCGCCCGCCCCTGCGGCGGTCGCGTAGCTGAGCCAGATCTTCGCTTCGGCCACCAGGCCGGGTTCGATATGCATGCCTGCCTCCTTGGCGGTCGCCTCACCCGACGACCCGGATTGGATTCCCATGCCGCTGGCCGGTCTCCTGACTCGCGGGTCGAGGCGTCGCCTTCCGTCTTCCCGGGACGCGCTGCACGGGTCGGTGCAGCCCCAGTGACGTCGTGGAAGGCCGCTTGCCGCTCACAGTCGCGGGGGCGGTCGGGGTTGGGGGCCGGACGGGCCCTTCCCCTGTTCCCGTTTCATCCCCGCCGGATTGCGCCATCGGGGACACCAGATGCATCCCCGATGCAGCCCGGTGAACGGCCCCATGTCAAGCCGCGCGGTCGGCCTGATCGTCGGTGGGAAAGTCGCCGTTAACCTCTGGGGCGCATGGTGGCGGCATTCGCCGGAGTGCCCCGCCATGCGTCTGTCCCTGCTGCTCGTCCCTGCGCTCCTGGTGCCGCTCTCCACCGCGTGGGCCGGGGACCAGTCCGGCCTGTTGCGCGCGACCATGGATCCGGCGCCCGCCAGCGCCAATATGCTGGTGGTCAGCCTTGAAGGCCCGGGCAGTGGCGGGGAGGGCGCGCTGTTCGTCGGGGCCCTGGCCGGGCAGGGCCTGGCGGCGCGTGGCCTGGTGCCGGGCGCGCTGACCCAGGATGGTCTGGCCAACCGGATGCACGTCACGATTGCTGGCGCCGGCACCCTGGCCGCCTTCGCACAGGCGGGTCAAGGCAACGTGATTACGGCGACCGTCCAGGGCAGCGGCAACCAGGTCGCCATCGAACAGGTCGGCGATGGAAACAGCGCCGCCATCGTCCAGATGGGCAATGGCAACACGATTGGTGTCTTCCAGGGCATGTGATACGCTTAACTCTCGAATGAGTTGAGGTGCCCGCCGTGTCCGCTTCCGCAGTGCAATCGACGACGGCCGGTCTTGCCCTGCGCCTGCTGGTGCTGGGCATGGCGGTCGCTGGCGCAACGCCCGCGCTGGCGGGGGACCAGAACCAGATCTTCCTGCGTCAGGAAAGTCCCGCCAATCCCAGCCAGGGCAATGTCCTGGTCGTGGACCAGTCGGCGGCACTGGGGGCCAGCGTGGCGGGCCCCAGCCAGTCCCTGCTGGATGCCGTGGATGGTGCGGGCGGCAGCGGCGTCGCGGGCCTGCCGAGCCTGCTGGGCCTGCCCGGCGACGCGCCCGCGCTGCAGCGCGGGGTCGGCAACGACGCGACGGTGATCCAGACCGGGGCCGGCGCCAACGTCATGCTGCTGCAGCAGAACATGGCCGACATCGGCGTTCCCGCCACCGGCCTGACCGGCCAGCAGGCCCGCGTCGAGGCGGCAAGTGGTGCAGCCGGTGCCGTCGTCCAGAGGGGCGACGCGAACGAGGCCCGGCTGGTCCTGGAGCAGCAGGCGACCGGCCTGGTGGCGCAGACCGGGACCGAGCTCAAGGCCGATCTTTCGGTCGGCCCCGGGGGGACGGGCCAGATCATCCAGAACGGCAGCAACATCGACTCCGGGCCCGTCGTGGTGACGACTGGCGGCAGCGTCATCTATGTGCAGAACGGGACCAACATCCAGCCGATCGGGGCGACCGGACTCAACGTCATCTCCTCGACCAATATCGGCGCCATCGCGATCACGCAGACCGGTTATTGATCGCCAGGGTGGTCCGGACTTGATCCAGCAAGCAGGGGTTTTGATGCGCGTCCCGTCAGCGGCAGCCGCGGTCCTGGTCATGAGCTGTCTTCACGCCCTGCCCGTCCAGGCGCAAAGCAGGGACGAATTCATCCAGGCCTTTGCCGGCGAATGGCGCGTGGTGGATGCACGCTTCGCGGCGCCGGACAGCCCCTGCCTGCTGAGCCTGAGCCGAGAGCCGCGCGACGATGCCTATGCTGTCGCGCAGACCGGCTGCAAGGCCGAGCTGGCCAATGTCCGCCAGTGGAACATCGCCAACAGCCGCATGGTCCTGGGCGACGGGACGGCGCCGGTCGTGACCCTGGGCGGCACCCAGCGCCGCATGAGCGGCACCAGCAGCGATGGCACTCCCTTCGTGCTGGAGCGGACCATGCCGGGCGACGTCGACAGCCTGGCCGCAGCACGCCAGGCCTATGGCTGCTATTTCGAAGGCTTCACCAGCCAGTGCGCGCCTGCGGACGCGGTCCAGGCGCCGACGCCCCAGGGCGATGGCACGTCGCGGGTCAAGGTCCTGGTCAACCTCAACGTGCGGGTCGAGGCGCGGGGCGATTCCGACATCCTGGGCGTGGTCCCGGCGGACAGCTGCGTGGTTGTCGACGCCTGTGTCACGACCACGGACGGCGCCTGGTGCCGGGCCGGGTTCGGCGACAAGCAGGGCTGGCTGCGAAAGCTGGCGCTGCGCCGCGATACATGGCCGGTGGTCACCTACGCCAATTCCTGCCCCGGTTGAGTGGCCTGGCCCTGCGGCCTGGGGCAGGGCGCCCGGTCCGGCCGATCGCCCTGTCCCGTTGATCGACCTGTCCCCTTGGTCAAACGGGCCAGGCGGATCCAGGAAGCGCGCCCACGACTTCGCCTGCCTCGGGCGGTGGGGGCGGCGGCAGGGGGGCGACCGGGTTGGATCCCGGCGGCGTTGGCCCTGAGGCCGAGGCGGCAGGGGCTGCGGGCGGGCTGACCGCGGCGGCACCGATCGGATCGGGCGTATCGGGCGGCGGCACGCTGGTTGCCGTGGGCGGCGGATCGTCGCCGTACTTCTCCTGCCGGTATTCGGCGATCACGGCGGCCCCCGCGGCCGGATCGGCGAAGCGCCAAATGCCCAGTTCCGCCCCCTCCGCCACGATGGCGATCACCGCCTTCTCGATCGCCTGCTGGACCGCGATCTGGCGCGGTTCGTTCTGGGTGATGCCGGCTTCCGCTTCCAGGATCTTGTCGATCGAGACATAGCGGAAGGCGCCGGCCTGCAGCGCCTGGGAGGCGATGACCTTGTGCGTGGTGACGCTGGCCAGGACCTCCCCCGTCTTGGTGGAGACGACGCGCAGGGTCACGGTCACGGTGTCCTGCTGCCACTTGCCGTCGCCGCCAATGCCCAGGATCCGCGCGCCGATGCCGCCGGTCATGGTGTTGGTGTCATAGCCGCTGATGCCGCCCTGCATGATGATGCCGGCATGTTCGAGCGGCGGCAGGATGCCCTCCGCCACCCGCTGCTCGCCCAGATAGAGGCGGCGCATCTCGGTGACGATCTGCCGTTCCTTCAGGATATCGTCCAGTCGCGCGCGGTCCAGCACGGTGAACCAGCGCCGCTCGCCCGCGTCCTGCAGTGCCTTGATCAGCAGCGGGGCGCCGCCCTGCGTGACGGCGCGGGACAGGGTCTGGACGTTGTCCCGCTCCTTGAACTGGCCCGTCAGGTCGGGGAAATCATAGACCGCTACCGGAATCCGGGCCTCGGGCGCGGGCAATGCGCGCAACGCATAGTTCTGCGCCGTGAGTGGCGCCACGGCGGGTGGGACGAAGCCCTCGCTGGGACGCGAGCAGGCGCCGAGGAGGAGGGCGGCCATCAGCGCGAGCGCGGCCGGGATACGATTGGGCGTCAAGTCTGTCCCCAGGATGCCATCGTCGGGTGCGGCCGCGCAGGCACGGCGCGACCAGCGGTTCAGTTGAGGCCGGCGCCCAGGCCGCCCGACAGCGTCCCGGTGGTCAGGGCAGGGGACAGGCCGGTGGACGAGACCAGTTGCGGCACCACGATCTCGGTAATGCCGTTGGGGTCCTCGATCACCAGGCGGATCGAGTCCAGCGTGCGCTCGAAGGTGACGGTCGTATCGCCAAAGCGCACGGTGCCGCTGTCCTGCGGATTCTCGCCAAAGATCGCATCCGTGACCTGGCTGGCCAGGGCGGAGAGCAGGCGGCTCTGCAACTGGCGCACGAACAGGTCGGCATCGGTGGAGCCGCCGCCCGTCGAGCCGCCCAGGCCGTCCGTCGCGGCCGAGCGGCCCGCCGTCGCGGTGCGCTGCGCCGTGGCCAGGCTTTGCAGGTGGGCGGAGTTGAGCGGACTGCCCCCGAAGGACGGGTTGATCGGCGTGTAGACCAGGTCGCCTGCCTGGCTGGTGCCGGACATGGCGCCCAGGATCGCGCCCAGGGCGAGCACGACCGCGCATGCCGCCCGCTTCACCTTGAGGTGCATCGTCTTCGTCACTCCCCTGCCTGCCTGGATTCCTGCCTCATCATTTCCGACAAGTCCAGGGTCATCGGGAATCGCATGCCGATCCGGCTCAGGGAATGCGCGAAAGTCTCTGCGCAAGGCCATTCATTGAGTGCATTCGTGGCAGACCAAAACCCCGATCAGAGGGGCGGGGGCCCAATTGCCGGGCCTGGCGCGATGCCGCCATGACGGGCGGTCGGATCTGAATCCAGTACTCAGTGGTCATGTGTTCGAAATAGATCTAAACAATAGTCTGTCACACTCAGTGACACTATTACGTATAGGAACAATTAGATATGTAATATCTCAAAAAGACTTTGAGTATCAATTCCTGTAGTTCGGCTTGCATGCAAATTAACCATGTGCAGACTTTGATTGTCGTTCTCTGAATCCGTCCCGGGCGGGGTTTGAAAGGCGCTTGTCCACACAGTGCGGGTATGCTGGTGATAAAATTCGACTTGCATGTTCATCAAATTTTAGTAGCAATTGATGTCAGGCGGGTTCGTCCGCGTGTGTCCCGGTGGTACCGCGGTCGTCGCGCAGGGCATTCTCCGACACGGTCCGGGGGGATCCAGGGGGCGATGTGGCCAGGTTGCGGTCCACGACGTCTGAAGATGATCCCGGAAGTCATAAGTAACAATCCAGGCCAGGCGATGACCATGGCCGGTTGCACATGGGGATTCTACAGATGAACATCAAGCTTGCACTTGTGTCGCTTGCGGCGCTGAGCATCGCCATGGCCGGTCCGGCCTTCGCCGGCAGCGGGAACGAGGCCTATACCCTCCAGGATGGCAATTCCAACACCCTGGTCATCCAGCAGAGCGCGGGCCCCGGCAACAATCGCGTGGGCACCGCGACCAACCCGATCCTGCAGCAGGGCAACTCGAACTCGTTCCAGGAGCAGCAGTTCACGGGCGGCGGCTTCAGCAAGGGCAACAACGTCATCGAGGAAGGTGCCCAGGTCGGCAACAACAACCAGTTCAGTTCCAGCTATTCGAACAATACCGGTTCGAACGTCATCGACAGCATGAAGCAGACCGGTAACCTGAACCGGGCGTCGGTCGGTCGTAACGGTTCTGCGGTGATCGGGTCCTATGTCGGTGACCTGCACCAGACCGGGAACAGCAACTTCCTGGCGATCACGCAGCAGAACGGCCCCAGCAACCGCGTCGAGCAGGCGCTGCAGATCGGAAGCAACAACGGCTGGACCGTGCAGCCCAGCAGCTTTACCGGCAGCGGTTACGGCACCTATATCGTCCAGAGCGGCAGTGGCAACAGGATTGCCCAGTCGTACATCGAAGGCAGCAACAACAACTCGTCGGGCGCGCGTCCTGCGCACCTGATCCGGCAGACCGGCAATGACAACGGCCAGACCGCGTCGATCGCCAGCACCCTGGGCTCGAACGGCAACGCCATCCAGGTCACCCAGAACGGTGATTCCAACAATTTCAATCTGCAGCAGGGCGTCACCACCGCCTCGACCCAGAACTTCATCACCCTGGTCCAGACGGGCGACGCCAACATGGCGACCGCGACGCAGGCCGGGAGCTTCAACCGCCTGAACGGCGCGCAGACCGGCGACAGCAACACGATCACCGCCCTCGTGACGGGTGACTCCAACGGCAGTGCCGCGTCGTTCACCAATGCCGGCGCGTCGGCCCTGGCTGGTGACAACAGCCTGGCCAGCGGCGACGTGATCCAGAACGGCCTGACCAACTCGGTCACCCTGTCCGTCGTCTCTTCCAACAACCAGTTCGCGTTCCTGCAGACCGGGGGCAATGGCAACCTGATCACCGCGACGGTGACGGGTGTCGGCAACAATCAGGTCGTCGGCGTCCAGGACGGTAACACCAACACCGCGACGATCACCCAGGCCGGGGGCTCGAACGCCGCCGCCTTTGCCCAGATCGGCGACGGCAACTCGACCTCGATCAACCAGTAGGACGACGATCGGGCCGGTCGGCGCTGCCGCCTGGCCCGTCGCACTGCGGGCGCCGCCCTCCGCACGGGGGGCGGCGCTTTCGTCTTGTGGGCCCTGCTCCGCCGCAGGAGCCGCCCTGACCTCAGCGGCGACCTTCCAGGACCGCGCGGGCGTTGCCGAACAGGTCCGGGATGCCCAGGGCCACGCGTTCCCACATCGGGTCGTGGCGCTGCCCCTTGCGGTGCAGGCGCACGTTCAGGCAGCCGATCGCGCCCATGCGGAAGCCGGCCAGGGCCCGGAACCAGGGGATGGCCGGGAAGCGGCGGCGCATGCGGTCCTCGTACAGGGCGACGATCTCGGCCGGCTCCAGGGGCGGAAGCCAGTGCGGGCCATCGGTCCAGGCCGTGCGGTCGGTCATCATCAGCATCCAGCCGACATCCAGCAGCTGGCTGCCGATCCCGGCCAGTTCCCAGTCGATCACGCCGGTCAGCACGCCGTCGCGATAGAGGATGTTGCCGGGCTGGTAGTCGCCATGGAACAGGCCCACGGGATTGTCGGCCGGTGCCGGGACCGCCTTCAGCAGCAGCTGCTCCACCGCCTCCGCCGCCTCGATCCAGGCGGGTTCGGGCGCCTTGAGATAGATCGGGCGCCAGCGCGTCACCTGCTCCAGCAGGTCCTGCGGTTGCTGCCAGCCGGGCAGGTGGCGTTGCCAGTCGAAGCTGTGGATGCCCGGCAGCGCCTGCGCCGCCTGGCCCCAGGCCGCGTGCGAGAACGCCGCCGTGCGGGGCAGCGAGGGATGCGGGTCCCACATCTGGTAGGTGATGCCCGGCAGGCGGTCCATCACCACATAGGGCACGCCGAACCAGGCCTCGTCCTCGCCCGCGAAGGGGACGGCCGGCGCGGGCAGGCCTTGCGCGTGCAGCGCGCGGAGCAGCGGTGCCTGGCGATAGACATCCGTGTTGCCGGAGCGCCGCACGCCCTGCGGCGCCAGCTTCAGGACATGACTTCGTGTGTCCGGGCCGTCCGCCACATCGAACAGGAAGGTCAGGCCAGCATGGCCGTCCGCCTCCTCAAGCGCCGTCACGCGGGCCTGCGCCCCCAGGTGCGCGCGCACGAAACGGTCCAGCTGCTGTTCAAGCTCCACGGCCGGTTCCTCCCCAGGACCATGCGGCCCGGCGGCGGGTTGGGCCCCGTCCTCCCTGGACCGTCCCGAAGCGTGCCATCGGGCAAGTGAACGAGCAATAACAAGTGAAAGCCGGTTCGGTTTTCACGGAATGTCTTGTGCGCAACTTGATCGCAGGCGGCCGGTACCGGCATCAGACGGCTTTACCCAGGGCGCAAGGAGGGACATACGTTCAGGCGAAACGCTGCACCAACGCGACACCGGGAAGAAACAGCATGAACGCCCTTCAGAAGTACCCGCACATGTTCGCGCCCCTGGACCTGGGATTCACGCGCCTGAAGAACCGGGTCCTGATGGGGTCGATGCATACGGGGCTTGAGGACATGCCCGATCCGGGGCCGAAGCTGGCGGCCTATTTCGCGGAACGCGCGCGCGGCGGCGTCGGCATGATCATCACCGGCGGCGTCTATCCCAATGCCGAGGGCGGCGGCGGTTCGGGCAAGCTGTCGGAGCCGGACGAGGTGCCGACCCATCGCATGGTGACGGACGCCGTGCACGCTGCCGACCCGGAGGTGAAGATCTGCATGCAGATCCTGCACGCGGGCTCGCTGGCCGGCACGCCCAAGTGCGTGGCGCCGTCGCCGATCCGGGCGCGGATCGGCCGTTTCGTGCCGAACGAGCTGGACGAGGCGGGGATCGAGAAGCAGATCGCCGACTTTGCCAATTGCGCCGTCCTGGCGAAGGACGCGGGTTATGACGGGGTGGAGATCATCGGCTCGGCCGGGTACCTGATCTCGACCTTCCTGGTCGAGCGCACGAACCAGCGCACCGACCGCTGGGGCGGGTCGTGGGAAAACCGCATGCGTTTCCCGCTGGAGATCGTGAAGCGGACGCGCGCCGCGGTGGGCGACGACTTCATCCTGATCTTCCGCATCTCGGCCATGGACATGCTGGAAGGCGGCCTGGCCTGGGACGAGGTGCTGTCCCTGGCGCTCGCCCTGGAAGAGGCCGGCGTCAACATCATCAGCACGCACTTCTGCTGGCACGAGGCGTTCGTGCCGACCATCGCCACGATGGTGCCGCGCGCGGCCTTCACGCAGGTGACGGGGCGCCTGAAGAAGCACCTGAAGATTCCGATGATCACCTCCAACCGCATCAACATGCCGGCGACGGTGGAGGAGGTGCTGGCAAGGGGCGATGCCGACATCGTCTCCATGGCGCGGCCGATGCTCGCCGACCCCGACCTGGTCAACAAGACGCTGGCCGGGCGCGAGGACGAGATCAACACCTGCATCGGCTGCAACCAGGCCTGTCTCGACCACACGTTCACGGGACAGCTGACCACCTGCCTGGTCAATCCGCGCGCCTGCCGTGAGACCGAGATCGTGATCGCCCCGGCCCCTGCGAAAAAGCGCATCGCCGTGGTTGGCGCCGGACCTGCGGGCCTGGCCTATGCCACGACGGCCGCCGAGCGAGGCCATGCCGTCACCCTGTTCGATGCGGGCGACGAGATCGGCGGCCAGTTCAACCTGGCCAAGCGCATCCCCGGCAAGGAGGAGTTCTACGAGACGCTGCGCTACTACCGCGTGATGATCGACAAGCTGGGCATCACCCTGCGGCTGGGCACCCGGGTCGACGCGGCGGGCCTGAAGGCGGACGGCTTCGACGAGGTGATCGTGGCGACCGGCATCACGCCGCGCACGCCCGCCATCCCCGGGATCGACCACCCCAAGGCGGTCAGCTACATCGACGCGATCCTGGGCCGGCGCGAGGTCGGGCGCACGGTCGCGATCATGGGCGCGGGCGGCATCGGCTTCGACGTGGCGGAACTCATCACCCATGCGGGTACGTCGTCGGCACTCGACGTTGACGTGTTTGCGCGGGAATGGGGCATCGACTTCAAGAACCATCCGCGTGGCGGCGTCACCGGCGTGGTGCCGCAGGTCGAGACATCGGGGCGGGAGGTCACCCTGCTCCAGCGCAAGGCCAGTGCGGTCGGCAAGAACCTGGGCCGCACCACCGGCTGGACCCACCGCATCGCCCTGCAGCGCAAGGGCGTCAGAATGATGAACGGTGTCGAGTATCTGAAGATCGACGACGCGGGCCTGCACACCCTGGTCAATGGCGAGCCGGTCCTGTTCGCGGTCGACACGGTCATCATCTGCGCCGGGCAGGAGCCGGCACGCGGCCTCTATGACGAGCTGGTCGCCCTGGGGGTCAAGGCCAGCCTGGTCGGCGGCGCCTATGAGGCGGCGGAACTGGACGCCAAGCGTGCAATCAACCAGGCCACCCTCCTCGCCGCGGCCTAGGTGCTGTTTCTCCCTCCCCCGTTGCGTAGCAAGGGGGGAGGGTAGGGTGGGGGCGGTATCCTGCGGATTGGGGGCGCAGCGGCGGTTCAGAACGCGCTTCCTGCCCTCACCCCCCACCCTCTCCCATCCCTGCGGGACGGGAGAGGGGGTGAGGGCGACGCCTACAAATCTCTGAGTGAAAACAACGGCGTCATAGCGAGGAGCCGGCCATCCCGCCGGCGCCTCCAGCGCGTCGGCTCAGCTCAGCCCTCGACCGGGATCATGGGCGCCATCGCCTGGTCGGTTGCGCGGGTGCTGCTGGCAAGGCCGGCCGCGACGCCCGCCCGGTCGGCGGCGTTGCGGTTCTGGCTCAACTTGCGCTTGCCCGCCAGGCTTGCGATCGGCAGGCGCAGGCCCACGATCGCGCGGAGCTGCCCGTCGATGAACGCCTCTGGCGCGTCCCTGACGGCCCAAGGCTCTGCCCGCTCGGCCTCATGCCAATCGGTCAGGCGGTTGACCACGGCCAGCAGCCGGGCCGGATCGTCGAAGAATTCGATTTCGCCGCTGGCCTGGACGGTGACGTAGTTCCAGGTCGGCACGACGGCGCCCGTCTCGCGCTTGGTCTGGTACCACCCGGGCGAGACATAGGCGTCCGGCCCCATGAACAGCGC
Organism: Zavarzinia sp. CC-PAN008; assembly: GCF_051903925.1. Lineage (GTDB taxonomy): Bacteria > Pseudomonadota > Alphaproteobacteria > Zavarziniales > Zavarziniaceae. Next base: position 1,325,648 of record NZ_CP173678.1, read on the forward strand.
CAGCGCATGCCCCAGGACGGGGATGCGCCATTGTGGGTTGGCCCGTGCGACATGGCCATAGAGCGTCCCGTGCTCGCCCTCGTCTGCATCCAGGAACAGCGGCAGCGGCGTCGCGACCGGTCCATCCGGCGTGGCGGTCACCAGCGTGGCGAGGCGGGCCGCGCGGATCGTGGCATGCAGGCTGGCGCGGTCCTCGTCGCGGAAGGCGGCAGGCGTGTACATCGGTGCGGTCGTCTCCGGGCGCAACTGCCGGAAGAATGGCATGCCGCGCGACGGCCAGCGCCGCGACGTGGCGCTGCGGGCCCGGCTGCGGTTCCGCCACCTCTCCCCATGAGTCGCCCCTGGCGCCACGCCCGCGCCGGTATATGGTGCCGCACGCGTCGAGCCCTGTGCCGACGCCCATGAACAGGGAGGATACGCCGTGGACAATCTTTTCAGCCTGGAGGGGAAGGTCGCCCTCGTCACCGGTGGGTCGCGCGGGCTGGGGCGCGAGATGTGCCTGGCCTTTGCCAAGGCGGGGGCGGACATCATCGTGGCCAGCCGCAAGCTGGATGCCTGCCAGGCGGTGGCCGAGGAAGTCCGCGCCCTGGGCCGCCGGGGCGAGGCGATCCAGGTCAATGCCAGCAACTGGGACGACATGGACCGCCTGGCGGAGGCCGCCTACTACGCCTTTGGCCGGGTCGACATCCTGGTCAACAATGCCGGCATGTCGCCGGCCATCCCCTCGCATGACGTCAGCGAGCAATGGTTCGACAAGATCGTCTCGCTGAACTTCAAGGGCCCCTTCCGCCTGGCGGCCAATATCGCCAAGCGCATGAAGGATGGCGATGGCGGCGTCATCATCAACACGTCCTCGACCGGCGCTCTCGTCCCCCTGCCGGCTGTCGTGCCGTACTCGGGCGCCAAGGCGGCGCTGAACGCGATGACCGTGTCGCTGGCGCGCGAATACGGGCCCAAGGTGCGCGTCAATGCGATCTCTGCCGGGCCGTTCCTGACCGACATTTCCAAGGCCTGGACCGAGGAAGCGCGCGAGACGGCCAGCAACTCGCTGCGCCGCCCCGGCCGGCCGGAGGAGATCGTGACGACCGCGCTCTACCTGGCCAGCCCCGCGTCCAGCTTCACGACGGGGGCCATCATCCGCTGCGACGGCGGCCAAAGCTGAGCCGCCGCCGGCCCGGCGGTCCGCCTATTCGGCGGGCGCCGGGCTGAGCCGGCCGAACAGGCGACGCCGCGGGCGCGCCACCTCTCCCGGCAGGGGCACGCGGAACCACAGGGCATAGAGCGCCGGCAGGACCAGCAGGGTCAGCGCCGTGCCGACCAGCACTCCGCCGATCAGGGTATAGGCCAGCGGCCCCCAGAAAACCGACAGCGTCAGCGGCACGAAGGCAAAGGCCGCGGCCAGGGCCGTCAGGATCACGGGCCGCGCCCGGCGAACCGTCGATTCCACGATCGCGTCATAGGGGCTGAGGCCGGCCTGCTGGTCATGGTGGATCTGGTCGACCAGGATCAGCGTGTTCCGCATGATGATTCCGGCCAGGCCGATCAGGCCCAGGATCGCGTTGAAGCCAAAGGCCTGGTCGAAGGCCAGCAGCGTCGGCACCGTGCCGATCAGGCCCAGCGGCGCGGTCAGGAAGACCATGAACATGGTCGAGAAGCTGCGCACCTGGAACATGATCACCAGCAGCATCAGGATGATCATCACCGGGAAGACCTTGACCAGGGCGACATTGGCCTTGCCCGCTTCCTCCACCGTGCCGCCCACGTCGATCCGCATGTCGGCGGGCAGGCTGGCGCGCAGCGGCTCCAGCAGCGGCAGCACCGCCGCGGTGGCGTCGGGCGGCTGCACCCCCGGCTGCACGTCGGCGCGCACGGCGATGTAGAGCTCGCGGTTGCGCCGGACCAGGACCGGCTCCTCGCTGTCCGGGACCAGGCGGGCGACCTGCGACAGCGGGATGCTCTGGCCCGCCGCGTTGGTCAGGGTCAGGTCCTCGATCCGGCTGAGGTCGCGGCGCTCCGCCCCGGCTGCGCGCATGACGACATCGACGGTGCGGATATCCTCGCGCATCTGGGTGACCGTGATCCCCTTCAGCAGCGCCTGGAGCTGGGTCGCGGCGTCCGCCGGCGTCAGGCCGATCAGGCGCAGGCGCACGGGGTCGAAGGCCAGGCGCATGGTGGCGACCCGCTCGCCCCAGGACAGGTTGACGTCGCGCAGCAGGGGGGACGCCTCCAGCGCCTGCCGCGCCTCGGCCGCGGCGCGACGCACCGCGTTGAGATCGCTGCCGACGATGCGGAAGGTGACGGGGAAGGCGACGGGCGGTCCGAACAGCAGGGACGTCACCCGCACCCGTGCCTCCGGGAACGCGCCGTCCGTTACCCATTGCCGAATCTTCGCGGTCAGGGCATGGCGCGCCGCGGCGTCCGGGGTCTGGATCACCAGCTTGGCGAAGGCGGGGTTGGGCAGTTCCGGGTTCAGGGAGAAGAAGAAGCGCGGCGCACCCTGGCCGATGAAGCTGGCGATGTTGACGCTCTCCGGCTCCGCCCGCAGCCGCTGCTCGAGCCGCTCGACCAGCGCCTCGGTATTCCGGATGGCGGAGCCCTGGGGCAGGTTCACCTCGACCAGGACTTCGGGCCGGTCGCTGTCGGGGAAGAACTGCTTCTTGACGATGCCCATGCCGATCACGGCGCCGACGAACAGCAGGAGCGTCACCCCGACCGCCAGCTTGCGATGCCGCACGCTGGCCCGCACCAAGCGGCGCAGGCGCTGATAGGCGGGGGTGGCATAGATCGCATCGTGCCCGCCCGCCACGGGCTTGATCGCCGGCAGCATCTTCACGCCCAGATAGGGCGTGAAATAGACCGCGACGAACCACGACACGACCAGGGCAAAGGCGACGATCCAGAAGATGTTGCCGGCATACTCGCCGGCACTGGAATTGGCGAAGCCGACCGGCAGGAAGCCGATCACGGTGACCAGCGTGCCGGTCAGCATGGGGGCCGCGGTCGAGGTCCAGGCAAAGGTGGCGGCGGCCACGCGGTCCAGCCCTTCCTCCATCTTCACCACCATCATCTCGATCGCGATGATGGCGTCGTCGACCAGCAGGCCCAGCGACAGGATCAGCGCGCCCAGCGTGATGCGGTCGAAGTCGCGCCCGGTCATCAGCATGACCAGGAACACCGCCGACAGCGTCAGCGGCACCGCCAGGGCCACGACCAGGCCGACGCGGAAGCCCAAGGCCAGGAAGCTGATGACCATCACGACCGACAGGGCCACGACGAACTTCAGCATGAACTCGCCATAGGCGTTCTCGATGTTGCGCGCCTGGTCCGACACCTTGTGGAACTCAAGGCCCAGCGGCAGGTCGGCATGGATCGCCGCTTCCTGCTGGTTCAGGGCCTGGTCCAGGGTCAGGCCGTTCCAGCGCGGCTGCATCACCACGCCCAGCATGATCGTGGGCTCGCCCTGGTTGCGGATCAGGAAGCTGGGCGGATCCTCGTAGCCGCGGCGCACCTCGGTCACGTCGCCCAATGTCAGCGAGCGCCCGTCCCCCGCCGCGATCGGCGTCGCGCGGATCGCCTCGACCCCGTCGAACGCGCCGTCGACCCGGACATAGACGCGCGGTCCGCCCGTCTCGGCCGAACCGGCACTCGTCACGGCGTTCTGCTTCTGCAGCGCGTCGACGATCTGCTGGGCCGAGACGCCCAGCGTCGCCAGCCGCTCGTGGTCGAACTCGACATAGATGCGGCCCGGCTGTTCGCCCAGGATGCGCACCTTCTGCACGCCTTCGGTCCGCAGCAGGCGCGAGCGGATCGCCTCGGCCTGGCGCGCCAGCTCGCGCGGCGGCATGCCGCGCGCCGTCAGGGCATAGAGCGCGAAATAGGCGTCCGAATATTCGTCGTTGAAGAACGGGCCCAGCACGCCGCGCGGCAGGTTTGGCGCCTCGTCCCCCAGCATCTTCCGCACCTGGTAGAACTGGCCCGCCACTTCGGTCGGCGGGGTGAAGTCGCGCAGCAGCACCGTCATCAGGACCTGGCCCGGTCTGGAATCGGTCTCGACCCGATCGAAATAGGCCAGTTCCTGAAGCCGCTTCTCCAGTCGGTCGGCCACCTGCTCCTGCATTTCCGCGGCGGTGGCGCCGGGCCAGGCCGCGGCCACGGTCATCACCTTCAGCGTGAAGCGGGGATCCTCGGCCCGGCCCAACTGCAGGAAGGCGAACAGGCCGGACGCCGCCACGGCCAGGATCAGGAAGAGGGTGACGGCGCGGTGGCGAACCGCCAGTTCCGACAGGTTGGGCATCGCCCCGGCCTCAGCGTTCGGCGACCTGGGGGGCGGCGGCCGGGACCGCCGGGGCCGCCTGGGCGGCGGCGCCCGCGGGCAGTCGCACCTCCTCGCCCTCGCGCAGCAGGTGGCTGCCAAGCGCCACCACCATTTCGCCGGGCGCCAGGCCGCCGGCGACCTGGGCCGTCTCCTCGCCCAGGCGGGCGACGGTCACCGGGCGGAACGACACCTTGGCCGCCGCGGCGTCGACGATCCAGACGCCCGGCCCGGTGCCAGGATCGTAGAGGGCCCCGATCGGCACCTGTGTCTCACCCGCATGGGGATCGCCCGGCACCTCGATCGTGATGGTGGCGCCCAGTGCAGCGGCCTCACCCTGGTCGGCCAGGGTGTAGCGCGCCTCGTACGTGCGCATGCCCGGGTCGGCTGCTGCGGAAAGTTCGCGCAAGGTGGCGGCGATGGGCCGGTCCTCCGCGCCATAGAGGCGGGCGGTCGCCTGCGCCGGCACGCTGCCGCGCTGGGTTTCGGGCACCGCGACGACCGCTTCGCGCGCGCCGGCGCGGGCCAGCCGTACCACCGGCTGGCCCGCGGTCACGACTTGGCCCGGCTCGGCCATGACCTGCATCACGACGCCGTCGGCATCCGCAACCAGGGCGGCATAGCGGGCCTGGTTGCGGCTGGTCTCCGCCTGCGACTGGGCGGCGGTCAGCGCGGCATCCGCGGCCAGGCGCGCCGCCCTGACCTGGTCAAAGGCCTGGGCCGACACGGCACCGCGCTCGACCAGGCCGCTCAGGCGTGTCTCGTCCGCCCGGGCGCGGGCCGCCTGGGCCCGGGCGGAGGCGATCGCCGCGTCCGCGGCGGCGGCCTGCAGGCGCAGGTCGGTGGCGTCAAGCCGGGCCAGCACCTGGCCACGGCGGACCGTCTGGCCCAGGTCGACCAGGCGCTCCGTGATCTTGCCGCCGACGCGGAAGCCCAGGTCGCTTTCGGTCCGCGCCCGCACGGTCCCCGTATACGCCCTGACTAGGCCGGGTCCGGCCTCGACCATGGCGGTGCGGACCAGGGGGGGAAGTTGCGGGATGTCGGCCTGGGACTGATCGCACGCGGCCAGCAGGCCCAGGGTCGAGACGGCAATCAGCAGACGGACGGGCCAGCCGGTCATGGGGCAACTCCAATCGACAGGCCACGATAATGCTGAACAGTGATGAAACCGTCAAGTCGTCACATTTCATCCGTCATCATATCTGACCTGGGGCTGCCCTCCGAACCCGCCGCGGAAACCTAGCGAGGCGTCGTGATCGGATCGGCGTGGCGGTGCACCAGCATCCAGGCGTCATCTTCCAGCCGGAAGACGCTTGTGACGCGGAGCGCGTTCGAGCTGGCTTCGCCGTCCCTCACGGTCTGCGCGTGCTCGACGTCGACCACCACGGCAAGGGTGTCGGACAGGTAGGTTGCGATGGGATCGGGGGGCGACGCCGTGCCGTCGCGCATCCGCCCGGCGGCACCGGCCAGGGCGGCCCGCACCTTGTCCTGCCCCTTGGCGAATGGACCGAACGGGTTTCCCCAGGTCACGTCGTCGGCACGGGACAACAGGGCCAAGTAACCGCCACTGTCGCCCTTGACCATTGAATCAAGTGCGGCGCGATTCTGGGCAATGGCGTCTTCGAGTGTTCTTGTCATTGCTGCCCTCCCTCAGCAGAAGATCATGGACTATTTGCGAAGTCCGGCCAGGACCAGGCGCGCGGTCACGGCAGCCATCCTGACCAGGTCGACGCGGCCGATTTCCGTTTCCAGGACCAGGGGATGCGCGAACTGGATCAGGGTGTAGGCGACGGCGTCCACCGTCTCGTCCAGGGGTGTTTCCGTTTCGAACGTGCCGTCCGCACGGCCGTCGCCAATGATCCGGCGCATGACGCCGCGCATTGTCTGCTTGTGCGTGTCGACCGCGGGAAAACGACTTGAGCAGCCGACCCGGACCAGGTCGTAAAGCTGGCGGTCGTTGAAGAACAGGTTGACGCTCTCGCTCAGAAGCGTCTGGTAGACGCGAGCGAAACGCGTTGGCGCTGGATCGTCGGATTCGGCAACGGACCACAAGGCCTTGCCGATCTTGGCAAGTGTGGTGCTGCACACGGCCTCCAGGATTGCCATCTTGGAATCGTAGAACTTGTAGATATAGGCCGTGGAGACATCGAGTTCGCCGGCAATGTCGGCGACCGTCGTCTTGGCATAGCCGTGGCGACGGAAACGCTCCTCCGCCGCCTGGACGATCAGGGCGTGCATCTCGTGCGGGGTGTCGCCGCGCCGGCCGTCATCCTTGGCCGCGCGGGGGCGGGCGTGCAGCGGCTTGGGCTCAAGGGCCATGGGCGGATCCTGGCATTGACGAAGAATGAACTATCACGATAATCGTCATTCGTCACCTCGGAGCTGGGCCATGGCACGACTTTTCCCGACACTGCTTGCCGGCGGCACGCTGCTGCTGGCGGCTGGGTGCACGGTCGGACCCGACTATCACCGGCCCGAGGTTGCCTCCGCCACGACATTCCGTGCCGCCGCCGCGGAGCAGGGGCGCGGCGCAGCCCCCGCCCCGGCGGCGGAGACGTGGTGGCGCGGCTTTGATGATCCCCTCCTCACCCGGGTGGTGGAACGCGCCCTGGCCGCCAACCTGGACATTGCGCAGGCCCTGGCCCGCCTGGACCAGGCGGCCGTCGCGGCGCGCCTGGCGCGGGCCGACCTGCTGCCCGCGGGAGCGGTCGACGGCGGGGCCGGCGTCTCGCGCGGGTCGCTGGAGGGAGCGGATGGTGCCAGCCTGCGCCAGCCGGGCGTCGACCGGGTGCAGGACTTCTACAGCCTTGGCGCCGCCGCCAGCTGGGAGCTGGACCTGTTCGGGGGCGAGCGCCGGGGGCTGGAGGCCGCCCAGGCCCAGGCCGAGGCGGCCGCCGCCGGTGTTGGCGCGGCGCGCGTGACCGTGGCGGCCGAGGCGGCGGATGCGTACCTGCAGGCCCGGACGCTGCAGAACCGGCTGGACATCCTGACGCAACAGGTCGCCAACCAGGAGCGCCTGCGCGAGCTGGTGCGCTTGCGGCTGGAGCGGGGCATCGCCGCCCGTCGCGAACTGGACCAGGTGGAGACGCTGCTGTCGCAAAGCCGCGCCGGCCTGCCCGCGGTGCGCGCGGGGCTGGAGGCGCAGCTGAACCGCCTGGACGTCCTGATGGGCGCTGTACCCGGAACATGGCGCGCGGAACTCGCCGCCTCGCAGCCGCTGCCTCGGGCGCCGCGCATCGCGGGGCTGGACGATGCGACCGCCCTGCTGCGCCAGCGCCCGGACGTGGTCGCGGCCGAGCGGCAGCTGGCCGCCGCCAATGCCCGGATCGGCGAGGCGACGGCCGAGTATTATCCGAAGTTCTCGCTCTCCGCCCTGCTGGGCTTCGACTCGCTGAGTGCGGGCAACCTGCTGACGGCGGGCGGCCTTCAGGCGCAGGGGCTGCTGGGCCTGCGTTGGCGCCTGTTCGATTTCGCCCGGGTCGACGCCCAGGTGGCCGGGGCGGAGGCCGGCACGCGGGAGGCGCTGGCCGCCTATCGCCAATCCGTCCTGCGCGCGGCCGAGGATGTGGAGACGGCCATCGTCGCCCTGGTCGAGAGCGAGGCCCAGGCCCGCGAGCTGGAGAATTCCGTCGCCTCGGCCGAGCGGGCGCGCCTGGCCGTCCATGACGCCTATGCCGGCGGCGCGGTTAGCGTGATCGAGGTGCTGGACGCGGAACGGCAGGAACTGGCGGCGGAAGACGGCCTGGTTCAGGCCCGCGGCCAGGCCGTGCGCGCGGCGGTGCGCAGCTTCCGGGCGCTGGGCGCCGGCTGGACCCCGGACCCGACCCAGGTCGCCACCGCCTCCTGGTGACGGGCGCCGCTCCGTCGGTTTGGTGCTGGGCCGTCTCGTCGCAGGATGCGGGCGGGACATCGCGCCGCAGGTCGGCTATTGACCCCCCGGACCGGCCACTGGCACCACAGCCGGGCAGAACAAGAGGAGGAGCGGCAATGGCAGCTGTCGAATTCGAGAAGCGCGACCGGATCGCGTTCATCACCCTGAACCGGCCAGAGGCCCGCAACGCCGTCAACGGCGACGTCGCCAGCGGCATGGAAGCGGCCCTGGACGCGGTCGAGAGCGATCCCGACATCTGGGTCGCGATCCTGTCGGGCAACGGCGCCGCGTTCTGCGCCGGTGCCGACCTGAAGGAGATCGCGGCCGGAAACGGCGCCAAGCTGGGCACCGCCAAGGGCGGCTTTGCCGGCATCGTGCGGCGCGCCCGGACCAAGCCGCTGATCGCGGCGATCGAGGGCAGCGCGCTGGCCGGCGGCACCGAGATCGCGCTGAGCTGCGACATGATCGTCTGCGCCGAGACGACCAATTTCGGCCTGCCGGAGACGAAGCGGTCGCTGGTCGCGGGTGCGGGCGGGCTGTTCCGGCTGCCCCGCGCCATCGGCATGGCGCCGGCGCTGGAGGCGATCATCACGGGCGACCCGATCCCCGCGAAGCGCGCCTACGAGCTGGGCATGGTCAACCAGGTCGTGGCACCGGGGAAGGTGATGGAGGCGGCCATCGCCCTGGCGACGCGCTGCACCGCCGCCGCCCCGATCGCAGCGCAGCTGAGCCGCAGCGTCGCCATCCGCGCCTTCAGCGAGCCGGACGAGACGTTGTGGGCAGCCAGCGGCGCTGCCTTCCAGGAGGCCGCGAAGACCGAGGACTATCACGAAGGGCCGAAGGCGTTCATCGAGAAGCGTCCGCCGGTCTGGAAGGGCCGCTGATCCGCACCAGCGGGCCGGTCTGATGCCGTACCCCGCGCTGTGCGACCGGTCGCGCAGCGCAGGGTACGGCGTGACCGTTTAGCCAGGAGGCGGCGCGTCGGTCCGGATGACGGAGCGGCCGCCGCCACGGCGCTCGACCCGGATCTGGACCGCGATTCGCTCGATCATCGCGGCGACATGGGTGATGACGCCGACCCGCCGCCCGCCACCCTGCAGCGCCTCCAGCGCCGTGATGGCGACTTCCAGCGTCTCCGCGTCCAGGGCGCCGAAGCCCTCGTCGATGAACAGCGTGTCGACGAAGGCGCTGCGCCCCTCCAGTCCCGACAGCGCCAGCGCCAGGGCCAGCGAGACGAGAAAGCGCTCGCCGCCCGACAGGCTGCGCGTCGCGCGCACCTGGTCGCCCATGTCGCGATCGACGACATGCAGGCCAAGCTCTGCTCCTGCCGCGCGCAGCAGGCGATAGCGCGGATTGAGGGCGTCGAGCTGGATATTGGCCAGCTGGACAAGGTGCTCCAGCGTGATGCCCTGGACGAAGCGGCGGAAGCGGTCGCCCGTGGGCGCGCCGATCGCCTCGTTCACGGTGCCCCAGGGGGCATAGGCCGCGCGCTCCGTCGCCAGCTGCTGGTCCAGGTCGCGGACCCTGTCGCGCAGGGCGTCGTCCGCCTCCAGCTGCGCCTTGATCCGCCCAACCGTCTCCCTGAGCCCGGTCACGGCCTGTTCAATCGCGGCCAGGGCCGTCGTGAGTGCCGCGTCGTCCAGGCCTGGCGCCAGGTCCCGGCGCAGCTGCGCCACGTCGTCCTGGCGTTGGCCATGCAGCACGCGCGCCTGGGCCAGCGCCCTGTCCAGGGCATCGGCCTGGGCGCGGAGCCTGTCGCGCTCCGCCACCGGGACGGCCAGCAGGGCGCGGGCCTGGGCTGCGTCCCAGCCCTGGGCGCGGCAGGCCTGGTCAAGGGCGGCGTCCGCGGTATCCGCCAGGGCGGCCGCATGGGACGCCGCGTGGGTCGTGTCCCCCGCCCGCCCGGCCGCCGCGGACAGAGCCGTCGCTGCGTCTTGCGCGGTGGCGCGTGCCGCGTCGAGCGCCTGCTCCGCCGTCTGCACCGCCTGGGTCAGCCGGGATCGGTGCGGCGCCGTCGCCTCGCCCGCCAACAGCCCGGCGCGGGCATCGCGCAGACCGTCGCGTGCCGCCTGGCGCTCCGCCGCGCGTGCCGCGGTCGCGGTGGCCTGGGCCTGGGCCGCGACCAGGGCCTGCGCTGCGGCGGCAGCACGCGGCCGCAGCGTGGCCAGCGCCTGGTCAAGGCGCACCACCTCGGCCCTGGCGGTGCGCCAGGCCTGGGCGAGGTCGCGCACAGTGCGGATCGCCAGCGCTGGGCGCGCCTCCAGGTCGGCCGGATCGAGTCCGGCCTGGCGCAGGCTGGGTTCCAGCTCGCGCGCCAGCGAGGTCAAGCGCTCGGCCAGGTCATCCTCCTGGGTGGCGAGCCGCGTGGCCTCCAGCTGCAAGGCCTGGATCTGACCGGCGCGCGTCTGGGCGGCGCTGTCCAGCCCGTCCAGCGTGACGCGCACCAGATCCAGCTGGCGGCGCAAATCGCGGTCCGCGCGCTCCAGGTCCGCCGCCTGGTCCAGCAGCGGCTTCAGCGCCTGGCGCGCGCTGTGCGCGGCGGCGGCATGATGCTCCAGCAGGTCTGCGGCGTCCGCCAGCCCGGCCGAGGGCGACGGCGCCAGGCCGGCCACCGCAAGGGCTGTGCACAGCGCCGGATGCAGCGTCCCATAGCTGGCCGCCGCCGCCTGGCGCCGGGCTGCCGCCTGGGCGCCGGCCGCCGTTGCATTGGCGTGCCGTCCAGCGGCCGCGGCCTCGCCCTGCGCAGCCTCCAGCAACTCGGCCTCCAGGCGGGCAAGGTCGCAATCGAGCGCCTGGCGCTGCTGGCGGATCGTTTCCGCCAGCCGTCCCAGGCTGTCCGGCTGGGTCGCGACCGGGTGCTCGGCGGCGCCGCAGACGGGACAAGGCTGGCCGTGCACCAGGACGGCACGCAGGTGCAGCGCCTGCTCCGACACCGCCTGTTCCGCCAGGTCCACCATGGGAAGCAGTGCGCCCCGCGCGGTGCGCAGGGCCTGGGCCTGGTCCGTCAGCCGGGACAGGTGGCCCGCCGCGTCGGCGCGGGCGCTGGCGGCGGCCTGTGCGTCGCCCTCCGCCCTGCGTTCGTCCGCCATTGCCTGGCGCCGATCGGCGGCGAGGCGGCACGCCTGGTCCAGGGGGCCCAGGACGTCGCGCAATCCGGCCTCGCGCCGGGCAAGGGCGGGCGCGTCCAGGCCATCCAGGCTGGCCTGCACCTCGGTGATCGCCTGGGTCAGGCGGTCGTGCTCGGCGACATGGGTGGCGCGGCGGGTCGCGTCCTCGCCCGCCTGTGCCGTGGCCAGCGCCAGGGCGTTTGCCTTGGCCCTGGCCTGGTCTCGACCCCGGGCAAGTGCTGCGGACAGATCCTGGTGCTTGGCGATGCGGGTGGCCAGGTCATCCTCCCGCGCGGCCAGGGTTTCGTGCCCCGCGCGGGCGTCAAGCCGGGCGCATGCCGCCTCATGCGCGGCAAGGGCCTCGGCCAGTTCCCGCGCCGCCGTCGCGTCGGCCCGCGTGTGCTGCGCGGCGAGATCGGCGGCCGCGACTGCCTGCTGCGCCGCCTGGGCCAGTTCGTGTTCGGCCGCGCGCAGCTCGACGTCCAGGCGGTCCGCCTCGGCCCACAGGGGCTGGGCTTCGGCCACCGCGGCGGTGGCGGCGGCGCGCGCCGTCTGCCGCTCGGTCAGGGCGGCGCCGGCCGCGGCGTTGTCGGCGGTTGCCTGCGCCAGCCTCGCCAGGGCCTCCCCTGCGGCGGCGGCCAGGTTCTGCGCGGTGCGTCGCGCGTCCTGGGCTGCCTGGGCCGGGCCGCGCAGTGCCTCGACCGCCGTCAGGGTGGCCAGGCGATCGCGCGTCGCGGCGCCTGCGTCAAAGGCGACTTGGGCGGCGGCGACCGCTTCGCCGGCCGCTGTCTGCAGGTGCTCCGCCTCGGCCAGGCGCGCCAGCTGGGCCCGCCGTGCGGCCAGCGCGGCGCGCTCCGCATCCTGGTTGGCGACGGCCTGCGCGGCGGCGGCCAGCTCGGCCTCCAGGACGGCGCGCGCCTCGTACTCCAGCACGCCGATCGCCTCGCGCTGGCGGACCAGGTCGTCCAGGGCCCGCCGCCGCTGCTCGGCCTGGCCATGGACCAGGGTCGAGATGCGGGCATAGACGCCGGTGCCCGTGATCTTCTCCAGCAGTTCCGCGCGCTCGTTCTCGCGCGCCATCAGGAACGTGTCGAACTCGCCCTGGGCCAGCAGCACGGTGCGGCGGAACTGATCGAAGGTCAGGCCGGTCAGACGCTCCACCTCCTCGCCGATCTGGGTCCGGGTACCGCCGATGGCGCTGCCCGTGGACAGGCAGCGCAGCTCGCGCTCGTCGAACTGAAGCCGGCCATCGGCCCGGTCGCGGGCGCGGCGGACGCGCCAGATGGCGCGATAGGTGCGTCCGTCCTGGGCAACGAAGTCCACCTCCGCGCGGCCGGCGCCGGCCCCGCGGCGCAGGATGGCGCGCGGGTCCTTGGCCGAGATGACGGTGCCGCTGGGGTCGGGAACGTCCTCCTGCCGGCCGACGTCGACGCGCGGATACTGGCCAAACAGGGCCAGGCACAACGCATCCAGAATGGTCGACTTGCCGGCCCCGGTCTCGCCCGTGATGGCGAACAGGCCGGTGCCCGCCAGGGGCTCGGCCTCCAGGTCGATGGTGAAGGGGGCCGCCAGGCTGGCCAGGTTCTCGCCGCCGATCCGCAGGATGCGCATGGCTCAACCCTCCGCCGCCGCCAGGGCCTGGACCTGGTGGAACACCGCCATCTCCGCCTCGTCCGGGTCGCGCTGCTGCCGCGCGGCAAAGGCCAGTCGGAACAGGTCTTCCGCCGCGTGGTCGGACAACGGCTTCAGCGGGTCCGCCACGACCAGCGGTGCGGGCTGCGCCAGTGGGGCCGCCCGTGCCTCGACCAGGCGCAGGGGCAGGGCCTCCGCCAGGCGGTCGGCTTCCTCGCGGAAGCCGGACCCCAGGCCCTCGCGCGCCAGGCGCACCTGGACGAAGGGCTGCTGCTCCACCGCCAGGTCGGGCGGCAAAGCCAGGCGCGTGACCAGCGCCTGCAGGGCGGCGCCCAGCTCGGACAGGCGCAGCTCGCCCTGCTCGGGCAGGCGCAGGAACGGTACGGGCCGCGCCAGGGGAAGGTGTTCGGTCGCGACCCGGGTCCCGTCAAGCGTCACCAGCGTCACGCCATGGGCATAGCCCAGTTCGGTCGCGGACAGCGGGAAGAGCGAGCCCGAATAGCGCACCCGCCCCCCGCCCAGGTCCTGCGCCCGGTGCAGATGGCCCAGCGCGACATAGGCGATCTCGGCGGGAAAGACATCGGGCGGCACGGCGTGCTGCCCGCCCACCAGGATGCGCCGTTCCGCCCCTTCGGACTCCAGGCCGCCCGCCACATGCAGGTGACCGGTCGCGATCAGCGGACAGCCCGCCACCTGGTCGCGCACGGCGTCCAGCATCTCGGCATAGAGCTGGCGCACGGCCCGCACGATCTGGCTCTCGCCACCCCCCGTCTCCTCCAGCCGGGTCAGCCCGGGCAGGCAGGCGGCGGTGGGGTAGGACAGGGCCAGGACATGGGCGGCCACGCTGCCCCCGGCGTCGCGCAGCGGCACCAGATGGCGCCGGCTGTCCACCAGGCCCTCCTGTCGCCGCACATTGCCCACGACATGGACATTGAATGCCCGCAGCAGGTCGCGCGGGGCCTCCAGCCGGCCGGCGGCGTCGTGGTTGCCGGCGACCACGACCATGGTCATGGCGGGACGCGCGGCGTGCAGGTCGCGCAGCGTCTCGTACAGCAGGCGCAGCGCCTCGCCCGACGGATTCTGGCTGTCGAACACGTCGCCGGCGATGATCAGGGCGTCGGCCGCCTGCTCCACGACTAGGCGGCACAGGTCCGCGAACACGGCCCGGTGTTCCCGCTCGCGCCCGTGGCCGCGCAGGCTTTGCCCGATGTGCCAGTCGCTGGTGTGGATCAGTCGCAGCATCGTCACGTCAGGCATCAGGGAAGGGGGGCCGCCGCCACGGCGGGGCCGTCCTGGACCTTAGCGGCAATGGCCGGTGATTCGCAGGGGCGCGCCGCCGGGAGGCGGCTTGTGCACCGGCGCACAATAACTCTATAATCTCTATCGAATTAATAGTCTTTAAGTGGTCCGCTGACCGGACGCGGGCGGAAAGGGATGGATGCGGGTCGGGATCGTGGGCGCCGGCTTCACAGGCGCGCTCCTGGCGGTGCAGTTGCTGCGGCGGGCGCCCAGTGTCAGTGCGGTCTACCTGCTGGAGCGGGCGGGCGCGTTCGGCCGTGGCCTGGCCTATGGCACCGAGCATCGCAGCCACCTGCTCAACGTCCGCGTCGCCAACATGAGCGCGTTCGAGGATGACCCCTCTCATTTCCTGCGCTGGCTCTGGGCCCAGGGCAATCCGGCCGAGGCGCGCGCAGCGATCCCGCCCTCTGGCCATGCCTTCGTCTCGCGCGGAACCTTCGGTGCCTATGTCGAGGCGATGCTGGCGGAGGCGGTCGCGGCGGCACCCCTGGCGCGCTTTGCAGCACTGCAGGACACGGTGACCGGCCTGGCCGCGCACGAGGGGGGCGGTCTGGACCTGGACCTGGCGGGGGGCACGCGCCTGACGGTCGATGCTGCGGTGCTGTGCGTCGGCAACTTCCCCCCGGCTGTCCCCACGACGGTGGCGGTCGCGGCCGGTGGCGGCGACCGGCTGATCGCGGATCCCTGGGACGTCGGCCGGCTGGATGCGATCGCAAGTGATGCCGCCGTGGCGATCCTCGGCTCTGGCCTGACCATGGTCGACGTGGTCCTGACCCTGCGCGAGCGCGGGCATCGCGGACCGATCACGGCAGTCTCCCGGCGCGGCCTGCTGCCCCATGTCCATGCCCAGACGCGCCCCTGGCCCCGCTTCCTGGGCGAGCGGCCGGCCCGGCCCACCGTGCTGGGCCTGCTGCGGCGCGTTCGCGGCGAGGTCGCGCGGGCGGAGGCGGCACCCGGCGGCTATGACTGGCGCAGCGTGGTCGATGCCATCCGCCCCGACATCCAGGCCATCTGGCAGGCGCTGCACGATGGCGAGCGCCAGCGCTTCCTGCGGCACCTGCGGCCCTTCTGGGACATCCATCGCCATCGCATGGCGCCGGCCAGCGCCGCGACGATCGATCGCCTGCTGCGCGCGGGCACCCTGCGTGTCATCGCTGGCCGCCTGCGGGGCATCACCCTCGATCCCCGTGGCGTGCAGGTCCGTGTCCAGCCGCGCGCGGCCGAGCTCCAGGTGGTGGAGGCCCAGCACGTCATCAACTGTGCCGGCCCGCGCAGCGATTACGCGGCGATCGCGGATCCCCTGATCGTCGACCTGCTCGCCCGCGGGTTGGCGCGGCCCGACCCATGCCGCCTGGGGCTGGAGGTCGATCACAGCAATCGCGTCATTGCGGCCGACGGTCAGGCAGGCCTGCCGCTCTATGCCCTGGGGCCGCCGACGCGCGGACGCTACTGGGAGATCACGGCGGTGCCCGACATCCGCCGTCAGGTCGCCGACTTCGCCGCGCACTGGGCCGCGGCCCATCCTGCCGAGGAGACATCGCATGGAGCCTGATCGCGCCCGCGCGCTGCGCCGCCTGCCGCCGCTGGCGGCGCTGCGCGCATTCGAGGTCGTGGCGCGCTGCGGCTCGATCGCGGCCGCGGCGGACGAACTCCTGGTGACCCCGGCCGCCGTCAAGCACCAGGTGCGCCAGCTCGAAGGGGTGATGGGCATTCGCCTGTTCAACCGCGCCGGGCGCGGCCTGATCCTGACCGATGCCGGGCTGGCGCTGCTGCCCGGCATAAGGGAGGGTTTCGACCGTTTGATCGAGGCGGTCTATGGCCGGCCGGAGAACGTTCCGGCGGGTGAGGTGCGGGTCAGCGTGGCGCCCTCCTTCGCCGCGAAATGGCTGCTGCCGCGCCTGGCCCGCTTTGCCGAGCGCTGGCCCCTGATCGACGTCCGGGTCGAGGCGAGCGAGCGTCTGGTCGCCTTCCCCAGCCCCACGATCGACCTGGCGATCCGCTATGGCGCGGGCCGCGCGCCGGGCCTTCATGTCGAGCGCCTGCTGGACGAAAGCGTGGTGCCGGTCGCGGCGCCCGAACTGGTGCAGCGCCGCGCCCTGGCGTCGCCTGCCGACCTGGCGGGCGTGTCGCTGCTGCATGATGACAGCGTGGCCGACGATCCCACCTGCCCCGACTGGTCGATGTGGCTGAAGGCGGCCCATGTGGCCGACGTGGATGGGACGCGCGGCCCGCGCTTCACCCAGTCGGCGCTGGCGATCGACGCCGCGGCGCAGGGCCTGGGCGTCGCCCTGGCCAAGAAGCGGCTGGCGGCGGGCGACATCGCCTCTGGCCGCCTGGCGGCGCTGTTCGACTCCCATGTCGACCTGGCATTTGCCTACTACCTGGTGGTGCCGGCGGCGAACCTCGATCTGGCACGCGTCCGGGCCTTCGCGACCTGGCTGCGGGAGGAGGCAGCCAAAGCCACCTGAACGCCGTGGAGGTCGCCTTCCCGGGGGTGGCTCTCGCCGCTCGGGCAGTGCTGCAGTACGCCGATTCAGCTCAGCCTGGTGGCGGCATCGGGTGTTCGAGTCCTGGCCGGGGCTTCTGCACAAACGGGCCGACGGTACTGCGATCGCAGTCGTTCCGACATTGCGGGATAAAGCCCCGATCCCCGCGGCGCTCGGAAATCCAGGTGAGGGGTCGGTGGCGGAGAGGGTGGGACTCTTGGGGGCCATCAGGTAGGGTGTTGGAGATACTTACACATTTGAATTTATTGAGAAAATGTGCCATTGAATGTACCAAATTGTGTACCAACGATCTGTGGATAAGTCAAATGCCTTTTGCTCCGAACGTTCGCCTGCGCAAAGGCACATACTACGCTCGGAAGGCCGTTCCAAAGTCGCTTCAGAGCATCATCGGCGCGGTTGAGCTCACTGAGATCATCGGGCACGACGAGCGGTCGGCTCGAATGCGCCATCCCGCGGTCATCGCTGCCTTCAACGAACGTCTGAAGGCCGCGGCAGCGGAATTTAAGGCGCGCAGGTGGGCGGGTGCCAAGGTTGCCCGGTCCGTAGAGGCTCTGGCTCGAGAGCACTATGAGCGTGAGTTGAAGGTGGATGCGCACGAACGCGCGGTTAGCCGAGACGGGTCGCTTGGGTGGATCGTTGATTCGCGCCCTGCTTATGAGCGGGCGCTGAGAGATCACCTTGCGGTAGGGGAGACGGTCCTGATCCAGCACGCCGCAGACGACATGATCGAGCGATACAAGCTGCCGATCCAGCGCGGCACCCTTGAGTACCAGAATCTGTGTATGGCACTCCAGCGCGCTCAGCTCGAAGCGGTGATGCGATTCCAGGAGCGTGACGAGGGTGACTACGGAGGCCAGCCTAACGATCCGATCGTGCGGCCCGCCGAGAGCGGTCAGGCTGTCACAGGCGAAAGCTTCCGGTCGACGGGCAGCCCTGATGCACATAGGCCCTTGAGCGCGCTGCTAAGCCTCTTCCAGTCTGAACGCGTTGCTACTGTTGCTACAAAGCGGGAACAGGTGGTGGCCGTGCGTATGTTCGAGGATTTCTTGGCCGGGCCGAAGTCGGTTGCGGAGATCACTAAGAATGATCTGATCTCTTACAAGCGATTCCTGCTACAGGTCCCTACAAACGCGGCCAAGCGTTTCCCCGGTAAGTCGCTGCGTGAGGCTGTCGAAGCGAATGACAGACGGGCCGCGCCGTTTGAACGGTTATCTCCGGGTACGATCAACGACAAGTGGTTGGCCCATCTGAAGGCGCTCTTGGCGTGGTGCGTGTCAAATGGGATCATCGCGGACAACCCTGGCGCAGGTGTCACGGTTGACCGTGGGCGCGGTCAGCAGAAGCAAGCTCGAACCGCCTTCAGCCCGGACCAGCTCAAGGCAATTTTCAGTATGGACCTGTTCACTCAACCGGTTAAGGGCACGCACGCTTGGGCGCTGCTTCTGGCGTTGTACACGGGCGCCAGGGCGGGTGAACTCGGGCAGCTCGAAGTTGCCGATGTGATCGAGGTTGAGGGGGTGGCCTGCATCCGCGTCCATGACGAAGGCGAAGGGCGAAGCGTTAAGACCAACGCGAGCCGCCGCCTAATCCCCCTGCACTCTGATTTGATCCGCCTGGGCTTCCTGAACTACGTCACGGCCTTGAAAGTGGCCAAGCAGAAGCGTGTCTTTCCCGACTGGTTGCCTGTCGGCACCGCGCATTCCTATGCCAACAGTTTGCCCCGGTGGTTCAATCGCACGGTCTGCGCCCAATTGAATATCGATCCCAAGCGGACGCCCTTTCACGCTTTCCGCCACACCTGCAAAACTAGACTGGCAATGGCGGGTGTGCCGCGCCAGCTATCCGACCAAATCACAGGCCATATCGATGGGTCAGTTGCAGCGCGCTATGAGCACGCTGGGTCGATCACACAGTTGGCATCAGCGATAAACT
Source organism: Zavarzinia sp. CC-PAN008 (assembly GCF_051903925.1). Lineage (GTDB taxonomy): Bacteria > Pseudomonadota > Alphaproteobacteria > Zavarziniales > Zavarziniaceae. Next base: position 1,344,308 of record NZ_CP173678.1, read on the forward strand.
GCCTGAGTTACCCAGAACTCTTTAGTCGATGAATGCAATTATTGAGCCGTCCAACATGATCATGTTCCTGCGCGTGGTGTAGGAGCGGGGCGATTGTCACCGCTCTCCAGCAGGACCGGCCTGGTCAGTCGGCCAGGGTTGGCAGGCTGACGAGGGAATCATCGGCGATGGCGGCGACACTTTCCAGGGTCATGTAGCGGCAGACTAGGTCGTCGACCGAGCGGGTTGTGATGCCCGGGACAAAGGCCTCCTGTATGACCGCCGTCAGGGCCTTCTCCGCCAAGCGGCGCGGCTCCAGGAACCTGGGAGGTAGCTGCTTTGCGCAGCTTGGGGGTGCGCAGTTCGACCGTCCCCGGCCGGGTCTCCCAATCGGGCTCGCAATAGTCATTGCGCTGCGCCAGCCGGTCCGGGCCCTTCTCGCCCAGGCCAGCGCCCGTCGTCGCCGTCAAGTCCAGCTCCATCAGCCGCTGGGCGGCACAGCCGATCATCTCCGCAAGAGATCGGTGTCGGCACTCTTCTCCATCAGCACGCGCAGGGCCATCGTGTCTCCGGTCATCGTCGGGTCCTCAGCCGAAGGTTGTGTCTTCAAACCCAACCCAATCGGAGATCCGTCGATGACCACCAAGGCGCACACGCCGCACGTTCTCCCTCGGCTCAGGGCGCTCCGCGCCCCTCACCTCAAGCCCCAGAACGAGCGCCACCTACACCACATGACCGGACATGATCCATGAACGGCCCTCAGGCCATCCCGGGACTGCTGGTGGGGCCAGACCCGGGATAATCTCAGTGCCGGGAGTGTATATCTCCCGGGCTAGGTTGGGGGCCGGCTCAGAGGTTGTCCCGTGGAAATCTATCCCGGGATCAGGTCTGGCCGGCGTATCCCCCATTTTCACTCAACTGGAAAGCCTGATTTCCTGCGGCTGAGGCAAGACCCGCCTCTAGGCAAACCCGAGCGGGGTGGGCGTGGTGTGTGAGAGCCGGGCGCCACCCGGGTGCTCTAACCGATCGTCTTCATGGGAAACCCTTGTTTTCTGCGGCTCCACGCCTGCCGCTGACGGGACACGCCTATCGGGTACTCTGCCGGCAAGGTCCGCCCGGCCTATGAACAGGTCGTTGTGCGTCTGGCTGTGCGCTACAGCTTCATCCGATGCCCCTCCTGTGCTGTTGTCTCGCGTCGTTCGCTCTCGCTGACAAGACACAGAGTAGCGCTCGAGCGTTGGGGACGCGGTCGGGAACGCTCTGTGGGGCTGTGGGATCTTCGCGCCCGGGGATCGTCTAGGGAGGCGGGAGAACCTGGCCTGGCCTAGGGAAACGCCGTGGCCTGGCCTGGCCGGACCGGACTGGACCGTGGGTGGTGCCTGGGAAAATACGCCAAGCGCAATTTCCGGATTTGTACCGAGATGAGACTATCAGTGCGGCTGCCTTTCTCCGCCTACGGCTGGCGCCTTGTATCTCGTGCTCGCGATCCCCTCTATAGGTGTTCTCTCATACGGCTGACGCCTTGAAGGGAGCAAACATATGCGGTGATCTTCAGGTCCTAGGTGTTTCTCTAGACTTGGTCTCGCATAGGTGTGTGGACGTGTCTCTATCCGAGGGGTGCTCTCTCGTGTGTGTCTCTAGGGTTCAGCGCTAGGCGACGCTCGAGGAGCAGTAGCTTGAGGAGATGACGTGAGCCGAGGAGAGGTCGATCGAGGTGTGTTTGGAGGTCCGAGGGGCGTTGTGTCTATGCGTTTAGGGTCTGACCGCGGGGGGCGGGAAAAACGACATATGTTTTATTAATTTTTGAGTCCTCGGCGACTACGAGTCTAACTATATCGTCCGGGACATCCGGGTGTCTGAGCTTTCTGGCCCCGGGTGTGAATATTTTTCCGTGGTTGTGTCTGTGGCGGTTGGGACACATTTATTGGTTCGGTTATGTGGGTTAGTCCTCCCGGCGTGGATTTTCTTCTGGGGTGATTTGTTGCGTTTTGTTGCGTTTTGTTGCGTTTTGTTGCGTTTTGGTGCGGACCTAGGGGAGGTGAATTTCCGCTAAGTCATTGATATCATTGGATTATTAGCCATCGTTGACGCAGGTCATGTCGATGAAGCCGTTGAGGGCGTCCACGATGCCCGTCCGGTTGAGCTCCACGGTGATGGCCTCGAGCTCGGGCGGACCGAACGCGGGGTCTCGGTCCTTCATCATCTCCTTGATGACGCGGAGAGCCTGACCCTTGGTCTCGAAGTGGTAGTGGCGGATCATCTCGGTCTGGTCGACGACGCGCCAGATCGTGACGGTGCGGCGTACCCATCCGGTGAGGGCCGCGGGGTCTGGCGCGCCAGCATCGAGCAGAACCTCGAAGACTGACCAAAACCTGGGGCGGTTCACTGAAGGACACTGTCCCAGGTTGAATCAAGCGCACGGGCGGCACCGGGCGACTGTGCGTCTCGCCCTTGAAGCCTAGGCAGTCCCTGCGCAATGATCGTTCGAACGGGACATGCCCGATGCAGCCCAGACAAGCCAAAGAGCTTAGGGGAGCCCGGCTGTCCGTGATCCGAAACTGTCCTCAGGGCGGGTGGGAAATTGAGGCGGACTGGCATTCTTGGCCTTCTGGCATTTGCGGCCTGTCTGTCGCCGACAGCGTCGGCGCAGGAGGGCCAGGACCCCGCACCACAATTGCAGCGGGCGATGCTGGCCGACCCGTCGGACGGCGCGGCTGTTGCCGCCTATGCCCAGGCGGCCATGCAGACGGGCGATGCCGCGGGCGCGATCACCGCCCTGGAACGCTTGCTGCGGCAGGACCCGACGCTCGACGCCGTGCGTCTAGAGCTTGGTCTCATCTATCTCGCTCTCGGCAATCCGGGCCTGGCGCAGGCCAATCTGGAGGAGGCGTTGCGCGCGCCGGACATCTCGCCGGACGCGCGGGCGCGGGCCGAGACCGGCCTGGCCCAGGCGCGCAGGGCCGACCGCCGCACCACGGTGTCGGGCGTCCTGTCCGGCGGTGGGCGCTATGATTCCAATGTGAATGCCGGACCCGGTTCCCCCAATGTGCTGCTCGGCGGGCTTGATGCCGTGTTGAGCAGCGATGGCGTCGCGTCGGACGATTACGGCCTGTTCGGCGCAGCCCAGCTGACGGTGGCGCACGACCTGGAGCGGCAGGGGCCTGACCGGATCGAACTGGGGGCGCGCTTCTACACGCTGCGCCACGAGGACCGCAACGACTTCGACCTGGATGTGGCCGACTTCGACCTTGGCCCCTGGCTCTCGCTCGACGGTGTCGGTCTGGCCGACGTCGCGGCGCGCGTGGCCGGCACATACACCTATGTCCGACTGGAGGACCAGCTCTACACCACCTTCGTCGGCGCGCGGGGCGAGGTGCGCTGGCTGCTGAGTCCGGATCTGTGGGTCGAGGGCGACGTCCTGGGTCGCCGGCAGAAATTCAGCAACAGCGTCCGGCGTGCGACCGCCACCAACCAGAACGGCACGGAGGTCACAGGCGGCGTCCGCCTGGGATGGCAGATCGGCCCCGACTGGGCGGCCCAGGTTCACGCGCAAGGGAGCCGGCTCGATGCCGCCGCAGACTTCGAAAGCCGGGACGAGGCAGGCGCTGGCCTCAACCTCTCCTGGCGGCCCGGCTGGGCGCCGGTCGCGGGCCCGGTCCATGTGACGGCTCGCGTATCCTGGCGGGAGGTGCACTACGACGCGCCCGACCCCGCGGTCGATCCCGCCCGCGCCCGTGAAGACTCGATTGTCGAGGCGGGGCTGACCCTGGCCGTTCCGGTGTCAGGCGCCTTGGCTGTCCAAGTGGCCTTCGAGTACCGCGACAACGCCTCGAACCTGGCCAATTTCGACTACGACAATACGGCGGGACTTGTGGGGCTCAACTGGTCCTTCTGACAGGCAGGAGGGGAGGGGATGCAGGGAAGTGCTCGGAACCCGGCCTGGGCGATCGCCCTGGTTGCTGGGCTGGTGTCGTTCGAGTCCGCCGCCACGCCGAACCCGGAAACCGGGATGGGCAGCAACCTGGCAGTGGCCGTCACCCAGCCCGTCGCCAGCCCCCAGCCATTCCGGACGGAGGTGCGCGCCTGGACAGAATTGGTCTTCGGGGATGGCGCCTCGGCCGTGCTGGCCCCGGAGACAGCGATGCGCCTGGACCGCTATCAGGCGGGCCATGACCTCGACCTCGTGCTGGGCGAGGGCAGCCTGTTGGTCACGGTGGGCGCGAGCGATGCGGCGATCACAGCCGGGTGCAGCATGCTGCGCCTTGCAAGCGGTGCGGCCGCAGTACAGACCGGAACCGGCGGCACGACCGTTGCCCTGCTCTGGGGTGGCCCCCTCGTCGTCGGCACGGCGGGGGACGCGGTGATGCTGCGGCGTCCCGGCTTCGCCCTGCGCCAGGATGCCGGCTGTGGCACGACAACCGGCCCCTATCGCCTGCCCCCTGCGGATTTGGCCGTACTGGCCGAGCGCTTCCGTCCGCCCCGGGACATGACGCTCGGCACCGCTGGCGGCCGACTGGACGTCACGGCCCAAGTGCAGGCATCGGAGGGGGGCGGGGCGAGGCCGGTGGACGACTTTGCCTTCGACCGCGCGCAGCAGGTGGCACAGCCCGTCGCGGCCGTCGATCCTGGCCCTCCCCTTCCGCCAGCTTCCGGCCTCAGCTTCGGCCTGGGCACGCCCGCGACGGCAGAGGGCACTAGCCTGGCCGGATTCGTGGCGCCTGGGACGAATGAGTTCACCTCGTTCGTCAATGCTGCCGAGGATGGCGACGGCGATGGCGACTTCAACGATGAGGATGTGAACGGCAACGGGATCCGGGATTTCGGGGAAGACGACCTCGATGGGGACGGCGTTCTTGATTTCATCATTCCATCCCAAGTGGTGGAAATTGGCCGCGACCTCAGCATCGTGGCCGATGAGGTGGGCGCCGTGCGGATCCGACGCCTGGCATCGGCCGGCCTGATCGAGGGTGAAGCGGGTGTCCTCCAGCCCATAGAGGCGACCTATGCGTTCGTGAGGGACGAGCAGTTGTCCCGGGAGCAGGGTGTGCTGGCCTATGACCTGTCGGGAACGCTGGTCACCGGATCGCTTCTGGAGCGGATGCAGGTCAGATCACAGTTCATCGGCCTGACGGATGCGGTCATCCCCAATACGGTGGAAACCGGCATCTTTGATGACCGCTCGAGCACAACGACCTTCTCCTCGATCGCGGATTTCAGCTTCACGGGCGCGTTCGATGGCACTGTGGGCACGACCGGCGCCAATCGCGGGCGCTTTGTCCTGAACACTGCCGGGGATGACTTCCGCTTCTTCGTGCTCGACACCACGTTCTCGGAGTCGGTGCGGGGCTTTGTGGAGGGCGACCGCATCTTCGCACTGGGCGGTACGGCGGTCGGCCGGAACCTCAGCCGCGGCCTGCCGGGTGCGCCCGGATTCTCGGTTACGCGCTATGCGGTGTCGGACGGCCTGTGCGGCCCGCAGGCCGGCTGCGGCGACGGCTTTACCGCGGGCGGCACGCTGGAGGACCAGGTCGCGGCCGAGATGGCAAAGGCACCGGACCAGCGCCTGGCCGTCCTGCGCCAGGGCAACGGGTTCCGCCCCGATTCGACCTACCTGGACGGGGTGCGCGGCGACACCCACCTCCTCGTCACCTCGTCGGCCCAGTCCGGCGGCAACACGGCCATGCGTGCCGACCTGCAGATTGCGGCCGACGGCCGGTCCAGCATCTCGGTCGCGACCGGTCAGGTCGCGCCCTCCGCCCTGTCCCAGGGCAACCTGGTCCTGTCGGGCGGCGTCGTCGGCTCCAGCAGGCAGCAGGTCGCCGCCGGCTCGGTCGCCATCGACTCGGCCCTGGGCTCGATCGGGACCGGCAACGGGCCGGACGCGGTCGACCACCACATGTTCGGGGGCAACACCCTGACCGGAGCCCGGATCGGCTATTTCGGACTGGCGCAGCAGGACCCGACCGAGCCCTTCGGCAATGGCAGCGCGCAGGCGAGCAGCCTGACGCCGCTGGGCCGCCCGGCCGTGCCCTATGCCTTCACCACCCTGGCAACCGGTTACCAGACGGACGGCGCCGCCATCGACGATCTTGCCAGCCGCACCGCGCAGACCCTGCAGGGCTATGCCGCCGGCCTGGTGGAGTTGGCGGGCACTGGCGGGGCTGCACTCTATGCCGCGCGCGGTGCCAGCCTGGGCAGCATCCGCATAACGACGGACCCATCCGGCAACAGCCTGGATGTCGGCCTGGACCTCCAGGGCCGGACCTTGGGCCTGGACGAAGCCCCGGCCGGCGCGGCCGGGGCCCCTGACCGCATCGTCGCCAGCCTGGGCGGCGGCGAGGGGCGGAGCGCCTTCGTCTCCGACAGCACGTTCGCCGCGCGTGGAACGCAGGTCGCCCTGGACGGCACGGCGCAGGACGGGGCGCATCTGGGTCTGGTTTCGGCCACGGTCGAGCTGATGGCGGGCATCGAGGTGCCGGCCGGCGTGACGCTGGTCCGCTCCCCCCATGTCCGCTGGGGCTTCCTGACCGGCTCCCTGGCGGACGCGGGCGGCGGCGATGCCATGCAGCACATGAGCCTGGGCACCTTCGTCGCCGGCAGCCCGGTCGACGTCGCCAGGCTGGCCGGCCTTAGCGGATCGGCGACCTATACGGGTCACATGATCGGCACCGTCCTGGCGCCGGACGCCGGCGGGACCGCGCTGCGCCAGAGCATCGGGTCGTTCAGCAATACCTGGAACTTCGGCCAGCGCAGCGGAACCCTTCAGGCGCAGTTCGACGCGGCCAGCTACAGCGGCACAACCGCCCTGGCACCGGGGTCGGATCAGTTCGCGGGTACGGCCCTGGCGGGCACAGGGACGGCGGCGCGGGTGATGCGCCTGGACGGCGCCTTCTTCCACGCGACACCGCTGGGCCCGGGGCAGGTGCCGGGTGCCCTGGGGGGCGCCTTCCGCATCAGCAATGTCGCCGGCGGTGCCCTCTATCGGGCAGAGGGTACATTCGCCGGGACGCGACCCTGACCAGCACAAGGCCCTTAGTGACGAGGGGGTAGCGGTCGATGCGGGTCGCACTCGCCAGAAGCCTGGCCCTGGCGGTCATGCTCGTCCTCGCGCCGTACCATGCCGCGGCGCAGGGAGCGGCGCCCGATCCCTTGGTCGCCCGCTTCCAGGCCGCCCATGCCCGCGCCGTCCAGGGCGCCCATGCCGAGGCGGAGGTGCTGCACCGCGACCTCCTCCAGGCGGTCGAGGCCGCGGGGCGGGGCCGGACGGGCCTTGCCGCAGCGATCCTCCTGGACCTGGCGATCATCGCCTCGCGCACCCAGCGCCCGCTTGAGGCCCGGACCCTGGCGCTGCGGGCAGGTGAGACCGGCCTTGCCGCAGCCGACCTGACGCCCACCGAACAGGGCCAGCTGGCCCGCGAATGCGCCCGCCTCCTGGCCGAGACCGGGGAGCACGCGGCAGCCCTGCCCTACGCGCGCGGTGCCGCCCGGCTGCTCGCCGACAGCCCGCAGGCAGGCGAGGCTGGGAATGCACTGGCCCTGGCGCTCCTGGCCGTCGGCCATGCGGTCGAGGCGCAGACTGTGCTCCAGGACCTGGAAGGCCGCCTTGCGGCCGGAGCAAGTCCTGGTTTCCTGGCGGTGCTGGCCGGCAACCGGGTTGAGGCCAACATTGCGCTGGGCCGGGGGCAGGCAGCACTTGCCGCTGCGCGCGACGCCCTAGCCTGGGCCGCCGCCGATGCCGGGCAGGAGGCCCGGGCTGTTGCCGGCTACGCCCAGGCCGCGGCCCTGGCCTATACCGGTGATAGGCGGGGGGCGGAGCAGACCTTGGCGCAGGTTATCGCGGATCTGCGCGCAGCCGGTCAGGAGCGTTCGACCCTCGCCGCCAACGCCGCGATGCTGCACGGCCGCATCCTGTTCGACCGCGGGCTGTACCTTGAGGCGGAGCCCTATTTGCGGACAGCAGTGGCGCTGTACGAGGCCGCATCCGCCCCCGCAGGCCTAGCCCAGGCGCTTCACGCGCTGGGCAATACCTATCAGGCCCTGGCCCGCCTGGACGATGCCGCGCGCCACCTGGATCGCGCGGCCCAGGTCCTTGGTGCCAGCCTTGGGCCGGAGGCGACGCAGACTCTGGCCACCCGGATCGAGCGGGCGGGCCTGGACACGATGATGGGCTTTGCCGGGCCTGCCACGGATGCGGCGGCGCGGATCATTGCGGCACTCGACGAAACCACCGCGCCGCGCGGTCGCCTGCTTGGGCTCGCCCATGCGCTCAAGGGCCTCGCCCTCCTGGAAAAGGGGCACGAGAGCCAGGCGGCGGCCGCGTTCGAGATGGCGATTGCGCTGCTGGATCGCCATGGCGGTGCCCGCAACCCCGATGCCTTCCGCTCGCTGATCGAGCTTGGCCGCATCCGCACCCGGCAGGGACAGGTCGCGCAGGCACAGCCGCTGCTGGATCGTGCGGTATCGGACCTGGAACGCGATGCGACCCAGGGTTCCTGGAAGCTGCCCTATGCGCTGTCGGCGCGGTCAGAGCTGGGCGAGCGGAGCGGTCGAGTGGCAGCCGCACTGGCCGACGCCCGGCACGCGTCGGCCGTGCTCGCGGATCGGCCTGCCGGGAGCGCGGCGGATTCGATCAGCCTTGGCGAAAGCGCCCGGCGCGTGGCACGGCGCCTGTTCGCGGCCCATGCCGGCCTGGCGCTGCGCCTGGCGGCACAGGCGACGGGCGCCGACCGGCAGGCGCTGGTCGCGGAAGGCTTCGCGATCGGCCAGCGCGCCCAGGCCTCCAGCCCCGGCCGGGCCATCGCCCGTACGGGCGCCCGCATGGCCAGTGCGGATGCCGGGCTGGAGTCGATCGTCCGCGCCCGGGAGGAGGCGCTGGAGCAGCAGGCAGCCCTGGAACAGGCGCAACGCGACCTGCTGGTCGAGGCGGCGGTCGGCGACCGGGCGGCGCTCGAGGCGGCGCTGGCGGCGGCCAGGGCGCGGCGCGCCGCCCTGGACCGGCAGCTGGCCCAGGCGTTCCCGGCTTTCGCGCACCTCGTCGATCCGCAGCCGGTCGCCCTGGCGCGGGCCCGGGCCCTGCTCGATGCGGACGAGGCCCTGCTCTTCCACGTCCAGGAGGAGGACGCAGCGAACCTGTGGTGGCTGTCGCGCGACCACGCCGTTGCGGTGCGCGTCGACCTCCCCCGCGCCGAACTCGAGCGCCTGGTGGGTGACTTGCGTCGTGGCCTGGACCTGACGGGCGGCGGGGGCCTGCGCGCCTATGACGTGGCGACGGCGCGGCGCCTGCATGATCTGCTGCTGGGTCCCTTCCCGTCGCAGAGGGCATCGGCGCGGCGGCTGCTCGTCGTGCCGGACGGGGCCTTGCAGAGCCTGCCCCTTTCGGTTCTGGTCGGATCGGATCCCACGTCCGGCAGTGCTGAGGCGCCAGACTATGCGCGCCTGGACTGGTTGGGCCGGCGGGTTGCGCTGACGACCTTACCCTCGGTCGGCGCCCTTGAAGTCATGCGCACCACCGTCCGGCCCAGCCGTGCCGACCAGCCCTTCTTCGGAATCGGCGATCCCGATTTTGCGGGCCGCACCCGCCCGGCACCCGAAGCGGCACCGGCGGAGGGTGGAGCACCGAGCCGCGGGCCTGACCCCCGTCGGATCTACCGCGGCGACCGGGCTGCCATGCGCGCGGAGATCGCCCGGCTTTCCCCCTTGCCCGAGACCGCAATCGAGCTTGAGGCCGCACGACACGCCTTTGGCGGGGATCGCCGGACCGCGTTGCTGCTGGGGGCCGATGCGACGGAGTCAAGGCTGCGCGCAACACCGCTCGACCGGTTCCGCATCCTGATGTTCTCGACCCATGCCATGGTCGCCGGCGATTTCGAAGGTCTCACGGAGCCGGCGCTTGTCCTGGCGCCCGACCCGGCCGCCGGGGCGACCGACGATGGTCTCCTGACCATGAGCGAGGCTGCCGGTCTGAGGCTGGATGCCGTGCTGACCATCCTCTCAGCCTGCAACACGGCGGCCCCCGACGGTACGCCCGGCGCCGACGGCCTGTCCGGCCTGGCCGAGGCCTTCCTGCTGGCGGGCTCGCGCGCGATGGTCGTGTCGCACTGGCCCGTGGCATCCGACGCGACGGCCGAGTTGATGCGCGTCCTCGTGCGCGAGATGGCTGCCGGTGCCTCGGTTCCCGCGGCCCTGGCTCAGGCCCAAGCCAGCCTGACTAGCGGCCCCGACCCGCAATACGCACATCCCGCCTTTTGGGCGCCCTTCGTCGTGGTGGGTGCTGGCCGTTGATCCGGTGATGACGACCACTGAACCGTAAGCGGTCGGCTCAGGACTCGTTAGACCTGTTGCGGTGGCTGTGTTCGGCTGATTCCCTGGCGAACCAAAAGCCGAAAAACTCTCACCCAGGCCGGAGTAAAAAAAGCCGCAAAGACGTCAAATATCAGAACCCTCATCTACGTCCAGGACCGAGGGAGTCATCATCGACGAAGCCCGTCCACACTAGCCCGCGCACAGGTTTCATAGGACTATGGGCTACCCGTGACAGGAATCCCCCTCCGACATACTTATCTGTGCACAGTTTGACGAAAATACATCTACATGAGGTTTATTACTGTTGCGCGGGCGAAGCTGCGACGACACGATTGGTGTCCTCGCGCCCAGGGCAGGCCACTTCCACTCTTTTTGGTGAACGTCAGTGTCGACGGGATCTCTCCGCGGGTGCCAGGGTCCTCGTATCAACGCTGGCCGTCTCGTCGGCTCACTTGAACTGGCCCTGGGCGGTCTTGCCGTCCGGGGCGGTGAACTGGACGACGCCCTTTGGCCGCGGGGGCAGGGGTGCAGCGGCGGTGCCGCTCAGCCGGTCGCCGTCGCTGGGGTCCAGGGTGATGCGCTGGGCCTTGCCGTCGACGATCAGGATGGCGGTCGCCTTGAAGCCCGCAGGCGGGACCGGTTCGCCCTCCCCCACCGTCAGGTAGAGATCGGCGCGGGTGTCCCGGGTCACCAGTTCGACGTGATAGGGGCCGGCGTCGACGAGCACGCCGCCATGGGGCCCTTCGGCTTCGTGGGCCCAGGCGGGGGCCGCGATGACGGCCAGTGTAAGCAGCGGAAGACCAAGCCATTTCATGGGAGTGCCTTTCGTTTGAGGGGGCTTCAATAGGCTTCTGAGGGACCGGCGGCCGGCGCACCGGCCGCGTCATGCTGGACCCGGTCGGCGCGCAGCCGCTCCAGCGGTGCCTTGCCGAAGCGCAGGAACAGCGCGGGTGTCAGCACGGCGTCGAGCAGGGTGGCGCTGACCAGGCCGCCAAAGATCGTGACGGCCACGGGGTGCAGGATCTCCTTGCCCGGCGCACCGGCATCGATCATCAGCGGCACCAGCGCCACGCCGGCGGACAGCGCGGTCATCAGCACCGGCGTCATCCGTTCCATCGAGCCACGCAGGACAAGGTCGCGGCCGAACGGCACGCCCTCGTGCAGCGCCAGGTTCAGGTAGTGGCTGATCTTCAGGATGCCGTTGCGTGCGGCGATCCCGGTCAGGGTGATGAACCCGATCATGGACGCCACGGACAGCGGCTGACCTGCCAGCCAGAGCGCCACCACGCTGCCGATCAGCGCCAGGGGCACGCTGCCCATGATGATGAGCGCCAGCACGGCCGAGCGATAGCGGCTGTAGAGGATCGCGAAGATCATGAGCAGCGACAGCACCGACAGGGCACCGATGGTGCGGGTCGCCTCCTCCTGCGCCTGGAACGTGCCCTCCAGGCTGCTGAAATAGCCGGTGGGGAGGGGTGCTGCCGCCAGCTCGCGCCGGATCTCCGCCACGATCGCGGCCATGTCGGCGCGACCATCGGTATTGGCCAGAACGACAATGCGCCGCCTGCCGTTTTCGCGCTGGATCTGGTTGGGGCCGTCCGTCTCCTGCACATCCGCCAAAAGGCGCACGGGCACGGGGCCGGCGGGTGTCTCGATCAGCAGGTCGGCCAGTCCTTGCGTCGTCCGCGCCGCGTCGGGCAGGCGCAGCACCAGGTCGGTGGACCGGCTGCCGTCCAGCAGGCGGGACACGACGACCCCGTTGGACAGGCGGCCCAGCTGGCGGGTCACCTCCGCCGGCGTCACGCCGTGCAGCGCCGCGCGGCGATGATCGACGGCGACCTGAAGCTGGGGCACGCGGACCTGCTTCTCGACCTGCAGGTCAACCAGGCCGGGGATCGTGGCCAGCCGGGCGCGCAACGCGTCGGCCAGGCTGCGCAGCGTGTCGAGGTCGTCGCCATAGACCTTGAGCGCCACCTGCGCCCGCACGCCCGACAGCATGTGGTCCAGCCGGTGTGAGATCGGCTGGCCGATATTGACCGTCATCGGCAGCACGGCGAGGCGTGCCCTGATGTCGGCGACGATGTCGGCCTTGGCTCGGTCCGACGGGGCCAGCTCGACCTCGATCTCTGACGAATGAACGCCCTCGGCATGTTCGTCGAGTTCGGCCCGGCCGGTGCGGCGGCCGACCGCGGCGACCTCCGGCACCTCCAGCAGCAGCCGCTCGGCGATCAGGCCCACCCGGTGCGACTCGGCCAGGGAGATGCCGGGATTGAACAGGGTGTTGATCGTCAGCGTGCCCTCGTTGAAGGGCGGCAGGAACGACCGCGGCAGCGCCAGGGCGGCGATGCCGGCCGCCAGGACGGCGCCCGCGGCCAGCACCAGCAGGAGGCGCACCCGGTCGAAGCCCCAGAGGACCAGGGCGGCATTGCCCCGCTTCAGCACCCGAACCAGGGCGCTGTCCCGCGCATCCAGCCGCTTCAGCCCGGGCAGCAGGTAATAGGCCATGACCGGGGTCAGGGTGATCGACACGACCAGGCTGCACAGGATCGAGATGATGTAGGCCTGCCCCAGGGGCGAGAACAGCCGCCCCTCGATCCCCGACAGGGCGAACAGCGGCACGAAGACCAGGACGATGATCGTGGTCGCATAGACGATGCCGGACCGGACCTCCTGGCTGGCCTGGACGACGACATCGAACACCGACCTGGGATTGCCGCGCTCCCGGTTCTCGCGCAGGCGGCGGAAGATGTTCTCGACATCGACCACCGCGTCGTCGACCAGCTCGCCGATGGCGATCGCCAGGCCGCCCAGGGTCATGGTGTTGATCGACAGCCCGGCCAAATGGAACACGAGCGCCGTCGCCAGGATCGAGACGGGGATCGCCGTCAGCGAGATGACGGTCGTCCGGATATTCAGCAGGAAGGCGAACAGGACGATCGCGACGACGGCGATCGCCTCCAGCAGCACGCGCTCGACATTGCGGATCGAGGTTTCGATGAAGGTCGCCTGCCGGAACAAGATGGTATCGGCGCGGATGCCGTTCGGCAGGGCCTGGGTCAGGTCGGCCAGCGCCGCCGTGACCGCCCGGGTCAGGCGCGGGGTGTCGATGTCGGGCTGCTTCTCGATCGAGACGATGACGGCGGGCCGCCCCATGTAGCCGGCCTCGCCCCGCTTCAGGCGGGCGGCATGGCTCACTTCGGCTACCTGGCCCAGGGTAACGGGCGCGCCGTCCGCCTGGGCCACGACCAGGGCGCGCAGCTCGTCCAGGCTGGTGCTGTGGGCGATGTTCCGGATCAGGTATTCCCGCGCGTTCTGGTCGGCAAAGCCCCCGCCCGTGTTGGTGCCGAACCGGGCCAGGGCCGCTTCCAGCTGGCCGAGGGTCAGGCCGAAGGCATGCAGCGCCGGCAGGCTGGGCGCCACCCGGATCTGGCGCACCTCACCCCCGATCGGGATCACCTGGGCGACGCCCGGCAGGGTCAGCAGGCGCGGCCGGATCACGAAATCGGCCACGTCGCGCACGTCCATGGCAGACACCCCGTCCGGTGCCGTCACGGCGACCAGCATGATCTGGCCCATGATCGACGACACCGGCCCCGTCTGGGGTGCCACGCCTTCGGGCAGCCGGTCGCGGACCAGGCTCAGGCGCTCGGCCACCTGCTGGCGGTTGCGCCAGATGTCGGTGCCCCAATCGAACTCGACATAGACGATGGACAGGCCCACGCCGGAGACGGAGCGGACGCGGGCGACCCCGGGCAGGCCGTTCAGCTGGGCCTCGATCGGCGTGGTCACGCTCAGCTCGACCTCGGGCGGGGCCAGGCCCTCTGCCTCGGTCATGATCGTGACGGTGGGGCGGTTGAGGTCGGGAAAGACGTCGACCGGCAGGCCGGCGGCGACCAGCGCACCCGCCACGACCAGGACGGCGGCAAACGCCAGGACCAGCAACCGGTTGCGCAGCGAGAGTGTGACCAGGGCCAGGAACATGGTGGCGCCTACCGCACCTGGTTCAGCAGTTCGGCGCCCTGGACCACGATGCGCTGGCCTGGCGCGAGGCCGGCCTGGACCAGCATCGTCTCAGCGTCCAGCGGCTCGGCCCGCACCTCCCGCGGCACGAAGCGTTCGGCCCCCAAGTGCTCCCAGACTTGGGCCTGGCCATTGGCGCCGCGCACCACGCCGGCCCGTGGCACGGCGATCCCCTCGGTCCGGTCGCCGATGCGCGCCAGGACGGTGACCAGCTGGCCCGCCCGCAGCCCCGCCGGGGGATTGGTGACGGCGAAGTGGACCGGCACCGCCTGGGACGCTGCGGACCACAGGCCCGCGCCCCGCCAGTCCAGCGCCAGGACCGTACCATCGGCCAGGCGCGCCGTGGCGGCCGTACCCGGGGCCATGACCTCGAAGCCCAGCGCCTCGACCCAGAGCCGCGCCGGGTCCGCGATCCGGAAGATGACGGCCTCGGGCGAGGCCATCTGGCCGGCGACGGCGGACGCGGCCGCGATCACGCCGTCCACCGGAGCGGTCAACGCCTCCCCGCCCCCGCGCACGCGGTCCAGGCGCCGGCGCCGCTCCTGCAGGCCGGCCAGTTCCAGTTCCGTCTCCTCCACCCGGGCGCGCGGCACGGCGTCGGGCGTGGCGCGCAGCCGGTCCAGGCGTCGGCGCACGATCGCGATCTGCTGCTCCAGTTCGCCCGCCTGCTGCTGCACGTCGGACGTGTCGATGGCCTGGAGAGCCGGTGCCACCCGCGCCAGGACCTGGCCTGCCTGAACCGGTGCACCGAGGCGAGGGAAGCCATCCGGCGGCGGCACCAGGCGGCCGCCGACGGCCGAGACGACGATGCCGCTGGCATCGGGGTCGGGGATCACGCGCCCGGGCAACTCCACCGTCCGCGCGCCCGTGGATGACGCCGCCAGTACGGTCCGGATGCCCAGCAGGTGCTGGGTCGGCTTGGGTACGAACACCGACCCGTCGGCAAGGCGTTGCGCCTGGTCCTGTGCCTGCACCGGCCCCGGGGTCAGCAGGGCAAGCGCGGCGAGCAGCATGGCCGCAGCCGCCGGCCGGCGACGCAGCAGCGCCATGACGATCAGCCCCGCCACGAAGCCCGCCCCGGCAAGGGCCGCCGCGGGCACCTGGGGCCAGGGGCTCGCGGAGCCGCCGGCAGCCGGCTCAGTCGGCGGAATGACCAGCGTGCCGGCCAGGATGTCGACCTGGCCGGCCACCATCAACGTGAAGATCAGGTCATGCGCCCCCGGCTCGGCGACCCAGGGTGCCGTCACGCGATAGAGGCCCGCTTGGCCCGCCACGGCATCCACCGGCCCCCGTGGGGTCTCGACGGTGATGACAGCTCCCTCGACCGGCGCATTGTCGGCATAGCGGTCCAGCCAGAGGTCCAGCCCGTCGCCACGGACGACGGCGACCAGTTCGAAGGCATCCGACATCGCCTCCGCCCTCGGCGCTGCGGGCAGCGTGATCGGCGGCGGCGTTTCGCCATGGTCGTGCCCTTCATGGGCGTGGGCAGGCACCGCCAGGGCCAGCAGCACGGCCAGCCATGCTGCGGTCGTCGCAACGGACACGGGTCATTCTCCGCTCTGAACGATCGAGGACGCCGCGCGCGTGGCGCGGCAGGATCAGCTGTTCAGACGGAGGATCGCGGTGGTTCGGGCAAGGCGCGCGGCGCCAAGCTGGCCCATACGTCCGGGCGGGCCGGCGCTGGACGGGTTCCGGGGTTCGGCCAGACGACGGCTGGTTCGGGCGGCAGCAGCACGGGCTGGCAGCAATTGCTCGATGCGCAGCAGGTGCCGTTGCAGTCCTGCGCTTCCTGGACTAGGGCCGCGTATAGACGTTCGGGGTCGACCGCGACGAGGATCATGCCGTGATCGCCCGACGCCTCCGCCGCCACGAGGCGGCGCGACGAAATATCCGGTACGGCGACCGGCGACGCGTCATGGCCGGCATGGGCATGGCCGGGCGACGGCAGCAGCGCAGCCGAGCCAGCCACTGCCAGCATCAGCCAGACGATCAGACGTGTGATCTTCGCCGCCATCCACGATTTCTAGTACGCGTGCCGGACGAGGTAAAGACCACAGGCCCTCGGACCGGCAGCAGGCCAACCAGACCCACCAGATGATCAGTGTGCCCTTTCAATTTTGACTGATGGCCACTACGTCGGACGCACTTCGGTCGACGCAGAGGGCGCTCGCGAGATGGTTTCAAGTGGTGAGGAGCTGGCAGAAGCTCACGGTGTTCCTTCGTTTGCCTCGCTGCCGGCCTACTGCCGAGACATGATTGAGGAGATCCGCCGACTTGGCTGGGATGTCGCCGCGATGTTGCTGAGTGGCGTTAACCCGTTTGATCCTGGCTACCCGCATGCGCCTAAGGGTGTCGTTTGGCTCAGCCAACTCGCTGACGCCTGCGATGTATTGATGCGTGAGTCGGCAATCAGTATTCCGGATCTTGTGAGTTACGTCGCCCGCTTAAAAGGAAAACTTCCCACTCCTGGTGAGAAAAACAGGTATGGAAAGGTTAAGAGGCCAGGAAAGGGCTACACGTCGCCGAAGTTGAGAGAAAACGTTCTTTATGGGATTCGAGTATTGATCGAAGTTAGCGCCTTGGTGATCGATTTTTCTACGATTTATCGAAATAAAGGTAGAATGCGCGTCGTTCTGGTAGGCTATCGGGAACCGCTACTACTGAGCCCGAGCGGCAGGCCGCCTCGAATCCAGAGGCGTGCACGTGTACTCGGCGACTGGCTTCTGAACGACTTCCCCGACCCTACAAAAGCGAAGTATTTAGAGGGACTTGACCAAGCGTGTCAGGACATCTTGGAGGCGCTGATCGGCAGGTGGAAGACCGACCGCACGACCACGATCGACGCCTTGTCCGAGACGGTGATCGAGGCGCGACCCATGACCCCCGTCCACGCGCATTACATCGCAAGCAGGTTCCTCGAGGGCATCGAACGCCGGGCTGGAGCAGGGTCAGGTGAGCCGAGTGAGCCCCTGACGCGCGCCTCGCCCCTCTATGCCGAGCTCGATCGGCTGTATCAGAGCCTGCGCAAGAAGACCGCCGCGCCGGCGGCAGATCCAGTGGGCCAGGCAAAGCGCCGAGCCAAAAAGACAATGAATGAGGCGCAGCGACGCGCTCAGATGCCAGAGGAGCAGAAAGAACGTGCTCGAGTCACGCGCAACGCGATCGCCCACGCCAGGTCGGACTTCGAGGCGGAGATTGCCGGACGCCCGAAGACGAAGACGCGGCCGAGAAAGCCGGTCGAAGACCGAGGGATGAAGCGACTGCACACTCGCACCTATAATGAGGAAACTCGGCGCCTGAGGGCTGCGGCAGCTAAGCCGGACGGTGAGGAGGGCAAAAAGACCTGACCAATCTCGGCCGCTAGCAGCCAGATCCCGTGAGGTTCCTGTGTGGCTGACACAAACTCCCCAAGTACCCTTTAAGGGTACGCATCTGGATTCCTCGTGCTTTCAACACTCGAGCCTCTCGGCGCGCTTCGCGCGTCCGAGGGCTCTCGCGAGCGCGTCTCCTTCGCTTCCCGACGGTGCGCTTCGCGCACCTGGTCGCTCAGAGCCGCGCTACAGACAGGACCCTACCGCAACAGCTTGGTGGTCTCGAGCAACGTCGGCTCCTCCCGGGTCAGCTCTGCCTGCCTGCGGCCCTCACGTTGCTGCGCCTCGTGCCGGCCCTCTGGGTGTCCAAAGACCGCCCCGCCTGCTCCCGGCCTAGGCGCCATCCCCCTCGCGGACTAAGCGCACCCGCCGGACTTCGCGCTATTTCTCCTCGGTGCGAGTCGCGAACGCGTTGTCACGCTACGCTGCAACGTTCTTGAAAGTTGAAGGCTGTTGTCGCAGGCGCTGGTTCTGCCATAACTCAATGGGTCGCGGGGGAGGACACATGGGCCCAGAGAACGTCGGCTCCCTGGCGGTGGTGCGCCATCGCAAGTGGATCGTCCAGGGCGTCACGAGCGCGCAAGCGACCGGCGAGGCGACCCTCGTGGACCTTGCCTGCGCCGAGGATGACGCCCAGGGCGAACCCTTGAGTGTGTTTTGGGAGCATGAGCCAGGCGCCAGGCTTGTCGATGAGGAAGCCTGGTCGCGGATCGGCAGTCACGGCTTCGACGCGCCCGAGCGGTTCGCGGCCTACCTCCACACGCTGCGCTGGAACAGCGTCACCGCGACAGACCCGCGGCTGTTCCAGGCGCCGTTCCGTGCGGGCATTCGCCTTGACGCCTACCAGCTCGAACCACTGCGCAAGGCGCTGGAGCTGCCCCGCGTCAACTTGTTCATCGCCGACGACGTTGGCCTGGGTAAAACGATCGAGGCGGGGCTGATCGCGCGCGAACTGCTGCTCAGGCGGCGGATCGACACGATCGTCGTCGCGGCACCGCCCTCGACCCAGCCGCAGTGGCAGGATGAGATGGAGGCGCGCTTCGGCCTGAGCTTCACGCTGATGGACCGCATGAACATCGCGGCGATGCGGCGCGAGCGCGGTTTCGGGGTTAACCCCTGGACGACCGGCTGCCGGTTCGCCATCTCGCACGCCTTGTTGATCGACTCGGCCTATACCGCGGGCCTGCAGGACTGGCTGGGCGGCTTTCCCCGACGGGGACCATGTGTATCGGCAGGCACTCCGGCGATACGAGCTGCTTCGCCCTCTTCCAGGTCCTCGAGCCGCAGCTCGAGCTGGTCGATCTCACGACTTAGGGCTTCGGACGAGCGGCCGAACTGCATCCCGCGAAGGCGGGCAAGCTGCACCTTGTACTGCTCGATCAGCAGCCGCGCGCCGGTTAGCTCGGCCCTGGCCGTGGCCAACTCGGCCTCCCGCTCGGCAAGCTGGCCACGCGACGCGGCCAGCTCTTCGGTATTGTCGCGCATCGATCATAAGTTTAGCGGAGCTCGATCCTGCTAGCAGCTGGCCCCCTGCGGACAGGTGTTGCTAGCCCAGCTTCGTGTTCGCCGAACCGGCAGCAGCTCACCGCAGGCGCGTCACAGCTCCGGGAAGCATGTGATGTGTTCGAGAAGCTGTTTGGGGTGCAGTGCGGTTGTTGCGTGCAGGTGTCATCACCTCGATGGTCGCCCGTTCGTCTTGCTTTAGTCCTAAGGCCGACTCCGGTGCTGCACGTTCGAGCCTCGCAACTTCGGGAGAACGGTTTGGAAAGATTCTACGCGCATTCGGTACCGAGTGTGTCGCAGGCGCAGTGGGAGCCGTTGGCACACCATCTGAACGGCGTGGGCGATCTCGCGGGGCGCTTCGCGGGGGCTTTTGGCTGCAGGGCGGCGGCGCGGGTCGCGGGCCTGCTGCATGATATCGGCAAATGCTCCGCCGCCTATCAGGACTATATCCGGCAAGCGCCGAAGGCCAGCCGACGCGGGCCTGACCACTCGACGGCAGGGGCGCGTGAGGCGGTGAGTGCCTATGGCCGCGACCTGGGCCGCATGCTCGCCTTCGCCATTGCCGGGCATCATGCTGGTCTGGCCGACTTTGCGGACCTGACAGGGCGGCTCGACGGCAAGACGCTGGAGCCCTATGACGGCTGGCGAGATCATGTGGGGGACCTGCCGGGGAAGGCTGCGCTGATTCCGACCGCGAGGATTACGCCAAGCCGGCACAGAGGCTTTACCTACGCGTTCCTGACCCGGATGCTGTTCTCGTGCCTGGTCGATGCCGATTTCCTGGAGACCGAGCGGTTCTATGCCCAGGCCGCCGGCGAGTTCATCGCGCGGGGCGGGCATGCGGACCTGGGCGTGTTGCGCGAGCGCCTGTCTGCGCACATGGCAAAGGTCCAGGCGGGCGCCCGCGAGAGCAACCTGAACCGCCTGCGGGCCGAGGTGCTGGGCCATGCCCGGTCCAAGGCTGCCCTGGACCCGGGCTTGTTCAGCCTGACCGTGCCGACCGGCGGAGGCAAGACGCTGGCCTCCCTCTCGTTCGCGCTGGACCATGCGGTCACGCACGGCTTGGCGCGGGTGATCTATGTCATCCCCTATACCTCGATCATCGAGCAGACGGCCGAAGTGTTCCGTCATGCCCTGGGCACACGCGACGACATCCTAGAGCACCATGCCAGCTTCGACTGGGGTCGCGCCGGGACCGTGGAGGGCGCGGACAGCGAAGGCCCCGCTGGCCTGGTCAAGCTGCGCAAGGCGGCAGAAAACTGGGACGTGCCGATCGTGGTCACGACCGCGGTGCAGTTCTTCGAAAGCCTCCATGCGCGGCGCACCTCCGCCTGTCGCAAGCTGCACAACATCACCAACAGCGTCGTGATCCTGGACGAGGCGCAGATGCTGCCGCT
Source organism: Zavarzinia sp. CC-PAN008 (assembly GCF_051903925.1). GTDB lineage: Bacteria > Pseudomonadota > Alphaproteobacteria > Zavarziniales > Zavarziniaceae. Next base: position 1,364,880 of record NZ_CP173678.1, read on the forward strand.
GCACCTGCTGCGGCCGTGCATGGCGGCGCTGGACGAGCTGGCGCGCAACTACCGGACCAGCGTCGTGCTGTGCACCGCGACCCAGCCGGCGCTCAGCCGGCAGCAGGGCTTTGCCGATCCAGAGGGGCACAAGGGCGCGCCGCAGAAGATCGGCTTCGACATTCCCGAGGAACGCGAACTGGCCCCCCGGCCCCGCGATCTCTATGCGGCGCTGAAGCGGGTCAGTATCGAGACCCTGCGTGAGCCGGTCGATGACGCCACCATCGCTGAACGCTTCGCGCAGCAGCCGCAGATGCTGTGCATCGTCAACAGCCGGGCCCATGCGCGGGCCCTGTTCGAGCGGATCCGTGGGGCAGAGGGGGCGGCCCACCTAACCACCATGATGTGCCCGCGGCACCGCCGGGCGATCCTGTCCGAACTGCGCCAGCGCCTGATGACGGGACTGCCCGTGCGCCTGGTTGCCACCTCCCTGATCGAGGCAGGGGTCGACATATCCTTTCCCGAAGTCTGGCGGGCCGAGACGGGCCTCGATTCGATCGCGCAGGCGGCGGGCCGCTGCAACCGGGAAGGGGCGCTGCCCGGCCTGGGCCGCACGGTCGTATTCACCCCGGCGGAGGTCAAGCCGCCGCACAGCATGAAGGCCGCTCAGCAATCGGCCCGGACCGTGCTGCGCACCCATCCCGACCCGCTGACGCTTGAGGCGGTGCACGCCTATTTCACCGAACTCTATTGGCAGCGTGGGGCGGAGGCGATGGACGCCGCCACGCTGGACGGGGAGACCTGGCCGATCCTGCGCAGCCTGGAGGAACGCGGGGCCGACCTGACATTCGAGTTCGAGAAGATCGCCCGTGCCTTTCGAATGATCGATGACGTGATGGAGCCGGTCATCGTGCCGTGGGATGCCGACGTAGTCGAGGTGCTGGAGCGAATCGAGATGATGGAGCGGCCTCTGGCCGGCGATTTGCGCAGGCTCCAGCAATATGTCGTGACGATCCCGTCCAGGGCACGGGCCGATTGGCTGGCGCGCGGCGCCCTGCGCGCGGTCCACCCACAACTGGGCAACGCCCTCGTCCGCTTCGAGGACCTCAGCCACTACCGGGCGGAGACGGGTGTGGAGCTGGTGGATTCGGTCTCACGCGCCAGTGAACTCAATGTGCTGTGAGGATCAAGAATAAGGCTCTGGATCGCCATCGCAATCCAGAGCCCATCCCACCATCGACACGAACCGCAATGTTTCAATCCGCATAGGCAATTACCTATGACATCAACTTACTACACCTCACAGGTTGTTGATATTCCTCAACAACGAGATCGCCATTGGTGGCTGGCCAAAAGCGGACGCGCCTTCTCCTGCGGCTGGACAGCCGGGACGCAGGGATCCGTCTCCACATTTTCTGGGCCTCGCAGGATGTGTCGTCCTGCGAGCAAGGGTCTCCTGCTGGCGAAGTATCGTCAATAGGGCCGTTCCACCGTTCAACGCGAACGGCAATGAAGGTTACTATCCCAGGACCGCATGCTGAGCAGGCGGTGCCGCGAGCGCCGCGAGTGGGGAATTGTAGGCGTTTCGTGATTACACCCACAGGTGTTACTGTCGACAAAACGGGGAGGAAGCGGTGGCCTACGGGATCAGGCTTCACGTCTGGGGCGAGCGGGCGTGCTTCACGCGGCCCGAGATGAAGGTCGAGCGCGTCAGCTATGACGTGATGACGCCGTCGGCCGCGCGCGGCGTGCTGGAGGCGATCCACTGGAAGCCCGCGATCGCCTGGGTGATCGACCGCATCCACGTCCTGAAGCCAATCCGCTTCCAGTCCTTCCGCCGCAACGAGGTCGGGGCGAAGGCAAGTGCTTCGCTGGCGCGCCAGGGCATGGCCGCGGGCAGCACCGCCGCCCTGGGCCTGGTAGTCGAGGATCATCGCCAGCAGCGCGCGGCCACCCTGCTGGTCGATGTCGCCTATGTGATCGAGGCGCATTTCGAAATCACGCCCCGGGCCCAGGCCGACGATACCGAGGCCAAGCACCTGTCGATGTTCAACCGGCGGGCCGCTGCCGGCCAGTGCTTCCACCGGCCCTATCTGGGCACGCGCGAATTCGCGGCCGACTTCGCGCTGCTGGCGGAGGGGGAACCGCTGCCCGCCACCACCCTGCCGCAGAGCCAGCGCGAGCGCGACCTCGGCTGGATGCTGCACGACCTCGACTTCACCGATCCGGAGGACGTGAAGTCGGTCTTCTTCCGCGCGCGGCTGGAGGGGGGCGTGCTCGACGTGCGCCGCTGCCTGGGGGAGGGGACCGCGCTATGACCGTCCTCCAGTCCCTCAACGCTTATTACACACGCATGGCGGATCGGGGGGAGGCGGAGGCGCCGGGCTTCTCGCGGGAGAAGATCAGCTTCGCGATCGTGCTTTCGCCAGAGGGCGACGTGGTCGATGTCCTCGACCTGCGGGAGATGAAGGGCAAGAAGCAGCAACCGCGGCTGCTTGAGGTCCCGGCGGCACAGAAGCGCACCGCCGGCATCCTGCCCAATCGGCTTTGGGACAAGACGGCCTATGCCCTGGGCCGCACCGCAGGCGAAGGCAAGAGGACGGCCGAGGAACACGCCGCGTTCAAGGCGGACAACCTCAAGCTCATCGGCGACACTACGGACCCCGGCCTGCTGGCGCTGCGCCGCTTCCTGGATCGCTGGGTGCCGGAGCGCTTCGACTCAAGCCCGTTCACGGCCGAGATGCTGGACGCCAATGTGGTATTCCGCCTGGACGGGGCCAACCGCTTCGTGCACGAGGGCGAGGCCGCCCAGGCGCTGCTGGAGCGTGTGGCGGACCCTGGCGCGCCGACGTCATTCTGCCTAGTGACTGGCGTCGCCGCACCGTCGCGCCGCCTGCACCCGGCCGTGCGCGGGGTGGATGGGGCGCAGACCGCGGGGGCGGCGCTCGTCTCCTTCAACCTCGACGCATTCACGTCATACGGCAAGGAGCAGGGGGCGAATGCGCCGACCTCGGAGGCCGCCGCCTTCCGCTATGGCGCCGCCCTCAACCGCATGCTGGACCGGGGCAGCCCCAACCGGCTGCGTCGCGGTATCGGCGACGCGACTGTCGTGTTCTGGGCCGACACATCCGACACCGTGGACGAGAGGGCGGCGCAGGCGGCGGAGGATGCGTTTGGCTGCTGGTTCGACCAGCCCGCCGCTGGCGCGGACGAGGAAATCGACCTGGACCTCAATCAGGCGGCACACCTGCGCGATTCCCTGGAGGCCGTGGTCGACGGTCGGGGTCAGGACGTGAACCCAGACCTGAAACCCGGCACGCGCTTTCACGTCCTGGGCCTGGCTCCCAACGCCGCGCGTCTCTCGGTGCGCTACTGGCTGACCGACAACTTCGAGGTCTTTGCCGCTCGCCTGCTCGATCACGCCAAGGACCTGGCGATCGAGCCCGCCCCCTGGGGCCGCAAGGCGCCCAGCGTCTGGCTGCTGCTGCTGAAGACGACGGCCCTGATGGAGAAGGCCGACAACATGCCGCCACTCCTGGCGGGGGAGGTCATGCGCGCCATCCTGGGCGGTGGGCGCTATCCCCGCACCCTGCTGGCCGCAGTCATCACCCGCCTGCGCGCCGGCGACGATCCGGCCCGCGGCTGGCACGCCGCCGCCATCAAGGCTGTGCTGGCCCGCGACCTGCGCCTCAACCGTTCGAAGGAGGAGATCCCCGTGAGCCTCGACCGCGAGGAGAAGCACCCCGCCTATCAGCTCGGCCGCCTGTTCGCTGCGTGCGAGACGGCGCAGCGCATGGCGCTGGGCCGGGTCAACGCCACGATCCGCGACCGCTATTTCGGCGCTGCCTCGGCCACGCCCGCAAGCGTCTTCCCGCTGCTGATGCGCAATGTCCAGAACCACCTGGCCAAGCTGCGCAAGGACGGCAAGGGCCGCTGGCTGGAGCACGAGATCGAGGAGATCCACGGCCGGCTCCAGACCAGCCTGCCGCGCTCGCTAAAACTCGAAGCCCAGGGGCGCTTCGTGCTCGGCTACTACCACCAGCGCCAGGGCCAGCTGGCCGATGCCAAGGCCCGGGCCGAGGTCCAGGCGGCTGAGAACAAGGAAGAGGACACGCCCGATGAGTGACCAGGCCGGCCTGCAGCGGCGCCACGAGTTCGTGCTCTATTTCGATGTGACGAACGGCAATCCGAACGGTGATCCCGATGCCGGCAACCTGCCGCGGCTGGACCCGGAGACCAATCTGGGCCTCGTCTCCGACGTCTCCCTGAAGCGCAAGATCCGCAACTACGTGGCCTTGGCCAAGGGGGACGCGCCAGGCCACGAGATCTACATGCGCGACGGCGCCACGCTCAACCTGGAACACAAGCGCGCCTGGACTGCGGTCCTGCCCGACATCACAAAAGCGGAGGACCAGAAGAAGCTGCCGAAGAAGGAGGAGGACGCGCGCCGGCTGACCGCCTGGATGTGCGCCAACTTCTGGGACATCCGCACCTTTGGCGCGGTGATGACGACGGGCGTCAATGCGGGCCAGGTGCGGGGACCCGTGCAGATCGCCTTCGGCCGCTCGATCGAGCCGGTCCTGCCGCTCGAAATCTCAATCACCCGCCTGGCCGCCACGACGGAAGCGGATGCCGAGGCAAAGGGCGGCCGCACCATGGGCCGCAAGCACATCATCCCCTATGGCCTCTATCGCGCGCACGGCTTCGTCTCGGCCCCGCTCGCCGCGCACCCGACCAAGGGAACGGGCTTCTCCGACGCCGATCTCGCCCTCCTGTTCGACGCGTTGTGCAACATGTTCGAGCACGACCGGTCCGCGGCACGGGGGGAGATGGCGACGCGCCGGCTCATCGTCTTCCGCCATGCCACTGCGCTGGGCAATGCTCATGCCCATGCCCTGTTCGACCGGGTAAAGACCTGGCGCCTGTTCCAGGGCGCGCGGCACGTGCCGATGGCCGATAGCCTGGACAACGCGCCCCCGGCCCGCACCTTCGCCGACTACGAGATCACGATCGACCGCGACGGCCTGCCCGACGGTGTCGAGATCGTAGAGTATTGACTCTCCGTACAGACGGATGGATCAGCTGAAGGTGATACATAAAATTAACTATCATAATGGCCGGATCTATGTCGGAAAGGACTTAACAAACGACATAAACTACTTTAGGAGCGCCAAGTCGGAGCTGGTAGCCCAGGATTTTGCAGAAGAGCAAAGGTCCAAGTTCGCGGTGGTCAGGGAGATAATCTGGTCATCCGAGACTGCCTCTGATCGGGAGGTTGCGCAAATGGAGGTTGCATTGATCAGGTCGCTAAGGGCCAACGATCCGCAGGTTGGCTACAATCGATGGCCGAAGCATCGTCCGCCGGGTGACGCCGTGGTGGGCCATCCGTAGAGCGCGAGATGCCCTTTCCCGACGTGCCCGACCCGGCGGCCGAGGATGCGCTGATCCCGCTCTCGGCCTTGCAGCACTACCTGTTCTGCCCGCGGCAATGTGCGCTGATCCATGTCGAGCAGCTTTGGGCGGAGGACGGCGCCACGGCAGAGGGACGGCTGCTGCACGAAGCGGTCGACGCTGGTGGTCAGGAACGGCGGCCTGGGATCCGCATCGCCCGCGGCTTGGCGCTGCGTTCCCTTGCCCTCGGACTGGCTGGCCGTGCCGACGTGGTCGAGTTTCATGGCCGGGGACGGGCAGCGGTCCCCTTTCCCGTCGAGTACAAGCGCGGCAAGCCAAAGGCCCATCGTGCGGACGAAGTGCAGCTCTGCGCCCAGGCGATCTGCCTGGAGGAGATGTTCGGCTGCGCCATTTCCGAAGGCGCGCTGTTCTACGGCACGACGCGGCGGCGGCTCGCCATCGTGTTTGATGTCACCCTGCGCACCCTGACGGCGGAGGTAGCCGCCGCGACCCGCGCGATGATCCGCGCGCAGCACACCCCCCGGCCGGTACGCATGCCCGGCTGCCGCCGGTGCTCGATGGCGGACCTGTGCCGGCCCGACCGGCTGGAGCGGCCGCCGAAGGTTGCCCGCTGGCTGGCGGCGCAGCTGGACGCGTAGGGGCAGCGCCATGCGCCGCATGCTCAACACGATCTATGTGACCAGCGAGGATGCCTGGCTGCGCAAGGACGGCGCCAACCTGGTCGTGGAGGTGGCCGGGCAGGAGCGTGGCCGGGCGCCGCTGCACATGCTGGAGGGGGTGGTCAGCTTCGGCCGGCCCGGCGCCTCGCCGGCCCTGCTGGCTGCCTGTGCCGAGGCGGGCATCACCGTCTCCCACCTCGATCCCAACGGCCGCTTCCTGGCCCGCGTGGAGGGCCAGCGTAGCGGCAACGTCCTGCTGCGCCGCGCCCAGTACCGCTGGGCCGACGACCCGGCGCGCCGCGTGCCCATCGTCCGCGGCATCGTGGCCGCCAAGACGGCCAACCAGCGCACCGTGATCCGCCGCGCCCTGCGTGACCACGGCGACAGCCTCGCCGGTCCGGCCGCTGCCGCCCTGCAGGAGGCCGAGGCCCGCCTGACCGACATTGCCAGGCGGACCCTTGTCCCCGGCGATGTCGAGGTGCTGCGCGGCCTGGAGGGGGAGGCGGCGTTCGTCTATTTCCAGGTCTTCGACCACCTGATCCGCAGCGATGATGCCGCCTTCACTTTCGGCGGCCGGTCGCGCCGCCCGCCGCTCGACCGGATCAACGCCCTGCTCTCCTTCCTGTACGCGATGCTCGGGCACGACTGCCGCTCCGCGCTGGAAGCCCATGGCCTCGACCCCCAGGTCGGCTTCCTCCACACCGATCGGCCCGGCCGCGCCAGCCTGGCGCTCGACCTGATGGAGGAACTGCGCCCAGTGCTGGCCGACCGCTTGGCGCTCAGCCTCGTCAACCGGCGGCAGGTCGCGGCCCATGACTTCATCCTGGAGGAGGCGGGTGGCGTGCGCCTCACCGACGAGGCCCGCAAGCGCATCCTGGTCGCCTGGCAGGAGCGCAAGCGCGACGACCTGCGCCACCCCTTCCTGGACGAGGTCATGCCGCTCGGCCTCGTCGCCCACGCCCAGGCGCAGCTCCTCGCGCGGCACCTGCGCGGCGATCTCGACGGCTATCCCGGCTTCATCTGGAAATGAGCCGCGCGGATGGAACAGGGCCCGCCTGACCATGCTCATGCTCATCACCTATGACGTCAGCACCCTGACGCCCGCGGGGCGCCGCCGCCTGCGCCGCGTCGCGCGGGCCTGCCTCGACCATGGCCAGAGGGTGCAGAACTCCGTATTCGAATGCGAGGTGGAGCCCGCCCAGTGGGCGCTGCTGCGCGCCCGCCTGCTGGCCGAGATCGACCCCGCGCAGGACAGCCTGCGCTTCTATCGCCTGGGTGCCGACGGCAAGCGCCGGGTCGAGCACCTCGGCGCCAAGCCCAATCTCGACCTCGACGGCCCGCTCGTCTTCTGAGCCTGCCGCCGCCAGGGTCGATGCCGGGGCAGGGCCGCGGGGAACAGCCTGCGGCCTGGCGCCAGGACTTGCACCAAGGCTTGCACCAAGGCGCGCACCACGCCCAGCCACCGGGAACACGCCACCGGGAACACGCCACCGGGAACACGCCACCGGGAACACGCCGCCCTCCAGGGCCGCCGCGGCGGCCGAACGGCGCGCACCCGGCGCGCGCGAACGCCAAGTGCCCAGCCCGATCCCGCCAGGTTCGCGCACCCGCCAGGCCCGCGCGTCACAAGCACTTTCCCGCAGGGCCACCTCTGCCGCCGCCCGTCGCGCACGCCCAGTCGACGCCGTTCGCGCAAACCGCTAGATTCGGGCTTTTGGATCAAGCCGTTGATCCAAAGGAGTCGCCCCCTCACAGGGGCGCGGATCGAAACGTCCGGCAGCAGATCGAGCGGCTGCTGGACCAGGTCGCCCCCTCACAGGGGCGCGGATCGAAACAGTTCGGCCTTGGCTGCGCTGTCACCCTCGCGCAGTCGCCCCCTCACAGGGGCGCGGATCGAAACGTCGAAGGCCAGAAGCCACGGCTCGAACTGCCCGGTCGCCCCCTCACAGGGGCGCGGATCGAAACATGTCGGCCTACGTCAAGCGCGGCGCGGGTACGGAGTCGCCCCCTCACAGGGGCGCGGATCGAAACTTCGGGAGGGGCGGAATGATGCAGATCGTCTGCGGTCGCCCCCTCACAGGGGCGCGGATCGAAACTGTTGGAGCCCACCATATGGCACTCGCCGAAAACGTCGCCCCCTCACAGGGGCGCGGATCGAAACCACGTGATGGTGCCGGTCATGAGCGGCACGGCGAGTCGCCCCCTCACAGGGGCGCGGATCGAAACAGGCGGCAGGCGTGGGCGAACTCAACCGCCCGCTGGTCGCCCCCTCACAGGGGCGCGGATCGAAACGCATCCGGGTTCCAGGACGCGCTGAACGCCATGGTCGCCCCCTCACAGGGGCGCGGATCGAAACGAGCGCGGAACGGCTGGACGAGTAGAAGCCGCGGTCGCCCCCTCACAGGGGCGCGGATCGAAACGGCGCCCTGAGGCTCATCCTGATCGGCACAGGCGTCGCCCCCTCACAGGGGCGCGGATCGAAACAGCAATCTTGCTGATCCTCGCGACCAATTGCGGAGTCGCCCCCTCACAGGGGCGCGGATCGAAACGTGGTCGGAAAAGCATGGCGACCTAATCGAGGCAGTCGCCCCCTCACAGGGGCGCGGATCGAAACAGGCGCAAACGAACACGCTGATTGCGCAGTCGGGTCGCCCCCTCACAGGGGCGCGGATCGAAACAGCAAGGACAGCGCCTTCGCCGGGACCCTGGACAGTCGCCCCCTCACAGGGGCGCGGATCGAAACCTCGTCTCTGTTGCCGCCCATCTTATCAGAGATGGGGTCGCCCCCTCACAGGGGCGCGGATCGAAACGCCGGGACCCTGGACAACGTGAGCCTGAAGCAATCGTCGCCCCCTCACAGGGGCGCGGATCGAAACAGCAAGGACAGTGCCTTCGCCGGCACGGTCGACAGTCGCCCCCTCACAGGGGCGCGGATCGAAACGACGAGACCAATCCGGCCGGTTACATCGACGTCGCGTCGCCCCCTCACAGGGGCGCGGATCGAAACACAGGTACAGGCGCTCTGGACACGATCGACTTCGTCGCCCCCTCACAGGGGCGCGGATCGAAACACGCGGCAGCCCAAACTGCCGCGTGACCTGGCCCGTCGCCCCCTCACAGGGGCGCGGATCGAAACGTCGATCGACTTGCCCAGGTTGTCGAGCCCGGTGGTCGCCCCCTCACAGGGGCGCGGATCGAAACACCCTTGGCGACGCGCGCGCGGACAATGGCGGTGGTCGCCCCCTCACAGGGGCGCGGATCGAAACTGTCAATTCTGGGCGTTGCTGCGGGCGTCGGCGGTCGCCCCCTCACAGGGGCGCGGATCGAAACGTTGACGGCAACTGGGAGCGTTACACGCTCCTCGGTCGCCCCCTCACAGGGGCGCGGATCGAAACCGCAAGGGTCAGGGACTTGCTGCCCTTGCCAACCGTCGCCCCCTCACAGGGGCGCGGATCGAAACAGGCGAAGGCTGGTCCGCAGGGATGGAATCGAACGTCGCCCCCTCACAGGGGCGCGGATCGAAACCGGTTGCGTCGCAAGCTGAGGGCGGCCGGCATCCGGTCGCCCCCTCACAGGGGCGCGGATCGAAACATCGGCACTCCGAAGGGGCGCAATCACTTCTGCGGTCGCCCCCTCACAGGGGCGCGGATCGAAACGAGACGCTGGCGACGGTGGCCGAGGAATTCCCCGGGTCGCCCCCTCACAGGGGCGCGGATCGAAACATTGCGCTGCACTCCCTCATGGCCATCGCGGCTGGTCGCCCCCTCACAGGGGCGCGGATCGAAACACATGGTCCGGCGTCAAGCCCATGGGGCCCGTGCGTCGCCCCCTCACAGGGGCGCGGATCGAAACCGGATAGAGCACCCGGGTCGAGTAGTCGGAGCCGGTCGCCCCCTCACAGGGGCGCGGATCGAAACAGGCACTGGCAACGGCGGCAACGGCGGCAACTCCGGTCGCCCCCTCACAGGGGCGCGGATCGAAACCTGGGGCAGGCGGTGCCGTCCTTCGTGGCGCAGAGTCGCCCCCTCACAGGGGCGCGGATCGAAACTTTGCCTGGATGGTGGCATGCCCGTTTTGATCTTGTCGCCCCCTCACAGGGGCGCGGATCGAAACATGAACTGGTGGCAGCTGGGCCACAACGTCCAGCGTCGCCCCCTCACAGGGGCGCGGATCGAAACTACGGCACGGCAGCATGGAAGCGTATCCGCCGCGGTCGCCCCCTCACAGGGGCGCGGATCGAAACGCGTATTAGCTGGCAAGCAATACGGCTTGGTTATCGTCGCCCCCTCACAGGGGCGCGGATCGAAACATCATCGATGTGATCGATGAGCCGCCGGTCGCCGGTCGCCCCCTCACAGGGGCGCTGATCGAAACCCGTGCACGATCTTGCGCTTGATCGACTGCTCATGTCGCCCCCTCACAGGGGCGCGGATCGAAACGCTGCCGGCCGGCGTCGTGGATGCCGCATGGCGAGTCGCCCCCTCACAGGGGCGCGGATCGAAACACCGGCGGCATGTCGGACAAGCTCAACAAGCTGCGTCGCCCCCTCACAGGGGCGCGGATCGAAACACTTACCAGGAAGCCGCCACCGCCATCCGCGCGCGTCGCCCCCTCACAGGGGCGCGGATCGAAACAAGTATTACGAACAGGGGCGGGAGAAGTGGCAGTCGTCGCCCCCTCACAGGGGCGCGGATCGAAACTGTTGGAGCCCACCTATGGCACTCGCCGAAAATGGTCGCCCCCTCACAGGGGCGCGGATCGAAACAAGGATGAAAGCGCCCACTGGAAGCGCCCGGAAGTCGCCCCCTCACAGGGGCGCGGATCGAAACACGGAATGCCGTATCGGCGGCGTCCAGGTGAGCCGTCGCCCCCTCACAGGGGCGCGGATCGAAACCCGCATCGTACCATCACGATGATAGGGGCGCGGTGTCGCCCCCTCACAGGGGCGCGGATCGAAACGCGACCCTGGCGCTGGGCGCTGATCCTGGCCTTGGTCGCCCCCTCACAGGGGCGCGGATCGAAACAGCGTGATCGCGCTCATGTGGCGTCTCCCACGCGAGTCGCCCCCTCACAGGGGCGCGGATCGAAACGTTGATTGCCTTGTCGACGCCTTGGGTCTGGCCTGTCGCCCCCTCACAGGGGCGCGGATCGAAACCGGTCCAAGGTGGTTGCGCGGGAGTTTGCCGAGGGTCGCCCCCTCACAGGGGCGCGGATCGAAACGCTCAAGAGACGGACAGAAACTATTCCGCCGCCGTGTCGCCCCCTCACAGGGGCGCGGATCGAAACATGGACGCGAGGCCCTGATGCGCCCGCGTCTCCGGTCGCCCCCTCACAGGGGCGCGGATCGAAACGCGCCCTTGCCGAGATCGCCCAGCGCATCAGCCGGTCGCCCCCTCACAGGGGCGCGGATCGAAACCGCGATGACCTGAAGGCCAACCCGCACGTCCTGTGTCGCCCCCTCACAGGGGCGCGGATCGAAACATCTGCAACTTCGGCAATGGCAGAGGGCGACAGGTCGCCCCCTCACAGGGGCGCGGATCGAAACACGTACCAGGATTCTACGCTGTCCTGATGAAGACGTCGCCCCCTCACAGGGGCGCGGATCGAAACAGGCACCGGCAACGGCGGCAACGGCGGCAACTCGTCGCCCCCTCACAGGGGCGCGGATCGAAACGAGAGCCGCCACGCGCCGGTCGAGGTCCGCGACCGTCGCCCCCTCACAGGGGCGCGGATCGAAACCGCCAGAACCGGCAGCGCTTCGTGCCGCTCGACAGTCGCCCCCTCACAGGGGCGCGGATCGAAACGAGTACGGCGACACGCTCAGACCCCGCCCGCCGCGTCGCCCCCTCACAGGGGCGCGGATCGAAACGCGTCAACAAGACGGATTTTGACGCTGACCAGGCGGTCGCCCCCTCACAGGGGCGCGGATCGAAACGTCGGATTGTTGCTCCCACCAAGCGATTGTCGCGTCGCCCCCTCACAGGGGCGCGGATCGAAACGACAAGGCAGCCTATGATGCAGAGGAAGCTGCCAAGTCGCCCCCTCACAGGGGCGCGGATCGAAACACATAGTCCACGGCCGAACCGACCACGCTGCCGGGTCGCCCCCTCACAGGGGCGCGGATCGAAACAACGATGCAATCGGCCAGGCCTCCCGCGATCTCGTCGCCCCCTCACAGGGGCGCGGATCGAAACATCTTCGCCGGCCGGCGCTGGCGGTCGGGTGAGAGTCGCCCCCTCACAGGGGCGCGGATCGAAACGGCACGGAGATCGAGCGTGCGTTCGACCCTGCCGTCGCCCCCTCACAGGGGCGCGGATCGAAACCTTGCCCGAACCCGCGCCACACGGCGGGGCTCATGTCGCCCCCTCACAGGGGCGCGGATCGAAACCTGTTCCCGGACCCGTTCGATGATCGGACCTCGCGTCGCCCCCTCACAGGGGCGCGGATCGAAACCCGTGGGGGCCAGGGTCACGACCGAACGGCCGCGTCGCCCCCTCACAGGGGCGCGGATCGAAACGCGCCCTTGCCGAGATCGCCCAGCGCATCAGCCGGTCGCCCCCTCACAGGGGCGCGGATCGAAACTTCGACCGCTACGGGATCGACCCGCAGCAGTGGGTCGCCCCCTCACAGGGGCGCGGATCGAAACAACAAGGGCTCGAGCCTGCTGGCCGGCGGGTTCTCGTCGCCCCCTCACAGGGGCGCGGATCGAAACTGCGCCATTGCGGTACGCCTGAACCGACCCTGGCCGGTCGCCCCCTCACAGGGGCGCGGATCGAAACGTCGGCGGCATCCTGGTCGGCCGCGGCATCCTCGTCGCCCCCTCACAGGGGCGCGGATCGAAACGGACTGTGCGTTGCGCATGAGCCATGCCATGACGGTCGCCCCCTCACAGGGGCGCGGATCGAAACATCAAGCTGAAGTCGCTCGGCCTGGACGCCTCGGTCGCCCCCTCACAGGGGCGCGGATCGAAACGGCGTCAGCATCCCCCAGGCCAGCCTGGACCTGGTCGCCCCCTCACAGGGGCGCGGATCGAAACTCCTAAGGCTGGCGGTCGTGGAAGTCGTCGGCCGGTCGCCCCCTCACAGGGGCGCGGATCGAAACGCCGTCGTGCTGCCGACCGTCACGTCCTCGGTCGGTCGCCCCCTCACAGGGGCGCGGATCGAAACTGTCTCCAGGGCCGTGGCGCTGATCCGGGCTCCTGTCGCCCCCTCACAGGGGCGCGGATCGAAACTACGGCACCGGCACCTCGCAGTATGGCGCGATCGTCGCCCCCTCACAGGGGCGCGGATCGAAACGAGCGGACGCTGGATCCGGGCGGCGCCGACTTTGGTCGCCCCCTCACAGGGGCGCGGATCGAAACGCGTTGTAATAGGAGAACCCTGCCCGCAGGATGCCGTCGCCCCCTCACAGGGGCGCGGATCGAAACCATGACTCCCCCCGATTCCCCCGCCAAGGCGCGGGTCGCCCCCTCACAGGGGCGCGGATCGAAACCTCGTTGCCATCGTCGAGGTTGCACACGAGAGCGCGTCGCCCCCTCACAGGGGCGCGGATCGAAACTGTTGCAGCAATTGATTGATGCCATACAGGCGGGGTCGCCCCCTCACAGGGGCGCGGATCGAAACCAATAGACCGCAGCAAGCGCATATGGGCCAGCACGTCGCCCCCTCACAGGGGCGCGGATCGAAACGCCCACAAATCTGACCATCTCCTGCGTGGTGATAGTCGCCCCCTCACAGGGGCGCGGATCGAAACTTCTTCGATGACCTGGGCGCGCCCAAGTCCGTCGTCGCCCCCTCACAGGGGCGCGGATCGAAACGAGGAGGTGACGCAGTAATGGCGACCACGCCGACGTCGCCCCCTCACAGGGGCGCGGATCGAAACTCCTACTACAACGCGAACCTGACCTGGGACACCAGTCGCCCCCTCACAGGGGCGCGGATCGAAACATCGACATCGCCCGGCTTGTCGCCGCGCCGGGCGTCGCCCCCTCACAGGGGCGCGGATCGAAACGCTGCCGGCTGGCGTCGTGGATGCCGCGTGCCGGGTCGCCCCCTCACAGGGGCGCGGATCGAAACACGAGCGGTCAGACCCTGAACCATCATGTCGAAAGTCGCCCCCTCACAGGGGCGCGGATCGAAACAGTACGCCCGCCACGACGGCCCCTGCGGCCGCGAGTCGCCCCCTCACAGGGGCGCGGATCGAAACGGCGACGACAACTCGGTCGTGCGCCTGCGGCGGGGGGTCGCCCCCTCACAGGGGCGCGGATCGAAACGCGATCCATCACCGCGGCGCGCTTGAACGTGGTGGTCGCCCCCTCACAGGGGCGCGGATCGAAACCAGGGCAGCCACGCGCCGATCAAGGTCCGCGACCGTCGCCCCCTCACAGGGGCGCGGATCGAAACATGGGTCAGCAGTGGGACACCGGCGATGTCGCCTGTCGCCCCCTCACAGGGGCGCGGATCGAAACCCATACCGCCTGGCAATCTCCTGGCCCAGTTCCAGTCGCCCCCTCACAGGGGCGCGGATCGAAACATGCAGATCGCGCGCGAAGAATTGGCCAGTCGATGTCGCCCCCTCACAGGGGCGCGGATCGAAACGTCCAGAATCAGCACAAGGCGCGGCGCGGCCAGGGTCGCCCCCTCACAGGGGCGCGGATCGAAACTCGACTATCTCCACTCGCCCGAGTCGGCGCAGGCGTCGCCCCCTCACAGGGGCGCGGATCGAAACCCTGTGACAAGCGCAGGTGTGACACTATGTCATGGTCGCCCCCTCACAGGGGCGCGGATCGAAACACCTTGGAGATCAGGACCGACAACGCTGCCTTTGGTCGCCCCCTCACAGGGGCGCGGATCGAAACCTGGGTGCCGACGCCATGGGCTTTCCGCAGTTCTGGTCGCCCCCTCACAGGGGCGCGGATCGAAACATCAACCAGTGCCGCAAGAAGGGCACGCATGTCAGTCGCCCCCTCACAGGGGCGCGGATCGAAACATTGCACTTGTTCACGCGCGCCACGGCCCGATCAACGTCGCCCCCTCACAGGGGCGCGGATCGAAACTTATTCGCGCACGCGCGCACGCATGCATGTAAGTGTCGCCCCCTCACAGGGGCGCGGATCGAAACTGGTCAGAGGAGCAGTGCAAGGCGGTGTCGTTCGGTCGCCCCCTCACAGGGGCGCGGATCGAAACCTCGGCCGTGCGCAGCGTCTCGCTGATCTTGGCGGGTCGCCCCCTCACAGGGGCGCGGATCGAAACAGGTCGAAGCGCTCACGCTGGTCGAGGCCGGTGGCGTCGCCCCCTCACAGGGGCGCGGATCGAAACAGGGCCGGGCTGGTCAGCATGCCGTGCAGGGCGTGTCGCCCCCTCACAGGGGCGCGGATCGAAACGTCGCTTGCGGCGACAAAGGCTCGAAAATGACGATGTCGCCCCCTCACAGGGGCGCGGATCGAAACATGAACCGCGCCATTGCCGCTCTCCGTGTTGCCGTCGCCCCCTCACGGCGGCGCTGATTGAGACAGCAGGCCCAGGTCACCGGGGCGGGTCTCCAAGAACGTAACGGGTGTCCAGCCTGGTGTGGCGCGACCCGGGTGGGTCGCTATGGTGGTTATCCCGGACTTCGCGATGTTGACGAGAGGCCGGGTGCCCGTGGGCTCGCTTCGCTCGGGGACTGCTTCGCAGTCACTCAGCGGATCTCGGTAGGTCAATGGTCACTGAGCGACAGCTTCCATGGCATCGCCAATGGGGTTGACGTGGTCGCCAACTTTCCAGCATCCCGTGGGAAGTTAATCTGCTGCCCGACTGCGTCCGCGAATAAAGGGATCGCGTTCCCTAGACTGCCGCAGGCGGCAGTCTCTCGGCCCCTTGCACATGGGTGAAGACCCGGACCCGCGCTCAGGTAACCCCGCAGAGATGTCAGTTGCTGTTGGAAAAGTCCTCGGACAACACCAGACGATCATAGTTTACCCCATCGTCTGATGCGTCGCCATACTGCTTGGCGCAGTAGCTGACTATTCCCAAGCGGTCGTCGATCAGTCTGATATTGGCCTTGCCCTGCAGTCGCACCCTTGAAAGCGCGTCCAACCAGCAGGCATAGGCAGTCGTGGCAGCATCCTTGTCGGTATGCGCCGGCCAAGTGAGCAGAACGTGCCAGTGAAGGAAGCCGTCGATGCCCTCAAGGAACGCGGCCCACTTCAGCCGCTTCGCCGGGTCGCGATAGAACGTTTGCCCGTAGACCGTTCGGTTCATCCTCGAGTCCCAGACACGAAGGACGTCTCTGGCCTGCGAAAGTGTGGCCATCCGGCTCTCAAATGAGAGCGTGACCATGTGCGTGGGCAGGCGGCTGCACAGCCATGGTGCGAGTTCCGCCTTCACCTGGACGCGCGGCGGCATCGCCCATGGCACCGGCGCGGTAGTCGCGGCGCGCTCCTGCTTTAGGATGTCGAGGAGCTTGGCCTGGGTCTGGACGTCGAGCCGGATCAGGTCGCCTTCCGAGCCTGCCGGGCTCAGCGTGAAGCGTCGCCCCAGGTCCATGGCGTCAGATATTCCCCAGGCCACAAGCTGGCCCGCGGAGATCGCCCTTTCGGCACCTTCCGATCGAGACCGAAATCGTCATGCCGGGCCTGAATGTCGGCGGCCGCTAGGCGGCGTGTTCCGTCCAGGTGCGCGATGCCTCCGACCTGCCCGGAGTCCTGGCGGATCAGCCCGATCAGCCCATGTCGGGGGCTGCCCTGAGCCCGAAGGACTGCCGATACCTCCCCGCGGTAGAGCCTGCCGAGCCAGTCCGGCGCGAGCTCGAGGCCATAGGCAATATTCGGCACAGCAGCGCGGACCAGGGCCCCGTCGCGGCCCGTCTTGCGCGACCGGCCTCCTGCGCCCTGCTGGAGCGCCAGTCGCCCCAGTGTGCTTGTCGTAGTGCTCAATACCCTGCTCCTCTCGTCGCGCCGGGAGGTCGCCGAGAAGGCGAAAGTCTCCCGGCACGCACTATAGGCAGCGGCCACCTGAAGTGACTCAGCTAAGTGGTGGGCGCCGCCCGCCGGCCGGGGACGAGGCTCGTTCCCGCGTCTGCCCAAGGTGTCGGCAGTTGAGCGCCTGGGCTGACGCAGGACCAAGCACGCGCTGCTACCGGTTCGTGAGGTAGTTGCGCGTGCCGCGCTCGATGGCCTCGAGCAGGCCGGGGCTGGCCCGCACGGGCGCAGGCGCGAAGGCCTGGCGAATGGCGGCGACGCAGTGCTCTTCGTCGATGCTGACGAAGGAGGCGAAGGCGCGATCGAACGCCTCGCGCTTTCCGTCAGTGTACTGCGCCAGCGCCATGCGCATCAGGTGGTGCGGCTCCACCCCCAGCGCGCGGGCAAGGGCCTCAACGCGTTCGAGCGGTACCTTCTGCTCGCCGAACTTGATCATCGACAGGACGTTTTCGGCGGTGAAACCTGCGGCGACAGCGATTTCCCGCTGCGTGGTCGGTGCCATCGCGTCAATACGGTCCCTCAGGAACTGTGCGGCCTCGGTGTCGTGGAAACGACCAAAGCGACGGCTCTTCTTGGCTGACATGCTCAATACTCAAGTTGCTATCGACTTAAGTATTGTAGCAAGCAGACAGCATAGAGATCACACCCGGGAGTCGATTTTCATGTAGGACAACAAGATCTGTTCTGTTCTGATCGCTCTGCTGCGGTCCCGTCGATCGAAGTGACTCTTGTTCAGAAGAACCGTGCCGGTTCGTGTGAGCGCTTCAACCAGGTCATGCTCATGCTGCAGGGCCTCGGCCTCGGTCTGTGCGGTCGCCAGCACGACATGACGCAGGTTGGGGATGCCGCGGAGCCGACTGCGCCAAGCGTAGACCCGCTGGCGCAGATTGCGGGTCATGCCGACGTAGAAGACCGCATCGTCGGGTCCGATCAGGCCGTAGATCGTGAAAGGTTGGGAGCCGCTGGTAAGCATAAGAGGTCATGCCACTCTGCGCTGGAGCGCTTCAAGGCCCTTCGGTGTGCCGGGGCCATCGCAGCGGACGCAGCGTGCAACATGAAGCACTGGTTAGAGCCGCGGCTGTAAGACCGATCCGCAAAAGCCACGGTCGCCATCGAGCGTGCCGCCTTGTGGATAAGTGGGGCGCGCTGTTCCAGTGGGTGTCCAGCAAATGTTCCAAGGATGCACTCTTCACAAGAGCTAAGACCTTGAAAGCACAGTGCAAAGAGGGAGTGGCGGAGAGGGTGGGATTCGAACCCACGGTCCCCTCGCGAGGACAACGGTTTTCGAGACCGCCCCATTCGACCGCTCTGGCACCTCTCCGCACGAAAGAGACCCGGTCTGGGGAGGCGCGAACCTACAGAAACGGATGCGGCTGCGCAACCGTTCTGATACGCAGACCCTGTGCAGTCTGCGGCGGGCTGTGTGGGCCGCCGGATGGGGTGTCGGCCGCGTGATGCCAGGAGCGCCGATACCGAGACAGGGCTGCGGGAAACAGAGTCACGTTGACAGCGCGGTGCGCCCGGCTATAGTCCCGGCCTTCGGGTTTGGCCGCGCCCTTTTGCGCGGGCACTTCTTCTATGGTCGGGCGGCGCCGGGAACCCCGGGAGGCCGACGGCATCAAGTTCGGACGGGCAACATGTTCGCGGTCATCAAGAGCGGCGGCAAGCAGTATCGGGTGGCACCCGGCGACGTGATCGAGGTCGAGAAGCTGGAGGCCGATGCCGGCACCGCGATCGCCATCGACCAGGTCCTGATGGTGGGCGACGGCGCGCAGGTTGCGATGGGTGCGCCGACCGTCGAGGGCGCCGTGGTCCAGGCCGAGGTCGTGGCCCAGATGCGCGCCGACAAGATCATCGTCTTCAAGAAGAAGCGCCGGCAGAACTATCGCCGGAAGAACGGCCACCGCCAGCACCTGACCCGCCTCAAGATCACGGGGATCGAGGCGGCGGGCTTCGCCGGCTGACGCGGCTACAGCAGAATTCAAGGACCTGAGACATGGCACATAAGAAGGCAGGCGGCTCGTCCCGGAACGGCCGCGATTCCGCCGGTCGCCGCCTGGGCGTGAAGCGCTTCGGCGATCAGCTCGTGATCCCCGGCAACATCCTGGTCCGCCAGCGCGGCACCAAGGTGCATGCCGGCGCCAATGTCGGCATGGGCCGTGACCACACGCTGTTTGCGCTGGTCGAGGGCCGGGTGAAGTTCGCGACCGGCTTCCGCGGCCGGACCTTCATCTCTGTCGTGCCGGCGAACGACGATGCCGATGTGCCGCCGCCGGCGGCGGTCGCGGCCGAGTAGCGCCAGGGCCCGACAGGGCACGAGACACCCCTAGAGACGGGCGCCTCTGCCGCGGGGCGCCCGTCCAGACCCACCGCCGATCCGGCGGTGGCCATGGGCGCCGGACCCGGCAGCGGCCCATGTGAGTGACGCGGTCATGAAGTTCCTCGACCAGGCCAAGATCTTTGTCCGCAGCGGTTCCGGCGGTGCCGGTGCCGTCAGCTTCCGCCGCGAGAAATTCGTCGAGTTCGGCGGCCCCGACGGGGGCGACGGCGGCAAGGGCGGCGACGTCATCGCCGAATGCGTCGACGGACTGAACACCCTGATCGACTATCGCTACCAGCAGCATTTCAAGGCCGGCACCGGCGTTCACGGCTCTGGCCGCAACCGCACGGGGGCCGGCGGCGCCGACATCGTGCTGCGCGTGCCGGTCGGGACCCAGATCCTGGATGGCGAGGCCGAGGCGGACGAGGCCGAGGTCCTCTTCGACCTGACCGCGGTCGGGCAGCGCGTGACGATCGCGCGCGGCGGCAATGGCGGCTTCGGCAATGCCCATTTCAAGGGGCCGACGAACCAGGCGCCGCGCTATGCCAATCCGGGGCAGGAGGGCACCGAACTGTGGCTGTGGCTGCGGCTGAAGCTGATCGCCGATGCCGGCCTGATCGGTCTGCCCAATGCGGGCAAGTCGACCTTCCTGGCGGCGACCAGTGCCGCCAAGCCCAAGATTGCCGACTATCCCTTCACCACCCTGGCGCCGCAGCTGGGCGTGGTTGCCGTCGACGGGCGGGAGTTCGTGCTGGCCGACCTGCCCGGCCTGATCGAGGGCGCGCATGCCGGCGTCGGCCTGGGCGACCGCTTCCTGGGCCATGCCGAGCGCACCTCGGTCCTGCTGCACCTGATCGACGGGACGCAGGACGACGTGCAGGCAGCCTATCGCACCATCCGGCGCGAGGTGCGCGCCTATGGCCACGGCCTAGAGACCAAGCCCGAGGTGATCGGCCTCAACAAGTGCGATGCGCTGAGCGAGGAGGAGATCGCGGACAAGCGCGCGGCCCTGGCCCGCAGCGCGCGGCGCAAGCGGAGCGACATCATGGTCCTGGCGGGCGCCACGCGGCAGGGCACCGAGGCAGTGCTGCGCCGGCTGCGCGAGTTCCTGGACGACGGGCGCGCCGCCGCCGCGGCGGAGGCCGTGCCCGCCGACGCATGGCGGCCCTGATGGCGGCCCTTCCCATGATCGCGGCCGAGCCCAATCCCAGCGATCGGCTGAAGGCTGCGGCCCGCGTGGTGCTGAAGATTGGTTCGGCTTTGCTGGTCGACCAGGGGACGGGCCAGTTGCGGACCGCGTGGCTGGCCGCCCTGGCACAGGACATCGCGCTGCTGCGCGAGCGGGGCCAGGAGGTGGTCGTCGTCTCCAGCGGGGCGATCGCCCTGGGGCGGCGGCAGCTGGGCCTGGCCCCTGGCGTGCTGGAGCTGGAACAGAGCCAGGCGGCGGCAGCGGTCGGGCAGATCCGCCTGGCCCATGCCTGGCAGCAGGCGCTGGCAGCCCACGGCTTCACCGTGGCGCAGGTCCTGCTGACCTTGGGCGATACCGAGCAGCGGCGGCGCTATCTCAATGGCCGCAACACGCTGGGCACCCTGCTGAAGCTGGGCGCCGTGCCGGTCATCAACGAGAACGACACGGTGGCCACCACCGAGATCCGCTATGGCGACAATGACCGCCTGGCAGCCCGCGTGGCCGAGATGGCGAGTGCCGACTGCCTGGTCCTTTTGTCGGACGTGGACGGCCTCTACACCGCCGACCCCACGAAGAACCCGGATGCCCGGCGCCTGGAGACGGTCACCGGGATAACGCCGGAGATCGAGGCCATGGCCGGCCTGCCGTCCAGTGCGGTCGGCTCTGGCGGCATGATCACCAAGATTGCGGCCGCGCGCATAGCACTTGGCGCCGGTTGCACGATGGCGATTGCCAGCGGCCGGGTCGAGCATCCCTTGCGCGCGATCGAGGCGGGGGCGGGCTGTACCTGGTTCCTGCCCGCGCGCAGTCCGCGCCAGGCGCGCAAGCTGTGGATCGGCGGCACGCTGGTCGCCAAGGGCACGCTGTTCGTGGACGACGGGGCCGCCCGGGCGCTGGCCGGCGGGCGCAGCCTGCTGCCCGCGGGGGTCACGCGGGTCGAGGGGACCTTCGACCGCGGCGATGCGGTCGTGGTCCGGGCGGCCGATGGACGCGTCCTGGGTCGTGGCCTGATTGCCTATGGGGATGAGGATGCGCGGGCGATTGCCGGCCATCGCAGCGGCGAGATCGAGGCCCTGCTGGGCTTTCGCGGGCGGGACGAGATGATCCACCGCGACGACCTGGCACTGGACTGAAGGGGAGGGAGGCCATGAGCCTGGCGGAAGACCGGCACACCCGGAACGACCTGGACGCCCTTCTGGCGCAGATCGGGCAGCACGCGAAGGCGGCCGCCGCGATCATCGCGCGCAGCACGCGGGCGCAGCGCGACCAGGCCCTGCGTGCGGCGGCGGCGGCGATCCGCGCCGACGAACGGGCCCTGCTGGCGGCGAATGCCGCGGACCTGGCGGCGGCGCGCGACCTGTCGCCCGCGATGCAGGATCGCCTGGTCCTCAATGCCAGCCGGATCGAGGCGATGGCGGCGGGGCTGGAGGTCGTGGCCGACCTGCCCGATCCGCTGGGCCGGACGCTGGACCATTGGCAGCGGCCGAACGGCCTGGACTTCACGCGCGTGGCCGTGCCGCTGGGCGTGATCGGCATCATCTACGAGAGCCGGCCGAACGTGACGGCCGATGCGGGCGCCCTGTGCCTGAAGTCGGGCAATGCCTGCGTGCTGCGCGGCGGCTCTGAAAGCCTCAATTCCTCGCGCGCCATTGCCGCCTGCCTGGCACGGGGCCTGCGCGAGGCGGGCCTGCCGGAAGCGGCGATCCAGCTGATCCCGGTGGCCGACCGCGCCGCCGTGGGCTGGATGCTGAAGGCGGCCGACGTGTTCGACGTGATCGTGCCGCGGGGCGGCAAGTCCCTGGTCGCGCGCGTCCAGGCGGAAGCGCGCGTGCCCGTGCTGGCCCACCTGGACGGCAATTGCCATGTCTATGTGGACCGGGCCGCCGATCCCGAGATGGCGCGGACCATCGTGCTGAACGCCAAGCTGCGCCGGACGGGCGTGTGCGGGGCGGCGGAGACTCTGCTGGTCGACCGGGCGGCGGCCCCCGCGATGCTGAAGCCGCTGGTGACTGCACTGCTGGACCAGGGCTGCGCCGTGCGCGGCGATGCCACGACGCAAGGCGTGGACGCGCGGGTGACGGCGGCCAGCCCCGAGGACTGGGATACCGAGTACCTGGACGCGATCATGGCGGTGCGCGTGGTCGATGGCGTGGACGAGGCGGTCGCCCATGTGAACCGCCATGGCAGCCACCATACGGATGCGATCGTGACCAGCGACGCGAAGGCGGCCGAGGCGTTCCTGAACGGCGTCGACTCGGCGATCGTGCTGCACAACGCCTCCACCCAGTTCGCGGATGGGGGCGAGTTCGGTTTCGGGGCGGAGATCGGCATCTCCACCGGCCGCCTCCACGCCCGGGGCCCCGTGGGCCTGGAGCAGCTGACCACCTTCAAGTACGTGGTGCGCGGCAACGGCACCGTCCGGCCCTAGCCCTTGGTCAGGCCCTGCCAACAGACCCGACCTCATCCTGAGGAGCCGGCGCAGCCGGCGCCTCGAAGGATGGGCGGCCGGCGCGCCCCTGGCCGATCCTTCGAGGCTACGCTTCGCTCCGCACCTCAGGATGAGGTGGGATTCTGGGATCAGGGTCGATGACCCGGCTCCATTCGGGCTTGCGGATCGGGCTCTATGGCGGGTCGTTCAATCCGGCCCATGCCGCACACCGCCACCTGGCGGTGACTGCGATGGCGCGCCTGGGCCTGGACCAGGTGTGGTTCCTGGTCTCGCCCCAGAACCCGCTGAAGCCGGCGCGCGGCATGGCGAGCTTTGCCGAACGCTTCGCCTCTGTCAGCCATGTGATGCGCGGCGATCCGCGGCTGCGCGCCTGCGATTTCGAGCAGCGTCGCGGCCTGCAATTTACCCGCGACACGGTGAAGGCGATCACGGCGGCCCATCGCGGCACCCATTTCGTGCTGCTGATGGGAGCCGACAACCTGGGGCAATTGCCGCGCTGGGCCGGCTGGCAGCAGATCTTCGCGACCCTGCCGATTGCCGTGTTCGCCAGGCCTTCCTATTCTCTAAGGGCATTGTCCGGCAAGGCTGCCCGCCGCTACGCCGCACGGCGCGTGCCGGAGGTCCGCGCGCGCATGCTGGCGACGGCGACACCGCCGGCCTGGACATTCGTCCGCATGAAGCTCAGCAGCCTTTCGGCGACGGCCATTCGCGAGGCCCGCGCCCGCAAACCGGAGGAAACAACCTGACCCAGACCAACCCATCCCCGTCCAGCGCGTTGGAGGCGACGCCGTCGGCCGCTGCTGCCGCCAATCCGGCGCAGGCGCTGCTGGACCTGATCGCCCATTCGCTGGACGAGGACAAGGCGGAGGACATCGTGGTCATCGACCTGGTGGGCAAGACCTCGATCGCCGATGCCATGGTCATTGCCAGCGGCCGCTCGGCCCGGCAGGTCAGCGCCATCGCCGACCACCTGGTCGAGCGGGTGGAGGCGTCCGGCCACGGCCATTGCAAGGTCGAGGGCCGGACCCATGGCGACTGGGTCCTGATCGATGCGGGCGACGTCATCATCCACCTGTTCCGGCCCGAGGTGCGCAGCTTCTACAACCTGGAGAAGATGTGGACCGACGACCTGACCGCTCCCCCGGTCGCAAAGGTTGCACTCTGACCCTCAGCTGACACGCTCATCCCCGCGAAGGCGGGGATCCAGAGCCACGAGTGCTGGCCCATTCAGCACCTGGATCCCCGCCTTCGCGGGGATGAGCGGTTTGAAAGTCTTTGATGAAACTGCTGGTGGTGGCGGTGGGCAAGGCGCGGCGGGGGGCGGAGCAGGCGCTCCATGACGACTATGCCCGGCGCCTCGCCTGGCCGCTGCGCCTGGTCGAACTGCCGGACGCTCGCGCCCCCACGAGCGACGAGCGCAAGCGCAAGGAGGGGCGCGCCATCCTGGACGCCGTCGGCACCACGACGCTGGTCGCCCTCGATCCCCGCGGCACCGCCCTGTCGAGCGAGGCGCTGGCGGAGCGTATCGGCCGCTGGCGGGACGAGGGCACGGGCGAACTGGCCTTCGTCATCGGCGGACCGGATGGCCTGGACGAGGCGGTGCGCAGCAAGGCGGCCCTGACCCTGTCGTTCGGGCCGGCGACGTGGCCCCATCTTCTGGTCCGCGCCATGCTGGCGGAACAGCTCTACCGGGCCCAGACGATCCTGTCGGGCCATCCCTATCACCGTGCCTAGGACCCCTTGCCCATGTCCCTGAATGCCGATCCCAATCGTCCCCGTCCGGTCGTGCTGTGCATCCTGGACGGCTGGGGCGACCGGGAGCCTGCCGACGACAACGCGATCAGTGCAGCCCTCACGCCCAATTATTCGCGCCTGCTGAAGACCTGCCCCCATGCGCTGATCGCCACCTCTGGCGCCGATGTCGGCCTGCCCGACGGGCAGATGGGCAATTCGGAAGTGGGGCACATGAACATCGGCTCTGGCCGGATCGTGATGCAGGACCTGCCGCGCATCGACAAGGCGGTCGCCGACGGCACGCTGGGTGCGCAGCCGGCACTGGCGGACGTGATCGCGGCGACCCGTGCATCCGGCGGCACGGTGCACCTGATGGGCCTGCTGTCGCCGGGCGGCGTGCATTCGCACCAGGGCCAGATGGCGGCCCTGGCCAACACGATCGGGCAGGCGGGCGTGCCGGTCGCTGTCCATGCCTTCCTGGACGGGCGCGATACGCCGCCCAAGTCGGCCATCGGCTATGTCCGGGCGTTCCTGGACGCGGTGGCGGGGACGCCGAACGTCCGCATCGCCACGCTGTCGGGCCGCTATTACGGGATGGACCGGGACAAGCGCTGGGAGCGCGTGGAACTGGCCTGGAACGCGATCGTCCTGGGTGAAGGCGTGCCCGGCTCCGATGCGATCGAGGCGATCGAGCATTCCTATGAGCAGGGCGTCACGGACGAGTTCGTGTTGCCCGCGGTCATGCCGCTCTACCAGGGCGTGCGCGATGGCGACGGCCTGGTGATGGCCAACTTCCGCGCCGACCGCGCGCGCGAGATCCTGACGGCGCTGGTCGATCCCGCCTTCGACGGCTTCGTGCGCAAGGTGGAGCGGCACTTTGCCGGCGTGGCCGGCATGGTCGAGTATTCCAACGCGCTGAACCCGTTCGTTCCCGCCATCTTCCCGCCGGAGCGGGTGACGCTGTCGATCGGCGAACTGGCGTCGCAGGCAGGGCTGAAGCAGTTGCGCATCGCGGAGACGGAGAAGTACGCCCACGTCACCTTCTTCCTCAATGGCGGCGAGGAGACGGTGTTCGAGGGAGAGGACCGCATCCTGGTCCCGTCGCCCAAGGTTGCGACCTATGACCTGGACCCGGCCATGGCGGCGGTCGAGGTGACGGACCGGCTGGTGGCGGCGGTCGGTTCCGGGACCTATGACCTGATCGTGGTGAACTACGCCAATCCCGACATGGTCGGGCACACTGGACTGATGCCGGCGGCAGTCCAGGCGGTGGAGACCATCGACGCCTGCCTGGGCCGCCTGTCGGAGGCGGTGAAGGCGGCGGGCGGCATCCTGCTGATCACCGCCGACCACGGCAATTGCGAGCAGATGCTGGACCCCGTGACGGGCGAGCCGCACACCGCCCACACCCTGAACAAGGTGCCCGCGATCCTGGTCAATGCGGAGCAGGCGGCGCGGCGCCTGGGCTGGAACACGGCAATCACCCTCAGCGATGGGCGCCTGTCGGACTTGGCGCCGACGCTGCTGCGCTTCCTGGGCCTGCCGCAGCCGCCCGTGATGACCGGCCGCAACCTGCTGGAGCCGGCCACGCACTGAACGCGGGCGAGAGGTCGATGCGCACGCTGGGCATCGACTTTTCCGGCAACCACCTGATGTGGCGCGCCAGCTTGAGCGCGGAGCGCGCCAATGTCTGGATCGCGAGCATCGTGGATGGCCACCTGGCCGATCTGCGCCCGGTGCAGGCGCTGGCGGGGGAGGGCACGCCCTTTTCCCGCCTCGTCGCCGTGCTGGCGGCAGCGGATTTCGACGTGGCCGCCATCGATGCGCCCTGTGCGCTGCCGCAGCCGTGGTGCAGCCCGCGCGACGGGCTCCTGGCGCGGATCGCGGCCCTGCCCTGTCCCGGACGGCCGTTTCCCAGCGGGCGTGACCTGCTGGCCCTGGCGGGCTTGGACGGCCAGGGCAGCCGGGCCCGCCGCCAGACGGAGCGGGAGGAGTTCCCCGGTCTCAACGTACGGCCGACCCTGTGGCATGGGGGCCGGCCCGGCGCCCCCTTTGCCATGGCCTGCCTGCGCCTCCTGGCCGAGTCCGGCGCACCCTGCTGGCCCTGGGTGGCATGCGGCCCCGGCATGGTGGCGGAGGCCTTCCCGATGGGCCAGCTTCAGGCCTGGGGCCTGCCGCACCTGCGTTATGGCCGGCCGGATGGAGGGGCGGAGCGGGTGGCGATTGTGGCGCGCCTTGGCGACGTGCTGGACCTTGGGGTCCATCGGGCGCGCCTTGAAGCGACGCCCGACGCGCTGGACGCCGTCGTCCTGGCGCTCACGGCTGGAGCGCTGGCGCAAGGGCGGATCCCGCGCCGGCATGCCGAGCACCTCGACGAGGGCTGGATCGCAGTCGACCGCGTGCCCTTGTAGACAGCCGCACCTGCACTCAGGCGGCGTGTCCCGCCCTCACCCCAGCCCTCTCCCATGCCGCGGGCACGGGAGAGGGAGCGCCGTCGGTACCCCTCCCCCGTCGCCTGCGATGGGGGAGGGCAGGGTGGGGGCAGGGCGCCCCGTCAGAGGTCCAGCGTCACCGTGACGGGGACGTGGTCGGAGGGCTGGAGCCAGCCGCGGGCGTCGCGGTGGATGGCGTGGCCGGCCAAGGCGGGCTTGAGGTCCGGGCTGACCCACACATGGTCCAGGCGCCGGCCCTTGTCCGCCTTGGCCCAGTCCGGCGCGCGATAGCTCCACCACGTGTAGACCTTTTCCGGTTCGGGCCGGAAATGGCGGATGGCGTCGACCCAGGCGCCGGCGGCCATGATGCGGCCCATCGCCTCCACCTCCACCGGCGTGTGGCTGACGACCTTGAGCAGTTGCTTGTGCGACCAGACGTCGGTCTCAAGCGGCGCCACGTTGAGGTCGCCGACGACGATCCGCCTGCCGCCCAAGGCGCGCACCTCGGCCGACCAGTCCGCCATCTCGGCCAGGAAGGCCAGCTTGTGCGCGAACTTGGGGTTCACCTCAGGATCCGGCTCGTCACCGCCCGCCGGGACATAGAAATTGTCCAGCATGATGTCGCCGGGCAGCACGGTGCACATGTGACGGGCGTCGGTCTTGCCGCACCAGCCGCGCTTCTCGGACCGGTCCAGGGGCAGGCGGCTGACGATGGCGACCCCGTGATGGTTCTTCTGGCCCGAGATCGCCTGGTGGGGATAGCCCATCGCTTCGAACGCGGCGCGGGGAAAGGTTTCGTCCACCGTCTTGGTCTCCTGCAGGCACAGCACGTCGGGCTGTGCGGCCTTCAGGAACTGCTCGACGATGCCGATGCGCAGGCGAACGGAATTGATGTTCCAGGTGGCAATGGTCAGCGGCATGCGAATCCGAAGGGCAGGGGGCTAGAACAGCGCGAACGTATTGCCCCGCAGGCCGATGGGCCAGCGTCCCGCCTCGAACAGCGCCATCTTCAGGGCAAAGGGATGATCGCTGTCGGCCCCGCTGATCAGGACCAGGGCGGCCTCGTGGCAGGCGCGCATGGCCGCACCGATGGCCGCGTCGATCAATTCCTGGTCGAAGACGTCGCCGCGCAGGGCGGCATCGCGGGCCGCCGTCGCGACCGTATCGCCGGCCGCCGCCGCGACATGGGCCAGGGCGATCGAGACCGTCTCCTCGCCATGCAGGGCAGACGCATCCTCGCTCAGGGCGGCGAGCAGCTGCTCCTCGACCTCGAACCAGGGATCGTCGATGTCGGGGTTCTGCGCGGCGTCGGCCGCATCCTCCCACTCGGTCAGGACCGCCAGCCCGGCATCGGGAAAGCCATAGGCGTCCAGCATGGCGCGGGCGCGGTCGCGCATCGGGCCGTCGGCGCGACGGCCGACGCCCTGGAACCAGGGCAGAGCCGTGACCAGGCGCGCGAACCGGCCGATGGCGGCCAGGTCGGCGGCATCGTCGTCATCGTCGGGGTCGAATTCGTCGGTCAGCGTGCCGCTCCACAATCGGGGCCCGGGATCGGGACTGCCGGCGCAACCCTCGCCAACGAGCGGGCAGGGGTCAAGCCGGCTTCAAACGCAAAACGCCCGGCCGAGCGGACACTCGGCCGGGCGCAGGAGCGCAATCACTTTGCGCTGGACATCGGGAGGGGGGACCGATGTCCTGGACAGGGCGGCCATGTTGGGGGGGAACCGGCCGTGTGCTCCTGTCGCTGTTGATAACGATATGGGTGGACTTCGGTTCCAATCAAGGCTGGATTTCCCTAGTCCCCTCATATGGGATTCCTGCCTGCATCCGCCGCATGGCTCCCCTGCATGGATGCAGGCTCAGGTGGCAAGCGCCTCCCGCTCCTCGCGCTCCCGCCGCTTCACCGCGCGGTGCTGCAGGATCGACGCGATCAGCACGCCCGTTGCGACGACACCGATCAGGATCGTCGAGATCGCGTTGATCTCGGGCGTCACGCCCAGGCGGACCTTGGAATAGATCTGCATGGGCAGAGTGGTGGAGCCGGGGCCGGTCGTGAACTGCGACAGGACCAGCGCGTCGAGCGAGAGGGTGAAGGCGAGCAGCCAGCCGGCGACCAGCGCAGGCGCGATGACGGGCAGGGTGATCACGAAAAAGGTCTTGGCCGGCGTCGCCCCCAGGTCGAGCGCCGCCTCCTCGATCGAGCGGTCGAAACTGGACAGGCGCGACTGGATGACGACCGCGACATAGGCGGCCGAGGTCGTGGTGTGGGCGATCGTCACCGTCATGAAGCCGCGGTCGATCGACAGCGACACGAACAGCAGCAGCAGCGACAGGCCAATGATCACCTCGGGCATGACCAGCGGCGCATAGACCATCGCGCTGAACACGGTGCGACCGCGGAAATGCCCGAAGCGCGCCATCAGCACGCCGGCCAGCGTGCCGATCATGACCGCCAGCGTGGACGAGGCGACGGCGACCTGCAGCGTGACCCAGGTCGCCGCCTTCAGCGCCTCGTTCTCCAGCAGGGTTGCGTACCAGCGGGTGGAGAAGCCGGACCAGATCGCGACGTTTTTGCCGTCGTTGAAGGAATAGACCACCAGCAGCAGGATCGGCACGTACAGGAACGCGAAGCCGAACATCAGGCAGGACAGGGTGAACGGGGACAGGCCCTTGCGCATGGTCAGGTCCCCTGGGCCTTGGCCTGCTGGCGCTGGAACAGCACGATCGGCACGACCAGCAGCATCAGCAGGATCACGGCGACGGCGCTGGCCAGCGGCCAGTCGCGGTTGTTGTTGAACTCAAGCCACAGCTGCTTGCCGATCATCAGTGTGCCCGAGCCGCCCATCAGGTCGGGGATGACGTACTCGCCCACCGCCGGGATGAAGACCAGGAAGCAGCCGGCGATGATGCCGGACGAGGCAAGCGGCACGGTCACGACCCAGAACGCCTTGATCGGCCGGCAGCCCAGGTCGGCCGCCGCCTCCAGCAGGGTCAGGTCCATCCGCTCAAGGTTCGCATAGAGCGGCAGGATCATGAACGGCAGGTAGGAATAGACGATGCCGACATAGACGGCGAAGTCGGTGTTCATCATCACCAGCGGCTGGTCGATGATGCCGAGGCCGATCAGCAGGTTGTTGAGGAAGCCGTCGTTCTGGAGGATGCCGATCCAGGCATAGACGCGGATCAGGAACGAGGTCCAGAACGGCAGGATCACCAGCATGACCAGGGTCGGCCGGATCGACGGTGCCGCACGGGCCATGCCATAGGCGATGGGGAAGCCGATCAGCAGACAGAAGAAGGTCGAAATCGCCGCGATCTTCACGCTGTTGAGATAGGCCCGGACATAGAGATCGTCCGTGAACAGCGTGATGTAGTTGATCAGGTTCAGCTTGATGTTGAGGAACCGGTTGTAGCCGTCGTCGATCCACTCGATGAAGTTGCCCAGCGGCGGCTGGCGAAGTTCCACGGCGCCAAAGCTGATCACCAGGATGATCAGGAACGGCGCCGCAAAGAAGAACAGCATCCAGGCATAGGGGATCGCGATGACCAGGCCCCGACCGTCCAGGCCCAGCCACGCCACCAGGTGGACCAGCCAGCGATAGGGCGGCAGGGCCATGGCCCGCCGGTGCATCAGGGCGAAGCGGCTTTCGACCAGGCCGATCTGGCCCTGGACGTAGCTGACCTCCGGGCGTTGGCCTGGGTCGCTCATGCCATCAGCACCACGCCGGAGTCGGGGTTCCAGCTGAGGTACACCTGGTCGTCCCAGGTGATCGGCCGTTCCTTCAGGCGGGTGCGGTTGGCCTGTGTCGCGGTCACCTTCTTACCCGAGGGCAGGCGGACGTGATACACGGACAGGTTGCCCAGGTAGCCGATGTCCCACACCTTGCCCGCGATGCAGTTGCGCGTCTGGTCGGGCGGGGGGGTGAGCGAGACGTCGAACTTCTCCGGCCGCAGGGCGACCCACGCGGCGGCACCCTTGAGGGCCGAGACGCCGCGGTCGACATAGATCTCGCAGCCCGCCTCCTCGGAATGAATGACGGTGAAGGTCTGCGTGGTCTCGATCACGCGGCCTTCGAACATGTTCACGTCGCCGATGAACTCGGAGACATAGCGGCTGTTGGGGAACTCATAGATCTCGGACGGTGTCGCCACCTGGACGATGCGGCCGTGGTCCATGACCGCGATGCGAGACGAGACGGTCATCGCCTCCTCCTGGTCGTGGGTCACGATCACGAAGGTGATGCCCACCTCTTCCTGGATGTTCATCAGCTCGAACTGGGTCTGCTCGCGCAGCTTCTTGTCCAGCGCGCCCAGGGGCTCGTCCAGCAGCAGCATCTTCGGCTTCTTGACCAGGCTGCGGGCCAGCGCCACGCGCTGCCGCTGCCCGCCCGAGAGCTGGTGCGGCTTGCGCTTGGCGAACTTGGTCAGTTGCACCAGATTCAGCACCTCGTCCACGCGGCGCGTAATCTCGGCCTTTGGCACGCGGTCCTGGTGCAGGCCAAAGGCGATGTTCTTCTCGACCGTCATATGCGGGAACAGCGCATAGGACTGGAACATCATGTTCACCGGCCGCTCATAGGGCGGCACGGTGGACATGTCGACGCCGTCGAGTTCGATCCGGCCAGAGGTCGGGATCTCGAACCCCGCCAGCATGCGCAGCAGCGTGGTCTTGCCGCAGCCGGACGGACCCAGAAGGGCAAAGAACTCCTTCTGGTAGATGTCGAGCGAGATGTTGTCGACGGCGGTAAAGCCGCCGAACGACTTGGTGACGTTGACGATCCGGATATACGGCTTGGCGGCCGGATCAGCCCAGGGTTCGAAGCGCTGGCGTGGCTGCGGGATGGCACTCATGGGGGCGCCGGATCGTCGTCGTCGGTGCGTGCGATCAGCCGCCCTTCACGCTGGTCCACAACCGGGTCAGCGCCCGCTGCGATTTCTGGTCATAGGGGCTGACGGTGAACAGGTTGGCGATCGTCGCCGCCGGCGGATAGACCGACGGGTTGCCCGTGACGGCCGCGTCCATCAGCGCGGGCGCGTCCTTGTTGCCGTTGGCATAGCCCACGAAGTTGCTGGCCTTGGCGATCACCTCGGGCCGCATGATGTAGTTCAGGAAGGCATAGGCCTCCTCCACATGCGGCGCATCGGCGGGGATCGCCATCGTGTCGAACCACATCAACGCGCCTTCCTTGGGGATCGAGTACTTGATCTCGATGCCGTTCTTGGCCTCCTCGGCGTGCGCCTGGGCCTGGACGAAGTCGCCCGACCAGCCCATGGCCAGGCAGATCTCGCCATTGGCGATGTCGTTGATGTACTGCGAGGAGTGGAACTTGCGGATATAGGGGCGGATCGCGTCCAGCACCGGCTGGGCCTTGGCGATAACGGCTGGATCCTTGCTGTTCGGATCCTCGCCCAGGTACTTCAGCGCGGCGGGGATGATCTCGTCCGGCGCGTCGAGCACGTAGACGCCGCAATCGGCGAAGTTCTTGACCACGTTGGGATCGAAGATCATCGCGAGCGAGTCGACCGGCGCGTCGGGCATAGCCGCCTGGATCTTGGCCGCGTTGTAGCCGATGCCAGTCGTTCCCCACATGTACGGGATCGCGTACTCGTTGCCCGGATCGAACCCCTCCAGCCGCTTCAGGATGTCGGCGTCGAGATGCGTCGCATTCGGCAGCTTGGACTTGTCCAGCTTCTGGAAGATGCCCGCCGTGATCTGCCGCGCTAGGAAGGCGCCCGTGGGGACCACGATGTCATAGCCGGTCTTGCCGGCCATCAACTTGGTTTCCAGGATGTCGTTCGAATCGAAGACGTCGTAGACGACCTTGATTCCGGTTTCCTTGGTGAAATCTTCCAGGACGGCGGGGTCGATATAATCCGACCAGTTGTAGATGTTGACGACCTTGTCCTCAGCGAACGCGGGTCCCGCGAGCAGGGTGAGAGCCACAGCGGCGAGCATCCGTTTCATGATCAGGTCCCCATGTTGCGCTGCCTTCATCACAGCAAGGCTGTGAAAGCGTTGTCAACGTCCGGCGGTCGCCGGGACAGGGTGGAAACCTGTCGGCGCCCCCGCGCAGGGGGCGCCGTTCCTTCAACTGGAACGCGTCATACGACGGCCCGGGTCATCGGGTCAGGCCGCGGAAGACCGTGACCCCCAGCACGATCAGGATCACGAAGATCGCCAGGGCCAGGAAGAACAGGAACTTCGCGATGCCGGCTGCCGCACCCGCAATGCCGCCAAAGCCCAGCAGGCCCGCGATGATCGCCACTACGGCGAAGATCAGGGCCCATTTCAGCATACCGCCCATCGCATCCTCTCGATCCATGCCGGCGGTCATTGCCCGCCGTCCCATCCTGGGGTGATAAACGGCGAAAGTCCCGGACGGTTGCGTTGCACCGTCGCTGCGCAAGGCATCGTCATGGCCCATCCCGCCCCTCTCTCCGCCTTTGCCGCCTGGCTGAAGCGCGCACCCTGGAACGAGGTGCTGGAGGAGGTCGTCTCTGACCATATCGGCATGGCGTGCGCCGATGCCAACATGAGCGAGGACGACGCTCTGGACGCCCTGCCCGAGGTCGCGGTCGAGGCGATCTACCTGTTCGCGATCGAGGACCTGGCCAATCTGGACCTGGACGATGGCCGCAATGCGGTGGACGAGTTCCTGAAGCGGCGCGGCTACCAGCTGGGCTCCGGCATCCGTGCCTGGCTCAAGGCGCTGCGCCAGTCGCATGTCAGCCTGCATCGCGTGACGACGGTGTCGCCCGGCGTGCACCAGGTCGAGGATGTCCTGGCCGATCCCCCGGCGGCCCCGGTGCCCGGCCTGCCGCCGGGCGTGCCGGCGCCCGCGGCCGGGGATGCGCTGTTCGTCGCCGGGCGCATCCTTGACCTTGGCGGCAAGCCGGCTTTGGGCCAGGCATGGCTGCCCATCCCGGGGCCCCTGGCGGAACGGCTGAGCGCGTCAATCCCGACCGAGGCCGCGGCGCTGGGCCTGAGCGTGCACGAGATGCTGGCCGAAACGTCGGCGCTGTTCACGGCGGCGTGGCTGGACGACGTGCTGACCGACCTGGCCGAGCAGTCGATCGCCGGGATGGTGACGGCGGAGGGCGATCCGGTGGCATTCATGCTGGCGACCTATGCCCTGGCGCCGGAGGCCGACATGGACGCGCTGACCGCCCGGCTGGACGGCTGCCCCGCCCTGGCCCGCAGCGAGGATGGCGGCTGGCACTGGACTGCCGCGCTGGCCGCGCCGCCCGCCGACCTGGGGGAGGCGGCGCGGGTGCTGCCCGATGCGCCCGACGACCTGGGATCGCTCCATGTGAACGAGGAGGGCGCCCTCGTGCTCAGCGTCCCCTCGCGCCAGCGGATGGTGCGGGCGCGGACCCTCCTGGAGCCGTTGCTGGGCAGCGACGCTGCGGCGCCGGTCGTGGAGGAAATGACCTATCGCCAGGTCCATGCCATGAACGTCCTGGCGGCACGGCAGGCCGAGATGGACGAGGATGCAGCAGAGGGCGATGCCGGGGGGGACGAGGCCGACGCCCCGGCCATGGACAGCGCGACGTTCCAGCGCTCGATGGCGGCCCATCTGCGCCGCCTGCTGGACGAGCCGCTGGAGGTGATCGGCAACAGGGTCCCGCGGCGGGCCGCGCGCTCGCCGACGGACCGGCCGCTGGTCGTGGCCTGGCTCAGGGACGTGGAGAAGCGCATGGCCGAGGCCGGGCCGGAGGATCCCCTGCACGGCATGGACGTGTCCTGGATGTGGCTGGAACTGGGCCTGTCCCGCCCCTGACGGCGTGGGGCCCGGGTCAGCCCGTCTGCCTGCCGGCGTCGCGGGCCTGTTGCAGGCCGTGCACGAAGCTGTCGCGCCAGGCCATCAGGTCGTCCGTCTCGACGCCGTCCATGAGCGCGCGCCAGCGCCGCTGCCGCTCCTCCAGCGGCATGCCCAGCGCCCGCTTGATCGCGTCGGCCACGTCCTCCCGCGCGAAGGGATTGACGATCAGCGCCTCGCGCATCTGGGCGGCGGCGCCGGCGAAGCGCGACAGGACCAGGACCCCGGGATCGGCCTCGTCCTGCGCCGCCACGAACTCCTTGGCGACCAGGTTCATCCCGTCGCGCAGGGGCGTCACCAGGGCGACGTCGGCGGCGCGGTAAAGGCCGGCCAGCTCTTCCCGGGTGTGCAGGCGGTGGACATTGCGGATCGGCACCCAATCCATTTCCGCCATCGCCCCGTTGATGCGCCCGGACAGCGCGTCGAGGCGCGAGGCGATCTCCTGGTACTCGGGCACGTCCTCGCGCGAATGGGTGGAGATCTGCAGCATGAAGACCTCCCGCCGCAGGGAGGGGTGGTCCTGCAGCAGCCGCTCGAAGGCCAGGAAGCGCTCCTCCAGCCCCTTCGAATAGTCCAGGCGATCGACGCCGATCAGCATGCGCCGCCCGGCCTTGCTCTCGACCATGCGCTGGAAGCTGGCCTGGCCGCCCGGCGTGTCGCACAGGTGGCGGAAACCCTGCGCGTCGATGCCGATGGGGAACGCCTCGGCCCGCACGGTGCGGCCAAAGGCCGACAGGCGGCCGTCGGGCAGGATGGTGCCGCCCGCCTCGTGCAGGACATAGGCCTTGAACGCGTCGCACCATTCCGCCGTCTGGAAGCCGACGACATCGTAGTGGAACATCGCCTCCACCAGGTCGCGGTGCCGCGGCAGGGTCACCAGCAGCTCCCGCGCGGGCCAGGGAATGTGCAGGAAGAAGCCCATGGCGTTGGCGGCACCGCGCTCGCGCAGTTCCCGCCCCATGGGGATCAGGTGATAGTCCTGGACCCAGACGAGGTCGTCCGGCTCGATCAGCGGGTGCAGCGTCTCGGCCAGCCTGCCATTGACCCGGGCATAACCCGCCCCATAGGAGCGGTCATAGGCCGTCAGGTCGATGCGGTAGTGGAACAGGGGCCACAACGTCCGGTTGGCATAGCCGTTGTAGTATTCCTGGATGTCCTGGTCGTCCAGGTCGGTCGTGGCGACGGTGACGCCGTCGACCTTCTGCATCGCGATGGTGCCGGTGAAGGCGGGCGCCGCCTGCCCGCTCCAGCCGAACCAGATGCCGCCGTATTCGCGCAGGGCAGCGGAGATCGCCATGGCCAGCCCGCCCTGCGAGCTGGCGCCCTGCGCCTGGGTGGGTGAGACGCGGTTGGACACCACGATCAGTCGGCTCATCGCACGATGCTCCAGGGGTTGCTCAGCATGATCGCGCAGTTGATCAGCCCGGCCAGCGAATAGGTCTGGGGATAGTTGCCCCAGGCCTCGCCGGTGTGGAAATCGCTGTCCTCGGACAGCAGGCCGGCATGGGACCGCCTGGCCAGCATCGACTGGAACAGGCTGCGTGCCTCGGCGCTGCGACCGACCTGGTGCAGGGCCTCGACGAACCAGAAGGTGCAGAAGTTGAAGGCCGTCTCGGGCAGGCCGAAATCATCCTCGGTCGCATAGCGCAGCACATGTTCGCCGCGCCGCAGGTCGCGCTCGACCGCGGCCAGCGTGGCGTGGAACCGTGGGTCGTCGACGGTCAGGAAGCGCGTGTCCAGCAATTGCAGCAGACTGGCGTCCATGCCGGAGCCATCCAGCACCGCGCCGAAATGGCCGCGGTCCGCGTTCCAGGCGCGATGCTCGATGGCGGCGCGGATGTCGTCGGCGCGGGCTGCCCAGTGGGCGGCGCGGTCGTGCACGCCCAGGCGCGTGGCGACATGGGCCAGCCGGTCGCAGGCGCACCAGCACATCAGCGCGGAATAGGTGTGGGCATGCGCCTTGGAGCGGAACTCCCACAACCCCGAATCCGGCTTGTCGTACTCGGCATAGGCCCGGTCGCCGACACTCTCCAGCGCGTGGAAATCCTCGAAGCCCGAGGGGCGCAGCAGGCGGCTGTCGAAGAAGGCCTGGGCGCTGGCCAGCACGATCTGGCCATAGACGTCGTTCTGCTGCTGCTCGTGCGCCTGGTTGCCGGCGCGCACCGGCCCCATCCCGCGATAGCCGGGCAGGCTGTCGACGACGCGTTCCTGCAGGATCGGCTCAAGCCCCACGCCATAGACCGGCTGGATCCGGCCGTTCGGGGCTGCATCGACGATGTTGCGCAGATAGGCAAGGTAGCCTTCCAGGATGTCGGCGGCGCCCAGGCGGTTCAGCGCCTGGATCGTGTAGTAGGCATCCCGCAGCCAGCAATAGCGATAGTCCCAGTTGCGCCCGCTGTTCGGTGCCTCCGGGATCGAGGTGGTCAGGGCCGCCACGATGGCGCCGGTCTCCTCGTGCACGCAGAGCTTCAGCGTGATCGCGGCGCGGATCACCTCCTCCTGCCAGTCCAGGGGCGTGGACAGGGTGCGGACCCAGTACTGCCAGTAGTCGCGCGTCTTCTCGTACATCGCGCGCAGGCTGGGGCCCAGCTCGCCTTCAAAGGGCTCGTCCGGGCCCAGGAAGAAGACCTGCTCGCGCTCCAGGCGAAAGGGCTGGCCGGCGCGGATCAGCGACACCGGCGCCGTGGTCGTCAAGCGCAGCACGCCGCCCGAGGCAAGGTAGCGGATATGGTTGGAGCCGAAGGTCTGCTCCGCCGCGCGGGCGCCCCAGTCGGCCGCGGGTGCCAGATGCACGCGGATCCGGGGCGAGCCCTTCAGCGGCCGCACCAGGCGGACGAAGGCGATGGGGCGATAGACGCGGTCATAGCGGCGAAAGCGCGGGCAGAAGTCGATCAGCTCGACCTCGGCCCCCTGCGTGTCGCTCAGGATGGTGCGGACGATCGGCGTATTGCGCTCGTACACCTGGCGGGAACCGGCAAAGTCCTCCAGCTCGATGGCCCAGGTGCCCAGCGCCGCGGGCAGTGCATCGTCCGGGCCCGCGAGCAGGGCCGAGAAGACGGGATCCCCGTCGACCCGCGGCACGCAGGCCCAGACATACCGCGCCTGCCGGTCCAGCAGCGCGCTGACCCCGCAATTGCCGATGGGCGCCAGGTTCAGGCTGGCCTGGCGCCGGGGGGCGGCCGCCCCTGCGGTACGCGTCACGCGTGGTGCCGCCGGGCCAGGCCGGCGCGCAGCCAGGCGTGGACCGCGGCAACCCCGGCCAGGTGCGCCGGGGCCATGCTGCCCTGTCGGTCCCCGACCAGCACGCCAAAGCCGCCCAGCGCGGCACAGGTTGCGAAGGCCTCCTCGTCGGTCACGTCGTCGCCAAGCGCCACGGGCATGCGCCCGGCAAAGGCCGGTTCGCGCATCAGGCGGGCGACGGCCGTCCCCTTGGTCGCCGGTCCAGAGACGAGTTCGGCCACCATCTTCCCGTGGATCGCATGCAGGCCATGGCGCCGCGCCAGCGCGTCGGCAAGGCGGGTCACGCGCCCGGCCTGGTCCGGGGCATGGCGGTAGTGCAGGGCAAAGGCCGACCCCTTGTCCTCGACCCGGATGTCGAGCGCGCCCGCAGCCAGCAGGCCCTCGACCTCGGCGCGGGCGGCGGCGACCGGCGCCAGGGGCACCGCGTCGTGGAATCGCTCCTCGCCGATGCGGAACTCGCGCCCGTGCAGGCCGGCGACGATGGCGACCCGCCCGCGCAGGATCCGGTCCGCCTGGGACAGGCTGCGACCAGTCACCACGGCCAGCGCCCCATCCAGCGCCCCGTGCAGCCTGTCCAGAAGATCAAGCAGGGCATCGTCGGCGGCAACGGCCGCGGGGTCGGCCTGGATCTCAAGAAGAGTGCCATCCAGGTCAAGAAACAGGGCCTGCCTGTCCGTGTCCAGTTCTGGTGTGGCAATGTTCTGCGATCGTGCGACCTGCATCTTGTCCTTTCCCGTCATGCCCGGCGGCGTCAGGTTCGATGGTCGCGTCGCGATCACGTCGTATCCGGTCATCCACCATGACTGAGGCGAGCGCTGGCCGTCCTTGATAGGGCGTTCGGCCAACGATTGCAAATCCGCAAGGCCCCTCAGGACCGGAACGGCCCCGCCTTGGCTGGGTTCCAGGCCGCCCCACAGCCTGTCATTTACCATTCCATCATCGTTCGCAGACTAAACAGCCAGGATGGTCTTCAATCCGCTCGGCGCGACGTTGGATGGAGTCTTGCGCATGGCCCAGGCGATGGTGGCGCGCACGCGCGGGCGGCGGCGGTGGCGCGCGGTGGCGGCCCTGCGCGCGGGGCTGGTTGGTGTCGCGCTGATCCTGTGCGGGAGCGGGGGCGCCATGGCCGAGGGGCCGCTGCGCGTGCTGCTGAACTGGAGCCCGACCAGCATGTTCGCGGCCTTCTACGTGGCCGAGGACCGCGGCCTCTATGCCAAGGCCGGCATCGCGGTGGCGTTGGAGCACCAGGGCCAGTCCGGAGGGACGCTGGAGTCCAGCCCGTTCGATCTGGCGGTCCTGTCGCCCGGCGAACTGATCGCCGCCCGGGCGCGCGGCATGAAGCTGAAGGCGGTGGCCGCCCTGTGCCAGCGCTCGCCCATCGTCTTCGTCAGCAAGGCCGAGTACGGCATCACGCGGCCGGCCCAGATCGTCGGCCAGACCGTGCGCACGACGGCGGAGATGACGCCGATCCTGAACGCCCTCCTGGCGGGCGAAGGCCTTGCGCCCGGCTCCTGGACGCCGGCGACCTTCGCTTCGGACCCGGCGCTGTTCCTGGACAGTCCGGCGCGGGTCTGGGGCGTCTATTCCACTGGCCTGGCGCAGCAGCTGAGCGCCGCGGGCCATGCCATCAACGTGATCTATCCCGAGGATTACGGCCTGGGCCTGAACGGCAGCGTCGTGGTGGTGCGGGAGGACCTCCTGGCCGCCGAGCACGCCCGCGTGAAGGCCTTTGTCACGGCGACGCTGGATGGGCTGGAGCTGGCGATAGAGACCCCCGACCTGGCGGTGGCGGGCACGCTGGCGCGCGATCCCGCGACCAGGTCCGGGACCGAGCGGGACCGCTTCCTGGGCGCCATCCCGCTGTTCCGGGGGCGCGGCCGGTCCCTGGGGGCCATGGATGCGCA
Organism: Zavarzinia sp. CC-PAN008; assembly: GCF_051903925.1. Lineage (GTDB taxonomy): Bacteria > Pseudomonadota > Alphaproteobacteria > Zavarziniales > Zavarziniaceae. The sequence goes on from NZ_CP173678.1 coordinate 1,404,978, forward strand.
GACCTGGGCCAACGCCCTGGCAGTCGCGGCCCAGGCGGGCGTTGCGACCCAGGCGATCCAGCCGGCCGATCTCTTCACGACGGAGCTGCTGCCCTGATGTGGCCCAGGGGCTCCTACATCGCGCGCAGGCTGGTCCTGACGGTTGCCGGGGTCAGCGCGATCCTGCTTGTCCTCAGCGCCAGCATCCTGGTGATGGAGGCGCGCACGGCACTGGAGGCGACGGGGCGCGCCGCGGTGGCGTCCGCCAACCAGCAGAACGTAGAGGCGCTGGACGACTGGGTCGAGGCCCGCATGGTCGAGATCCACGCCCTGACCCATGGCCCGCGCCTGCGCCTGGCGGTCGCGGTGCTGAGCGATCCGCAGGCCAGCGCGATGGCCCGCATGGCCGCCGAGAGCCTGGTGCGCGATGCCTTCCGCCTGATGGGCGCGATCAAGGGCGGGCGCCTGAACGCCCGTCTGATCGCCGCCGACAGCGGCCGCATCCTGGTCGCCAGCCGCCCCCAGGACGAGGGCAAGAGCGTCCGGGCCCAGGACTTCTTCGCACCTGCCCGGGAGCGCGCGGCCGCTTTCCCGCCCTACTACTCGATGGCCGAGCAGCGCCTGACGATCGATGTGGCCGGACCGGTGTTCGACACGGACGGAAAGCTGCTGGCCGTGCTGGCGTTCGAGCCCGACCTTGAGGGTCTGGCGACGATGATCTCCCGCCGCTCGCTCAGCGGCGGCTCGCAGCATTCCTATCTGCTGGACCAGGCCAACACGTTCCTGACGGCGACGCCGCTGACGACCGCGCCGGGCGCCGTGCGTGGTGGCAACTTCGCCGCCTTTGCCAAGGAATGCCTGGCTGGGCGATCGGGCCTGGCCGATGGGCCGGACTATCGTGGCGTGCCGGTCCTTGCCGCCTATTCCTGGCTGCCCGGCCTGCAGAGCTGCCTGGTGACGCAGATCGACGTGGACGAGGTTCGGGCCCCGGTCGGCGTCCTGGTCCGCAGCATGATCGAGGTCGGCATCTTCCTGATGTTCGGCGGTGCGATCGTCGCGGGCATGGTCGGGTGGCGCACCGTGCGCCCGCTTCAGCGCCTGGGCGACGCCGTGGCGGCCCTGCGGGACGGCAACATGAACACGCGCGTCGCCGTGCCGGGGCGCCAGCGCAGCGAGCTGGACGAGCTGGGCGCCATGCTCAACGACATGGCGGCCACGGTGCAGGCCAAGCAGGCCGAGCTGGATGCGCGCGAGTTCGAACTGCGGCTGATCACCGACAACGTGGCCGACGTGATCGCGCGCATCACGCCCGACGGCGTGTGCGCCTATGTGACGCCCAGTGCCGCCACCGTGCTGGGCCACGCACCACAGGAGGTGGTCGGCCTGACGACGCCGCAGATCCTGGCCCTGTTGAAGCCCCAGGACATGCGCCGTGCCAGTGCCGACGGGCTGGAGCGCTGGATCTACCGGGCCGAGCGCCATGACGGCAGCATGGCCTGGCTGGAGATGACCCGCCGTCCCTTCACCTACATGAAGGATGGGGTCGAACAGCTCGAATACCTGGAGGTCACGCGCGACGTGACCGAGCGCCAAGCCCGCGACGACGAACTGCACCGCCAGTTGGAGGTGTTCGACATCGTTTCGGAGAACGCCAGCGACCTGATCACCCTGCACGGGGCCGACGGGCTGTTCACGTTCGTTTCGCCCGGCATGGTGGCCATGACCGGCTGGCAGCCGTCCGAGGTCGTGGGCATGCGCCGCAGCGACTTCATGGCGGCGATCGGCATGGCCAACATCACGCAGTCGCGCAGCGGCCCGAACGACCTGCTGCGCTTCAGCGTGACCCATCGCGACGGGCGCGAGGTCTGGGTCGAAGCCCTGGTCCGCACCGTGCGCCGCATGCGCGACGGACAGCAGGTGGTCGAGTTCCTGACCATGTCGCGCGACATCAGCGTGCGCCATGCCTTCGAGGAGGAGCTGAAGGCTGCCCGCGCGGAGGCCGAGCGCGCGAACCGTGCCAAGAGCGACTTCCTGACCCGGATGAGCCACGAACTGCGCACGCCCCTCAACGCCGTGATCGGCTTTGGCCAGCTGCTGGAGCTGGACGTGCGCAATCCCCTGGCGCCCCGTCAGGTGGAGCAGGTGGGGCACATCATCCGGGGCGGCCAGCACCTGCTGGCGCTGATCAACGACATCCTGGACCTGGCCCGCATCGAATCGGGCGCACTGCGCGTCGACGTTGAGGATGTCAGCGGCCGGGTCGTGCTTGAGGATTGCGTCGAGATGCTGGAGCCGCTGGCCGCGCAGGCGGGCCTGAGCATCGGCATCGCCGGCGATCCCGGTACCATTCCCCTGGCGCGGGCGGACAAGACCCGCCTGATCCAGGTCCTGTTCAACCTTGGCTCCAACGCGATCAAGTACAATCGGCCGGGCGGGCGGGTGACGTTCTCGCTCGCGCTGGTGCCGACGGGGCATGTCCGCTTCACCGTCGCGGATACCGGCCGCGGCATCGATCCCCGCCTGAGCCACCAGCTCTTTGAGCCGTTCGAGCGCCTGGGCGCCGAGCACCTGGGGATCGAGGGGACGGGCGTCGGCCTGCCCATCACCCGCCGTCTGGTCGAGCTGATGGGCGGCACGCTGGGCTTCACCAGCCAGCATGGCCACGGCTCCACCTTCTGGTTCGACCTGCCGGCCGCGAACGCCGAGGCGGCACCCCTGCTGGGCCCGGATGCCGGGGAGGGGATCGCCGTCCTGTATGTCGATGGCGACGGCGCCAATGTCGCGCTGATGCGGCGCATCGCTGAGACGATCCCGGAGGTGGCCCTGGACGTCGCGCGCACCGCGGATGACGCCTTTGCCCAGGCGGTCGTCCAGCCGCCCCGCGTCGTGGTGGTGGAGGCGGGGCCGGACGGCACCGCCAACCTGGGCCTGGTCGCGCGCCTGCGGGCGGAGCCGGCGACGGCGACGGTGCGGATCCTGGTCCTGGCGCCGGCGACCGTCCTGGTCGACCTGCAGCGCCGGGGCGAGGTTGCCTGCGACGGCTGGCTGGCCCGGCCGCTGGACATTCCGGCCTTTGCCCAGGCGGTACGCCGGGCCGCGGCCGACGACCGCGCCGCGGCGTAAGCGCGCGTCAGGCGGCGGCGAAGGCGGGGTAATAGGCGACGGTGCCCTGGGCCATCGGGCCGCCCAGGGCCAAGGCCTGGAAGAAGGCGGCAGGCGGCCCGGGCAGGACCAGCCCCCTGACCGCGCGGAAGCCGAAGCGGCCGTAATAGGCAGGGTCGCCCAGCACGACGCAGCCCTGCGCGCCGTTGCGACGCAGGGTGTCCAGCCCCTGCCGGACCAGGGCCAGGCCGATGCCGCCCTGCTGGTGCGCCGGGTCGACCGACACCGGCCCCAGCCCGAACCAGCCGATGTCGCGCCCGTCGATCGTCACGGGGGAGAAGGCGATGTGCCCGGCCACCGCGCCCCGCACGTCCGCCACCAGGGACAGCGCCAGGGCGCCGCCGGCGCGCAGGGCTTCGACCACTGCGGCTTCCTGGTGACTGCTGTGCGGCGCGTTCAGGAAGGCAGCACTGGTCAGGGCGCTGATGGCAGCCGCGTCCTCCGGACGCTCAGTGCGAATCGAAATCATTCCGAGCACAGGGCCCCATCCGCGGCCAACAGGTCAAGCGCCACGCGGACCAGCGCCCGGCGCGTCACGCGGCGACGGCGCGCAATGCCTCCTCCAGCACGCCATAGACCAGGTCCAGCTCGGCCTCGGTCGTGCAATAGGGCGGCATCAGGTAGACCACATTGCCCATCGGCCGGACGAACACCCCGGCCTGCAGGCAGTGCTGGCGGATGCGCGGGCCGACCGCCGCCAGGTAGCTCTGCGCGGCGCCGGGTACGTCGGCCGCGGCGATGGTGCCGCAGGTCCGCACATTGGCAAGGGGCACGCGGCCGGCCAGGGCCTCCACCTGCTGGCGCTGCCGCCGGGCCAGGGTGGCGACGCGCTCCGCTACCGGCTCCGCCTGCCAGACCTCGACATTGGCCAGCGCCGCGGCGCAGGCGATCGGGTTCGCGGTGTAGGAACTCGAGTGATAGAAGGTGCGGGCGCGATCCTCGGAATAGTGCGCATCGAACACCGCGGCGCTGGCCAGGGTCGCCGCCAGCGGAATGGCGCCGCCGGTCAGGCCCTTGGACGTGCACAGGATGTCTGGCGCGATGCCGGCCTGGTCGCAGGCGAACAGCGTGCCCGTGCGGCCCCAGCCGGTCATCACCTCGTCCGCGATGAACAGGATGCCCGTGGCCGCCGCGATGCGGCGCAATTCGGCCAGGATCGCGGGCGGGTACATCAGCATGCCGCCCGCCCCCAGGACCAGGGGCTCCACGATCAGTGCTGCGGCGCGGCCCGCGCGGGCGACCTGCTCGAACGCGTCCAGCGTCGCCTGCTCCTGGCCCGCCACGGGGAACGGGATCGTGTCCACGGCGAACAGCAGCGGCTCATAGGGCGCATTGAACACGCCGCGGGCGCCGACGCTCATCGCGCCGATCGTGTCGCCGTGATAGCTGTGCTCCATCACCACGATGCGGTCGCGCCGCTCGCCCCGGGCGCGGGCGGTGCCCAGCGCCATCTTCAGCGCGACCTCGACCGCGGTGGAGCCGCTGTCGGAATAGAACACGTGCTCCAGCCCGGCCGGGGCCAGGCGCACCAGCGCATGGGCCAGCTGCTCGGCCGGGGCATGGGTGAAGCCGGCGAAGATCACCTGGTCCAGGTTTTCGGTCGCCGTGCGGATCGCCGCCATGATGTGCGGCTGGCGATGCCCATGCGTGATCACCCACCACGAGGCGATGCCGTCGAACAGGCGGCGGCCGTCGCGCGTTTCCAGCCATGCGCCCTCGGTCCGCGTCACCTCGATCGCGGGCGGCTCCAGCGCGTGCTGGGTGAAGGGATGCCAGACGGGGGAACGGGTCACGGGGTGCTCCACGCAGGTCAGGATCGGTCAAGGGCCGCCAGCGTCGCCACCAGCGCGTCGACCACGGGCGGGTCGACATTGAGCGTCAGCGATACGCGCAGGCGGGCGGTGCCCTCCGGCACCGTGGGGGGGCGGATCGCCCGGCAGTCGAAGCCGGCGCGGCGCAGGGCCTGGGCCGCGCGGACGGCGCGGCCATCCTCGCCCAGGATCACGGGGATGATCTGGCTGCCGCTGGGGGGCACGCCCAGGCGCCCGGCGAACAGCTGCCCGGCATGGTCGACCAGGGCGTCCAGCTGCCGGCGGCGCTGCGGCTCGTCCACCAGGATGCGCAACGCCTCGCGCACCGCGGCGGCCATCAGGGGCGAGGGGGCGGTGGCGAAGATGAACTGCCGCGCCCGGTTGACGAGCAGGTCGACCAGCGGCGTCGCCGCCGTGACCAGCGCGCCGGACGCACCCAGAGCCTTGCCGCATGTGTGGAGCACGACCAGGTGCGGCCCGTGCTCCAGCCCGGCGGCCAGGCCCAGGCCGCCGGGGCCCAGCACACCCGTCGCGTGTGCCTCGTCCACCACCAGGACGCCGTCATGCTGGCGGGCAACCGCGTCGAGTTCGGCCAGCGGCGCCCGGTCGCCGTCCATGGAATAGAGGCTTTCCACCGCCAGCCAGGGAACGCCGCGGCCGCCCCGGGCCCGCCACTGCGACACCTGGGCGGCGAAGTCGTCGGCATCGTTGTGGCGGGCGGCCACCGCCTCGGCCCGGCCGGCGCGGATCCCCTCGCGCGTGCTGGCATGGCTGAGCGCGTCATAGACGATCAGGTCGCCGGGTTGCGGCAGGGCCGAGAAGATCGCCATGTTGGCAGCGTAGCCGCTGCCGAAATAGAGCGCGCGTGGCGCCCCGAACAGGCGCGCCGCTTCCTCTTCCAGCGCCTCGTGCTCCGGATGATTGCCGCGCAGCAGGCGGGAGCCGGCGGCCCCGACGGGCACGCCACGGCCGATCGCCGCCGCGACTGCCGCGCCCAGGCGGGGCGAGGTGGCCAGCCCCAGATAGTCGTTCGATGCGAAGTCATGGCCGTCGCGCGGGGCCAGCACGCGGCGGCGGCCACGGGCGTCCAGCGCCTGCAAGGCCTGGTCCGAGCGGTCCAGCAATCCGGTCACGCAGGCGATCCTTCCGCAGTGGTTCACACGTCCGCCCCCGTGGCCGGCGCGGTGGCGGCGCAGCATAGGGCCGGCGCGGCGCACGGCAAGTCGGCACTCGGCCGGTCCGATGCTTGATGATCGTTCGATATTGAACTAGATAGTTCGATATCGAACTTTATGGAGCGACGTGATGACCAGCCGACGCACGGTCCTGCGCATCCTGGGTGGGGGTGCCATCCTGGCGGCAGGTGGGGCCGGCCTGTGGGCCGCCACGCGGGATCCGGTGGCGGCCCGCGCGCCCTGGGCCCAGGCGGGCCGCGACGGGACGACCGATCCACGCCGGCGCGCGCTGTCCTTCGCCGTGCTGGCGCCAAATCCGCACAACCGCCAGCCCTGGCTGGCCGATCTGTCGGTGCCAGGCGAAATCGGGCTGTTCTGCGACCCGGAACGGCGGTTGCCGCACACCGACCCGTTCGACCGCCAGGTGACGATCGGCCTGGGCTGCTTCCTGGAACTGCTGGCCCAGGCCGCGGCCGAGGATGGCCATCGCGCCGATATCGCCCTGTTTCCGGACGGGGAGCCGGACGCGCGCCTCGACGACCGCCCGGTGGCGCGGGTCCGCCTGGTTCCGGATCCGGGCGTGACTCGCGATCCGCTTTTCGCCTGGGTCCTGGAGCGACGGTCGAACAAGGAGCCCTATGACACCGCACGCCCCGTCGCGGCCGCCGACCTAGCGGCGATCGCCGCCGTGGCAAGGCAGGGAACGGTCGCCTTCACCGCGGACTCGGCGCGGGTGGCGGAGCTGCGCGCGGCCGCATGGGCCGCCAGCCTGACCGAGATGACGACGCGCGAGACCGCGCGGGAGAGCATCGACCTGCTGCGCATCGGCCGTGCCGAGATCGAGGCCAATCCCGACGGCATCGCCCTGGCCGGACCGGGGATCGAGGCGCTGGATGCGGCCGGGTTGCTTTCGCGCACGGCGCTGCTGGACCCGGCTTCGTCGGCTTTCGCGCAGCAGGCGGCGATCCTGAAGGCGCCGATCGACACGGCCATGGCGTTCCTGTGGCTGGCGACGCCGGGCAATTCCCGCAGCCAGCAGATCGGGGCCGGACGCGACCATGTCCGCATGAACCTGGCGGCCACGGCCCGGGGCCTGGCCATGCACCCGTTGAGCCAGGCCCTGCAGGAGTTTCCGGCCATGCGCCCCCATGCCGTGCGGATGCGCGCGGACCTGGCCATCGCGCCGGGCGACACGCTGCACATGTTCGTGCGCCTGGGCTATGGTCCACCGGTCCGGCCCAGCCCGCGCTGGCCCTATGGAACGCGCATCAGGACCGCATGACCGATCAGGACGCCGCCGGGGAGGGACACGCCGACCTGTTCCGCTTCCTGACAGAGGTGGGGATCATCGCCCAGCTGTCGGGCACCGCCTTCCAGAAGGTCATGGCGCCGCCGATGACGCTGCCGCAGTTCGCCGTCCTGCACCACCTGACGCGCGTGGGCGGGGACAAGACGCCGCTGCACATCGCCACGGCGCTGCAGGTGTCAAAGGGGGCCATGACCAACACACTGGGCCACCTGGAGCGTGCCGGCTGGATCAACGTGCGGCCCGATGCGCGCGACGGCCGGTCGAAGCGGGTCGATCTGAGCCCGGCCGGCATCCAGGCCCATCGCGATGCGGTGGCGGCGATCGCGCCCGAACTGGCCTGGCTGGCGGGCGCGATCGGGGGGAAGCCGATCGCCGCCGTGCTCCCGCTGCTGGAGGCCGTGCGCACGGCCCTGGACCGCCGCCGCGACTGAGGGCGCGTGGTCAGTGGCTGCCCCCGCCACCGCCACCACCACCCCCGCCACCGCCACCCCCTTCGTGGTGCTGGGCGGTTTCGGCCCGGCGGCGGGCCTCGTCGCGGGCCTTCTGCATGCGATAGAGCTCGTCGCAGTCGCCGTCGAGGCAGTTGAGATTGGCCTGGATCCAGTTCGACCGGGCCTCGTCCCCGCGCGCCTCCGCGGCCACGACCTGGCCCTTGAAGTGCTGGCGCAGCGCGAACTTTGTCGCCTCGGGCGATGCGGCCAGGACCTGGACCGCGTCCCCCGCCGGGCCCAGCGCGTCGAGCGAGCCGCTCTGGATGATCGAGATCAGCCCCTCGGTCCCGGGGGAATGGATGGGCGCCTGCTTGCCGGTGTCGACGCAACTGGCGGCCTGCAGGGTGAACGCCATGGCCAGCGCGGCCGGGATCGTTGCGATCTTCTTCTTGTGCCTGGATATCATCGGGGCCCTCTGCGACTTGTCGGAGCGATCCGCCGGGATCGTTCCTGGTCGTGGCAGTAGAGCTGCCGCGGCCCGGCCCGGCCTTGATGCCGGTCAAGCCGCAGCACAGGCGCCGGGCGGAGCCTTTGACAGTCCTGGCTGGCGCGGCCGTAACCCGCATGCCGCCGGCGGAGGCAAAAGGGATGGTGCGGGCGGTCGGACTCGAACCGACATATCCGTAAGGACGGCGGATTTTGAGTCCGCTGCGTCTACCAGTTCCGCCACGCCCGCACGAAGGTGTCCGCCGCGCGGGTGCGCCGCGGGGACCTGCCGTTCGTATATTGCACCATCCGGGAAAAGGCCAGGGGGTGGGCACAGCTGCCGGGCAGGATCGCCGCTTGCGCCCTCACGGATGGCTGCGCCATGCTCCCGCCCGTAAGGCGGGACAACAATCAAGACGGGCATCGGCCAAGCCTGGCCGGAAGGGGGAGAGGGGATGGACGACCGCCTGCGGGCGCTTGCGCGCACCTGCCTGGCCGAGGCGGAGGGCGATGCCCGGCCGTTTCCCGACATCGTGGCAGCCCTGGCCGCGGCCGGCTTCGAGGCCTATCTGGTCGACCTGCGCCATGGCCGCGCCACCTACAGCCTGCCGGATGGCGACAGCGTGGTGCTGGACACCCATCGCGTGGTCGCTCCGGTCGCCCCACGCCTGGACCATGCGGCCCTGCAGGCGGCGATCCGCGAGGCGCAGCAGGCGGTGCCGGGCTACACCTATCGCGGCTTTTGCGAGAAGGCGGCACGGGCCGGCTGCGCCTTCTATGTCGTGTCGTTCAGCGGGCGGCGGGCGCTCTATGTCGGGCGCGACGCCGCCACGCACGTGGAACCGTTCCCGGCCCCGGCGGACTGAGGCGGCTCAGCCCACCAGCTGACCGACGATGGCCTGGGCCTGGTCGATCATCAGGCGGGTGCGCAGCTTGTAGGCGGCGACAGCGCTGCGGTCGACCTCGAACAGCTGGTTCTCGGGGTAGTTGCGGCCGAACACGTCCATCAGCAGGCTGCGATAGGCGCCCGAGAATACCCGCGAGCCGAGCGCCCGGTCCTCGGCATAGGCGACGTAGTGCGCGCTGGGCAAGGCCAGCGCCAGGGCGGCGGGGGTGCGCGCCATGACCATGCGATGCCGGGTCAGCGTCGCCTCCAGCTCGTGCGGGGGCGTGCGGGCCATCACCGCGGCGTCGATGCTGAACAGCTGCTCGTCCGGGGCCGCGCGCAACGGCATCAGGTCGACCAGCCATTCGCCCAGCGTCGCCACGTTGCTGCGGCCATGGCCATAGACCAGCGCATCCTCGCCGCTGCGTGCCAGCCACAGGTCCAGCCGGTCCAGCAGGGCACCCACGCGGCCCGGGTCGACGGCGTCGCGGAAGTCGACGCCGAACAGGCCGACGGCGCGCCGCCCCGCCTGGGCCAAATCCAGCACGGCGTCGTTCAGGTGCTGCTGGTAGATGCCGCCGCCATTGCCCAGCACGACCAGGTCGAACGGCCCCTCGGGCGCCGCTTCGCCCACGGTCATGGCGACCACCTCGGCCATGGGCGGCAGGATGCGCGGCAGCAGGCGCTGGCGCCATTGCTGCGACGGGTCGTGCACGGGATCGAACGACACCGCCAGGATGCGCCGGACGACGGGCGCGCGCGCCATGTCGGGATCCAGGCGGATCACCAGTTCGTCCTCGTGCGCACGGATCGCCTGGCGGAAGTGGAAGCCGGCATCGACACAGGCCTGGATCAGGGCAGCATCGCCCAGCCGGCCGGGGGGCGCCGTGTCGTCCGGCATCAGGTTGGCCGGCTGGTACGACACGACCGCCGGCACGCCATAGGCGCGCAACGCCGCCAGGAAGGCGGGCAGGTCGGGCACCTGTTCCAGCAGGCCCAGGGCCGCGACGAAGCTGATGCCTTCGATCTGGGGCAGGATGCCCCGGTCGACCGCGCTGACGATCGTGGTGGGCTCGGTCTTGTGGCTGTCGACGGGCAGGTAGGCCGTCGCAAAGGGCAGGTAGTCCTGCAGCGCCATCGCACCGGCGCCCAGGTCCAGGACGATGCTGCCGGTCGGCACGCACTGCGCGGCAAGGGCCGCGCGATGGTCGCTGCGGGCATCGCGCGGCGGCTTCAGGGCCAGGCGCGCCAGGTCGGCGTCGACCTGGGCAAAGGCGTCATCCTCAAGGCTCATCGGGTACCCGCCAGGCGATATCAGGGAATACGCTCATGCGCGCACGGTGGACGGGGCATGGTTAACAACCGCTCAATGCAGGGCGCCCAGGCGTAAATGCCTCACCCGGCAGGACTTGCCCGCGTGCGTCCGAATCTGCCGGGCCAAGCCTGCCGCCCGGACTGTCGCCCCACGGTGCTGATCCGTTCATTTTCAATGCCTTACGAGATTTTTCTGGGCTGGCACATGGCTTGCTGAAGTGGGTCCAGCACTTCGCATGGCTGCCAGAAAGGGACCGGCCAGATGGTTCTCTCGATCAACAACAACTACTCCGCGGCCATTGCGCTGCAGAACCTGAACAGGACCAACACCCAGCTGGAGACGACCCAGAGCCGGATCAATACGGGCCTCAAGGTCTCCACCGCCAAGGACGACGGCGCGATCTACGCGATCGGCGAGATCAGCAAGGGCGAGGTTTCGGGCCTGCGCGCGGTCAGCGGCGTGATCTCGAACGGCGAGTCGATCGTGGGTGTCGCCCTCGACGCCGGCAAGCAGGTCAACGGCATCCTGAACGAGATGCTGAAGAAGGCGGTCTCGGCCACCGACCAGACGCTGACGACGGCCCAGCGCAATGCGATCGTCGACGACTACTCGGCGCTCCGCAACCAGATCGCCAACATCGTCAACAATGCCGAGTTCAACGGCCAGAACTTGATCGGCACGTCCAACGCCACGATCGAGGTCAAGATCAACACCAATGGCGGCGTGCTGACCCTGACCGCCCGGACATTGACGGCGGAAGCCCTGAGCATCAACGCCGCCACGCTGGACAGCCTGGCCAATGCCTCGGCCGCTGTATCGGCGACCAAGGCCGCGATCAACGAGGCGGCCTCGCGCCTGGGCAACCTGGGCGCCAATGCGCGCTCGCTGGAAGCCAACAACGCCTTCATCAATTCGCTGATCGACGCCAACAACCAGGCCATCTCGAACCTGGTCGACGCCGACCTGGCCGAAGAGTCGGCCCGCCTTCAGGCGCTGCAGATCAAGCAGCAGCTGGGCGTGCAGGCCCTGTCGATCGCCAATGCCGCGCCGCAGACCCTGCTGTCGCTGTTCCGGTAACCGCATCACCGTGGTCGGCGCCGCGACCCGGCGCCAAGTCCCTTTCCTCCGCGCCCCGCCCGGCAAGGCTTGCCGGGCGGGCGCGGCAGGACTTGCCGGGAAGCGGCAGTTTTTGCCGGGTGCCCGGCAGGAATTTCCCAGCAGGCCAAGGCATCCGGTTCTCGTCCACTAAGCAGAATCAATGACTTGAGTTGGGGAGGCCGGTCTGGCACGCCCCTTGCTCTCGTTGGTCGTGGGCAAAACGCCCATGCAGCATCCAGAAGGACGCGATCATGGTTCTCTCGATCAACAACAACTACTCCGCCGCCATCGCCCTCCAGAACCTGAACTCCACGAACAGGAACCTGGAAACCACCCAGAGCCGCATCAACACCGGCCTGAAGGTGTCGACCGCCAAGGACGACGGCGCCATCTACGCCATCGGCGAGATCACCAAGGGCGAAGTCTCGGGCCTGCAGGCGGTCCGTGGCGTCATCTCGAACGGCGAGTCGATCGTGGGTGTTGCCCTCGACGCCGGCAAGCAGGTCAACGGCATCCTGAACGAGATGCTGAAGAAGGCGGTTTCGGCCACCGACGCGACGCTGACCACCGCGCAGCGCACCGCCCTGGTCGACGACTTCACCGCCCTGCGCAGCCAGATCGCCAACATCGTCAACAACGCCGAGTTCAACGGGCAGAACCTGCTGGGCACGTCGGCCGCGACGATCGAGGTCAAGATCAACACCAATGGCGGCGTGCTGACGGTCACCGCCCGCACCCTGACGGCCGAAGCGCTGAGCATCGACAGCTCCGCCCTCGACTCGATCGCCAATGCCTCGGCGGCGGTGTCGGCGGTGAAGGCGGCCATCGGGTCGGCGGCCTCGAAGCTGGGCAACCTGGGCGCCAATGCGCGGTCCCTGGAAGCCAACAACAACTTCATCGGCTCGCTGATCGACGCCAACAACAAGGCCGTCAGCAACCTGGTGGATGCCGACCTGGCCGAAGAGTCCGCACGGCTCCAGGCGCTGCAGATCAAGCAGCAGCTGGGCGTCCAGGCGCTCTCGATCGCCAACCAGGCACCGCAGACCCTGCTGTCCCTGTTCCGCTAAAGGTTTCAAGGGGCCGGGCTTTTCGCCCGGCCCCCCTTTTCGCAACACGCTGCAAGGATCTAGACTGGGCCCGGCCAGACCGGCCCGATTTCAGAACTGCGGAATGCCATGGACGCGATTGCTCTCCCCACAGGGCCGAGAGTTGCTCCGCAAGCGGAGCGTCCCGCGCCCACGATTCAAGTGCCCGCGTCCCTGCGCGGAACCGGCGGCCGGGAAACCCGCGCCACCGAACGCCCCGCCGAGGCGGAAGTGGCCGCCCCCGAGGTGCCGCAATCGCAAGGCGGCGACCGGGGCCCGCAGGAACAGACGTTCCCCGTCTTCCTGGACCCCAATGTCCGGCTGCGCGTGGAGTACGACAAGGACGCCGAGCGCTTCGTCTATTTCGGTGTGAACGTCGATTCGGGCGAGGTGATCGTCCAGTACCCGCAGGACGAGGTCCTGCGCCGCATCCAGGCCAGCCGGAGCCATCTCGGTCTGTCGCTGGACAAGCAGGTTTGAGCGCGCCGCCCCCCGGCCCGCGCGACGGCCCGGCCAGCGAGCCCTCTGCCGGTCCCGGACCGGTGGAGCCTTCGGCGTCGGCCGTGGAGCCGCCGCTGGAGCCGGGCGAGGTGGCCCAGCGCATGCAGGACGCGCTGCGCCTGGCGGGCGAGCGCTTTTACGGCGCGGCCATGGACGCCCTGGCAGACCTGAAGCTGGCGGCACCCGGCAATCCCCTGCCGCTCTATGGCCTGTCCCAGGTCTTTCGCATCAGCGGGCGGGCCGACGACGCCGACCGGCTTCAGGCGGTCGCCTTTTCCGCGCCGCCGGATTCGGTCGAGGCGTTCCGCTTCGGCGGCCATGCCCTGCGCAATGCCGAGCGTTTCGCCGCGGCCGCCCGCTTCCTGGGCCGCGGGGTGGAACTGCACCCCGACGAGCCGGACCTGTGGGTGAGCCTGGCCCTGACCGGCGACGGGCGCAACGATCCCGACTTCGCCATGCGCTGCTATCGCCGGGCGCTGGAGCTGAAGCCGGGCCTGACGCTGGCCTGCGCCAATCTGGGCCTGCTGCTGTTCGAGAAGGACCTGCTGGACGAGGGTATCGCCCTCTATGACAAGGCGCTGGGCGATACCGACAACGCGCCGCAGATCCGCTTCAACCGCTCATTGTGCCTGCTGGCGGCGGGCCGCCATGCCGAGGGCTGGGCCGATTACGAGGCGCGCCTGGCCCCCGTCCTGCCCAGCAGTGCCATCCGCCATCACCGCCTGCCGCGCTGGGACGGCGGCGACCTGTCGGGCCGCAGCATCCTGGTCTGCGCCGAGCAGGGCATCGGCGACGAGATCCTGTTTGCGCGCGGCACGCTGGACGTGATCGAGCGCGCCGGCCGGGTGGTGGTGGAGTGCCACCCGAAGCTGGTGCCCATCTTTGCCCGCTCGTTCCCCAAGGCCGAGGTGCGGGGCAATGTCCACCGGGCGGAGTCGGGCCGCTTTGCCTACTATTATGACTGGCTGCGCACGATGCCGCCGATCGACTGCTACATCGAGGCGGGATCGATCGTCCACCTGGCGCACCAGGGCCGTCTGCCCCTGCGCGATCCGCCTGGCTACCTGGTGGCCGATCCGGTGAAGCGGGCGCATTGGCACGACCGCCTGGCCGCCCTGGGCCCGCAGCCCAAGGTCGGCATCTGCTGGCGCAGCCAACTGCATACCGGCAAGCGCAGCCGCTTCTATTCCAGCCTGGAGGATTGGGGCCCCGTCTTCGCCCTTCCGGGCATCACCTTCGTCAACGTGCAGTACGACAAGTGCGGGCCGGAACTGGCGATGATCCGCGAACGCTTCGGCGTCACGGTCCACGACTTCCCCGAGATCGACCACAAGAACGACCTGGACACCGCCGCGGCGCTGGCCGCTGACCTGGACCTTGTCATCTCGGCACCGACAGCGGTGGCGGCCATGGCGGGCGCCCTGGGCGTGCCGACCCTGGTCCTGGGCAACCAGCGCCCTTGGCTGCCGCTGGTTGACGGCTGCTACACCTACCAGCCCAGCGTGCGGGTCATCTTCCCCGACACGCCCGGCGACTGGCCCAACGCCATCGCCAAGGTGGCCGACTGGTTGCCCCGCACCTTGGAGGCCCGGGCGCGCTGAGGGCGCCCGTTCAGGGCCGACCCGGCTGCCAGGCGGGATAGCGCAGGTAGTTCAGGCGCTTGGCCTCGCGGCGGCCGCGCGCGACGCTGTCCAGGATGAAGCCGATGGCCGAGGACAGGAAGGCCAGCCCCATGATGGCGGTCGACAGCACCGCCGTCGGCAGCCGTGGCACCAGGCCAGAGCGCGCGAACTCGACGAAGATCGGCACCGCCAGGATCAGCGACAGCAGCGCCAGCAGCGCACCGGCCAGGCTAAAGAAGAGGAAGGGCTTCTCTTCCTTGAACAGGATGATGATGGTGCGCAGGATCCGACAGCCGTCGCGATAGGTCGCCAGCTTGCTGGTCGACCCCTCCGGCCGTGCGCCATAGGGCGTCTCGACCTCCGTCACGGGCATGTTCAACTGCAGCGCGTGGACGGTCAGCTCGGTCTCGGTCTCGAACCCGGTGGCCAGGGCTGGAAACGACTTCACGAAGCGGCGCGAGAACACGCGATAGCCAGACAGCATGTCCTGGAAGCGATTGCCGAAGATCTGCGCCACGCAGCCGGTCAGCAGGCGGTTGCCGAAGCGGTGGCCGGGCCGGTAGACGGCGGGATCGGTGCCGGTGTCGCGCCGGCTGCCCACGACCATGTCCAGCTGGTCGCGCAGCAGGGCATCGACCAGGGCCGGGGCGCTTGGCGCGTGATAGGTATTGTCGCCATCGGCCATCACATAGACGTCCGCCTCGATGTCCGAGAACATGCGGCGGACGACGTTGCCCTTGCCCTGAAGGCGCTCGCGCCGGACGACGGCCCCGGCGGCGGTCGCCACGGCCACGGTCCCGTCGCGCGAGTTGTTGTCATAGACATAGATTGCGGCATCGGGCAGAGCAGCGCGGAAGGCGGCGACCGTTTCCCCGATCGTCCGTTCCTCGTTATAGCAGGGCAGCAGGACGGCGATGCGGGGCAGGGGCCGCCCCTGAGCGGTCAGGTTCGAGGCGTGATCTGCGCCGTCCATGCCATCCATCCAAGTGTCCCGATCTGCCCCGACCATGCGTGGCGCGCCATGTTTCCAGGATCGCAGCCCAGGGTCACGCATCCAATGCGTGGCGGCCGCGTGACCGGGAAAAGCATGGCGCCCGGGACACGCAGCCACGCGGCGACGGAGGTTCAGGCCGGCAGCAGGGGGACGTGGGCCGCGGCGTCGCGCGGCAGCAGGCCGTCCAGGCGCGGGTCAGGCGTCACCTCGACCATCACGGCATAGGGCCGGAAACCGGAGCGCTGGTAGAAGCCGATCGCGGACGGATGGTCCAGGGTGCAGGTATGCACCCAGAAGCGGTCGATGGGGGCCGCCCAGGCCCGCGCGATGGCGGCATCCATCAGGCTGCGGCCCAGGCCGGCGCCGATCGCCCCCGCCGCCAGGCCGAAGAAGGCCAGTTCGCACTGCCCGGCCTGCCGGAAGTCCAGTTCCAGGATCCCGACCCGCTCGCCCGCATTCTCAAGGGCGAACACCTCGACCGCGGGATGATGCAGGATCGCGGCCAAGTCTGGGCGGGGCATCGCCAGCCGGGAGTACCACAACCAGTCGGCGCCGACCTTGCGATAAAGAGCAAGGTACTCGTCCACATCCGGCTGCGGCAGGGCCACCAGCGCGAAGGGCGCCGCAAAACCACGGCCGGGCCGGGCCGGGGGTGGCTCCCGCATCTCGAGGCAGGTCACCACATTGGCGATGTGTCCGGGGGCCAGGGCGTGATAGCCCAGGCCCAGGGCGGCGTCGCTGGCGGCCAGTCCGTCGATATTGCGGCCGGGCGCCGGCGCCTTCGTCATCTCAGCCGACGCGGCGGCGATCCCGCTTCGGCACGGGCTGGTAGGCCTTGGCCGCATGCTCCGCGCAATAGGGCGTGGTGGAGACGGTCTTGCGGCCGCAGAAGAAGAAGCCTCCATCCTGCGGTTCGCCCACCGGCCACTTGCACATGCGCTCCTTCATGCCCATCAGGCTGACGCGCGCCATCGGCTCCGGCTGCTCGGCCGCGGGGGCCGGCACGGGGACGGGGCGCGGGCGCGCCGGGATCGGCTGCGGAGCGGCCGCGACGACGGCGACGACCGGCCGTGGCGCCGGGGCGCGCTTGGGCCGCTCTGCCCGGACGGGCGACGGCCGGCCGCCCAGGCCCAGGCGATGGACCTTGCCAATCACCGCGTTGCGCGTGACGTCGCCCAGCCGGGCGGCGATCTGGCTGGCACTCAGGCCTTGCTCCCACAGGTGCTTGAGAGTGGAAATCCGCTCATCCGTCCAAGCCATGGAAGCCCCCAGTTCTCTCCAGCCCGCCGGCCGTGAGGCACAATATCTCGCACCCACATGGTGGCGCCACACAAGATAGCAGCCCGAATCAAATATCTTGTGGATAAGTCAACGGGTCCTGCAATCCATTGAATCACGCCAAGGGGATAGCGTTCCCACTTGAGGATTTGATTCAGCAAGGCCCGACGGGGCTGCGTCCCATCCTTGGCCGACCGGTGCGGCCAGCCCGGCCGGGGGCGCGCAGATTGCACAGATGCCAGTATTTGACAAGGGGGCCGGGCCTCCCGATACTCCATCGCTTTCCAACGCGGACCCAGGGCAGATCAGTCCAGATCAATGCCTTAGCGCCGCGTCTTCATGGGGAGCACTGTCGTGATTGATGCTGTCCTGCCGACCTACGCGCGGGCTGACCTTGCCTTTGAGAAGGGCGAGGGGGCGTGGCTGGTGGCGACGGATGGCCGACGTTATCTCGACTTTGCCGCCGGCATCGCGGTCGATGGCCTGGGCCATGGCCACCCCCACCTGGTCAAGGCCCTGACCGAGCAGGCGGGCAAGCTGTGGCATGTCTCGAACATGTTCCGCATCCCCGGCCAGGAGAAGCTGGCGAAGCGCCTGGTTGCGGCAAGCTTTGCCGACAGCGTCTTCTTCTGCAATTCAGGCGCGGAAGCGATCGAATGCTCGCTCAAGATGGCGCGCCGCTATCATTGGGGCGAGGGCAATCCCGAGCGCTACCGCATCATCACGTTCGAGGGCGCCTTTCACGGGCGCACCCTGGCGACCATCGCCGCGGGCGGCCAGGCCAAGCACCTGGAGGGCTTCGGTCCCGCCATGGACGGCTTCGACCAGGTTCCGTTTGGCGACCTGAAGGCAGTGAAGGCGGCCATTGGCCCGCACACCGCCGGCATCCTGGTCGAGCCGATCCAGGGCGAGGGCGGCATCCGGCCGATCCCGCCGGAGACGCTGCGGGCCCTGCGCGCCATCGCGGACGAAGCGGGCATCCTGCTGCTGCTGGACGAGGTGCAATGCGGCGTCGGTCGGACCGGCAAGCTCTTCGCCCATGAATGGGCGGGTATCGCGCCCGACATCATGGCTGCAGCCAAGGGCATTGGCGGCGGCTTCCCCCTGGGTGCTGCGCTGGCGGTGGAAAAGGTGGCGAAGCACATGACCGCGGGCAGCCACGGCTCGACCTATGGCGGCAACCCGCTGGCCATGGCGGTGGGCAATGCCGTGCTGGACGTGATCCTGGAGGACGGCTTCCTGGACCGCGTGCTGCAGGTGGCGGGTCACCTGCGCCAGTCCCTGGGGGCCATCGTCGAGGCCCATCCCGACGTCGTCGAGGGCGTGCGTGGCGAGGGCCTGATGCTTGGCCTGAAGGTGAAGCCGGAGAACCGCGCTGTGGTCGGGGCCCTGCGCGAGGCCGGGATGCTGGTGGTGGCGGGCGGCGACAACACGATCCGCCTGGTGCCGCCCCTGGTCATCGGCGAGCCCGAGATCGCCCGCGCGGTCGAGATCATGGACGCGGCCTTCACCCGCCTGGCACCGGCCTCAGCTGTCAAGGTGGCCTCGGTCGCATGAGCGCGCCGCGCCACTTCCTGGACCTGGATGCGGTTCAGGGCACCGACCTGCGCTCCATCCTGGACTGGTCGATGCGGGCCAAGCAGGCGCGCAACGGCGCGCCGCGCGGCGCCGCCGACGCCGACCGGCCGCTGGCCGGGCGCCTGCTGGCCATGGTGTTCGAAAAGCCCTCGACCCGCACCCGTGTCTCGTTCGACGTGGCGATGCGCCAGCTGGGCGGCGAGACCATGCTGCTGAGCGGGGCCGAGATGCAGTCCCGCCGGGGCGAGACGATGGCCGACACCGCGCGCGTCCTGTCGCGCTATGTCGATGCGATCATGATCCGCACGACGCGCCACCAGAACCTGCGTGAACTGGCGGACAACGCGACGGTGCCCGTCATCAACGGCCT
Organism: Zavarzinia sp. CC-PAN008; assembly: GCF_051903925.1. Classification (GTDB taxonomy): domain Bacteria; phylum Pseudomonadota; class Alphaproteobacteria; order Zavarziniales; family Zavarziniaceae. The sequence continues at coordinate 1,424,058 of NZ_CP173678.1, forward strand.
GACCGACTGGAGCCATCCCTGTCAGCTGATGGCGGACGTGATGACCTTCGAGGAGCACAAGGGGCCGATCGGCGGGCGCACCATTGCCTGGCTGGGCGACGGCAACAATGTCGCCCGGACCTGGATCCAGGCGGCCGCCCGCTTCGGCTTCACGCTGAAGCTGGCCTGCCCGGAATCGCTTGCGCCGTCGGAACAGATCCTGGGCTGGGCCCGGCGCGAGGGGGCCGACGTCCAGCTGACCCGCGACCCGGTGGAGGCGGTGACCGGCGCGGACTGCCTGGTCACGGACACCTGGGTGTCGATGGGCGACGACCAGACGGAGCGCCGGCACAACCTCCTGGCGCCCTATCGCGTCGACGCGCGGCTGATCGGCCAGGCGAAGCCGGACGCCATCTTCATGCACTGCCTGCCCGCCCATCGCGGCGAGGAGGTCACGGCCGAGGTGATCGACGGCCCCCAATCCGTCGTCTGGGACGAGGCGGAGAACCGCCTTCATGCCCAGAAGGGTGTCCTGGCCTGGTGCCTGGGCGCCTGACGCCGACGCCTTGAACGAACCGGGTCGCGACCCTAGGTCAGGGCGTCAGCCGGGCGGCGGGACCGCCGCCCGCAACAGGAAGCCTTGAGCGATGACGACCGAGACACATGCGCTGCCCGACGACCTGGTCCTGCCGTTCCAGGTCGACAGCCTGGACCTGCGCGGCCGCCTGGTCCGCCTGGGGGCGCTGATCGACACGGTCCTGTCGCGCCACGATTATCCACCGGCGGTGTCGCGCGCGCTGGGCGAGGTGATCCTGATCGCCGGCCTGGTGGGCAATGCGCTCAAGTTCGACGGCACCTTCACCGTGCAGACCAAGGGCGACGGGCCGCTGTCCATGATCGTCGCCGACTTCGCGACGCCGGGCGCCCTGCGCGGCTTTGCCCAGTTCGACGCGGAAGCGGTGGCCCGCCTTGGCCCCCGCCCGAGCATGGCCGCCCTGATGGGCAAGGGCTACCTGGCGCTGACCATCGACCAGGGGCCGCAGACCGACCGCTACCAGGGCATCGTGCCGCTGGAAGGGCCCAGCCTGGCCGCGGCGGCCGAGGGCTATTTCCGCACCTCGGAACAGGTGCCGACCACGCTGGTCCTGGCGGTCGAGAAGCTGGGCGGACGCTGGCGCGCCGGCGGCGTCCTGGTCCAGCTGCTGCCGGCGCAGTCGCGGCTGACCACCCCGGCGGAGCAGCAGGAGCATTGGGATCGCGGGGCAGCCCTTGTCGGCACCACCTCGGCCCATGAGCTGACCGATCCCGACCTGGCGCCGGAACAGTTGCTCTGGCGCCTGTTCCATGAGGATGGCGCCCGGGTCAGTCCCGCCCTGCCCCTGGCCGTGGGCTGTCGCTGCAGTCGCGAGCGGATCGCGACGGTGCTGGACGCCTTCACGCCCGAGGAGCGAGAGGACATGACCGTCGACGGCCGCATCGTGGTCACCTGCGAGTTCTGCAGCGCCGCCTTCGCCTTTCCCCAGGCCGCCTGAGCCGCCCAGGGGCCGAGATCAGGCGCCTGGGGGGCCGTTCTCGTTGTCGGGGATCAGGATGCCGGGGGTGACGATGTCAGGCCGCACCACGGGCCGGTGGGTGGGCGAGCGCATCATCAGCGCATAGGCCGCCTGCCGTGCGGTGACGGACTGGTAGAAGCGGTTCAGCTCGCTGGCCGTCAGGTCCTCGCCATAGCAGGCCATGGCGATGGCAATGGGTGGCGATACCAGGCCCGCCGCGCCGTGCACCGTGCCCGTCTCGCCCATGCGGGCGCAGGAGGTGTATTCCTGCGACAGCCAGGGGCTGAGGAAGATGTCGTCCGCGGCGTCCGCCCGGGGAAACTGGGTCGCGGCGATGGCGCGTGCGACCGCGGCGCTGGTCGCGCGGATCACGATCGGACCGCGATAGGGCACACCCGACCAGGCATGCCGCCGGGCATCGACGGGGGCCAGGATCCACAGGAAAAGCTCGCCCGGCCGTTCCCGCATGGTGACATCGAAAGGCATGTGGCACTCCAGGACACGCACCAATAAACAACACCACTACGGTGAACTGGTTGCTTCAGCGCAAAGAACTGACCTGAGAAATTGCCTCAAATTTCCAGGATGTATAGTGAATGATCGTAAATCATGAAGTAAAAATATGCGTTTTAGGTGAGTGTTTTCCGTCATGCGGGATTGGCGTCGGGCCGCCCGGCGATCAGGGCGGGGTCGATGCCCACCGCCTTGACGATGGCAAAGACCTGCGCACCGGGTGATAAATCCAGGATTTCCATGGACTTTCGCGTCACCAGGGCGGGCACCTGAACCGCCCCGCAGGCCAGGGTGACCAGGACCGATGTCGGGCCCCATGGGACCAGCTGCGTCACGGTGCCACGCAACACGTTGAGCGCGGACAGGCCCGCGGGTGCCGCGCGTGCCAGCATGATGTCGCGCGCCGCCAGGTGCAGGCGCAGGCGCCGGCCCGGGGCCAGGTCCACCGTCGGGACCAGCAGCGGGCCCGCCGGCGTGTCGACCTGGGTCAGGCCGTAGTCGACATCCTGGGCGATGACGTGGCCGGTCAGCACAACGCCTGGCGGCGCGCCGGCGGCGCCCTGCTGGCCGATCACCGCTTCGGCCGGGCCAACTGCCGTGACCCGCCCCGCCTCCAGGCGCACGACCGTGTCGGCCAGGCGCAGCACCTCGCCCAGGGCGTGGCTGACATAGACGATGGACAGCCCCGCCTGGTCGCGCAGGCGCTCGACATAGGGCAGGATCTCCTGCTTGCGCGCCTCGTCCAGGGCGGCCAGGGGCTCGTCCATCAGCACCAGCCGCGGGCCCATCAGCAGGGCCCGGCCCAGTGCCACGCGCTGCTTCTCGCCGCCCGACAGCGTGCGCGGGCGGCGACCCAGCAGGGTCTCCAGGCCCAGCAGCGCGATCACGGGCCCGATGGCGGGCAGGGCCGCACCGCGCGGCGCGAACAGCCGGCCATAGAGCAGGTTCTGGCGCACGCTGAGGTGGGGGAACAACTGGCCATCCTGGAACACCATGCCGATGCGCCGGCGGTGCGGCGGCGCGAAGCGGCCTTGCGTCGTGTCGACCAGGACCTGGCCATCGGCCACGATCCGCCCCGCCTGCGGCCGGGCCAGGCCGGCGATCAGGCGGACCAGCGTCGTCTTGCCGGCGCCGGACGGGCCGAACAGGGCGGTGACGCCGGGTCCGGCGGTGAACGCGACATCCAGCGTGAAGTCGCCCTGGGCATGGCGGACCGCCACCTCAAGCGTCATCGCGGTGCCTTCCCCGCCAGCCGGCGCGACAGGTCATTCCGTCTGGCCCAGGCGGTGCGCGGCGCGTCTGGCCAGCGCTTCCGACGCCACCAGCGCCGCGAAGGACAGCGCGATCGACACCAGCGTCAGGCGCAGGGCTGCCGCCTCACCCCCCGGCACCTGGAGCAGGGCGTAGATCGCCGTGGGCAGGGTTTGCGTCTCGCCCGGGATGTTGGAGACGAAGGTGATGGTGGCGCCGAACTCGCCCATCGCCTTGGCGAAGCCCAGCACGGCGCCGGCGATGATGCCCGGCACCATCAGCGGCAGCGTGATGGTCAGGAAGACCAGCGCCGGCCGCGCCCCCAGCGTGGCGGAGGCCTGTTCCAGGCGGCGGTCGATGCCCTCCGCCGACAGGCGGATGGCGCGCACCATTAGCGGGAAGCCCATCACCGCGCAGGCCAGCACCGCCCCGGTCCAGCGGAAGGCCAGCACGATGCCCAGGTGCTCCGCCAGGAATGTACCGATCACGCCGCGCCGGCCAAAGGCGATCAGCAGAAGATAGCCGGTCACGACCGGCGGCATGATCAGCGGCAGGTGGACCAGGGCGTTCAGCACGGAATGGCCCCAGAAGCGACCGCGTGCCAGGACAAGGGCGACCGCCACCGCGACCGGCAGGCTGGCCAGGGTGGCCCAGAACGACACTTTCAGGCTGAGGCGGATCGCGTCCCATTCCTGGGGACCCAGGCCCAGTGCCGCTGCCTCCACCGTGTCCGCCCCCGTGCCCGCACCGGTCGCTATATCCGCACGGTCATAGCGCGGGGGCAAGCCGGCAGTGTGATGTGAACACCATTGCGCGCGGCCTTTGCCACGGGCGACAATGCCGGAATCGGGTGCAATCCGCCCCGCGAACGCGGGGGGACGGCAGATGTCGCCATGGAGGCGCAAGGACAGTCAGTGAAGAAGGGTCGGCGCGTTCAGCTTGCAGCCCTGCCGTTTCGTCTGGTCGACGGTCAGTTGCAGATCCTGCTGATCACCTCGCGCGAGACCCGCCGCTGGGTGATTCCCAAAGGCTGGCCGGAGCGCCGGGTGCCGCCCCATGTCCAGGCCGCGCGCGAGGCGCACGAGGAGGCGGGCCTGATCGGCCGCATCGCGACCGAGCCGGTGGGCCAGTACCGCTACCTGAAGCGGTTGGACGATGGCAGCCTGCGCCCCTGCCAGGTCGATGTCTTCCTGTTCGACGTGACCGAGGAACTGGACGACTGGCCAGAGCGGCACGAGCGCGAGAAGCGCTGGATGACGCCCCAGGAAGCCGCGCAGGCGGTGGTCGAGGGCAGCCTGTCGGAACTGATCCTGGCCATTGCGCGCATCCATGCGGGCAGCGCGCCGCCCGCCGGCGACGAGCCGCAGCCCCCCCTGGTTGTCGCGACCGTCCACTGACGCGCGGCCGTCCGCGTCCGCACAACGGGCGCCACGGGGTCAGGCAGCATCGCGCCGGCCCAGGTCCAGCACGATCTCCGCCAGGGGCAGCAGGCCCGTCCCCAGGCGCGGTGGCCAGCGCAGCAGGTGCACCGGCACGCGCGTCGCCAATGCCGCGGCGGTGCGGAAGCACAGGGCCTGGGTCCCCGTCACGCGGGCAAAGCCGCTGCCGTAAATGAACCGGTTGATGACCATCGCGGCCTCTCCCCGCTTCAGCCGTGTGACCTGTGGCGCGGTCAGCGAGCGGTCGCGCACCAGGGCCACCACCGTGCCCAGCGGCAGGGGCTGGTGGCGGAACGGGGTCGCCGCGTCCAGCTTGAACTTCTCGACATTCGGGCGGATGCGGGCGGCGGGGTCGATGCCCTGGTCCAGCATCGCGGCCGCGTCGGACCACAGGTTCGAGGCGGGAAAGCTGGGCATGGCGAGCAGGCTGGCCGGCTCCACGGCCAGGATGTCGTCCGTCACCTGGGCCAGGCCGCGCTGGATCAGGCTGCGCGCCGTGGTCGATTTGCCGGCACCGGACGCGCCCGTCAGGGCCAGGACCTGGCCGCCCAGGTCCAGCCCGCTGGCGTGCATGGGCACCAGGCCGCGCTGGTGGCACAGCACCCCCAGCCCCATGCCGAAGGCGTAGTATTCGACCTGGGTCGCCGGCGCGCCGGGCCGCGCGTCGATGACGATGTGCCTGCCGTCGCGGATGGCGATGCGGGCAATGTCGGGATGGTCGATCAGGGCTTCCCCCGGATCCAGGATGCTGAGCACCGAACTCTGGTAGAGCGGCGTGGCTGTCGCCGGCGCCACCGGGCCGAACCGAACGCTGATGTCGGGCGGCCGGGGCGGCGCCATGCCGGTGGGCCATGGCACCAGCGTGGCGATCGGACGTTCCGCCACAACGCGCCAGCCGCACAGCAGATAGGCATGGGGCAGGGCCGCGTCCTCCGCCCTCATGATTGCCCGCCTGCTGCCCGGCCCGGGTCACTGGTCACGCTGCATGTCCTTCCTGCCAGGGGCAGCGGACTATCCCGGGTCCGTGCCGCCGGGGCAAGGCCAGCCATCGCCTCCGACGGATTGATTAACCGTGCGTTCGGTCAGTGAATCTGAACGTTCGATCAATGCGCCTTGCCGTCCTTTGTCTAGGATCAATGCATCGAACGGCGTTCAGCGGGCGCCTTCGCCAAGGCAACGGCGTCGGCCAACGGGAAGGAACACGGATGGGACGGCTGGAGGGTCAGGTAGCCCTAGTCACCGGCGGCGCCTCTGGCCTGGGCCATGCGATCGTGGAGCGTTTCGTGGCCGAGGGTGCGCGCGTCGGCGTCCTGGACCGCTCGGCGGAACGTCTGGCCGGGCTGGCCGCGGCATTCGGCGGTGCGGTCTGCGGCACGGTGGGCGATGTGCGCGCCCTGGCCGACAACCGCCGCGCGGTCGAGGACGTGGTCGACCGCTTCGGCCGGCTGGACTGCCTGGTGGGCAATGCGGGCGTTTGGGACTTTGGCACCCCGCTGGTCGACCTGGACGACGACAAGGTCGATGCCGGCTTCAGCGAACTGTTCGACATCAACGTCAAGGGCTACCTGCTGGCGGCCAAGGCAGCGCTGAAGCCACTGGTCGAATCCCGCGGGTCGATGATCTTCACCGTCTCCAATGCCGGCTTCTACCCGGCTGGCGGCGGGCCGCTCTACACCGCCTCGAAGCACGCCGTGGTCGGCCTGATCCGGCAGCTGGCCTTTGAACTGGCGCCGCATGTGCGGGTCAACGGCGTGGCGCCCGGCGGCATCGCGACCGACCTGCGCGGGGCCGCAGGCCTGGGCCTGGCCGAAACCTCGATCGCCTCCGTGCGCGAGGGGCTGGAGCATTTCGGGCGCGAGGTGACGCCGATCGGCCGCCTGCCGACACCCGCCGAATACACCGGCGCCTATGTCTTCTTCGCCAGCCGCGGCGACACAGTGCCCACGACCGGCGCCGTTCTGAACCATGACGGCGGCGTGGGCGCGCGGGGCTTTGCCAGTGCGGCCGGCGGCCATGACCTGATCCAGAAACTGGGCCTGACGCGCTGAGCCCGACAGACCAAGGGGAAACGCAATGAACGCAGCAACCGACCTCGAAACCTCGTCCAGCCGCTTCGTCACCGTCGACGGCATCCGCATCCACTATAACGAGGTGGGGGAGGGCACCCCCCTCGTCCTGATCCATGGCAGCGGGCCCGGCGCCTCCGGCTGGGCGAACTTCAGCCGCAACATGGGCCCACTGTCCAAGTCCTATCGCGCGATCTGCGTCGACCTGCCCGGCTTCGGCAAGTCGGACATGAAGCCGGCGGGCGTGCCCATTCCCGGCTGGTGGGCCGAGAAGATGGGCCAGTTCCTGGATGCCCTGGGGATCGAGAAGGCGCACTTCATCGGCAATTCGCTGGGCGGCGTGATCTCACTGAAGCTGGCCTTGACCCGGCCGGAGAAGGTCGGCCGCATGGTCCTGATGGGCACGGGCGGCAGCCTGCCGCTGTTCACGCCCTGGCCGACGGAGGGGATCAAGGCGATCCTGGGCTATTACGAAGGCACCGGCCCCTCGATCGACCGGCTGCGCGCCTTTGCCCAGCAGTTCGTCTACGACCCCAGCCAATTGACCGACGAGCTGCTGGAGAAGCGGCTCAAGGCCTCGCTCGACCCGCGCATCGTCGCCAATCCCCCCATGCGCTTCACCCCCGGCATGGTGCTGGAGGAGGTGTGGCGCGACGCAGGCCTGGCCCGCCTCCCGCACGAGACGCTGATGATCTGGGGGCGGGAGGACCGCGTCCTGCCCCTCGACAGCGCCTTCGTCCTGCTGAAGCAGATCCCCCGCGCCCGCCTTCTGGTCATGCCCCAGTGCGGCCACTGGGCCCAGTGGGAGCATGCCGACGAGTTCAACGCCACCGTCACCGGCTTCTTCGGCTGAACGCACAGCCCAACCACCAGGGAGGCAGGCATGGGACTGACCACGCAAGGGCCGGCGCAGTGGGATGACGCGGCCCTGGGCCAGCTGTTCGACGCCGAACGCGGCCTGATCGACCGCCGCATCTATGCGGACGAGGCGATCTACAAGCTGGAAATGGAGCGGATCTTCGCCCGTGGCTGGAACTTCATGTGCCACGAGACGCAGATCCCCAATGTCGGCGACTACTTCATCAACTATATCGGCGAAGATCAGGTGATCGTCGTTCGCGACGAAACGGGCAAGGTCAACGTCATGCTCAACACCTGCCGGCACCGGGGCAATGCCCTGTGCCGGGCCGAGCAGGGCAATACCAAGTCCTTCGTGTGCAGCTATCACGGCTGGAACTATGCGCTGGACGGTCGCCTGGTCGGCCTGCCCGGCCAGCGCGCCTATTACCGCGATGGGGTGGACAAGGGCGACTGGGGCCTGGCCCACGCGGCCAAGGTCGAATCCTATCTCGGCTTCTACTTCGCCACCCTCGACCCCGAAGCCCCGCCGCTCCATGACTTCCTGGGCGAGGTGGGGCGCGCCGGCCTTGGCATGTGCGCCTCCCATGGTCCGTTCGAGGTGGTGGACGGCATCCAGCGCAACGTCATCGACTGCAACTGGAAGATCGCGGTCGACAACCTTTACGACTGGTACCACGTCATGTACAGCCATGGCGCGTCCCAGGCGACGGGCCTGCTGGACCTGGCCAAGGCGCTGCATCCGGCCGACCAGATGGTCATGCTGGGGGCCTATGGCCACGGCATTGGCGGCCCCGTCATCCCGCGCGATGTCCTGGCGGGCTACCGCTCAGGGGACGAGGCGGGACGCGCCGCGTTCCTGGACTATATCGGCCCCAACATCCAGGCGGCGCGGCCCGAATCCGCGACCGAGCTGCTGGGCCAGGCGGGCTTCCGCTCCATGGGCCATCCCAGCATCTTCCCCAACCTGTGGATCGCCATCGGCGGCCAGATCATGTGCCTGCGCCTGCCCCGCGGCCCCAACCAGACCGAATTGTGGTGGTTCACCATGATGCCCAAGGGCATGCCCAAGGAGGAACGGCGCCAGGCCGTGCGCTTCGTCAGCCGCGTCTTCGGCCCGGCCGGCATCCTGGAACAGGACGACGGCGAGAACTGGAGCCAGTCGACCCGCGCCGCCCGCGGCTTTGCCAGCAGCCGCCTGCCCCACAACGTGCAGATGGGCCTGGGCAAGGACACGACCCAGCACGAGGACGGCCAGACCTTCATCGAATCGCCGATCAGCGAGCACGGCCAGCGTTGGACCTATCGCGCCTGGAGCGAGTGGATGCGCGCGCGCAGCTGGCCCGAACTGATCGCCACCCATTCCCAGCCTCCCAGGGGGGTCGTGTGATGCAGGCCACGGCGCTGAAGGATGCCCCGCAAGGGGTGCATGGCGACCTGCTGGCGCGCATGGCGCTGCAGTACGAGGTCGAGCAGTTCCTCTATCACGAGGCGGCCCTGCTGGATGCGCGGCGGTTCCGCGACTGGTTCGCGCTGGTGGCGCCCGACATCCACTACTGGATGCCGATCCGGCGCACCGTCACCAGCGACAACCTGGACCGCGAGTTCACGGCGCTGGGCGACGTCGCCCTCTATGACGAGGACTACGTCTATCTGGAGGGGCGGCTGCGCAAGATGGAGGCCGGCTCCAACTGGGCGGAGGAGCCGCCGTCGCGCACCCGCCACCTGATCAGCAACGTGCGGGTCCTGGAGGTGGCGGGGGACGAGGTGCAGGTCGAATCCTGCTTCCACCTCTACCGCTCGCGGCTGGAGACGGAATCGAGCGCCTGGTTCGGCCGCCGCGACGACACGCTGCGCCGCCACCAGGGCAGCTTCCAGATCGCCCGCCGCCACATCTTCCTGGACCAGACCCTGATCCGCGCCACCAACATGAGCGTGCTGTTCTAGGGGGCATCAAACCTCACCTCTCATCCCCGCGCAGGCGGGGATCCAGGGGCCGCAAGCGCAGGTCCATGTTGCCCTGGATCCCCGCCTGCGCGGGGATGAGCGGATAAAATTTGGACAAGAGAACACGTCCTCGAAGGAGACGACCATGAGTGTCAGGGCGCTCGGCTATGCCGGGTTCAGCGTGAAGGATGTGGCGGCCTGGCGTGGCTTTGCCGAGGGCGTCCTGGGTGTTGCCGTGGAGGAGGCGGAGGACGGGGGCTTGCGCCTGCGCGTCGACGATCGCGCGTGGCGCATCGCGGTCGAGCCGACGGGTGCTGACGACCTTGCCTATCTCGGCTTCGAGGTGGAAGGACCGGCGGCACTGAAGGAACTGGCCGCGCGCCTGGTCTCGGCCGGTTACACGGTCGAGGCGGATGACGACCTGGCGGCGAAGCGGGGCGTGATCGCCCTGTCGCGCTGCATCGGGCCCGCCGGCATTCCGGTCGAGTTCTACTGGGGCGGGACCCAGGCGGGCGAACGGCCCTTCGTCTCGCCGCAAGGGGTGCGCGGCTTCGTGACGGACGGCCAGGGATTTGGCCATGTCGTCCTGGCGACGCCCGACATCGCCCAGGCGCGCCGCTTCTTCGAGGACCTGCTGGGGTTCCGCCTGTCCGACGTCATCGACTTCGCGCCGGTGCCCGGCATTTCGCTGCGGCTGGTGTTCCTGCACTGCAACCCCAGGCATCACACGGTCGCCCTGGCGCCGATGCCGGCTCCGAAGCGCCTGCACCATTTCATGCTCCAGGCCGCCGATTTCGACGACGTGGGCCGGGCGATGGACCGCGCCCGCAAGGCTGGCACGCCCTTCGCCAACGGCCTGGGCAAGCACACGAACGACGAGATGGTCTCGTTCTATCTGGTGACGCCGTCCGGCTTCGAAGTGGAGTTCGGCTTTGGCGGACGCGAGATCGACGACGCCACCTGGGTCCCCGGCCGCCACACGGCGACCAGCACCTGGGGCCACGAACGGCTGGTTGGCGCGCCCGGAGCCGGGGAATGAGCGGCCTCGACAGCGCCCTGGTCGCGCGTGCCGCTGATGCCCTGGCCCAGGCCCGTCGCGATCGCATGGCGATCGCACCCCTGGGGCCCAGCATGGGCCTGACCGACGTCGCCACGGCCTATGCGGTGCAGGAGCACAACACCGCCCGCTGGCTGGCGGAGGGCCGGCGTATCGTGGGGCGCAAGATCGGCCTGACCTCCAAGGCGGTGCAGGTCCAGCTGGGCGTGGACCAGCCCGACTACGGCATGCTGTGGGCCGACTGGGCCTTTGCCGAGGGGGAGGCGATCCCGGCGGGGCGCATGATCCAGCCAAAGGCGGAAGCCGAGATCGCCTTCGTCATGGACCGGGCGCTGGACGATCCGCAGGCCAGCCTGGCGGACGTGATGCGGGCCATCGCCTATTGCGTGGCGGCGGTCGAGGTCGTGGACAGCGCCATCGCCGACTGGAAGATCACGCTGGCCGACACGGTCGCCGACAATGCCTCTGGCGCCGGCTTCGTCCTGGGCACAGGGCCGCGGCGCATCACGGACGTCGACCTGCGCCTGTGCGGCATGGTCATGGCCAGGAATGGAGAGACGGTGTCGACCGGCGTGGGGGCCGCCTGCCTGGGCCATCCGCTGAACGCAACGCTGTGGCTGGCGCGGACCATGGCGCAGGCCGGCCGGCCGCTGCAGCCGGGCGACATCGTCCTGTCTGGCGCGCTGGGGCCCATGACCAATGTCGTGGCTGGCGACCGCGTCCATGTCGAGATCCAGGGCTTTGCCCCGCTCAGCCTGACGTTCGGGCCATGAGCCGGACACGGGTTGCGATCATCGGCACGGGCAATATCGGCACCGACCTGATGATCAAGGTGATGCGCCTGTCGCAGCACCTGGAAATGGGCGCCTTTGTCGGCATCGACCCGCAGTCCGATGGCCTGGCCCGCGCCCGCCGCCTGGGCGTGCCGGTGACCGACCAGGGGCTGGAGGGCCTGCTCGCCATGCCCGGCTTCGACCAGATCGGCATCGTCTTCGATGCGACCTCGGCCGCCGCCCATGCCCGCCACGACGCGGCGCTGCGGGCGGCGGGAAAGCAGGTGATCGACCTGACGCCCGCGGCCCTTGGCCCCTATGTCGTGCCATCCGTGAACCTGGACGCGCACCTGGGCGCCCCCAACCTCAACATGGTGACCTGCGGGGGCCAAGCGACCATTCCCATCGTCGCGGCAGTCGCCAGCGTTGCCCCCGTCGCCTATGCCGAGATCGTGGCCTCCATCGCCTCGAAGTCGGCAGGCCCCGGCACGCGCGCCAATATCGACGAGTTCACCGAAACGACCTCCCGCGCGATCGTCGAAGTCGGCGGCGCCGCCCGCGGCAAGGCGATCATCGTCCTGAACCCGGCGGAGCCGCCGCTGATCATGCGCGATACCGTCTATTGCCTCTGCGCCGACACCGACCCCGCCGCCGTCATCGCGGCGGTCGAGGCCAAGGTGGCGGAGGTCCAGGCCTATGTCCCCGGCTACCGCCTGAAGCAGGCCGTGCAGGTGGAGCGGATCGGCCATAACGATCCCCTGCACATCCCCGACATGGACGGCCCCCAGACCGGGCTGAAGGTCACCGTGTTCCTGGAGGTGGAGGGGGCCGCCCACTACCTCCCCGCCTATGCCGGCAACCTGGACATCATGACCTCGGCCGCCCTGCGCACGGCGGAGCGGCTGGTCGCCCGGAGGGTGGCGGCATGACTCCCGCGACAAAGCTCTACATCCAGGACGTCACCCTGCGCGACGGCATGCATGCCATCCGCCACCGCTACTCGCTGGACCACGTCCGCGCCATCGCGCGCGCCCTGGATGCGGCAAGGGTCGACGCGATCGAGGTGGCGCATGGCGACGGGCTGTCCGGCTCGTCCTTCAACTACGGCTTCGGCGCCCATACCGACTGGGACTGGATCGCCGCGGTGGCAGAGGTGCTGCAGCATTCGGTGCTGACCACGCTGCTGCTGCCCGGCATCGGCACGGTGCACGATCTGAAACGCGCGCATGGCCTGGGCGTCCGCTCTGTCCGCATCGCCACCCACTGCACGGAAGCCGACGTCGCCAGGCAGCACATCGCCGCGGCCCGCGATCTCGGCATGGACGTCTCAGGCTTCCTGATGATGAGCCATATGAGCCCGCCCGAGGCCCTGGCGGCACAGGCGAAGCTGATGGAATCCTATGGCGCGCAGTGCGTCTACGTCACGGACTCGGGCGGCGCGCTGACCATGGATGGGGTGCGGGAACGGCTTGAGGCTTATGACCGCGTGCTGAAGCCGGACACGCAGCGCGGCATCCATGCCCACCACAACCTGAGCCTGGGCGTCGCCAACTCCATCGCAGCGGTGCAGGCCGGCGCCATCCGGGTGGACGCGTCGCTCGCCGGGATGGGGGCAGGGGCGGGCAATGCTCCGCTGGAGGTGTTCATCGCGGCGGCCGACGCCTATGGCTGGGAGCATGGCACCGACCTTTTCGCCCTGATGGACGCGGCCGAGGACCTGGTACGGCCCCTGCAGGACCGGCCGGTGCGGGTCGACCGGGAGACCCTGAGCCTGGGTTATGCCGGCGTCTATTCCAGCTTCCTGCGCCATGCGGAGAAGGCGGCGGCGGCGCATGGCCTGGACGTCCGCACCATCCTGCTCGAACTCGGCCGCAGGCGCATGGTCGGCGGGCAGGAGGACATGATCCTGGACGTGGCCCTGGACCTTGCTCGCGTGAAGGGGGCGTGAGGATGTCCGATCGGCTGGCAGCCAAGGTCGCCCTGGTCATTGGTGGCTCACGCGGCATCGGACGGGCCATCGCGCTTCGCCTGGCGCGGGATGGTGCCGATGTCGCCATTACCTATGCCCGCAATGCCGAAGCGGCGCGGTCCGTGGTGGCCGAGGTACAGGCACTGGGCAAGCGTGGCATGGCACTGCCCTGCGACCTGATGCGGATCGAGACGATTCCACCCGTGTTCCAGGCGGTCATCGACGGCATGGGGCCGTTGGACATCCTGGTGAACAATGCTGGCGTCGGCGTGGGTGGGCCCTTCGCGGCCACGACCGAACAGGCCTATGACGGGCTGTTTGCCGTGACCAAAGGCGTGTTCTTCAGCCTGAAGGAAGCGGCCGGGGTCCTTGCCCCGAACGGCCGGATCATCAACTTCTCAACCGGCCTGACGCGGAACTGGGCGCCCCAGGCCGCGGCCTATGCCGGGTCCAAGGCAGCAGTCGAACAGTTCACCCGGTCCCTTTCCAAGGAACTTGGACCACGCGGGATCACCGTGAACGTCGTCCTGCCGGGCGTGATCGAAACGGACATGACGGCCGCCATGCCGATCGAGCGCAAGGAACAGAGCCGGCAGCAGACCAGCCTTGGTCGCCTGGGCCAGCCTGAGGACATTGCCGACGTCGTGGCCTTCCTGGCAAGCCACGATGCGCGCTGGATCACTGGCCAGCTGATCGTCGCCAACGGCGGCAGCACCCCCTGACAGGGGCCGCCGCCGGCGGGATCGTCAGGCCGCCTGCGAGGTGCTGCCGATGCCCGCGATCTCGTAGGGCGTGGTCTGATAGATCTCGTTGATCCAGTTGCCGAACAGCAGGTGGGCGTGGCCGCGCCAGACGTTGACCGGCGCACGCCGCGGGTCGTCGCCGGGGAAGTAGTTGCCGGGCAGCTGGATCGGCGTGCCGGCCGACACGTCGCGGAAGTATTCGTCCGCGAGTGAGGTCGTGTCGTACTCGACATGGTTGAACATGTGCAGCGAGCGGTGACAGGTGTCGTCGAGCAGGCACAGGCCCGCTTCCTCGCTCTCGGCCAGGACGACGATGCCTGAATCGGCGGGCAGGTCGGCGCGCCGCACCTCGGTCCAGCGCGAGACCGGGATCACGAAGTCATCCGAGAAGCCGCGCAGGTAGGGCGAGCTGGGCACCAGGTTGCGATGGCGAAAGATGCCGAACGCCTTCGTCTGCAACTCGTGCTTGGGGATGCCATGGAAATGCCAGGCCGCGGCCTGGGCCGCCCAGCAGATGTTGAACGAGCGGTGCACATGGGTCTGGGTCCAGTCCAGGATGCGCCGCAGCTCGTCCCAATAGGTCACGTCCTCGAACGGCAGGCGCTCGACGGGGGCGCCCGTGATGATGAAGCCGTCGAAGCGTTCGCCCCGCACCTCGTCCCAGGGCCGGTAGAACGAGGCCATGTGGTCGGCCGGGGTGTTGCGCGAGACATGGTTGCTGATGCGCAGCAGGCTGAGCTCGACCTGCAGCGGCGTCGCCCCGATCAGGCGCGCGATCTGCGTCTCGGTGCTGATCTTGTTGGGCATCAGGTTCAGCAGGCCGATGCGCAAGGGGCGGATGTCCTGGCGTACGGCGTCCGTCTCGCGCATGACCATCACGCCTTCGGTCTCCAGCGTGCGGCGGGCGGGCAGGTCGTCAGGAATCTTGATCGGCATGGTCGCGTCGGCCCTTCAAAACGCATAGTTTCGTGGGGTGACGCTGTGGCGTGGTCCGTTTGGTTGCCGGAGCGGCCACATCCTTCCCTTCGGGGAAGCACCACCTTGCCCGGATCGGCAGGTTGGCGTTGGGCGTCACCCCAACTCTTGATGCAGGGCGATATCTACAGCCAAGTCGCCGGGAAAACAACTCCCCGTTCGGCGAGGCGGGCGCCGGCGTCCCGCCTGGCGCTAAAGATGGGCCTGGCGCCAGCGGCCGGGAGAGGTCCCGAAATGGCGGCTGAAGGCGCGGATGAAGGCGGCCTCCGAGCGGTAGCCCACGGCCTGCGCGACGTCGAGCAGGGTGCGCCGCCCGCCATTGAGCAGCGTCAGGCTGCGTTGCATGCGCATCCGGTTCAGGTATTGCAGCGGCGGCACGCCCAGCACGGCGGCAAATCGCACTGCGAATGCGGTGCGGCTGAGACCGGCAATATCGGCCAGGCGCTGCACGGTCCAGCCGCGGCTGAGGTCGTCATGCGCGGCGCTGACCGCGCGCAGGATGCGCTCGTCCCGCAGCACGCTGAAGGCGCCCTGGTCCAGTCCGTCGCGCAGGCTCGCCAGCTCGAAGCGCAGGAGCTGGATCACGATGATCTCCGCCACCCGCCGCTCGACCGCGTCGCGATCGAACTGGCTGGTGGTCAGTTCCGCCTCCAGCAGGGTCGAGATCGCCCGGAACAGGCGATCGAACGGGGCAAGGTCGGGGGGGATGAAGACAAAGGCATCGTTGCCCCCCATCAATGCCGCGGTGTGTCGTTCGATCCGTCCCATGATCAACTCGACCGCGCCGGCGGGGCAGGGCGTGCCGAAGGGGACCCGCGGCATCTCGCCATCGGGGACGGCGAAGGGCCGCTGCGGCGCGCTGCTCCAGGAATGGCGCACGCCGCGTTCCATCGCCATGGCGGTGCCGGGGGGCAGGTGGCGCGGCGCCGCGCTCGCCGGCTGTCCGCCGAACCATGCCTCGCCCGACCGCACGTAGTAGAATAGCGAGGCTGAGGTATCGATCACGTCGACATGGAACGGCGGCGCAAGCTGCACCAGGTCGAAGCGCACGCCGTCCATGCGCACGTCCGGGGCCCGGGCATACTCCTCCAGCCGGGGCACGATGGGCAGGCTCTTGGCGGGGGACTTGGGCACGGCGGGCCGGGCGGATTGGCGATGCCGGTCAGTGTGCCCGCCACACCATGGCGCGGCAATCCCGGCGCCGGCGCGCAGCAAAGCCGCGTGACAAGCACCGCGTCATCCGGCTATCAGGGTACCAGGGTGTCCCGCCAGGGCGGCGGAGGCAGGACAAGCGCTGGTCGGGCCGCCGCGCAGGAGTTCCTGTGCATGCGCGTCAGTCGCCCATGACCCTGTGGCTTGTCGCCCTTCTGCCGATCCTGGGTGCCGTCCTTCCGCCGCTGCTGATCCGCTCCGGCCGCGATGTGTGCGCCAATGCGACCGCCTTTGTCAGCCTGGCGGCGCTGGGCCTGCTGCTGTCGCGCGCGCCCGCCGTCCTGGCCGGCGGGGTCGACCGCGTGGTGGTGCCGTGGCTGCCCCAGGCCGGGCTCAGCTTCTCGTTCCGGCTGGATGGCCTCAGCCTGTTCTTTGCCGGGCTGATCCTGGTGATCGGCCTGCTGGTCATCGTCTATGCCCGGTTCTACCTGAACCGCGACGATCCCATGGGTCGGTTCTACGCCTATCTGCTGCTGTTCCAGGGGGCGATGCTGGGCGTTGCCCTGTCGGACAACGTGGTCCTGCTGCTGGTGTTCTGGGAACTGACCAGCCTGACCTCGTTCCTGCTGATCGGCTATTGGCGGGGCCAGGCCGATGCCCGGCGGGGTGCCCGCATGGCGCTGGTCGTCACCGGTGGCGGGGGCCTTGCCCTGATCGGCGGCCTGCTGCTGCTGGGCTCGATCGCCGGATCCTATGAGATTTCCGAGATCCTGGAGCGGGCCGAGGTCATCCAGGCCTCGCCCCTCTACACGCCGGCGCTGGTGCTGATCCTGCTGGGCGCGTTCACCAAGTCGGCGCAGTTCCCCTTCCATTTCTGGCTGCCGCACGCCATGGCGGCGCCGACGCCGGTTTCGGCCTACCTGCATTCCGCGACCATGGTGAAGGCCGGCATCTTCCTGCTGGCGCGGCTGTGGCCGGCCCTGGCGGGGACTGAGACATGGTTCCTGATCGTGGCACCCGTGGGCCTGGCCACCATGGTGATCGGCGCCTGGATCGCCCTGTTCAAGGACGACCTGAAGGGCATGCTCGCCTTCTCCACCGTCAGTCACCTGGGCCTGGTCACGATGCTCCTGGGCATGGGCACGCCGATGGCGGCGGTGGCGGCCGCCTTCCACATCCTGAACCACGCCACGTTCAAGGCCGCCCTGTTCATGAGCGCCGGCATCGTCGACCACGAGGCTGGAACCCGCGACATCCGCCGGCTGGGCGGCCTTGCCCGACTGATGCCGCTGACCGCGTCGCTGGCCATGCTGGCCGCGGCGTCGATGGCGGGCGTGCCGCTGCTGAACGGCTTCCTGTCCAAGGAGATGATGCTGGAGGAGGCAGCCCATACCGCCTATCCGGGGGCCGCATGGCTGTTCCCGATGGCGGCGACCGTGGGCGCGCTGCTGTCCGTCGCCTATTCCCTGCGCTTTGCGGTGGGCACCTTCCTGGGGCCGCGCCGGCGCGACTATCCGCACGCGCCGCACGACCCGCCGGCCGGCCTGTGGCTGCCCGTCGCCGTCCTTCTGGTCCCGGTCGTCGCGATTGGCCTGGCCCCGGACGCGGTCGCGGGTGCACTGGTCGCACTGGTGGCGGGGGCCATCGTGGGCGGCCCGCTGCCGGCGTACCACTTGGCGCTGTGGCATGGCGTGACGCCGGCCCTGGTGATGAGCGGCATCGCCTTTGCCGGGGGCGCCGCCCTGTTCCTGGCCCATCGCCCGGCCAATGCGCTGCGCCTGGCCCTGCCCCGTCCGGAGGCGCGCGCCCTGTTCGAAGGCGTGGTCGGGCTATCGGCCCGCGCCTCGTACCGCGCCGTCGCCTGGGTCCATGACGGCTGCCTGGCGCGCTATCTCCGCGTGATCGTCGCCGTCCTGGTGGCGGTCGGCGCCTATGGCGTGTGGACGAGCACGGGCGCACCCGGCACGCGCGCCACGCTGCCGGTCAGCGGCCCGGCCGTGGTCGCCTGGATCGCGTTGGTGGGCGTCAGCGCCGCTGTCGTCGTGCGCCATGGCGACCGGCTGCTGGCGCTGATCCTGACCAGCGTGGTGGGCGTGGTCGTGGCCCTGGTCTTCCTGCAGTTCTCCGCCCCCGACCTGGCGCTCACGCAGATCTCGGTCGACGTGGTCACCACGATCCTGATGCTGCTGGCGCTGAACCTGCTGCCCAAGCGCACGCCGGTCGCCGACACGACGCCGGCGCGCTGGGGCGATGGCGTGCTGGCCGGGGCCGCTGGCCTGGGCGTGGCCGGCCTGCTGTACAGCGTGATGACGCGCGACGGCACGACCATCGCCGACTATTACCTGGCCAATTCCAAGCCGGGCGGCGGCGGCACCAACGTCGTCAACGTGATCCTGGTCGACTTCCGCGGCTATGACACCTTTGCCGAAATCATCGTCCTGGGCATTGCCGCGGTCGCCATCTTTGCCCTGCTGGACATCAGCCTGAAGGGGGCGGCGCTGCGCCGCGTCCGTGCCCAGTTGCCGGCGGAGGAGGCGCGCGACACGCATCCGCTGGTCCTTGTGGTCACGGCGCGGGTCCTGCTGCCCCTGGCGCTGGTGGTTGGCGCCTATATCTTCCTGCGCGGTCACAACCAGCCGGGCGGCGGCTTCATCGCCGGCCTGATCGTGGCGATCGCCTTCATCATGCAGTACATCGCGTCCGGCTATGACTGGGCAGCGGAACGCCAGCGCATGGACGCGCAGGCCCTGATCGGCGCGGGCGTCGGCATCGCGGGCCTGGCCGGCATCGGTCCGTGGGTCTTCGGCCAGCCGTTCCTGACCAGCACGTTCGGCTATGTCCACCTGCCCGTGGTGGGCGAGTTCGAGCTCGCCTCCGCCATGATCTTCGACCTGGGCGTCTTCCTGACCGTGGTCGGCGTCATGATCCTGTCGCTGTCGCGCCTGTCGCGCATCGCCGAGCGGGTCGATCCCACGCCCGACAGCGGCCGCGCCATGGACGTGCCCCTGGAACGGGAGGCCTGAGCGCGATGGAGCTTCTCGTCGCCAGCGGCACGGGCGTGCTGACCGCCACCGGCATCTACCTGATCCTGCGCGCGCGCACCTTTCCGGTGATCCTGGGCCTGACCTTCCTGTCCTATGCCGTGAACGTCTTCCTGTTCGCGATGGGCCGCCTGGTGGTGGACCAGCCGCCGATCATCTCCGCCACGGCGCCCGGCTATACCGACCCGCTGCCCCAGGCGCTGGTCCTGACCGCCATCGTGATCTCGTTCGGGATGACGGCGCTGATCGTCGTCCTGGCCTTGCGCGGCTTCCTGGAGACGGGCAGCGACCGCACCGACCTGGACACGGTCGAGGAGCCGAGCAAGCCGCGGGGGCGCCCGCAATGAGCCATTGGATCATCGTGCCGGCCGTCCTGCCGGCCCTGACCGCGGCCTTCCTGCTGCTGACGCTCCGCCACCACCTGCCCAGCCAGCGGGTCGTCTCGATCGTGGCAACGGTGCTGCTGCTGGCGGTCGACATCGGCCTGCTGGTCCAGGCGGCGGAAGGCGGGACGCAGGCCTATCGCCTGGGGGCGTGGCCGGCGCCCTTCGGCATCGTCCTGGTGCTGGACCGGCTGTCGGCCACGATGCTGGTGCTGACGGCGGTGCTGGCGCTGGCCGTGATCGTCTTCGCCTCGGCCGGGGCGGACCGCAAGGGACAGCTGTTCCATCCCCTGTTCCAGTTCCAGCTGCTGGGCATCAATGGCGCCTTCCTGACCGGCGACGTGTTCAACCTGTTCGTCTTCTTCGAGGTGATGCTGATCGCCTCCTATGGCCTGATGCTGCACGGCGGCGGGCCGGCGCGGCTGAAGTCGGGCTTCCAGTACGTGGCGATCAACCTCGTCGCGTCGACCCTGTTCCTGGTCGCGGTCGGGCTGATCTATTCGGTGACCGGCACGCTGAACCTGGCCGACCTGGCGGCCAAGGTCCCGGCCGTGGCGCCCGCCGACCAGGGCATCCTGAAGGCGGGCGCCCTGCTGCTGTTCCTGGTCTTCGCGACCAAGGCCGCGCTGGTGCCGCTGCACTGGTGGCTGCCGGCGACCTATGCCTCGACCTCGGCCCCCGCGGCGGCGATCTTCATGATCATGACCAAGGTCGGCGCCTACGCCATCCTGCGCGTGCATGGCATGGTCTTCGGCGCGGACGCCGGGGCGCTGGCCGGCCTTGTGGCGCCGTTCGTCCTGCCGGCGGCGGCCGTCACCCTGGTCGTTGGCAGCATCGGCGTCCTGGGCAGCGCCAGCCTGCGCGGCCTGGCGGCATTTGCCGTCGTGTCGTCGATGGGCACGCTGCTGATCGCCCTTGGCCTGTTCGACGCAAGCGGCATCGCGGCGGCGCTGTACTACCTGGTGCACAGCACGCTGGCCGGTGCCGTCCTGTTCCTGATCGCGGGCCTGGTGGCGGAGGGCCGGGGCGCCGCCGCCGACGGGCTGGCCCCGGCCGGGGCGATGCGCGGCGGCCTGCTTGTCGGGGGCCTGTTCCTGCTGGCGGCGATCGCCATGGTCGGCCTGCCACCGCTGTCGGGCTTCCTGGGCAAGGTGCTGATCCTGCAGGCGGTCCGGGTGGATGCGGCGTGGCCCTGGCTGTGGGCGTTGATCCTGGGCACCAGCCTGGTCATGACGCTGGGCTTTGCGCGCGCCGGCAGCAGCCTGTTCTGGGCGGCGCGGCCGATGCCCCGTGACCAGGCAACGATCCCGCTGGCCCAGCCGGTGACGGGCATCGCCCTGCTGCTGGCCCTGCTGGTGGCGTGGACGGCGGCGGCGGGGCCTGCGATGACCTGGCTCGACGCGACGACGGCCCAGCTGCTGGATCGCGGCCAATACATTGGCGCCGTCCTGGAGCCGGGAGGCGAGGCATCATGATGGCGCGGATCCTGCCCCACCCGGTGCTCAGCCTGACGATCCTGGTCGTCTGGGTGATGTTGGCGAACGAGGTCAGCGCCGGGCATGTCGTGCTGGGCGCCATCCTGGGTTTCCTGGTGCCGCTGTTCACTGCCCGCTTCTGGCCGGGCCGCCCGCGCATCGGGGCACCGCTGGCCATTGCCGAATATGTCCTGGTGGTGCTGTGGGACATCGTCGTCTCCAACGTCCAGGTGGCGCGGCTGGTCCTGTTCCGGCCGGCCGGCGGCTTCCGCTCGGTCTATGTCACCGTGCCGCTGGACCTGACCTCGCCCGAGGCGATCGCCGTCCTGGCCGGCACGATCACGATGACGCCCGGCACCGTCAGCGCCGACCTGTCGGCCTGCGGCGGGGCGCTGCTGGTGCATTGCCTGGACACTGGCGATCCCGAAGGCACCGTGGCCGCGATCAAGGACCGCTACGAGCGCCGGCTGAAGAGGATTTTCGCATGATCGCCATTGCCTGCCTGATCGCGGGCGGGGCCGTGTGCGTGGCCCTGCTGCTGAACCTGTATCGCCTGGCGCGGGGGCCGGGGCCGGTCGATCGAGCCCTGGCGCTGGACACGCTGGTCGTCAACACCATCGCGCTGATCGTGCTGCTGGGCATCCTCTATGGCACCGCCATGTATTTCGAGGTGGCGCTGCTGTTCGCCATGGTGGGCTTCGTCACCACCGTGGCGTTCTGCAAGTACCTACTGCGCGGCAACGTGATCGAGTGAGGGCGCCATGATCGAGACCATCGCCCAAGTCGTCGCCGCGGTGCTGATCCTGGTCGGCGCCTTCTTCCTGGTCGTGGGCTCGCTGGGGCTGGCCCGGCTGCCCGGCACGATGCAGCGCCTGCACGGCCCGACCAAGGCAACCACGCTTGGCATCGGGTCGCTGTTGCTGGCCTCCATGGTCTATTTCGCGGGCGTGCAGGGCCAAGTGTCGTTCCACGAGCTGCTGATCACGCTGTTCCTGTTCCTGACGGCCCCCGTCAGCGCCCATATGCTGGCCAAGGCGCACATCCTGCGCCAGCATGACGAGCGCAAGGACCTGACGCCCACCGGGCGGCCGTCAGGCTGGGCCACGCTGGACGAAGCCCCTCCCGCCGACTAAGGGGGTTGGTCCTCCCGCGACCGTGATGCGCTGCCGGCGCCCGGCTGGCTTAGCGTGTGGCCAGGGCCCAAGCGGGGACGAATACTTGAGCAGGATCGACACGTCGAAGGGGCAGGCCGGCCAGCGGACGGAGGGGCGCGCCGGGCTGGACGAGCGCTATCGCCTGATGGTCGATGCGATCACCGACTATGCCATCTACATGCTGGATCCCACGGGCGTCGTATCCAGCTGGAACGCGGGGGCCCAGCGGTTCAAGGGCTATGCCGCGGACGAGATCATCGGGCAGAACTACAGCCGCTTCTACCAGGCGGCCGACCGCGCAGCGGGCGTGCCCCAGCGCAACCTGGACTTCGCCGCGGCCCATGGCCGGTTCGAGGCGGAGGGCTGGCGGGTGCGCAAGGATGGCACCTGCTTCTGGGCCTGGGTCGTCATCGACCCGATCCGCACGCCGGAGGGCGAGCTGCTGGGCTTTGCCAAGGTCACGCGCGACCTGACCGAGCGCCGTGCGGCGCAGCAGGCGCTTGAGCAGGCGCGGGAAGGGCTCCTCCAGGAGCAGAAGCTGCGCGCCCTGGGCCAGCTGACCGGGGGTGTGGCGCATGACTTCAACAACCTGCTGGCGGCGATCCTGGGCAGCCTGGAACTGGTGCGCAAGCGGCTGCCGGCCGACGCCGCGGGCCTGGTCCGCCTGGTCGACAACGCGATCAAGGGGGCGGAGCGGGGCGCTGCCCTGACCCAGCGCATGCTGGCCTTTGCCCGGCGCCAGTCGCTGCGCTTCGGTCCCGTGGCGCTGGATGCGCTGGTGGCCGGGATGGACGATCTGCTGGCCCGCTCGATCGGCCCGGATGCCGTCCTCCAGGTCGCGATACCGGTCGGCCTGCCGCCGGTCCATACCGACGCCAACCAGCTGGAAATGGCGATCCTGAACCTGGTGCTGAATGCCCGCGACGCGATGCCGGACGGCGGCCGCGTCACGATCGCCGCGAACCAGGGGCCGGGCGAGGTCACGCTCATCGTGTCCGATACCGGCCAGGGGATGGACGACGAGACGCTGGCCCGCGCCGCCGAACCCTTCTTCACGACAAAGGGCGTGGGCCAGGGCACGGGCCTGGGCCTGTCGATGGTGCATGGCCTGGCCCAGCAGTCGGGCGGCCGCCTGGACATCCGCAGCCAGCCTGGCCAAGGCACGGAGGTCCGCGTCGCACTGCCTATCGCGCGGGAGGCACCGTCGCCCTCCGACCCGGCCGGCAGGATCGTGGCGGAGGGGACAGACCTGCCGTCGCTGCGCGTGCTGGTGGTCGACGACGATCCCCTGGTCCGCGTCCAGGCCGCGGCCATGCTGGAGGACCTGGGCCACGCGGTGCTGCTGGCTGACGGCGCGGAGGAAGCGCTGAACCTGGCCCAGGGCAACACCGTCGACCTGGTGCTCAGTGACGTCGCCATGCCGCGCCTGACCGGGGTGCAGATGGCCCAGGTGCTGCGGGTCCTGCGACCCGGCCTGCCCATCGTGCTGATGACCGGCTATGCGGAGGTCGATCCCGCCGACGGCCCGCGCAGCACCGCCCGACTGGCCAAGCCGTTCACGCTGGCGGAGTTGAAGGCGGCCCTGGCCGCGGGGGTGGCTGCGGGTGGTGGCGCGACCTGAAAGGCTGGCGCGCCCGGGTTGCGTGCGCATAATCGGCCGTTCCCGGTGGCCCGCCGGGCAGGAGGCGGCATGGACGAACGCGTGGTCAAGGACAAGACCGATGTGGAGGTGCATTTCACCGATGGCACCTCGATGCGCGGCAACTTCTTCGTCGAGCCGGAGCAGCGCGTCATCGACATGCTGAACGACAGCCGCGCCTTCATCCCGTTCCAGGACATGTCGGGCGCGATCCGCCTGATCAACAAGACCCTCATCACCAACGTGAAGCCGCTGCGCCTGGGTTGACGCGACGCCGCAGCACCGGGGATGCCGCGGTGCATCCCTTGCGCGCAAGGCGAATCGCGCCAACATGATGGGTGTCGCCGGTGCCGCCTGGGCCGGTGGCGACCTGCGGGGTCGCTCCTGACCCGCCGGATCCACGCTCGCTCACCATGGAGGAGGTGGCATGACCCGCGTATCCGTCTTCAGCAGTCCCCTGCTGCTGGGTTTCGATCACCTCGAACGGGTGCTGGACCGCGCCTCGCGCGCCGGCAATGACGGCTATCCGCCCTACAATATCGAGCGCATCGGCCCGGCCGAGCTGCGCATCACGCTGGCCGTCGCGGGCTTTGCCAAGGACGACCTGTCTGTGACGGTCGAGGACAACCAGTTGATCGTGCGTGGCCGCCAGACCGACGATCCAGAGCGCGTGTTCCTGCATCGCGGCATCGCCACGCGCCAGTTCCAGAAGGCCTTCGTGCTGGCCGACGGGGTCCAGATCACGGGCGCCACCATCGACAACGGGCTGCTGTCGGTCGATCTGTCGCGCCCCGAATCGGTTACCCCGCCGCGCCAGATCGCGATCCGATGATGCGCGGCCGCTGACATGCGGTGACTGAAACGCCGCCGCAGGAACCGCCGCGTGCGTGCGTGTTAATCGATTGGATGGAACCTCTCAGGGACTATTCCCTTCACTCGTCAGACCTCCAGGAAAGCAGCAGCCATGAGCAGCCTTGCAGCACACTTCCAGGACATGACGCCAGAAGCGCTGGCCGCCCTTGGCGCCCCTGCCCTTGTCTACATCCGGCCGGTCGAGATCGACGGGCGAGAGGCGTTCGCCCTGTGCGCCGCCAACGGCAATCCGCTTGCCGTGGCCGAGACGCGGGCCGAAGCGGTCGCCGCCGCGCTTGAACACGACATGATGCCCCAGAGCGTGCACTGAAGGGTGCCGCAGCGGGGCGGGCCCACCGCTATGGCGCGATGGTGATGTCCTTCGCCACATAGACGACGGTCGTCGGCTGCTCGCCCGTGCGGCGCAGCAGATAGTATTCGGCCTTGTAGGTGCCGGGCTCCCACCCGGCCAGGGGCCGCTCCAGGCCCGCGAAGCGCAGCCAGCGCGCCTGGGGTCCCGCGGCAGGCTGGTCGCGCTCGTCCAGCAGGACTGTTCCATCGGGCCCGACCAGGCGGATGACCTGCTCATCCCCCTCGCGCAGACCGCGAATGGACGCAAAGAAGATCAGCGCCGGCGCCGACTGGTCCAGATTCGTCGGCGACACCTCCCCCGCCTCGATCGCCTCCGCACTGGGGCGGGACGTGGCGAAGCCCGCCGCTGCCAGCTCGCTGCCACGATAGGCCAAGGGCTGCAGCAGGTCCGGCGCCCACAGCGACAGGACGGGGCTGCCGCACGCGGCACCCGTGTTCAAACCGACAAAGGGGTCGATCACCCGGCCCTGTTGGCGGACCAGGAAGCTGAGCCGCGGACGCGGCGCCAGGCCGGACCGGCCGACCCGCGCCAGGACCTCGCCCGCCACCACGCGCTGGCCTGGCCGCACCGCCACGCTGCCGCGCTCCAGGTGGCAGTACTGCGTCTCCCACCCGCCGCCATGGTCGATCACCACCGTATTGCCGCAGGCCCGGCCTTCGATCAGGGCCGTGCTGGTGCCGTCGATCATGCCTTCGCGCACCGACAGGATGGTGCCGGGTGCCGCCGCCAGCACCGCCAGCCCCTTGGCCACCAGGGCGGGGTCCGTGCGGAACGTGGTCGCCGCCTGGCCATTCTCGGTCAGGGCACCACAGGTATAGTCGCGCGCCGACGGGCCGGGATCGACGTCGACATAGGCATCGATGCCGCAATCCGGTCCGATCGGGCAGGCCAGGGGAAAGCGCAGCTGCACCGTGGCGTCGGCGGCATGGCCAGCCCCGGCCGGGTACAACGCTGCAGCCAGGAGGCCCAGCAGCGGAAGGCAGCGTCGGAGGTGCAAGGCCCGCCTGCGGTCAGACGTGTTCGTTCTGGCCCTGCTCGATCAGCAGGGCATAGATCGCCTCGTCCTCCTCGGATGCGCGCAGCTTCTCGCACATCTCGCGGTCGCGCAGCAGGCGCGACACGCGGGCCAGCGCCTTCAGATGATCGGCGCCGGCATTCTCCGGCGCCAGGAGGAGAAAGATCAGGTCGACCGGCTGGTCGTCGATCGCCTCGAAGTCAATCGGGTTGTCCAGCCTGGCGAACAGGCCGTGCAGGCGGTCCAGGCCCGGCAGCTTGCCATGCGGGATGGCGATGCCCTGGCCGACACCGGTCGTGCCCAGGCGCTCGCGCTCGATCAGGATATCGAAGATCTGCCGCTCGGGATGCCCGGTCAGCCGGGCTGCGCGGGCCGAGAGATCCTGCAGCGCCTGTTTTTTGGAAGCGACCTTCAGGTGTGCGATCACACCCTGGGGCCTGACCAGCTGGGCAATGCTCATGATCTGGCCATTCCGTCAGGCGCTGCAGGACATCGTCACGCGCTCAGGCCGCCGAGCCCGGCTCGATCCAGCCGATATTGCCGTCCGGCCTGCGATAGACGAGCGACAGGCCGCCATGCACGCTGTTCTTGAACAGCAGCGCCGGCATGTCGCCCAGGTCCATCCGCATCGCCGCGTCACGCACCGACAGGCTGGCAATCTCGGTCGTCGTCTCGGCGATGATGATGGGGGCGTCGCCCTCGGCGTGTTCCTCCTCCTCGGGCTCGGCCGCCAGGACGTAGGAGCGCGCGGGCTCGCTGGGTGCGGGGGCCTTGCGCTCGCCGTGGTGACGCTTCAGCCGGCGCTTGTAGCGACGCAGCTGCTTTTCCAGACGGTCGGCGGCCTGATCAAAGCTGGCATAGACGTCCGCCGCCTCGCCATGGGCGATCGCCGTCATTCCGGCCCCGAAATGCACCTGGCAATCCGTGCGGAAGAGGTGAGCCTGGCGCGAGATCGTGACGTTGCCGTCAATCGGCTTCTCGAAATACTTCGCCACGCCATTGCCGAGGCGTTCGCGGACGTGGGTCCGCATCGCATCGCCGACGTCGATATGCTTGCCGTTGATCTGGAGTTGCATGGTTTTTGTCCAAGCCGCCAACGTTGAAGTCTGACCCTTCCGCCAGGGCGGTCCCGGAAGCGCCGGGACCTTAGGCAGCGGGGACGGACCCTGTCAATTCTGCGCCCCCTGGCGGTGGAACCACAACCGCCGTTCAGGCCGCCGGTTGCGTGCTCCCAGTGTTTACGTTGGTCATGCGCTCATCGCCTTCAACCGGCGACGCTCCACGGATGACGGAATCCTGAGCGATTCCCGATATTTCGCGACTGTCCGGCGGGCGATCGTGACGCCTTCGTCCTTGAGCAGGGCCACGATCGCGTCGTCCGAAAGAATGGCGCCGGGCGGCTCGTCGTCGATCAGGTGCTTGATGCGGTCGCGCACCGCCTCGGCCGAATGGGCCTCGCCCCCGTCGGCGGAGGCGATGGCCGCGGTGAAGAAGTACTTCAGGTCGAAGACGCCGCGCGGCGTCGCCATCGTCTTGTTGGCGGTCACGCGGCTGACGGTCGACTCGTGCAGGCTGGTTTCCTCCGCGATCGCCTTCAGGTTCAGCGGCCGCAGGTGGCGCACGCCCTGTTCCAGGAAGGGCTGCTGGCGGCGCACCAGCTCGGTCGCGACCTTCAGGATGGTGCGCGCCCGCTGGTCCAGCGCCTTGACCAGCCAGGTCGCCTGGCTGAGGCAGTCCGAGACATAGGCCTTGTCCGCGCGGGCGCGGCCGCCGGGGCCGACCTGCGCGCTGACGCGGGCCAGGTAGCGGCGGTCGATCAGGACACGCGGCAGCACCTCGGCATTGAGCTCGACCACCCAGGAACCATCCGCGGCGCGGCGGACCAGCACATCGGGCACGGCAGGCGGCGACAGGTCGTGCTCGAACGCCAGGCCCGGCTTGGGGTTCAGCCGGCGCAACTCGGCGATCATGTCGTGGATGTCCTCGGCATCGACGCCGCAGACCTCCCCCAGCCGCTTCACGTCCCGGCGCGCGACCAGTTCCAGGTTGTCCAGCATGGCGGCCATGGCGGGGTCCAGCCGGTTGGCCGCGGCGCATTGCAGGCGCAGGCATTCCGCCAGGCTGCGCGCGCCGACCCCCGTCGGGTCGAAGCCATGCAGGACCCACAGCGCATCCTCGACCGCCTCCAGCTCGACGCCCAGGCGCTCGGCCACGTCCTCGAGCGATTCGTTCAGATAGCCCGCATCGTCCACGCCTTCGATCAGGGCCGCGATGATGAAGCGCTCGTCGAGGCCGACCTTCGTCGCCTGCAGCTGCTCCAGCAGGTGTTCCTTCAGGCCGATGGCGGCGCTCAGCGTGCCCTCCAGCCCGTCGCCATCGTCGGGCAGGCTGCCCCGGCTGGCGCTGGCGGGGAGCGAGCCCATGTCGTTGCCCTCGGCAAAGACGTCGTCATAGGACGCGTCGAGCGGGCTGTCCGCCTCGCTTGCCATCGGCGCGTCTGGGGCAACCAGGGCATCGGCGCCCAGGGTCGCGACGTCCGCCTCCGGTGCGGCGCGGTCGCCCTCGGCCTCGCCATCCTCGCCGCGCTGCAGGAGCGGGTTCTCGGTCAGCTGCTGTTCGACATAGGCGGAGAGGTCGAGATTGGAGAGCTGCAGCAGCTTGATCGCCTGCTGCAACTGGGGCGTCATCACCAGCGACTGGCTCTGACGCATCTCCAAACGTGGCGACAACGCCATGATACCGCCTACAGGCTGAAGCGATCGCCCAGATAGACCCGCCGGACGCCCTCGTGCGCGACGATGTCGGACGGGTGCCCTTCCATCAGCACGCGCCCTTCATGGATGATATAGGCGCGGTCGATCAGGTCGAGCGTATCACGGACATTGTGATCGGTGATCAGCACACCGATGCCCCGGTTCTTCAGGTGCGTGACCAGGGTGCGGATCTCGTTGATCGCGATGGGGTCGATGCCGGCCAGCGGCTCGTCCAGCAGCATGAAGCTGGGCTGCGTCGCCAGGGCGCGCGCGATCTCGACCCGGCGCCGCTCGCCGCCCGACAGGGCGATGGCGGGCGTCCGGCGCAGGTGGGTGATCGAGAATTCGGCCAGCAGGTCGTCCAGCATCGCCTCGCGCTTGTCGCGGATCGGCTCGACCACTTCCAGGATGGCGCGGATGTTGTTCTCGACCGACAGGCCGCGAAAGATCGAGGCTTCCTGCGGCAGGTAGCCGATACCCAGGCGCGCGCGGCGATACATCGGCAGGTCGGTCAGGTCGCGGCCGTCGAGCGCGATCGTGCCATAGTCGGGCTGCATCAGCCCGGTGATCAGGTAGAAGCAGGTCGTCTTGCCGGCGCCGTTGGGGCCCAGCAGGCCCACCACCTCGCCCCGCTGTACCGTCATGGAGACGCCACGCACCACGGGACGCTTGCGGAAGTTCTTGCCGATCGCCTTGACCTCAAGGCCCGGATTGTCGGCGATCAGGCGCGGGCCGGTGTGTGGCGCGTCCGCGGCCGCACCGGTCGCAGCAGGTCCCGCCGCGACGGGTCCCGCCGTGACGGGCAGGGAGGTGCCAGCGGCGCCTTCGGCCCCGTCCGCCCGTCCCTCGTCCCGTGTCGGCTTGCGCTCGCGCATCCTCTCCAGCATCCAACGCACGTGATTAACCAGACCCTTCAATCGCGCCTCATCCGCCCGGCCCCGCATGACATGGGGGCGTCGCCACCGCCCCACCCGGTCGGGCAGGGCGGGTGCCTCATTCCGGCGTCGCCGGACGCGGCTGCCCCGGCGGCGGCACCAGGCGCGTCGGCGCCACGCCGCTGCCCTGGCGCGGGGTGCCGGGCTGGCTGCCCTGCTGCCCCTGGCCCGGGGATTGGCCCGGCACGAACAGGCCCTGGACGCGGCCGCTGCCGCCGGCGGTCAGGGTGGTGCGGTCGGTGGCCAGGTCGACCACCAGCTTGCTGCCGCGCAGCACGTTCTCGCCCTGGGTCAGGACGACCTTTCCAGTCAGCGTGATCTGCTTCCGCCGCAGGTCATAGAGCGCGTCGTCACCCTCCGCCGTCTGGGTCGGGGTCGAGACAAAGACGCCGCCTGCCGCCTCGATACGCGAGATGCGGCCGCCGCCGGCACCGGCCGCGGCGGCCGGTGCGCCCAGCGTGCCGGCCGGCACGCCGCCATTGTCTGTCGCGGGCGGTGGCGGGGCAGTAGGTGCATCCGCCTCCGTCGTGCCGGCGCCATCATAGTGCACGCGCACTTCCGACGCCTTCAGGCGGGTTTCGCCCTGGACCGCAAGGACGTTGCCGCGAAAGGTGGCGACCTTGGCCTTCTGGTCGACGTCGAGCGAGTCGGCGTTGATGGAGATGGGCTGGTCCTGGTCGGCCGCCAGGCCCAGCGCCTGTGCCGTGGCCGGCGCGGGAGCCAGGAGTGCCGCGAACGCGGGAGCCAGCGAGACGCCCAGCGAGACGGCCATGGCGCCCAGCACGGCCCGCCCCGGCATCCTGTGCGACAGGCTCATTGGATTTCCCCGTTGTCGATCACGACGGACACGTTGCCTTGGAAATGCAGGATCTGGCCCTTTTCGCGCATGGCCATGCTGTCGGCCCGGATGGTTCCGGCCGGCCCCTTGGCCGAAATCGGTTCCTGGCTGGTGGCGCTGCCGGTCGCCAGGTCCAGCAGCAGGCGGTCGCCCTGGTAGGAATAGCCGTCGCTGGTCGACAGCTTCACCTGCCCCTCCAGCATCAGGCTCTGCTCCTTGGGCTTGTAGAGGCCGCTGGCGGAGGACAGGCTGATCGCCGTGCCGCTCTCCGTCTTGAAGTCGCCGGCCGGCGTGTCCAGCGTGATCTCGTCCGGGTCGGCCTTGTCCGGCATGGCCCGCGTCGCCGTCACGCTGTAGGGCTGGCCAACCTTGTCGATGCCGACATAGCGGGGATGCTGCATCGCCAGCCCCTCCTCGCTGGTCGACAATTCGCCGGCGATCATGGGGACGGACCCGCCGCCATCGGTCAGGCCGGGCCAGATCACCAGCATCGCCACCAGGCCCAGCGCCAGTAGCGGCAGGACCAGCTTCATCAGCCCGACAAAGCGGCTGTAGCGCTCGACCCGGTCGCTGCGGCGCGGCCGGTTCTCGGCCATGTCGACCGCCAGGGGCGCGATCCGCATGCTGTCGGCGCGCTCGCTCATCAGGCGATGCCGGCGCGCAGGCAGTCGTGGATGTGGAGCAGGCCCACGGGGCGCCGGCCCTCGACCACGAACAGGCAGGTGATCTTGGCCTCGTTCATGATGCGCAGGGCTGCACTGGCGAACAGGCCGGGCTCGATCGTGCGGGGGCTGGGGGTCATGATCTGGCGAGCGGGCTGCGCCAGCATCGCCGCCGACATGTGGCGCCGCAGGTCGCCATCGGTGATCACGCCGACCAGGTCGCCGCGCTGGTCGACCACGCCGGCGCACCCGAAGCTGCGGGCCGAAATCTCGATCAGGACATCGGCCATCGGCGTGCCCGTCTGGACCAGGGGCAGCGCCTCGGGCGGGTGCATCAGGTCGCGCGCCCGGCGCAGGGCGCCGCCCAGGCGGCCGCCCGGGTGCAGTTCCTGGAAGCGGTCGGGGGAAAAGCCCGCCCGGGCCATCAGCACGACCGCCAGGGCATCGCCAAGCGCCATCATCATCGTCGTGGATGTGGTGGGCGCCATGCCGAT
Organism: Zavarzinia sp. CC-PAN008; assembly: GCF_051903925.1. Lineage (GTDB taxonomy): Bacteria > Pseudomonadota > Alphaproteobacteria > Zavarziniales > Zavarziniaceae. The sequence goes on from NZ_CP173678.1 coordinate 1,455,947, forward strand.
TGCACAGGCCTCCTTCACCGGCGGCAGCAGCAGCAGCGCGTCGGCCGCGTCGGCCAGCGTGCTGGGCTGCCGCGCCGTGATCGCGACCAGGGGGATGTCGAAACGCTTGGCATGGGCGATCAGGTCGGACAGTTCCGCCGTCTCGCCCGAATTGGACAGCAGGAGCAGCGAATCACCCCGAACCACCATGCCCAGGTCGCCGTGGCTGGCCTCGCCCGGATGGACGAACTGGGCTGGGCAGCCGGTGGAGGCCAGGGTGCCCGCGATCTTGCGCGCGACATGGCCGCTCTTGCCCATGCCGCTGACGACGACCCGGCCCCGCGTCGCGGCCAGCAGGTCGACGGCGCGCAGGAACGCCGCGCCCAGCGACTGGGCCAGGGCCTGCAGCCCCTGCACCTCGATCGCCAGGACCGTGCGGGCAATGCCCAGTGCCTCCGCCGCTTCGGGCGCAGGGACCGGCGAGGACAGCGATTCGATCCCGCTCATGGACATGACCAAACCTTACAGAACCGCCCGCCCTGCGCACAGGGCGCGGCCGGCATGGTCGCCATGCCGCAGGGCGGCTTGCGCCGCGCGGCCCGCGATATCCAGGATCGCCGGCCCCCTCAGTGGGAGAAGATGTCCGGCTCTTCCCAGCCGCCCAGGTCGAGCAGGGCGCGCGTGGGCAGGAAGTCGAAGCAGGCCTGGGCCAGTTCCGCCCGGCCCTCGCGCTGCAGCACCTGGTCCAGCCGACGCTTCAGCTGGTGCAGATAAAGGACGTCCGATGCGGCATAGGCCAGCTGCGCCTCGCTCAGCTCGTCCGAGCCCCAGTCGGACGACTGCATCTGCTTCGACAGGTCGACGCTGGCCAGTTCCTTGACCAGTTCCTTGAGACCATGGCGGTCGGTGAAGGTCCGGACCAGCTTGGAAGCGATCTTGGTGCAGTAGACCGGACTTACGGTCACGCCCAGGTACTTGTGGACCACGGCCACGTCGAAGCGGGCGAAGTGAAAGATCTTCAGCACGCGGGGATTGGACAGCAGCGCTGCCAGGTTGGGGGCAGCGATCGCCTGGCCCAGCTTGACCACATGGGCATTGCCGTCGCCGCTGGACAACTGGACCAGGCACAGCCGGTCGCGGTGCGGGTTCAGGCCCATCGTCTCGGTGTCGACCGCGACTTCGCTGCCCAGGTCGAGATCGTCCGGCAGGTCGCCGATGTGCAGGGTCACGGTCATGCGCTGTCCTCATCCGTCACCCGCCGCCCCGCCGGGACCCGGTGATCACGAAATCCGAAGGATGTTCTGACTGAACGGGTCCCGCACTATGCGGGGCGGCGCGCGTGACATGCGCGGCTCGCCTTGGTGCCCAGGAGAGGACTCGAACCTCCACGACCGAAATCACCAGTACCTGAAACTGGCGCGTCTACCAATTCCGCCACCTGGGCAGGCGAGGCCTGCGGAAATATGCTGAGCCGCGATGCTTGTCAACGGCCCTCGATGCGGGCAGATGATCGGCACGCACTTTTTTGCGGCGGGATCAGGGGCGCGACGGGCATGGCGGGAATGACGGTGCAGCGGCTTGCGACGGTGATTGGCGGCTCGGGCTTCATCGGGCGCCACGTCGTGCAGCGCTTGGCGCGCCGCGGCTTTCGGGTGCGCGTGGCCGTGCGGCGCCCGGACGGCGCGGGTTTCGTGAAGCCCATGGGCGCCGTGGGTCAGGTCATGCCGGTGCAGGCCAACGTGCGCAATGCGCGCTCGATTGCCGCGGTGGTCCAGGGATCCGAGATCGTCGTGAACCTGGTCGGCATCCTGGCCGAGGGCGGACCGCAACGCTTTGACGCAGTGCATGCGGAGGGCGCCGGAACAGTCGCGCGGGCGGCCGCGGCGGCCGGGGTGCGGCAACTGGTCCATGTCTCGGCGATCGGCGCCGATCCGGCATCGGAGTCGGATTACCTGCGGACCAAGGCGGCGGGCGAGGCGGCCGTGCGGGCGGCCTTTCCCGATGCCACGATCGTCCGCCCGTCTATCGTGTTCGGGCAGGACGACAGCTTCCTCAACTTCTTCGCCGCGATGGCGCGCTATTCGCCGGTCCTGCCGCTTGTCGGCGGCGGCACGACGCGCTTCCAGCCGGTTCATGTCGGCGACGTGGCCGACGCCATCCTGGCGGCGCTGGAGACGGAGGGGGCGGCCGGTCGCATCTATGAACTGGGCGGGCCGCGCGTCTACACGTTCCGCGAACTGATGGAATTCCTGCTGGCCGAGGTGCGGCGCAAGCGGCTGCTGGTGCCGCTGCCCTGGGGTGTCGCGGGCATGCTGGGCAGCGTGCTTCAGGCGCTGCCCGGAAAGTTGCTGACCGCCGACCAGGTGCGCAGCCTGAAGCAGGACAACGTGGCCGACGGCAGCCTGCCGGGGCTGACCGAACTTGGCATCACGCCCACCTCGGTCGAGGCGGTGGCGCCTGCCTATCTCTGGCGCTTCCGCAAGGGCGGGGAGTTCTCCCACGCCGCGACGGGCACCTGAGCTGGCGGCCCCGCCGACCCAGGTCCCGGCCGCGGGACCTGGGTCGGCGGGGCGCCGCGTCCTACTCGTCGTTGAACGGGCCGATGATCAGCAGCAGGACCTTGGCGAAGTTGAGCGTCTGCACCTTGCTGGCGCTGGTTGCGTTGATCGCATAGGTCACGCTGGACTTGACCACGGTCTCACCGTTGAACGTGTCGACATAGGCGATCTGGCCACCGAAGCCCGGGCTGGCGCTGGCGGTCGAGAAGAAGGCCTCCTCCTCGCTCATGCCGGCGCTGGTCGGGTCGAAGATGCTGGCCTCGGTCGGGGCCTGCTCCTCGTTGAGGCGGACATTGACCTCGTAATAGCCCTTGCCGTTGGCGGCGCGGTTCGCATCCTCGTTCCAGCGGATCGAGCCGCTATAGCGGTCGTTGAAGGTCTGGCCGCCGGTCGAGTAGGTGGCCTTCAGGTCGACGTACCAGATCGCCTCCTCGGGATCGTAGTCGATCGAGCCGGTCAGCTGCGTCTGGGGATAGGCCTGGATCGGGCCGCCGGCCAGGATCGCGTTCTGGAACGCCATCGGGTCGGCGCCCTGCACCGTGTGCGAGATCACGCGGTCGTTGACGACGCGCTGATAGGTGCGGTCGACCCGGCGCGAGGCCCGGTCGGCCAGCCCCGCCAGCCCGGCCTGGGCCGGGATCCGGCCCTGCATCGTGCCCTGGAACTCGGACACGAACCCTTGGGAATTGCCGATCGCATCGATCGCGATCCGCATCTTGCCCTTGCCCTCGGGCGGTTCGTTGAAGTGGTAGAGGCCGGCGCCATCGGTCTTCATGGCGCCGATCCAGCCGCCCAGCGTCCGTGTCTGACTGGGATTGGCGGGATTGCGCAGCGACAGGCGCAGGTCATATGTCATGGCACCCTGCTGCTGGGTCACGCCCAGGACGTCGGAGGGCAGCCAGGGCAGGCGGGTCACCGCCCCCTTCATCACGACGGAATTCATCACGTCGAGGTCGACATTGTAGGTGTCCATGGCGCCCAGGGCCGGGCTGCCGTCCGGCACGTCGCCGGTGGTGTCGCGGGTCGTGCGCGTGTCAAAGACGATGTCCATCCGGCCCTTGATGGCGCCGTCCATCGACACCGCCTCGGTGTTCGACTGCGCCCAGGCCGCGCCCCAGGGTAGCGCGGTGGCGACCAGGCCCGCTGCCAGTGTCCGACTGAAATAGCCCATGCTTTCCTCCCATCGACATGTCGAGCGCCGCTTGGCGTAGCACCGCCGGGTGAAAACGCTGCGGGAGACACAATGCATTGCCCACTCTAACGGGCTTGTGACACGGGTCACAGCCGTCGAAGGCAGCGGGCGATGGCCGACTGCCAAGGCTGGTTCCCGACATTTGCATGATAGTCCCAAATCGGACCTAATTTGGCGATCTCCTGGAATAACCCTGCGAACGGCCTTGAATCTCTCTCCCGAAACATGTCAGTATTTCTGACCTACTGCTGACGCGGCGGGTGGAGCGCGTCCGCGCGCCACCCGGAACGGTCCGGGGTCTGGCGACGGCACTGCTCATGCGGTCCCGCGTGGACCCATGCGGGGCAGCGGGCGGGTGTCCAACAGGTCTGTTACGCGCCAGTACCGGGGCAGGGCCACAAGCAGAGGAAGCGGCCATGGCTGAAACGCGCATGCTGAAGTTCGTCTCCGTGCCGCAGAAGCGGCCGGCGAAGCGTGCCGCCGACGAGCGCACCCACGACTTCGACGAGATCTATCGCGAGTTCGTGCCCGCGGCGGCGGCGGAACAGGCCGGGCGCTGCTCGCAGTGCGGCGTGCCGTTCTGCCAGGTCCATTGCCCGCTCCAGAACAACATCCCCGACTGGCTGAAGCTGACCGCCGAAGGCCGCCTGCAGGAGGCGTACGAGGTCAGCCAGGCGACCAACAATATGCCCGAGGTGTGCGGCCGCATCTGCCCGCAGGATCGCCTGTGCGAAGGCAATTGCGTGATCGAGAAGGGCTTCGACAGCGTCACCATCGGATCGGTCGAAAAATACCTGACCGACACGGCGTGGGAGCAGGGCTGGGTGCGGCCCCTGGTGCCCCGGCGCGCACTGGACCAGTCGGTGGGCATCGTCGGCGCGGGGCCGGCCGGCCTGGCCGCGGCGGAGCAGCTGCGCCTGCAGGGGTACAAGGTCCATGTCTATGACCGCTATGACCGGCTGGGCGGCCTGCTGATCTATGGCATTCCCGGCTTCAAGCTGGAAAAGGACGTGGTCCTGCGCCGTACCCAGCGGCTGGCCGAGGGGGGCGTCGTCTTCCACACCGATTGCGAGATCGGCCGCACCATCGCGTTCGAGGAACTGCGCGCGCGCCACGATGCCGTGCTGATCGCGACGGGCGTCTACAAGGCGCGCGACATCCAGGCGCCGGGGGCGGGCCTGGGCAACATCGTGCCGGCCATGACCTATCTCACCGCGTCCAACCGGACGGGCCTGGGCGACACGGTGCCGGAATACGAGTCCGGCGAATTGAACGCGGCGGGCAAGAACGTCGTCGTGATCGGCGGTGGCGACACGGCCATGGACTGCGTCCGCACCGCGATCCGGCAGGGGGCCAAGTCGGTCCGCTGCCTCTATCGCCGCGACAAGGAGAACATGCCGGGGTCGCTGCGCGAGGTCTCCCACGCCGAGGAGGAGGGGGTCGAGTTCGTGTGGCTGTCGAACCCCCAGGCATTCAAGGGCGACGGGGTCGTCACCGGCGTGATGGCGCAGAAGATGCGCCTGGGCCTGCGCGACAGCGCCGGGCGGCAGACGCCGGAGCCGGTCGAGGACGGCACCTTCACGCTGGAGGCCGACCTGGTCATCAAGGCGCTGGGCTTCGACCCCGAGGACCTGCCCGCGATGTTCGAGGAGCCGGCCCTGACCGTGACCCGCTGGGGCACGCTGAAGGTCGATCCGCGCTCGATGATGACCGGGCTGGAGGGGGTGTTTGCCGCCGGCGACATCGTGCGCGGGGCAAGCCTGGTGGTCTGGGCCATCCGTGACGGCCGCGACGTGGCGGAGCAGTTGCACAAGTACCTGTCGGTTCGCGCCGACGCGCGCCTGGCCAAGGCGTCGTGACCCATCCTGGAAGGAGCATTGCCATGAGCCATGACCAAAGCCATGCCGTCCAGGGGGCCAGCCTGACCACCGATGGCGAGACGGGCGCCGAATTCGTCGCCCATTGGCAGCGCGAGACGCAACGCCTGGCGGCGACGGGGATGTACGACCCGGAGTTCGAGAAGGACAGCTGCGGCGTCGGCCTGGTCGCCGCGATCGACGGCAAGCCCCGGCGCGAGGTCGTGGTCGCGGGCATCGACGCGCTGAAGGCCGTGTGGCATCGCGGTGCCGTCGACGCCGACGGCAAGACCGGCGACGGCGCGGGCATCCATGTCGAAATCCCGCAAGGCTTCTTCCGCGACCATATCCGCGCAAGCGGGCACGAGCCGGGCGAAGGCTCGATCGCGGTCGGCACCGTCTTCCTCCCGCGCACCGATTTCGCCGCCCAGGAAGCCTGCCGCACGATCGTCGAGTCCGAGATCGTCGAGTTCGGCCTGAACATCTATGGCTGGCGCCAAGTGCCCGTCGACGTCAGCGTGATCGGCGAGAAGGCCAACGCGACGCGGCCCGAGATCGAGCAGATCATGATCGCCCACCCCGAGGGGCTGAGCGACGACGATTTCGAGCGCAAGCTGTTCCTGATCCGCCGCCGGATTGAGAAGCGGGTGCTGGCCAACCACATAACCGATTTCTACATCTGCTCGCTGTCGTGCCGCTCGGTCATCTACAAGGGGATGTTCCTGGCGGAGGCGCTGTCGGTCTTCTATCCCGACCTGATGGACGAACGCTTCGTCTCGTCGTTCGCGATCTTCCACCAGCGCTATTCGACCAACACCTTCCCCACCTGGCGCCTGGCCCAGCCGTTCCGCATGCTGGCCCACAATGGTGAGATCAACACCATCAAGGGCAACGAGAACTGGATGAAGAGCCACGAGATCCGCATGGTCTCGGAGGCGTTCGGCGAGCATGGCGAGGACATCAAGCCGGTGATCCAGGCGGGCTCGTCCGACTCGGCCGCCCTCGATGCCGTGTTCGAGGTGCTTGTGCGGGCCGGCCGCTCGGCGCCGCTGGCCAAGACGCTGCTGGTGCCCGAAGCCTGGTCCAAGAAGTCGACCGTGCCCCAGGCGTGGCAGGCGATGTACGCCTATGGCAATTCGGTGATGGAGCCGTGGGACGGGCCGGCGGGCCTGGCCATGACCGACGGCCGCTGGATCGTCGCCGGCCTGGACCGCAACGGGCTGCGCCCCTTGCGCTATACGATGACGCGCGACGGCCTGCTGTTCGTCGGCTCCGAAACGGGCATGGTGCCGATCCCTGAGCACAACGTGGTCGAGAAGGGCCGCCTGGGCCCCGGGCAGATGATCGCCGTCGACCTGCGCGAGGGGCGCTTCTACCACGACCGCGAGCTGAAGGATCAACTGGCGGCGGAACACCCCTATGAGGACTGGTGCAGCTCCATCGTCTCGCTCGATGACCTGATTACGGGACCGGAACCGGCCGAGGTTCATGCCGGGGGCGAGGACCTGCGCCGCCGGCAGCTGGCCACCGGCCTGACGCTGGAGGACCTGGAGCTGATCCTGCAGCCGATGGTGGAGGACGCGAAGGAGGCCGTCGGCTCGATGGGCGACGATGCGCCGCTTGCCGTGCTGTCCGACATCTATCGCCCGGTCCACCATTACTTCCGGCAGAACTTCAGCCAGGTCACCAACCCGCCGATCGACAGCCTGCGCGAGCATCGCGTGATGTCGCTGAAGACGCGGTTCGGCAACCTGAAGAACGTCCTGGCCCAGGATTCCAGCCAGGCCAATGTCCTGGTGCTGGAAAGCCCGATCGTCACGAGTGGCGAGCTGGCCCGCATGCGCAAGGTCATGGGCGCTGCCGTGGCCGAGATCGACTGCACCTTTGCGGTGGGTCAGCCGGGCGCGCTGAAGGCGGCCCTGGACCGGGTCCGGCGCGAGGCGGAGGACGCCGTGCGCCAGGGCTTTGGCCATCTGATCCTGACGGACGAGCGGATCACGCGCGACCGCGCGGCGATCCCCATGGTGCTGGGCCTGGGCGCCGTGCACAGCCACCTGGTCGGCCAGGGCCTGCGCACCTTCACCTCGCTCAACGTGCGCTCGGCCGAGAGCATGGACACGCATTCGATCGCGGTGCTGATCGGCTGCGGTGCCACCACGGTCAATGCCTACCTGGCCGAGGCCTGCATCGTCGACCGCCAGCGCCGGGGCCTGTTCGGCACGATGGCGGTCGAGGAGTGCCTGGCCCGCTTCAAGGAGGCGATCAACCAGGGCCTGCTCAAGATCATGAGCAAGATGGGCATCTCGGTCATCAGCTCCTATCGCGGCGGCTATAATTTCGAGGCGGTGGGCCTCAGCCGGGCGCTGGTGACCAGCCTGTTCCCCGGCATGGTCAGCCGCATTTCTGGCATCGGGCTTGCCGGCATCGAGAAGGAGGTCGTGGCCCTGCATGCCCGCGCCTTCGATCCCGACGTGGCTCCGCTGCCGGTGGGTGGCCTGTACCGCTATCGCCGCTCGGGCGAGAACCATGCGTTCGAAGGGCCGCTGATCCACCAGCTGCAGTCGGCCGTCGCGAACGACAGCTACTACCAGTACCGGAAGTATGCCCAGGCCGTGCATGCCAAGGCGCCGGTGGCGCTGCGCGACCTGCTGGACTTCCGTGCCCCGCGCAAGCCGGTGCCGCTGGAAGAGGTCGAATCGATCACCTCGATCCGCAAGCGCTTCATGACGCCCAGCATGAGCCTGGGCGCGCTTTCGGCAGAAGCGCACGAGACGCTGACCATCGCCATGAACCGCATCGGTGCCAAGTCGGCCAGCGGCGAAGGTGGCGAGGGGGCGGAGCGGTTCGTGCCGCGCGCGAACGGCGACAATGCCAATTCGCCGATCAAGCAGATCGCATCCGGCCGCTTCGGCGTCACGATCGAGTACCTGAACAACGGGCGCGAGATCGAGATCAAGGTCGCCCAAGGGGCGAAGCCCGGCGAGGGTGGCCAGCTGCCCGGCTTCAAGGTGACGCCGGAGATCGCCCGGCTGCGCCATGCGACGCCCGGCGTCATGCTGATCTCGCCGCCGCCGCACCACGACATCTACTCGATCGAGGATCTGGCCCAGCTGATCTACGACCTGAAGCAGGTGAACCCTGAGGCCGAGGTCTGCGTCAAGCTGGTCTCGTCCTCCGGGATCGGCACGATCGCGGCGGGTGTGGCCAAGGCCAAGGCCGACGTCATCACGATCAGCGGCCATGTCGGCGGCACCGGCGCCAGCCCGCAGACCAGCATCAAGTATGCCGGCATGCCCTGGGAAATGGGCCTGACCGAGGTCAACCAGGTCCTGACGATCAACCGCCTGCGTCACCGGGTGAAGCTGCGCGCCGATGGCGGCCTGAAGACGGGCCGCGACATCGTCATGGCCGCCCTGATGGGGGCGGAGGAGTTCGGCGTCGGCACGGCCAGCCTGGTCGCCATGGGCTGCATCATGGTCCGGCAGTGCCATTCCAACACCTGCCCGGTCGGCATCTGCACCCAGGACGAGAAGCTGCGCGCCAAGTTCGAGGGCACGCCGGAAAAGGTCGTGAACCTGTTCAGCTTCATCGCCGAGGAGGTGCGGGAGATCCTGGCCTCTCTGGGCGCGCGGACGCTGGAGGAGGTGATCGGCCGCACCGACCTGCTGGTGCAGGTCAGCCGCGGCGCCTCGCACCTCGACGACCTGGACCTCAACCCGCTGCTGGCGGTGGCGGACCCGGGGCCGAACCCGCGCGTCTGCACGCGCACGAGCCGCAATCCCGTGCCGGACACGCTGGACGCCCAGATGGTGCACGACGCGGCGGCGGTGTTCGACCGCGGCGAGAAGATGCAGCTGACCTATACGATCCGGAACACGCAGCGCGCGATCGGCACCCGCCTGTCGTCGCACATCGTGCGCCGCTTCGGCATGACGGGCCTGGCACCGGGGCACCTGACGGTGCGCCTGCGCGGCTCCGCCGGCCAGTCGCTGGGCGCCTTTGGCGTGCAGGGTCTGGCGCTGGAAGTGATTGGCGATGCCAACGACTATGTGGGCAAGGGCCTGTCCGGCGCCCTGATCACCGTGCGGCCGCCGACGTCGAGCCCGTTCGTCGCCAGCGAGAACACGATCGTGGGCAATACTGTGCTCTATGGCGCCACGGCCGGCCGCCTGTTCGCGGCGGGTCAGGCGGGCGAGCGCTTCGCCGTGCGCAATTCTGGCGCCACGGCGGTGCTCGAAGGCTGCGGCTCCAATGGCTGCGAGTACATGACGGGCGGCACCGTCGTGATGCTGGGCCGGGTTGGCGACAATTTCGGCGCCGGCATGACGGGCGGCATGGCGTTCGTCTATGACCCCGGCCAGGACTTCGAGATCCGCGTGAACCCGGATTCGGTGGTCTGGCAGCGGATCGACGCGGCGCATTGGGAAGGCGTGCTGAAGGCCCTGGTCGAGGAGCACGTCCAGCGCACGGGGTCGGTCCTGGGCGAGCGCATGCTGGCCAACTGGGAGCGGGAGGTGCAGGCCTTCTGGCAGGTCGTGCCCAAGGAGATGCTGAGCCGCATCGCCCACCCGTTGAGCGACCGGCCAGCCCTGAAGCGCGCCTGAGCGCGAGCCGGGGCCGGCAGGACTGGCCCCGGCCTGAAAGGCGTGTGCGATGCACGGGAATGCATCAGTTCCCGTGCCGCTCCGTCATCATCCCCGAGGATGCGCGCGCGACCGCTCAACCGGTCGCGAGGGCGACGATCGTGGGCTCGGTCTGGTCGAGCGGGCCCGGGGAGGCCGCGGCGCTGTCGCGCTGGGCCAGCAGCAGCCGCTCCAGGTCGGCCAGGGGCATGGGCCGCGCCAGCAGGAAACCTTGAAGCTCGTCGCAGCCTTCGGCCCGCAGGACGTCCATCTGCAGCGGCGTCTCGATCCCCTCTGCCGTGACCGCCATGCCCAGGGCGGAGGCCAAGCGGATGATGGTCTGGACGATCGTGCGGGCTTCGCCCTCGGGCTTGATCTCCTTCACGAAGCGGCGGTCGATCTTCAGCCGGTCGAAGCGGAAATCCATCAGGTAGCCGAGCGAGGAGAAGCCTGTGCCGAAATCGTCCAGTGCGATACGGACGCCAAGCGCCTTGATCTCGTGCAGGCTGTCCTTGGCGCCGCCATAGTACTCGAACAGGACGCTTTCGGTCAGTTCCAGCTCCAGGCGGGCCGCGGGCAGACTGGTGCGCTGCAGCACCCGCGCCACCAGGTCGGCGGCCCCCGACTTCTGGAACTGCATGGGCGACATGTTCACGGCGACCGTCAGGTCGGGCCATGACACCAGGTCCAGGCACGCCGTCTCCAGCACCCAATGGCCCAGGTCGTGGATCAGGCCCGTGCGCTCCGCCAGTGGGATGAACCGCGCGGGCGAGACGGCCCCCAGCGTGGGGTGGGTCCAGCGGACCAGCGTCTCAACCCCCGTCACGGCGAGCGTGCGCGCGTCGTAGCGCGGCTGGTAGACCAGGGAGAACTCGTTGCGGGCCAGCGCGCCGCGCAAGTCGGCTTCAAGCTTCTGCTGAAGTGTCGCCTCCTCGCCCAGGCCATGGTCATAGGCGCGGATGCGGGTGCCCTCGGCCCGGGCGGCGTGCATCGCCATGTCCGCGCATTGCAGCAGCCGCTCTGCCGTGCGGATGGCGCCATCGGCCCGGGCCAGCCCCACGGTCACGCCGACATGGGCCTCGATCCCATCGACGTCCAGCGGCTGCTCCAGCGCCTCTACAAGGCGGCGGGCCAGGGCCTCCATGGCCTCGGCCGGGGCGGCGGGCAGCAGGACGGCGAAGTCGTCCTGGCCGGTCCGGGCCACCAGGGCATCGGCCCCCACGACCTGGCGGATACGGTCAGCCGCGCGGCGCAGCAGGCCGTCGCCCACGACATGTCCGAACACATCGCTGATCAGCTTCACCCGGTCCAGTCCCAGCAGCAGGAGGGCCGAGCGTTCCTCTGCCAGGGTCAGGCGCTTGGTCGCCTCGATCTCGAACCCCTGGCCGTTGAGCTCCAGGGTCACGGGGTCGAGCGCCGACTTCTCGCGCATATCGGCATAGGCGCGCGTCAGCCGCCGGCTCCACCCGTCGACCAGGCGGGCGGTGTGGCGGGCATTGCGCAGCAGCAGCACCATCAGGATGCCCAGGAAGGCAAAGCCGCCGAGTAGCCAGGGCAGCACGAAGCGGACCATTTCCTGGCCGGGCCTGGCCGGCGTCCAGCACAGGTCGCCCAGGGCGGCGCCTGCGGGGTCGCGCAGGGGCAGGCCGCTGGTGCCGCTGCGGCAGGTGCCCGGCGGCGCCAGGCGCATATCGCTGAGCAGCATCGTGCGCCCCAGCGCCGCCAGTGCGGCGTCGTCCAGCCGGCTGCCGAACACCAGCACCGGCTGTGGGCCTGGCTGAAGCGGAATGGTGGGATCGGCGGCCGGGCTCACGACCTCCGCCGCGATCAGCAGGGGCGGCTCGCCGGGGAGAGGCGCCAGCAGCATGGGGGGCCTGATGCCGTCGGCCGTGTCGCGCGCCTGGTGCGCCAGGTCCCGCAGCGTCTCGCGCAGCGGCGCGGGCAGGGCACCCATGACCAGGACGCCGTCGGTCAGGGCATAGCGTGCATCATCGTCCGCGCCGACCACCGCCACCAGGTTGAAGCCCAGGTCGGAATGCAGCGTCGGGCCCATGTTCTCGCGCTGATAGGCCCAGTCCAGGTCGACCTGGGGCAGGACATGGCGGTAGGCATCGCCCCAGGCGGCATAGTCGTGCAGGGAGCGCTGCAGATGGGCGCGATGCGCATCCAGCGCGCGCTCAGCCAGGGCGCGGGACTGAAGCTCGGCGGCGGCGTCCTGCTCGGCTGCGATCTGGAACAGCAGGACGACGGCCATAACGACGGTCGCGGCGACCAGGGCCACGATCCAAGGGGTAAGGCACCGCCCCACCCAATCGGAAACGGCCTTGTCGTCTGCTGCGGGGGTGATCATTCGCCTCGTCACGCCAGATGGCTGCCGCCATTGCGGGCGACATGCAGGCATCCTAGGCGGCGGGCGTAAACAAGGCGTAAGCAGAACGTTCGGTCTAGCGACCTATATGCATGCTGACGGCGTGGTACTGGCTGGACCGCGCCGAACCGGGGAATGGCCCCGTTCCGGCGCGGCATCGCGCGATCAGAGGCGCGATTCGGCCAGTTCGTAATTCGCCAGGGTGTCCAGGAAGTTCTGGGTGTAGTCCGGACGGCGATTGCGGAAGTCGATGTAGTAGGCGTGCTCCCACACGTCGAAGGTCAGCAGGATCTTGCCCTCGCCCGTCGAGATGGGGCTGGCCGCGTTCGGGGTCTTGGTGACCTTCAGCTTGCCATCCGGCGCCAGGACCAGCCAGGCCCAGCCGGAGCCGAACTGCGTGGTGGCGGCAGTCTTGAACGCATCCTTGAACTGCGCGACCGAGCCGAAATCCTCGACCAGCTTCTTCTCGAGCTTGCCAGGAATGGCGCCGCCCTTGGGCGACAGGCTGTGCCAGAACTCGGTATGGTTGATGACCTGCCCGGCATTGTTGAAGACGGGCGTCAGGTCGGCCTTGTCCTTGCTGAGCAGGACCAGTTCCTCAAGCGACTTGCCCTTCAGCGCGTCGTTCTTTTCGACCAGGCCGTTCAGCGCGGTCACATAGGCCTGGTGATGCTTGCCATGATGGTACTCGAAGGTCTCCTGGCTCATCCCCTTGGCGGCGAGGTCGGCAGGATTGAACGGCAGCGGCGGAAGTTCGAAGGCCATGCGAGGGCTCCTTTGGCGTTCGCGACGATTGCGGCCCGGCCTTGCGCCCCGACGCGCCACCCGGCCCGTGGGCCAGGCAGCCGTTGCGCGCAACCGTCGGGAAAGGGCGGGCCGAACCGAAATGCGGCGCCACGATACAGAGCGGCGCCGCATCACCCAACCCCTAAAAGGCCAGGGGCACAAGGGTTCCGCGGCGCCGCCCGTGCCGGTCAGGACTGGTACTTGATCGTGCAGCCATAGGGGCGGGTGATCGCCTCCGCGACCGGGCGACCGGCGGCCAGGTCGTCCAGGGCCGCGCGGACGTGGTTGCGGGCCCCGTCCAGGCTGGCCGGGTCTGCCTGGGGCTTGTCGTCGATGCCGCCCATGAACACCAGCGTGCCTGTGCCATCGATGATGTACATGTGCGGCGTGACCTGCGCGCCATAGGCCTTGCCCATCGCGCCGTCCGGGTCCAGGACGACGGCGGTGGGGGCGGCGCTGCGGCTGGCGGTCAGGTCGTCGGCCTTGGCCGGCTCGACAAAGCCCTGGGTGCCGGGCGCCGACGAGATGACCGTGAGCCACACCACGCCGGCGCCGGTGGCGTCGCGCTGGACGGACTGCATGTTGCCGGAATTGTAGTGCTTCTGGACATAGGGGCAGCCGTCATTGGTCCATTCCAGGACCACCGTCTTGCCCTTGAACTCGTCCAGGGTGCGGGTCGCGCCCTTGGTATCCAGCACCTGGAAGGCTGGCGCCGGTGCCCCGATCGTGGGCGCCGCCAGGGCGGGGGATGTTGCGGAATTCAGTCCGTAGCCAATGCCCAGCGCCAGGGCGAGGGCGCCGATGCCGGCCAGGAAGTGGCGTCGCGTCATGTCCGTGGTCCTTGGAGTTTCGGGGCTCTGTGCGTGTACGTGCGCGACGCCGGATTCAGTTCAGCCGGGCCACCGCCTCGGCCACGATATCGGGCGTCAGGATCTGGGGCAGAACTTCGGGCTGGCGGCCGGAGCCGGGCTTCGGGAACAGGACATACAGGGGCACGCCGCTGCGGCCGAAGCGTTCCAGGAACGCGGTGATCTGCGGATCCTGCCGTGTCCAGTCGCCCTTCAGGTAGGTGATGCCCGCGCGCGCGAAGTCGTCGCGCACGGCCTCCCCCGAAAGGGCCACGCGCTCGTTCACCAGGCAGGTGATGCACCAGGCGGCCGTCATGTTGACGAAGACGGGCGTGCCCTGGGCCTGCAACGCACCCAGCCGGTCGGCGGAATAGGCCTCGTGCACCGGCCCGCTGCCGCTGGCGCCGGGCAGCGCGGCGCTGGCCGGGGCCGGGCCCAGCGTGCTGCCGCCCAGGACGGCCAGCGCGATCGCGCCGGCCAGCGCCGCAATGCCCACGCCACGCCCGACCAGGCCCCACCCGCCGGACGCGGCCACCCGCCCCCACAGCCACAGGCCCAGGGCGATCAGCAGGGCGCCGACCAGCACGACGGCGACGGCGTCCGGCCCCGCCTGCTGGGCCAGGACCCAGACCAGCCAGATTGCCGTCGCGTACATGGGAAAGGCCAGCAGCTGGCGCAGCGTCGTCATCCATGGCCCCGGCCGCGGCAGGCGCCGCGCCAGGCCCGGCATCAGGCTGAGCAGCAGGTAGGGCAGTGCCAGGCCCAGGCCCAGCGCCAGGAACACCGCCAGTGCCACGGCCCAGCCTTGCGTCATGGCAAAGCCGATCGCCGCTCCCATGAAGGGCGCCGTGCAGGGCGTTGCCACCACGACCGCCAGCGCGCCGGTGAAGAAGGCGCCGGCATGGCCCGAGCGTTCGGCCAGGCCCTGGCCCACGCCCTGCAGGCGGCCGCCCAGTTCGAACACACCGGTCAGGTTCAGGCCCAGCGCGAACATCAGGTAGGCCAGCAGGGTGACGACCAGCGGCGATTGCAGCTGGAAGCCCCAGCCCACCGCCGCCCCCGCGGCCTTGACCGCGATCAGCAGGCCCGCCAGGGCGGCGAAGGTGACCAGCACGCCCGCGGTGAAAACCAGGCCATGCACGCGCAGGTGCGCCGGCCTGTGGGCCTGCTCGACGAAGCCCAGCGCCTTCATCCACAGGATGGGAAACACGCACGGCATCAGGTTCAGGATCAGGCCGCCCAACAGCGCCCAGAGCAGCGCCTGGCCCAGGCCGATGCCGTCGGCGGCGGGAGTGGTCGTCTGGGTCAGGCCAGCACTCCCGCCCTGCACCGGCGCTGGCGGCGTCGTTGAGGCGCCTGCCGCGGCATCCGGCCGTGGCGCCGCATAGGCTGCCGCGACCGCGAAGCCGTCGGTGCGGGGTCCATCCGCCGTGTCCTGCGTGACCACCAGCAGGCCGCGCACCGGCTCGGCCCGGGTCGCCAGCATCGTCCCGGCCTGGACCTCCAGCCGCAGGTCCTGGCCCGATGCCGCGAAGCGCTGGGGTGCCGCGTGCTCCAGGATCCCATAGGACTCGGGGAAGAACCAGATATCGGAAATGCGGCCCGCCGCCTGGGCCGTCGCCAGTTCGGGGACCGCGACATCGAGCACCAGCGTGCCGTCGGCAAGGCTGGCGCGGGCGCTACCGGGAAGGGGCCGGGCCTGGGCCGCCAGCGCCTTCTCGAAGCCGATCCAGTGCGCGGCATTGGTGCCGCCCGCCGCCGCCGCCACGGGAAGATCGAGGGTGAAGCGTCCTTCCTCAGGCACGCAGATCTCGGCGCAGACCAGCCAGGTCGCCTCCAGCCCCAGGCTCACGGTGCTGGCCGGCGCGGCGTCGGCGGGCACCGTCAGCGCCACGGGCATGGTCACCTCATGCTCGTAGCCATAGGACATCAGCGGGCCATAGGGGATCCGCTTGGGATTGGGCCAGGCAATCTCGTCCGCCGTGAAGCCGGGCGGAAGCGTCCAGGTCAGGCGCGGCGGCTCGCCCGCGTCGCCCGGGTTGGACCAGTAGGTGTGCCAGCCCGGGATCAGCTTGAAGCGCAGCCCCAGCCATTGTGTCTGGCCGGGCACCAGGGCCATGTCGCGCGCGACAAGTTCTGCCTCGACGTGCTCGGTCTTGACCACATTCGCCGATGCCGGCACCTGGCCGCCCACGGCCAGCAGGACGATCAGCGCCAGGATGGTCAGGACGTTACGCACACGGGCCCCCTTCCGCGCGGCCGGGGCTGCGCGTCTGCGCTAAACCTAGTGCACCCGCTCGACAGATCAACCCTGGGCCGCCGGGCGGCCGATCGTGAGTGCACAAACGTTTTCACGCTTTCTTCACCGTGGCACCTGGACCATCCCGGCGACATGACCGGAGAGCCAGTCTGATGCCGAAGCCAGGGGACCGGCGATGAGCGCTGTCACACGTCCGCGTGCCACCCAGGACGCCCCGCCGCAGGCGGAGGGCGAGGCCGCGCCCGAGCGCATCGTCGCCCTGGCCGGCGACATTACCGAGGCCGCGGGCACGAACCTGCGCAGCATCCGGCAGATCACCAGCCGCACCCGCATCCTGGCACTCAATGCGTCGATCGAGGCGGCGCGGGCGGGCGATGCCGGCCGCGGCTTCGCCGTCGTCGCCCAGGAAGTGCGCCATGTCAGTTCCGAGGTCGAGAGCCTGAGCGGCAACCTGCAGAAGGTTCTGGACGAGCGGCTCGCCCTGCTCCAGTCGCTGGGGCGCCGCATGGCGGACGAGGTCCGCGGCCAGCGCCTGGTCGACCTGGCCCTGAACGCGATCGAGATCATCGACAGGAACCTGTACGAGCGCACCTGCGACGTCCGCTGGTGGGCGACCGATGCGGCGGTCATCGCCTGTGCCGGCGATCCCACGCCCGCAGCCTGTGCCCATGCGGCGCAGCGCCTGGGCGTCATCCTGAACGCCTATACCGTCTATCTGGACCTGTGGATCGCCGATGCCACCGGGCGGGTGATCGCCCATGGCAGGCCGCAACGCTATCCGGGCGTCACGGGTGCCACCGTCGCGCAGGAGGCCTGGTTCACCCGGGCGATGCAGACCGCCTCGGGCGACGATTATGCCTGCAGCGACATCACCCGTTGCGCCCTGCTGGGCGGCCAGCCCGTCGCGACCTATGCCGCTGCGATCCGTGAAGGGGGCGAGGCGCGGGGGCGCATCCTGGGCGTGCTCGGCATTCATTTCGACTGGGGCAGCCAGTCCCAGGCGGTGGTCGACGGCGTGCGCCTGGCCCCGGACGAGCGTGACCGCTCGCGCGTGCTGCTGGTCGACGCGGACGGGCTGGTGCTGGCGGCGTCCGACGGCACGGGCGTGTTGGAGCAGCGCCTGCGCCTGCCCGGGACCGTGTCCGGCTATGGGCGGGACGCGTCGGGCGCCATGGTCGGTCATCATCGAACGCCCGGCTACGAGACCTATCGCGGGCTGGGCTGGTCCGGCGTCATCGTCCAGGCGCCGCCCGGGCAACGGCCGAAGCGCTAGCCGGGTGCACGTCTTTTTCCTGCACGCGTTCCAACACCTGGCGTCGAATTTTCCCCGGTGCGCCGGCCATTCTGGTAAAGCAAGGGCAGTCCACAAATGGTCCGGCGATGACAAGCGGCAATGGTATTCCGCGCGTCCTTCTGATCGTCCTGGCCTGTGCTGCCCTGGTAGCCAACAGCACGATCCTGTACGCAAGCCTGCAAAGCCTGATCGAGACGACCAACCGCGTGAAGCATTCGCTCGCCGTGAAGGGCGAGCTGGCGCGCATGGTGGTCGAGATGTCGAACGCGGAGTCGAGCCAGCGCGGCTATCTCCTCACCGCCGATATCCGCTATCTGGAGCCCTATTACAGCGCGTCCAACATCATCCGCTCCAAGGTGGAGCGGCTGCGGGAGCTGGTGTCGGACAACCCGGACCAGATCCGCCACGTCGACCAGATCGAGCGGATCACGGCCGCCAAGTTCGCCGAGATGGCCGAGACGGTCCTGCTGCAGAGTTCGGGCAACGGCACGGCCGCGGGCGAACTGGTCCGGCAGAACAAGGGCAAGGAGATCGCCGCCGCCTTCCACGACGCCATCGCGATGATGGAGCGGGCCGAGGGTACGCTGCTGGAGGAGCGCGAGGCCGAGGCCGCCCTGGCCCGCAACGCCGCCTTCGTCACCTTTGGCGGCTTCGTCGCGACGACCGTGGTGCTGCTCGCCGTCCTGGCCTTCCTGGGGCGGCGGGAAATCGTGCGCAAGGCCCAGGCCGCGACCGAGCACGAAACCCTGGCCCGGGAACTGCGCGAGCAGTCCGAACGCCTGCGCCGCGAGCGCAACGAGGTGGCGCAGCTGAACGAGGCCAGCAATTTCCTGCAGAGCTGCGACGACATGGACGAGATCTCCAGCGTCCTGGGCCCGTTCCTGGTGCGCCTGTTCCCCGATGCCGCCGGTGCAATCCACGTCACCGCGCCATCGCGCAACCGCCTGGACCTGGTCGCGGCGTGGGGCGGCGGGGCCTACCCTGCGCACTTCACGGCGCCCGCCTGCTGGGGCCTGCGGCGCGGCCAGGTCCATGCCCGCGGGGCGGACGATGTCAGCCCGGCCTGCGATCACCTGCCCCCCGACCACGCGGACTGCTGGTCCCTCTGCATCCCGCTTGTGGCGCAAGGCGAAACCCTGGGCCTGTTGTCGCTGGGCCATCACCAGGCGCCGGACGGACGCCAGGAATGGCGCGAGCTGCGCCGCCTGGCCGAGATGGTGGCCCGCCAGATCGGCCTGACCCTGTCGAACATCCGCCTGCGCGAAAGCCTGCGCAACCAGTCGATCCGCGATCCCATGACCAAGGCGTTCAACCGCCGCCACCTGGAAGCGGTGTTCGAGAAGGAACTGGCCAAGGCCCGGCGCTTCGACCGCCCGCTCAGCGTCGCCATGCTCGATATCGACCATTTCAAGCGCTACAACGACGCCCATGGCCACCAGGCGGGCGACGCCGCCCTGATCGCCGTCACCCAGCACATCCAGGCCAATATCCGGGAGACGGACTGGCTGTTCCGCTATGGCGGGGAGGAGTTCCTGCTGCTGTTCAGCGAGACGGATTCAGCGACCGCCGCCGAACGCCTGGACCAGTTGCGGCAATCGGTGTCGGAACTCGGCATCGCGCTCGAGGGCATTGCGCTGCCCCATGTGACGGTGTCCTGCGGCGTTGCCGGCCTCAAAGAACAGGGTCAGGGGTTCGAGGACCTGGTCGCTGCCGCAGATCAGGCGCTCTATGCCGCCAAGAAGGCCGGCCGCAACCAGGTCGTCCGCGCGCCGGACGCCGCCACGCCCCCGGCGCGCATCGCCTCCTGAGTGGGAGGGGAGCGGTCAGGGCGTGCCGATTGTGTCGGCTGCCCCTTCGTTCGGCGGATCGTCGGGCGCATCGTCCGGGGTCAGGTCGATGTCGCGATAGATGTCGCCCAGACCCAGGGTGATGCCCTGGACGTCCAGGCGGAGCGCCGCGTCAGGCCCAATCAGGTCTTCGACATGCCAGCCCGTCCCGTCCCGCCGCCAGTGCTCGGCCAGGATCTCGACAGACGAGAGGAGGACGATGTCGCTGACGGTTGGGAGGGTGCGATAGGCCCGCAGTTTCAGGGACCGATCATGGTCCTGAGTGGACGGCGAAAGGACCTCGATGATGATGCGGGGCTCCGTCAGGAACACCGCGTTCGGGCTTGATGGGGCGCAAGTCACTGCCGCATCGGCAACAAGGAATGTATCGCGGATGCTGCGAACCCTGATGCCGGCTTCCCCAATGACCCGGCAGGGCCGCTTCAACTTGGCCCGAAGTTCACCGCCGACCGCAACGGCAAGCTGTCCATGAACCTCCCGCGCCGGAGCCATGGCAAGCGGTTCGCCCCGCACAAGCTCGTAGCGGGTATCGGTGCCGTCGTCCCAGGCCAGGAATTCCTCCAGGTCCATGCGGGGCGGCGGGGGCTGTCGGATCGCACCCATGGTGCGATCCTACCACGCGGGCGCTATTCGTCGCCCATCTTGAGGGCGGCGATGAAGGCTTCCTGCGGGATGTCGACATTGCCGACCGAGCGCATGCGCTTCTTGCCCGCCTTCTGCTTGTCCAGCAGCTTGCGCTTGCGGCTGGCGTCACCGCCATAGCACTTGGCCAGCACGTCCTTGCGCAGCGCCTTGACCGTCTCGCGCGCGATGACGCGCCCGCCGATCGCCGCCTGGATGGCGATCTGGAACATCTGGCGGGGGATCAGGTCCTTCAGCCGCTCGCACAGCTGGCGGCCGCGCATGTCGGCGCGGCTGCGGTGCACGACCATGGCCAGCGCGTCGACCGGATCCTGGTTGACCAGGATCGACATCCGCACCAGGTCGCCTTCCTCATAGTCCTCGACCGCGTAGTCGAAGCTGGCATAGCCGCGGCTGACCGACTTCAGCCGGTCATAGAAATCGAACACCACCTCGTTCAGCGGAAGGCGATAGACGACCATGGCGCGCGTGCCGGCATAGGTCAGTTCGACCTGGATGCCGCGCTTTTCCTCGCACAGCTTCAGGATCGAGCCCAGGTACGTGTCGGGGACGAAGATCGTCGCCTTGATCCACGGTTCCTCGATCCTGGCGATCTTGGTCGTGTCCGGCATGTCGGCCGGATTGTGCAACTCCTCCATCGTCCCATCCGTCATGTGGATGCGATAGACGACGGACGGGGCCGTGGTGATCAGGTCCAGGTTGAATTCGCGCTCCAGCCGCTCCTGGATGATCTCCAGGTGCAGCAACCCCAGGAAACCGCAGCGGAAGCCCAGCCCCAAGGCGGCGCTGGTCTCCATCTCGTACTGGAAGCTGGCATCGTTGAGGCGCAACTTGGCCAGGCTGTCGCGCAGTGTCTCGAACTCGGACGCGTCCGACGGGAACAGGCCGCAGAAGACGACGGGCACGCTGGGCTTGAAGCCGGGCAGCGGGCTTTCCGCCCCGCGTCGCTCATCGGTCAGGGTGTCGCCGACCTTGGTCTGCGCCACTTCCTTGATGGCCGCCGTGATGAAGCCCATTTCGCCCGGCCCCAGGCTGTCCACCGGCACCTTCTTGGGCTGGAACACGCCGACGCGCTCGACCGTCTGGACGGCGCCGTTCGACATCATCTTGATCTTCTGGCCCTTTGACAGGGTGCCGTCGAAGACGCGGACCAGGATGACGACGCCCAGGTAGGAATCGTACCAGCTGTCGACCAGCAAGGCGCGCAAGGGGTCCTTGGGATCGCCCTTGGGCGGCGGCAGGCGGGTGACGATCGCCTCCAGCACCTCGTCGATGCCGATGCCGGCCTTGGCCGAGATGGGCACGGCGTCCGAGGCGTCCAGGCCGATCACGTCCTCGATCTGCTGGCGCACGCGATCGGGCTCGGCCGCGGGCAGGTCGATCTTGTTGAGCACGGGCACGATCTCGTGCCCGGCATCGATCGCCTGGTACACGTTGGCCAGCGTCTGCGCCTCGACCCCCTGGCTGGCATCGACGACCAGGAGCGAGCCTTCGCACGCCGCCAGGCTGCGGCTGACCTCGTAACCGAAGTCGACATGGCCCGGCGTGTCCATCAGGTTCAGCGTATAGACCTCGCCGTCCTTGGCCTTGTAGTTCAGGCGCACGGTCTGCGCCTTGATCGTGATGCCGCGCTCCTTCTCGATGTCCATCGAGTCGAGCACCTGCTCGGTCATCTCGCGCGCGGTCAGCGCGCCGCAGCGCTCGATCAGGCGATCGGCCAGGGTCGACTTGCCATGGTCGATATGCGCGATGATCGAGAAGTTGCGGATTCGGGCCAGTTCGGTCATTGGGACCTCAAGGTGCCGCCCGTGGCCTTGGCCACGGCAGCGACGATGCGCGCGGAGACGGCCTCGATCTCGGCCTCGGTCAGGGTCGCGCTGCGCGGCTCCAGCCGGACGGCGATCGCCAGCGACTTGGTGCCGTCAGCCAGGCCCGGGCCGCGATAGACGTCGAATACCTGGGCGTCGGCGATCAACTGCTTGTCGGCACCCCGCACGGCGCGCAGCACCGCTTCGGCCGTCACCTCGTCCTTCAGGACAAAGGCGAAGTCGCGCTCCACTGCCTGGTAGTCGCTCAAGCCCAGTTCGGGCCGGGCCTTGCCCTTGGCCTTGGGGAACGGGATCGCGGCCAGGAAGACCTCGAACGCGACGACCGTCCCGCTGACGTCGAACGCCTTGGCCAGGCGGGGGTGCAGCTCGCCGAACTGCGCCAGCACCGTCTTCGGCCCCAGTTTCACCTGGCCGGAGCGGCCGGGATGATACCAGGAGGGCGCATCGGCCTGGACCTGCACCTGGCCCGCGGGCAGGCCCAGCTCCGCCAGGAGGGCCAGCACGTCAGCCTTGGCCGAGAACACGTCCAGCGGCTGGCCGGCCCCCTGCCAGTGGCGCTGCACCTGGGCGACGCGCAAGCCGCCGGCGACCGCTATCTGGTCCTCCGGCCGATCGCCCCGGTACAGGTGCGCCACCTCGAACAGGGCGATGTCGCGGTTGCCCCGCGCCTGGTTGCGCGCCGCCGCCGGGATCAGGGAGGCGAGCAGGCTGGGCCGCATCGTGTCGAGGTCGGCCGAGATCGGGTTGACCAGCACGACCGGGCTTGTCCCGGCGGCAAAGGGTGCGGCCTCCTGCGCGGAGACGAAGGAATAGCTCACCGCCTCAACCAGCCCGCGGGCGGCCAGCGCGCGCCGCGCCTGGCGCACGCGGCGCTGGGCTGGGGTCAGCGACGGCTGGATCTCCTGCGTGACGCGGGTCAGCGGGGTGGACGGGATTGCGGCAAAGCCATGGACGCGACCGATCTCCTCGACCAGGTCGGCCTCGCCCACCACGTCGCGGCGCCAGGACGGGACCGCCACGCGCCACACCGCCTCGTCGCGCATGGCATGGAAGCCAAGGTCGGCCAGGATGCGGGCCATCGTGCCGTGAGACAGGTCGAACCCCATCATTTCCGCGAACCGCTCGGGCCGGAACGTCTGGATGCGGGTGGCCCTTGGCACCTCGCCCGCGACCACGACGTCGCTGGGCGTGCCCCCACACAGGTCCAGGATCATGCGCGTGGCAAGTTCGATCCCTGGCCCGGCCGAGGCCGGATCGACGCCTCGCTCGAAGCGGTAGCGAGCATCCGAGGACAGGTTGAGCCGCCGACCGCCAGTCGCGATCAGGACGGGGTCGAACAGCGCGGATTCGACCAACACGTCGACCGTGGCCTCATCCACGCCCGTCGTCTCGCCGCCCATGATGCCGCCGATCGAGACTGGTCCCGTGTCGTCGCAGATGACGACCGTATCGGGGCCCAGCGCATGCTCCTTGCCGTCCAGGCCGAGCACGACATCGCCCTCGCGCCCCAGGCGCAGGCGCAGATCGCCCTTGAGCTTGGCTGCGTCGAAGACGTGCAGCGGCCGCCCGCGGTCAAACGTCATGAAGTTGGTGATGTCGACCAGGGTCGAGATCGGGCGCAGGCCGATGGCGCGCAGGCGGCGCTGCAGCCAATCGGGGCTGGGGCCGTTCTTCACCCCCCGGATCATGCGCCCGACGAACAGCGGGCAGGCAGCCTTGGCATCGTCGGGGAAGTCGAGGTGCACGCCGACTGGACAGGGAAAGCTGCCGGGAACGGCCTCCGCCGCGCGGTCGCGCACGGTGCCCAGGCCGCCGGCAGCCAGATCGCGGGCCAGGCCCGTGACACCCAGGCAGTCGGGACGGTTGGCCAGGACCTTCACGTCGAAGACGGGATCGTCCAGGCCCATCACCTGCGCGAACGGCGTGCCGATGGGGGCGTCCGTCTCCAGGTCGATGATGCCGTCATGTTCCTCCGACAGGCCCATCTCCCGCTCGGAGACAAGCATGCCGTTGGACTCCACGCCGCGGATCACGCCCGGCTTCAGGACCGCGCCGGTGCCGGGGATCAGGCTGCCGGAGGGGGCAAAGACGGCGGTCATGCCGGTCCGCGCATTGGGTGCGCCGCAGACGACCTGGACCTCGCCCTGGCCGGCATCGACGCGGCAAACGCGCAGGCGGTCGGCGTTCGGGTGGGGCACCGCCTCGATCACCTTCGCCACGACGAAGGGGCGCAGCGCCGCGGCGCGATCCTCGATCCCCTCGACCTCCAGGCCCAGGTCGGTCAGGCGCTCGGTCACCTGCGCCAGGCTGGCGTCGGTGTCGAGGTGTTCCTTGAGCCAGGCAAGCGTCGTCTTCATCGCGACAGCCCCTGCGCCAGAGTGGGGACGTCAAGGCACGAGAAGCCGTAATGGCGCAGCCAGCGCAGGTCAGAGGCGAAGAACGCGCGCAGGTCGGGCGCGCCATACTTCAGCATCGCGATGCGGTCGATGCCCATGCCAAAGGCAAAGCCCTGCCATTCGTCGGGGTCGAGATTGCAGGCGCGGAGCACATTGGGATGGACCATGCCGCAGCCCATGATCTCCAGCCAGTCGCTGCCTTCGCCGATCCTGATGGTCCCGCCGGAGCGGTCGCAGCCGATGTCGACCTCTGCCGATGGCTCGGTGAAGGGGAAGTAGCTGGGGCGGAAGCGCATGGTGACGCGCGGCACCTCGAAGAAGGTGCGGGCGAAATGCTCGATGGCACCCTTCAGATGGCCCATGTGGATGGCGCGGTCGATCACCAGCGCTTCGACCTGGTGGAACATCGGCGTGTGCGTCTGGTCGCTGTCCAGGCGGAAGGTGCGGCCCGGGCAGATGACACGGTGCGGGGGCGGGCCCGCCAGCATGGTGCGGATCTGCACGGGCGAGGTGTGGGTCCGCAGCACCATCTGCGTCCCGTCCGCCCGCGCGGGCAGGTAGAACGTGTCGTGCATCTGCCGTGCCGGATGTTCCGGCGGCATGTTCAGGGCCGTGAAGTTGTAGAAGTCTTCCTCGATGTCCGGGCCTTCGGCGACCGCGAAGCCCATGTCGGCAAAGATCTCGGTGATCTCGTCGATAACCTGGGACACCGGGTGGATGCGCCCGGCCTGGGCGGGATGCGGCGCCAGGGTGACGTCGATCCGCTCGGCGGCAAGCTTCGCCTCCAGCGCCACTTCGGCGAGCGCCGTGCGACGCGCGGCGATGGCGTCGGCCAGGGCGTCCTTGGCTGCGTTCAGCCGGGCGCCGACCGCCTTGCGGGTATCGGGATCAAGAGCACCGAGCGTCTTCATCCGCTCGGTCAGGGTGCCCTTCTTGCCAAGGGCGGCAACGCGAAGGCGCTCAAGCGCTTCCAGATCCGCAGCGGCTGCGACAGCCGCCGTCAGATCGCGTTCCAACTCTACCAGATCGTCCATGCCTGCACCGGAAAGCTCGAAAGGGACCGGGACCTACTGACCCGGCCCCCCGGCCCCGACAAAGGCAGGAAGAGCCGTCAGACGGCCGCTGCGACACCGTTGGCGGGGGAGACGTCGCGCGCCTTCTCCGCCAGCTTCGCAAAGGCCTCCGGCTCGCGGACGGCGATATCGGCCAGGACCTTGCGGTCGACCTCGATCCCCGCCAGGCGGAGGCCGGAGATAAATCGACCATAGGTCAGGCCGTGCAGGCGCACGGCGGCGTTGATGCGCTGGATCCACAGGGCGCGGAAGTCGCGCTTCCTGTTGCGGCGGTCGCGATAGGCGTATTGCAGCCCCTTCTCGACCTTCTCAATCGCAACGCGAAAGGCATTGTTGCCCCGGCCACGATAGCCGGAAGCAAGCTTCAGGACCTTCTTGTGCCGGGCATGGGCGGTGACGCCCCTCTTAACGCGGGCCATTTATCGTCCAGCCTTCAATCAATCGTTGGGCAGGAAGAACTTCTTGACGTTCTCCCCGTCGGCCTTGAACAGGATCATCGAACCACGCTGGTTGCGAATGAACTTGTTCGACCGCTTCAGCATGCCGTGGCGCTTGCCCGCCTGGAGGCTCTTGACCCGTCCAGAGGCGGTCAGCGAAAAGCGCTTCTTGGCGCCGGAGTGCGTCTTCATCTTGGGCATAGGCTACCTTTCCCGCAAGGACGGGCCCCAGCGGCGACAGAGGGCGCGTGATAGCAAACGCCGCGCGCCCGCGCAAGCTTCGGCATGGGGCAGCAACCCTGGTCTGTCGTGACTCTGCGGGGTGAGCGATGCAGGCCGGCCACGCCCGCGGGACCTGGGCCCAGGTCCCACGGGCCAGGGCGCTAGAGCCGCGCCGCGCCGAAGGTGTCGCAGGCGCCGACGGTGCCCTGCTCGAAGCCGCGGCGGAACCAGCGCACGCGCTGCTCGGACGTGCCATGGGTGAAGGCGTCGGGCACGACCGTGCCCTGGCCCCGGCGCTGCAGCGTGTCGTCGCCGATGGCCGAGGCCGCCCCCAGGGCCTCCTCGATGTCGCCGGGCTCGATCACGCCGCGCGAGCGGTCGGCGGTGCGCGCCCAGATGCCGGCGAAGCAGTCGGCCTGAAGCTCGACCCGGACGGAGAAGCCCTCGGCACCCTGGTCGGGCAGGCCGCTGCGCGCCTGCGCCTGGCGCCCGCTGAGGCCCAGCAGGGTCTGCACGTGGTGGCCCACCTCGTGCGCGATCACATAGGCCTGGGCAAAGTCGCCGGGCGCACCGAAGCGCTGCGACAGCTCGCCAAAGAAATCGAGGTCGAGATAGACCTGCTGGTCGGCCGGGCAATAGAACGGCCCCACGGCGCTGTCGGCCAGGCCGCAGGCCGACTGGACGGCGCCGGTGAACAGCACCATGCGCGGTTCTGCATATTGCCGCCCGTTCTGGGAGAAGATGCCGTTCCAGGTGTCCTCGGTATCGGCCAGGACGACGGAGACGAAGCGCTTGGCCTCCTCCTGCCCCGGCGGGACCTGCCCCTGGGTCTGGCTGACCTGCCCGCCACCGCCGGTCAGGTCCATGAGCAGCGCCGGGTCAACACCCAGGTAGAGGCCGATCAGCAGGATCGCGATGCCGCCGATGCCGCCACCCATCAGGCCGCCGCCCCGCGTCACGCGGATGCCGCGACGATCCTCGACATTGCTGCTTTCGCGTCGCCCCGACCAGCGCATGGCACCCCCCGATGTGCGCGGGCGGTCACGCGCCGCCCCACGTCATCAGAACACAGGTCGCGGCCGATCGTGCCCGCCGGCGCGCAAGGTCCGCGCGGTCGCGGGTCAGTGGGTCGCGGGGACGGGGTAGCCGTGCGTCTCGGTATAGGACGCCTGGACCGCGGCGCTGCGGCAGACAGCCCAGGTCGAGCGGTTGAGGCTGGCCAGGTTGGTGTCGCGCTGGCCGGCCTCGGGCACGCGGCCGCCGGTATTGGTACGGAAGAACACCATCAGGCGATGGTGCATCTGCTTGCACACGCTGGCGCAGCCGGTATCGCCCGACTGCGTGCAGGCGGCCTGCAGGTCGCGGATGCTGAGCGCCGTCGCGTGGGCGTCGGCGAAGTCGGGCTCGGCCGGTGCGGGGATCGGCGCCGTGACGGCCGCCGAATGCCCGCCGCCATGCTCCGCGTCGCCCGAGGCCCGGGCAGGGGCCGAAGGTGCCAGCGCGACCAGGCCCAGGGCCAGGGCCAGGGCCGCCACGACCGCCATCGCACCCATTCTCACATGCCGCAGCATCGCGCCCATCCTTCGACCCACATCGCGCGCAAGTCTAGCCGTGCTCACGTGCCGGTGAAATAGCCAAGGAGCCACGTCATCTCGTCGTCGTTCATCGGATAGTGGATGCCGTTGCGGGCATTCAACACATTCTGGTGCGTGATGCCGGCCATCTGCTGCAGGCGGCGGGCGGTGCGCATCGGCAGTCCCGCCTTCCAGGCGAGGGCGGTGACCGCCTTCGGCGTGCGACTGGCCATGATGTCGCGCACCACGCGGGTGCCAAGGGTCGAGCGCAGGCCCAGCGCCGCGAAGGCAAGTTCCTTCTGCCCCAGGTCGATCATGTCGCCCACCGCCTTCTCGTCCAGGCGGCCTTCCGCGTGCAGCGCGCGCACCCGGGCCTCGGCCGCGTCGGGGGTCAGTTCCTCGACCGGTGCCACCTCCTTGGCGACGCGCGTGCGGACCTTGCGGCTGAGTTCGGCGGCGGTGTCGTTGTCCAGGTCGTGCGTCTCCATCAGCGCGTTGACCAGGGACGACGCGACGAAGCCCGCGATGCGCCGGATCGCGCGGACCGAAAGTTCGGGGCGCAGGACCAGCGGCTCGTGCCAGTCCTCGATCGAGTGGGCTCGCTCGACGATGGCGTCCAGCGTCGCCTCGCGGATCTGGGCGGACGGATTCGCCAGCAGCGAGGCGACGGCCGGAATGTCGAGGGTCGCCACGACCGCGTCGGAGACGTCTGGCCCGACATTGTGGCGCCGGGCGATGGCCTGGAGCACGCCGCTGACCTTGCCCGTCGCGATGATCTCGAGCAGGTCCTGGTCGCTGAGCAGGGGCGAGTACTCGACGATCGGCGCCGCCACGATCTCGTCCAGGTCGCGGGCCAGGCGCTGGATGATGTGCACCGGCACGGCCTTCGCGTGCTTCAGTTCCTCGGCCAGGATCTGCCGCACCTGGGGCAGGTGGTCGCGGGCCAGCACCTCCAGCACCTCGATCGTGCGGTCGCGCAGGCGGGACTGTTCCTCCTCCGGCAGGTCGGGCACCAGGCGGGCGATCTTGCGCGCCAGTTCGCAGCGCACGGAATCGTCGTCGTCGTCGGCCAGGGCGCGATTGGCCTGGATCGGCGTGCCGGGGTTGGCGGCGATGCGCCGCCGCACGTCGGGATCGGGATCGTCGGCCAGATAGTACAGGATCTCTGGCTGCGTATCGGCGCGGCCGGCCAGCAGGCGCCGGTCGGTCATGGTGCCGGCGGCGACCAGGTCGCGCGCCTCCTCATAGGGGATCGGCTTCTCGGCGCGGCCGCCGGTCAGCAGCCTCAGCATGCGCTTCATCATGGCGAGGCGGGCTCCCGCGCGGAGACGTGGTAGCGGTTCTTGCCCTGGCGCTTGGCGGCGTACATCGCCTGGTCGGCACGGGCGATCAGGTCGAACGGCGACTCGGCGCCCGCCGGGTCGATCATCGCGATACCGATCGACAGCGACAGGGGCGGGTCCCAGCATTCGGCAGCGGCCATCAGCGCCTCCTGTGTGGTTTGCAGGGCCAGCGCCTTGGCCACGGCGCCGGCTTCGGCCACGTCGTCCAGCCACAGGGCGAACTCGTCCCCGCCCAGGCGCACCGGAATGTCGCCGGCCCGGCTGCGCTCGACCAGGATGCGGCCCAGCGCACGCAGGACGCGGTCGCCGCGTTCGTGCCCGAAGCGGTCGTTGATCGGCTTGAAATTGTCGACGTCGAGATAAAGGAGCGCCGCCGGCCGCCCGCTGCGCGCATGCTGGCGCAGGCGCACCGCCAGTTCCTCGTGGAAGGCGCGGCGGTTCATCAGGCCGGTCAGCTCGTCGCTGCGGCTCAACCGCTCCAGCTGCTCCATGTGGCCGATCTGGGCGATGGCGATGCCCAGCTGGTCGGCCACGGCGGCGACCAGGGTATGATCCTCGGCCCGCCACGGCGTGGCGCCGGCGCGCGCCAGGACCAGGGCGCCGCGCATCTGGTGGTCGTACCAGGCAACGCCCGCCAGGGTGCCGAAACCGCCGACCTCCCCCTCCAGCGCATCGCGCACGGCCGGCCGCTCGATCGCCAGCTGGGCCGTGACCGCGGCCAGGATCTGGTCGGCCTCCCGGCCCTGGACGCCCACGCGATGGGCCAGGCGCAGGCCGTCATGATCCGCGCGCAGGACAAAGGCATAGTCGGCGCCGGTGGCGTAGCTGAGCGATTCGGCCGCAACCTGCAGCGCGCGCGCCGGCTCCAGCGAATTGCGCATGGCGTCGACGATCTGGCCCACGAGACGCTCGCGCTCCAGCACCTCGGCCAGGTCGGCCTCGCGCTGGCGCATCGCGGTGATGTCGCGGCACACGCCGCGCACCACGGGGCCGCTGTCGCCGTCGCCGGCCACCGGCACGCAGCTGACCAGGATGCAGCGCGAGGCGCCATCCTTGCCCCGCAGCCAGATTTCCTCGTCCTCCAGGGGCACGGGGCTTGAGAACGGGTCGGCGGCGCCGGCGCTGCGGTCGCGGTCGACCAGGATCGCCGCCGGCATGCCGTCGAGCTCTGTCGCGCTGTAGCCCAGCGCGCCGCGCTGCGAGACATAGCGGAAGGTGCCGCCCTCGCTCGTCTCCCAGGCGAAGTCGGAAGAGCAGTCGACCAGGTCCTTGAACATCTGGCGGGAGCGGGCCAGCGCGCCGTACAGGTTGCGCTCCAGCGTGGCGTCGCGGCCCAGCAGCAGGACGTCGACGCGCGCCGGGCCGGCCCTGCCTTGGGCCTGGACCTGGCCCAGCAGCGGCAGCGCCGTCAGCTCCCAGGTCGTCGGGTTGCCGCCGGCCACCGTCAGGCGGACCAGCTCGGCCAGGGGGCGGGCCCTGGAGCGGGCCTCCTCCACCAGGTCGTGCAGGCGCGTGTCGCCGTTGCCCCAGGCCCGGGCGATGCCGGCCGCGGCCGGGTTGCGCAGGCGGACATGGCCGTCCGCCGCCACCAGCATGGCGGGACCGGGAAAGACCCCGATCAGGCCGTGCGGATCCAGTCCCCCGCTCGCGATATCCTGCGCCGGCAAAGCCGCCATCTGCGTCCTGTTGACTGCATCCGGGACACTTGGCCGGTCCCCATCGCGGACTTTCGCGGGACAACGTTAAAATTTCAGCAATATGCCGCATGCTGACAAATCGGTGGCGCCGGCCGGCCTGGGGGTGCTGTGGCGCTTGTTGTCGGGCGGCCTTGGGGCCACATTGGCGCGATCATGACCGGACCGCTCGACATCGTCGCCCACGACCAGGGCCTGGACGCCCTGCGCGGGGCGGACGCCTGGATCTTTGACCTGGACAACACGCTCTACCCGCCCAGCTGCGCGCTGTTCGACCAGGTGGACGAGCGCATGGGCGGCTTCATCTCCAGCCTCCTGGACCTCGACCGGGTTGCGGCCAAGAAGCTGCAGAAGCACTATTGGATGACCTATGGGACCACGCTGCGGGGCCTGATGACAGAGCACGGCATCGACCCGACCGCGTTCCTGGCCCATGTCCATGACATCGACCTGACGCCGGTGGCGCCCGATCCGGTCCTGTCGCAGGCCCTGGCGGCCCTGCCGGGGCGCAAGCTGATCTATACCAACGGCACCGTGCCCCATGCCGAGCGGGTGATGGAGCGCCTGGGCATCGCCCAGCACTTCGACGGCGTGTTCGACATCATCGCCTCCGACCACAGGCCGAAGCCGGACCCAGAGCCGTTCGCGCGAATGGTGCGCCAGCATGGCGTGAACCCCGCCCGCGCCGTCTTCGTCGAGGACCTGATGCGCAACCTGGAGCCGGCGCACGCGCTGGGCATGCGCACGGTCTGGGTCCCGGACACGACCGATGGCCCCGCCCTGGCGCCCGCGCCCTATGTCCATCATGTGGTCGAGGTGCTGACCCCGTGGCTGGCCGGGCTGGCCCAGGTCGCCCCGGGCGGCCGATGACAGCCAGTCGTTGACACGCGGGGCCCACCCCCTATCGTCGCGAACCCGAGTTCACTGCCAGATCCAGCGCCCGCCATGACCGACATGCTCCAGACCACGATCGACGACGCGTGGGAACGCCGCCTCGAGTTCGACAGCTCGACCCGCGGGCCGGTGCGCGACGCGGTGGAGGC
Organism: Zavarzinia sp. CC-PAN008; assembly: GCF_051903925.1. Taxonomy (GTDB): domain Bacteria; phylum Pseudomonadota; class Alphaproteobacteria; order Zavarziniales; family Zavarziniaceae. The sequence continues at coordinate 1,487,810 of NZ_CP173678.1, forward strand.
GGCGCTGGAACAGCTGGACCGCGGCACGGTCCGCGTGGCGGAGAAGTCGGGCGGTCAGTGGACGACCAACCAGTGGCTGAAGAAGGCGGTGCTGCTGTCCTTCCGCCTGCGCGATTCGGTGCCGGTCGACGGCGGGCCACAGGGATCGACCTGGTACGACAAGGTCCCGATGAAGTTCGCGACCTGGCGCGAGGAGCGCTTCAAGGCGTCGAACTTCCGCGCCGTGCCGGGCGCCATCGTGCGCCGCTCGGCCTATGTGGCGCCGGGCGTCGTGCTGATGCCGTGCTTCGTCAATGTCGGCGCCTATATCGACCGCAACACCATGATCGACACCTGGTCGACCGTGGGCTCCTGCGCCCAGATCGGTGCCAACTGCCACATCTCGGGCGGCGTGGGGATTGGCGGTGTGCTGGAGCCGTTGCAGGCCGAGCCCGTCATCATCGAGGACGACTGCTTCATCGGCGCGCGGTCCGAGGTCGCTGAAGGCGTGATCGTCGAGCAGGGCTCGGTCCTGGCCACGGGCACGTTCCTGACCGCCTCGACCAAGATCATCGACCGCGCGACCGGCGAGGTCTTCCGCGGCCGGGTGCCCGCCTATTCGGTCGTCGTGCCGGGCACGATCGGGGGCGGCCAGGCGGCCGACGGCACGCCGTTGCCCGCCCTGGCCTGTGCCGTGATCGTGAAGCGGGTCGACGCCGGGACGCGGTCCAAGACCTCGATCAACGACCTGCTGCGCGACTGAGCGCCGGATGGCGGGCCTTCCCGACCCGGTCGACCTGGCGGCCGCGCTGATCCGCAGGCCCAGCGTGACCCCGGCCGACGCGGGGGCGCTGGATGTGCTGGAGCGGACGCTGGCCGACCTTGGCTTTGCCTGCCACCGCCTGCGCTTCGAGGCGCCGGGGACCGAGCCGATCGAGAACCTGTACGCGGAAGCGGGGCAGGGCGCACCGCACTTCTGCTTTGCCGGTCATACCGACGTCGTGCCAACCGGGCCCGAGGCGGAATGGAGCGAGCCGCCCTTTGCCGGCACGCTGCGCGACGGTTTCCTGTGGGGCCGGGGGGCGGCCGACATGAAGGGGGCGATTGCCGCCTTTGTCGCCGCCGCCGCGGAGCGGCTGCAGCGCGGCCCATTACCGGGCACGATCAGCCTGCTGATCACGGGGGACGAGGAAGGGCCCGCCGTCAATGGCACGGTGCGCGTGCTCGACTGGCTTGAGGCGCGCGGAATCCGCCCCGACTTCTGCGTGGTGGGGGAACCCACGAACCCGGACGCGCTGGGCGACATGATGAAGGTCGGCCGGCGCGGCAGCATCACCGCGCGGATCGCGGTCGAGGGCGTGCAGGGCCATGTCGCCTATCCCACCCGTGCCGACAATCCGCTGCCACGCCTGATCCGCCTGCTGGAGCGCCTCAACGCCCGCGTGCTGGACGAGGGGACGGAGCACTTCCAGCCCTCGAACCTTGAGATCACCACGATCGACGTCGGCAATCCGGCCTCCAACGTCATCCCGGGGCGCGCCACGGCGCAGCTCAACATCCGCTTCAACGACCTGCATTCGGGTGCGGACCTGCAGGACTGGATCGCGCGGGAAGTGGCACAGGTCCAGGGGGCCAGCGCCAGCTTCGCCATCTCGGGCGAATCGTTCCTCTCTCCGCCCGGTCCCTATATCGACCTGGTCGCGGCCGCGGTCGCTGCGGAGACCGGCCGCATGCCGGAACGCTCCACCAGCGGGGGCACGTCGGACGCGCGCTTCATCCGCCGCCTGTGCCCGGTCGTGGAGTTCGGCCTGGTGGGCCAGACCATGCACAAGGTGGACGAGCGCGTGCCCGCAGCCGACATCGTCCGCCTGACCCGGATCTATGGGACGATCCTGGACCGCTTCTTCGCCGCCTGACACGACAGGCGACCCAATCCATGCTGACGCTGCTGCCCATGCCGGATCGCGATGCGCTGGTGCATCATGTCCGCGCGGTGCTGCGGCTCATGCGCTTCGATGGCGCGGCGGCGGCCGACCTGGACCGCTCACCCGACGGGTTCTGGCAGTCGTTCGGCCTGATCCTGCTGATCCTTCCGGTCGGCCTGTTCCTGGGGATTGCCACGGAGTCGCTGCATCCCAGTTTCACGGCGGGACCGGAGGGCTGGTCCATGCTGGGCGTCGCCCTGCTGGCGATCGTCTTCTCGCTCGCCATGTGGTTCGGCTTCCCGCTGCTTCTTGTGCCACTGGTCCGCGCCTTTCGCGCGGAGGCGGGCTATGGCGCCTATGTTGTGGGCCGCAACTGGAGCGAACTCGTCTTCGAGGCGCTGCTGCTGCCGGTGCGGCTGGTCGTCCTGGCGACCGGGGACATGGACGGCTTTACTGCCCTTCTGGCCGTCGTGATCTATGTCTACTGGGTGCCCTTCAACTGGTACCTGGCAGCGGTGACCCTGCGCGCCGGGGCCCTGCTCAGCACCGTGGTCGTCCTGCTCAATATCCTGGTGACGCTGGGCCTCTACCTGATCCAGATCGAACTGCTGAGCCCCGCCGCGGCGGCCTGATCCCGTGGGACCCCGGTGCCGCCCTACATGCGGCGGCGGGTCAGTTCCTCGATCATGCCCAGGGGCAGGCCCTTCACGTCGCTGAAGTCGGCACCGTCGAGCAGGGCGCCGGTCAGGTCGGCCCCGGTCAGGTCGGCCCCGGCGAAGCTTGCGCCCTTCAAACAGGCATTGCTGAAGTCGACCGCGCGCAGCAGGGCATCGTCGAAGCGCACGCGCGTGCCGTCGATGCACGACAGGTTGGCGCCCGTCAGGTCAGCGCCGGCAAAGCTGGTGTCGATCGCCTTGCTGGCGCCCAGCGGCAGGGGCCGCAGGTCGGCGCCACGCAGGACCGCCTGGGTCAGGCGCGCCTCGCGGAAGCCGGCGCCCCGCAGGTCGGCCGTGGTGAAGTTGGTGCCGTCGCACAGGGCGGCGCTGAAATCGCACGAGCGGAACGACCCCTTGGACAGGTCGGCCCCGGTCAGCGTGGCAACGGCAAAGGTTGCAGCCGACAGGTCGACGCCGCCCAGTTCCACATGGGCCAGGCGCACGCCCGAGAAGTCGGCCCGGGAGCCGTCGCGGCCCAGCGACATGACCCAGGCAATGTGCTCGTAGATCATGGTCTGGATGCCCTTTTCCAGGGCGTCGATCCCGCGCGACAGCTTGGCGTTCGCGACCTTGGCGTTCTTCAGGTCGGCCGGCGTGTAGGAGGCGGTGCGCAGGTCGGCCCCATCCAGGTTGGCATGGTCCAGGTTGGCGCCGGTCAGGATGACGCCCTGCATGTTGCAGCCCGTCAGGTTGGCTTCCGACAGGTCAGCCCCCGTCAGCACGGCACCGCGCATCGTGGCGTTGGAGAAGTCGACGCCCTTGAACACGGCACCCAGGCAGTTGGCATTGGTCAGGTCGGTGCGCCCACCCATGGCGCGGGACGCCTTGACCCGCTTCAGGCTGGCACCGCGGAAGCTGGCGCCCTCCATCCGTGTCTCGGTATGGTCCAGCAGCACGGGCTTCAGCGCGCCGTCCTGGTTGCGGATCAGCGTGCCCTCGCGCAGGTCCGCCGCCTCCAGGTTGGCTTCGCGCAGGCTGGCATCGGCCAGGCGCGTGCCGCGCAGCGTGGCGCGTCCCAACTGGGCGCCGGTCAGGTCCGCCCCCTTCAGGTCGGCGCCGAACAGGTTGCAGCCGGTCAGGTCGGCGCCACGGAAGCGCGAGCCCGCCAGGCGCATGCCGACCAGTTCCGCCTCCGCCAGCTTGCGCCCCGAAAAGTCCAGGTTCTCGGCCACGTCCAGGGTCATGGCCATGCGGCGCGCGCCCTTCAGGCAGCGCAGGAAGCCCTGATGTTCCAGCAGCAGACGGTTCAACGTCGACTGGTCGATCACGGCCCCGCTCATTCCGTACCCTCGTGCAGACGGACTCTCATCCGCTTATTCTGCCCACCACGGGTTAACAGAGTACCAATAACGAATCCGTTATGTTCAATTTTAGGGAATGTCTTCACAAATCGAATTCAACATTCCGTCAAGTCATCGTCCCACAAGTTCTTTCCGATCGGCGATCCAGACGCGACCCGGACGTGGCTCGGTCATGTTGTCAAAGGATCCGGTCAGGGCCACTCGGTCGCCGTCAAAGGCGATATTCGTCAGGTACTGGGTGGGTACAGTCACGACATCAAGGAAGCTGCCGTCCGCGGCAAAGCGCCAGATCCGCCCCTGGCCGTATTCGCAGACCCACAGGACGCCGTCGGCATCGCGCTCCAGCCCGTCGGGGCCTGACTCGCGATAGTCGAAGCGGGCGGGCACGCCCAGGGCGTCCAGGTCCGCCAGCACGCGCGGCGGGCCCAGGCGCCGGTCGGCGGCGACGGGATAGGCCAGAACGCGGCGCGCCAGGTGCTCGTCCACGATCAGTTCGCCGCGCGCGGCGTCGTAGAGCACGCCATTGGCATAGTTCAGCCCTTCCACCACGCGCGTGGCCACGCCCTCGCGGTCGACATGGACGACGGAGCCGGTGGCCGGGGCGCCCTTCGCGAACATGCCGGCGTCGCTGAAGTAAAGGCCCCCGGCGCCGTCCGTCGTCGCGTCATTGGGATCGACGAAGGACGTGCCGTTGGCATCGCTGTCCAGGGTCGCCCAGGCCTTGCCCGTCTCGTCCAGCAGGACCAGCTTGCCCGCCAGGTGGCACAGCACGACCAGGTCGCGCTCACGGAACGGCACGACCGCCGTCGGGCCGCAGGTCTCGCCCAGGTTCGCTCCGGACCAGAAGGTCTTCACCGCGGTGCCGTCCCACTCGGCGACCCGCTCCCCGCTCATCTCGGTGAACAGCAACTTGCCCCGCCACCACAGGGGCCCCTCCGGATAGGCTGCAGGATCCAGCACGACCGTCTCCGCCGCCTGGAGCGGACCGGAAAGAAAAGAGAGAAGAAGTGCTGATGCAAGGAGACGAAGGCATCGCTGCATGACCCTGTTCCATCGTTGCCTGCCGGACCGCACTTTAGGATCAGCCGGGACATGTCGGAGGTGCACCAATCGCCGCGCTGCCTTGCTGGCAGTCGCACCAGGCCAGCGGATTGCCCCTCAAACTTGGAGAAAATGAGTATGTCCTGGTCGCCGATAACTGAGGACGAGATCATCGAAATGATCCGAGTGTCCGAGGAGATGATGTCCGTCGAGGAGCGTCGGCTGTGGAACTTGGTCCGCGTCGACCTCCAGAAATGGAACGAAGTGTCTTCCGGGAATGAGGGTGGCGGATTTTGGATCGTCGCAATTCTGGGACAGACAGTCATTTGGTACAATGACATCGAAGAGGGTTTCAATATTTCGAACTACAGCCGTCATGGAGAGATCAAAGACTATTGGTGCAATCAGGACGAATTGAATTGGGTGATAAAGCGGTTGCTAGATCACGTGAATGGCGATGGCAGTCTCGGATGAAAGAGAGGCTCACCGGAGCCGCCTTAAGATCCTGAGCGCAGGCGTAGAGGCGTTGCGGCAGACGCCCGGACCAACCGGCTCCCTCTCCCGTCCGCAGGGTGGGAGAGGGGTGGGGTGAGGGCCGGACGCGACGTCTCAGCGGACAGCGATGCGTGCCGAGGGCGGGATACCGCCCCCACTCTGCCCTCCCCCATCGCAAGCGACGGGGGAGGGCTTATATCGCGACTATTAGTTCTATCGCTTTGCGCATGAAGATGCGGTCCTGCCAGCCGCGGGCCGCTTCGTGGGCCGCGATCGCCATCAGTGCAGGCCCGTCAGGGACGAATGGCGCGAAGCCCAGCCGGCCGTAGAACGGCCCGTTCCACGGCACGTGCACAAAGGTGACCAGCGTCACCCAAGGCAATGCCCGGTCGCGCGCCAGCCCTTCGACCGCCGCCATCAGGGCGCGGCCCACGCCGCGGCCAGCGACCCGCGGCAGGGCCGACAACTCGTCCAGGTAGAGGGTGCCGTCGAGCACCTGGCACAGGGCAAAGCCGACCGGCTCGCCGTCAAGCCAGGCGACCAGGTCCAGGCCCTGGGCAGCGGCAGCCTCATGCTCCGGCACGCCCTGCGGCTCGCCCGCCGCAATCTGTGCCATGCCAATATCGGCAAAGCGGGCCCCCGCCGCCCGCTCGATCGCGGGAAGGCGTGCCACATCGGCCACAGCGGCAGCCCGGATGACGAGCGCGCTCGTCCCTGTTGCGTATGGCTGGCCTGAATTCATTGCATCGCGCCTTAAGGAAACCGACATCCCAGCACGCTATTCGATTGCTGTACGATAATGGGCGAGGGAGCCCAGGACATGGATTCGGTGAGAAACCCGCGCGCGCTGATCGATCGCGCGCGGCTGCTGAAGGAGATCGACGCGCTGCAAGAGGTTGCGCCCGATACCCAGACTCTGCGCAACGGGGTCGTGAAGCGCCTGAAGCAGGCGCTGCTGGATGGCCGTGCCGAGGCGCAAGCCCGCCTGAACGCCGGCACGGACGGCCGCGACGTGGCGCGCAGCCTGTCCTATGTCATGGACCAGACGATCCGCATCCTCTACGACTTCACCGTCCAGCACCTCTATCCCGCCGACAACCCGACCAAGGGCGAGCGCGTCGCCCTGGTGGCGCTGGGCGGCTATGGCCGAGGCGAACTGGCTCCCTTTTCCGATGTCGACCTGCTGTTCCTGGTGCCCTGGAAGCAGACGCCCTGGTGCGAGCAGGTGGCCGAAGCCATGCTCTATGCCCTGTGGGACCTGGGGCTGAAGGTCGGGCATTCCACCCGCAGCGTGGACGAGGCGCTGCGCCTGAGCCTGACCGACACGACGATCCGCACGGCGACGCTGGAGGCGCGCTGGGTCTGGGGCGATCGCGCGCTCTATGACGACCTGAAGACCCGCTTCCGGCGCGAGCTGCAGGGCGAGGCGCACAGCGCCGGCTTCGTCGCCGCCAAGCTGGCCGAGCGCGACGAGCGCCACCGCCGCCAGGGCGACACCCGCTATGTCGTCGAGCCCAACCTGAAGGAAGGGAAGGGGGGCCTGCGCGACCTGCACACCCTGTGGTGGATCGCCAAGCACGTCTATGCGGTCGAGGATACGTCCGAACTGGTGCGCCGGGGCATCCTGACGCCGGCGGAGCACAAGAAGTTCAACCGCGCCGAATCCTTCCTGTGGGACGTGCGCTGCCACCTGCACTTCCTGGCGGGCCGGGCGGAGGAGCGCCTGACCTTCGACGTTCAGCCGGAACTGTCGCGCCGGCTGGGCTATACCGACCATGCGGGCACGCGTGGCGTCGAGCGCTTCATGAAGCACTATTTCCTGGTGGCCAAGGATGTGGGCGCGCTGACCCGCATCTTCTCCGCCGACCTGGCCGAACTGCTCAAGAAGAAGCCGCGGCTGAAGCTGATGCGGGCCTTCCGCCGGCGGAGCCATTTGGATGGGTTCACCCTGGACGCCGACCGCCTGGCCGCCCCCAGCCCGACGCTGTTCGAGGACAACCCGCGCGAGATGATCCGTGTGTTCCACACGGCCCAGCGTCACGGCTGCGACATTCATCCCCGCACGCTGGGCATGATCACCCGCAACCTGAAGCGGATCGATGCCGGCGTGCGCGCGGACCCCGAGGCGAACGCCCTGTTCCTGGACATCCTGACCGCGCGGGACGGGTCGGAAGCGACGCTGCGCCTGATGAACGAGGCCGGCGTGTTCGGCCGTTTCGTGCCCGATTTTGGCCGCGTCGTCGCCCAGATGCAGTACGACATGTACCACCACTACACGGTGGACGAGCATACGATCCGGGCGATCGGCATCCTGTCGCAGATCGAGCGCGGCGAGTTGAAGGACGAATTGCCGCTTGCCTCGGAATTGTTCGGCAAGGTCGTCTCCCGGCGCGCGCTCTATGTCGCCGTGCTGCTCCACGACATCGCCAAGGGGCGCGGCCGCGATCACTCCGTGGTGGGGGCCGAGATCGCCGACCGCCTGTGCCCGCGCCTGGGCCTCACCGAGGCGGAAACGGAGATGGTGGCCTGGCTGGTGCGCCATCACCTGTTGATGAGCGATACCGCCTTCAAGCGTGACGTGTCCGACCCCAAGACCGTCGAGCAGTTCGCGGACCAGGTGCAAAGCCCCGAGTTCCTGCGCATGCTCCTGATCCTGACGGCGGCCGACATCCGCGCCGTGGGGCCGGGCGTGTGGAACGGCTGGAAGGGCCAGCTGCTGCGCACGCTCTATGCCGCGGCGGAGGACGTGCTGCTGGGCGGCCAGGCGACCGAGGGCCGCGCGACCCGGGTGCAGCAGGCGAAGGAGGCGCTGGCCCTGCGTCTGGCGGACTGGCCCGAGGGCGAGCGCCAGGCCTATCTGAAACGCCACTATGACCCATATTGGCTGTCGGACGATGTCGACGCGCTGGAGCGCCATGCCCGGCTGATCCGCGAGGCCGACCTGCACGAGGCGCCGCTGACCCTGGTGCCGCGCGTCGACCGGTTCCGCTCGGTGACGGAGGTGACGCTCTACACCGCCGATCATCCCGGCCTGTTCGCGCGGGTGACGGGGGCGATGGCCGTGGTGGGCGCGTCCATCGTCGACGCCAAGATCAACACGACGGCCGATTCGATGGCGCTGGACGTGTTCTGGATCCAGGACAGCGAGGGCCATGCCTTTGACCGTCTGGCGCGCCTGTCCACCACGATCGACCAGGTCCTGTCCGGCCGCCTGATCCCCCGGGAGGCGTTGGCCAAGCAGCCCGCCTTCGGCTCCAAGCGGATGCAGCATTTCGAGGTCGTGCCCCGCGTCCTGATCGACAATACCGCCTCCGACCGCTTCACCGTGGTCGAGGTGCACGGTCGCGACCGCCCGGGCATCCTGTTCGAGCTGACGCGCGCGCTGTTCGAGCTGAACCTGACCATCGCCTCGGCCCATATCGCGACCTATGGCGCGCGGGCGGTCGACACCTTCTATGTCTCGGACTTCACCGGCCACCGCATCAGCCATGCGTCCAAGCTCAAGGCGATCGAGCGCCGCCTGATGCAGGCCCTGGTGCCGGCCCACCACGTGGAGAAGGCGGAGGAGGAGGCGCCGGTGCGTCGGCGCCGGCGGAGCGCTGCCGGCTGACGCAAAGGCGTCATCGGCCGTCCCTAGACTCCACGGTCCGATATGAAACGCGGGAGGGGACAAGCGGCATGGACCAGGGATTGGCGACGGCGCCCGACTATCTGAACCCCGTCGTGCCGCAGGGGCTGCGCCGCATCACGGCGCGCCCGGTCAGGGCCACGGACGCGACGCTGAAGGGCTATGGCTGCCTGGTGCCCGACGCCGCCGCGCAGAGGGTGGAGATCGTCCGCTGGCCGGCGCAGGGCTGGCGCCCCGTCGACACCGATTCCGGCGACGAAGGCGGCACGACCGAAGGCGTCTTCGCCTGCGACTGGCAGGGCAACGTGCTCCATGGCCGGAACGAGGCGGTCGGCGGCCACTACCTGCTGGGCTGGGCGGCGGAGCCCGGCACGCCCGCCGCCACCATCCCGGCGGAGGGGCCGGAGCAGGTGCTGATCTGGCACGCCAACTACCACCCCGATGGCGGGCAGATGTTCTTTCCGCTGGATGGCAAGCCCTTCGTCGTGCCGCTCGCCCTGCCCGGTGACGACGTGACGCCGGAGGATTTCGTTGCCTTCTGGTTCGACGGCTCCTGCGGCCTCTACATCCACCCCAATATTTGGCACGAGGGGGTGTTCCCGCGACAGGCCGCGCGCTTCTTCGACAAGCAGGGCCGCGTCCATGCCAGGGTGTCGGTCGACTTCACGCGGGAGTTCAACTGCCTGCTCCGCGTGCCGCTGACCGAACCGGTGTGACGAACCAACGGTTCCGCCGACGTTACGGTCAGTCCGTTGGTCCCCCACACAAGGTGAGGACGGACGTGGAGCAGGGGGGCCGATCGCCTTCACCTACTCCCCCGCCGCCTTCAACGGCATCGGGGCGTAGCGGCTGTCCGGGCGGGCGAGGCCCAGCGTGTCGCGCAGGGTTGTGCCGGGGTAGCGGGTGCGGAAGAGGCCGCGGCGCTGGAGTTCGGGGACGACATCCGCCGCGAAGTCGTCCAGACCCTCCGGCATGGTGTTGAAGATCAGCATGAAGCCGTCGCAGGCGCCCGCTTCCAGCCAGTCCTGCATCAGGTCGGCGGTCTCGTGCGCTGTGCAGCACAGGGTGACGTTGCCGCGCTCGTAGCGCTGGCAGATTTCGCGCAACGTCAGGCCCTCCGCGATCATGCCGCGGATCAGGTCGGCATAGGCCTTGTGATGGTTCGACGTCGCCGGCACCCGCTCCGGCGGGATGGGCTTGTCGAAGTCAAGGCCCGTCAGGTCGGCCTCAAGATCCTGGGCGACGCGCATCAGGCCGACGGCGGGGTGGATCGCGTCCTGCATCGCCCTGTGTCTGGCCTCGGCCTCTGCCCTGGTGGCGCCCAGGACGACGGTCATGCCGGCCAGGATCCTGAGCTGGTCGGGGGTGCGGCCGTACTTCGCCATGCGCCCCTTCAGGTCGTCATAGGCGGCTTTCGCGCGGCCGCGCTCCGGCTCGGACAGGAAGACGACTTCGGCATATTGCGCGGCGAAGTCACGGCCGGTGTCGGAGGCGCCGGCCTGGATGATGACGGGTCGGCCCTGGATGGGCCGCGCGATGTTGAGCGCGCCGTTCACCCGGAAATGCGCGCCCTTATGCTTCAGGACGTGCAGCCGTTCGGGCAGGAAGTAGCGGCCGCTGGCCGTGTCGCGGACGAAGGCATCGTCGTCATAGGTGTCCCACAGCGCGCTCACCACCTCCACGAACTCGCGGGCGCGCACATAGCGGTCGGCATGCGGCGGCAGGTGATCCAGCCCGAAATTGCGCGCGGCATAGTCGTTGGCGGAGGTGACGACGTTCCAGGCCGCCCGCCCGTTGCTGATATGGTCGAGCGAGGCGAACTGCCGCGCCAGGTTGTAGGGCTCGAAGAAGCTGGTGGAGGCGGTGGCGCCCAGGCCGATGTGGCTGGTCACCCCGGCGACGGCCGCCAACAGGGTCAGCGGCTCCAGCACGTTCATGTACATGGGCCAGCGGCTCCACGCCTCCAGGTCCTCGCAGCGCGCGGCCGGCGTGTCGGCCACGAAGAACAGGTCGAAGCAGGCGCGCTCCGCCGTGCGCGCCAGATCCTGATAGAAGGTGATGTCCGTCGAGGGATCGCGCGCAGTACCCGCCTGCGCCCAGGAATGCGGATGCGGCCCCGTGCCCTGGACCAGCACCGCCAGGGACATGTGTCGGGACGCCATCGAATGTCCTCCGTCACGCCTGCACTGCCGTTCAGTATGGCGCGACGCTGCGGTTGCTTCGCTCGCAATCCTTCAAAGCGTGCGTCCGGAAGAACCCTCTCCCGTCCCGCAGGGCGGGGGAGGGAGGATGATTGCGCGGCGCGCGGACGCAGGCTCTTGCCGAAGGGGCGCGAGTCGCTCCTTGTTGGGCGATGTTCCGTGCTGTCCTGACCATTGGCGGGTTCACGCTGATCAGCCGCGTGCTGGGCTTCGTGCGCGACGTGCTGTTTGCCGCCGTACTGGGCGCCGGACCGGTCGCCGATGCGTTCTTCGTGGCCTTTCGCCTGCCCAACCTGTTCCGCGCGCTGTTCGCGGAAGGGGCGTTCAATGCCGCGTTCGTCCCCCTTTATGCCGGGCGGCTGGTGGGGCCGGGTGGCCTGAAGGCGGCGCAGGACTTCGCGGAGGATGCGCTGGCCGTCCTGACGGCGGCGCTGGTCGTGCTGTGCGTGGTGGCGGTGCTGGCCATGCCGGTGCTGATGGCGGGCCTGGCGCCTGGCTTTCGCGCGGACCCCGCGCAGTTCGCCCTGGCGGTCGAGCTGACGCAGCTGACCTTTCCCTACCTGCTGTTCATCAGCTTGGCCTCGCTGTTCGGGGCGCTGCTCAACGCGCATCGCCGCTTCGGCCCGCCGGCGGCGACGCCGATCCTGCTGAACGTCGTGCTGATCGCGGGCCTGGTGGGGCCGGCGCGGGCGCTGGATCCGGCCTATACCCAGGCGATCGCGATCACCATCGCCGGCATGGCGCAATTCCTGTGGCTGGCGATCTCTGCCGGCCGCGCGGGCCTGTCCCTGCGCCTGCGCCTGCCCCGCCTGAGCCCCCGCGTGCGGGAGCTGCTGCGCCTGATGGGGCCGGCCGTGGTGGGCGCCGGGGCCATGCAGATCAACGTCGTGGTGAACACCATCGTCGCCAGCCTGCTGGGCACGGGGGCGGTGTCCTACCTGTTCTATGCCGACCGGCTGAACCAGTTGCCGCTGGGGATCGTGGGCGTCGCAGTCGGCACCGCCCTGCTGTCCACCATGGCGCGCGGCCTGGCGCAGGGGCACGAGGCCGAGGCGGTCGAGACGCAGAACCGCGCGCTGGAGATGGCGCTGCTGCTGACCCTGCCGGCGGCGACGGCCTTCATCGCCGTGCCGGACGTCTTCATCGGCGTCCTGTTCGAGCGCGGGGCGTTCGACGGCACCGACGTCCAGGCGACGGCCATGGCGCTGGCGGCCTATGCCATCGGCCTGCCGGCCTATGTCGCGATCCGGGCGCTGACACCCGGCTTTCATGCGCGCAAGGACACGGGCACGCCGCTGCGCGTCGCACTGGCGACCATCGTCATCAACCTGGGCCTGACCCTGGCCCTGATGGGCCCGCTGGCCCATGTCGGCCTGGCCCTGGCGACGGCGCTCGCGGCCTGGGCCAATGCCGGCATCCTGGCAGTCCTGCTGGTCCGGCGCGGGCATTTCCGGGCGGATGCGCGGCTGAAGCGGCGCCTGCCACGCATGCTGCTGGCCAGCCTGGCCATGGGGGGCGGCCTGCTGGCGCTGCGTGACCTCCTGCTGCCCTGGCTGGCACAGGGCCTGCACCTGCGCCTGGCGGCGCTGGCCATCATCTGCCTGGGCGGGTTCGCGGCGTTCCTGCTGATCGGGCGCCTGGTCGATGCCTATCGCGTGGCCGAGGTGAAGGCCCTGCTGCGCCGGGGCTGAGCGGTTGCCGCAAGCGGCCCATTGACCGCTTCCGGCGCGCATGGGATACGCCGCGCCCATGACCTTCGCACGGCGCATCTTCTCGGGCGTGCAGCCCACCGGAAACCTGCATCTGGGCAATTACCTGGGCGCCATTCGCAACTGGGTGCGCCTGCAGCCCGATTTCGAATGCGTATTCTGCGTGGTGGACCTCCACGCGATCACGCTGTGGCAGGACCCGGCGGAGCTGACCAAGCACACGCGCGAGGTGGCGGCGTGCCTGATCGCGGCTGGCATCGACCCGAAGCAGTCGATCCTGTTCAACCAGTCGCGCAATCCCAACCATGCGGAACTGGCCTGGGTGCTGAACTGCGTCGCCCGCATGGGCTGGCTCAACCGCATGACCCAGTTCAAGGACAAGGCGGGCAAGGACCGGGAAAACGCCAGTGTCGGCCTGTTCGCCTATCCCAACCTGATGGCGGCGGACATTTTGGTCTATCACGCGACGCACGTGCCGGTGGGCGAGGACCAGAAGCAGCACCTGGAACTGGCCCGCGACATTGCGCAGAAGTTCAACAACGATTTCGGCCAGGCCTTCTTCCCGCTGCCGGAGCCGCAGATCCTGGGCACCGCCACGCGCGTCATGTCCTTGCGCGACGGCACCAAGAAGATGAGCAAGTCGGACGCCTCCGACGCCAGCCGCATCAACCTGACCGACGACGCCGACCAGATCGCGCAGAAGGTGCGCCGGGCCAAGACCGATCCCCTGCCCATGCCCGACAGTGTCGAGGATGCGGAGAAGCGGCCGGAAGCGGACAACCTGATCGGCATCTATGCCGCCCTGGCCGACCGGACGCCGGACGAGGTCGTCGCGGAATTTGCCGGCCGCCAGTTCTCGGAGTTCAAGACCGCGCTGACGGACGTGGCGGTGGCCCACCTGTCGCCGATCACGGCCGAGATGCGGCGCCTGCTGGCCGATCCCGCCCAGATCGACGCCGTCCTGAAGGATGGCGGCGAGCGCGCCTGCGCCCTGTCCCAGCCGATCATGGCCCGGACCAAGGAGCTTGTCGGCTTCCTCAACAACTGAACGTTAATTCCCACCCTCATCCTTCGAGGCCCCTTCGGGGCACCTCAGGATGAGGGTGGACAATTGAACCGATCCTCCCCGAGCGACCGGCTTGGGACTGGGCGGGGCTGCGTGCTAGGTGTGGCGCCCTGGGCGGCAGGGGACCGCCGCGATGGGGAGCACGCATGCAATACAAGCGCCTGGGGCATAGCGACCTGAACGTCTCCACGATCTGCCTGGGGACGATGACCTGGGGTGAGCAGAACACCGAGGCGGAGGCGCACGCGCAGCTCGACTATGCCTGGGACCACGGCGTCAACTTCCTGGACGCGGCCGAGATGTACCCCGTGCCGCCCAAGCCGGAAACCCAGGGCCGGACGGAAGCCTATATCGGCACCTGGCTTAAGGCGCGGCAGAACCGGGACAAGGTCATCATCGCGACCAAGGTGGCCGGCCCCGGCACCGCCCATATCCGCGGGGGCAGCCGCCTGAACGAGGCGCAGATCCGCCTGGCGGTGGAGGCCAGCCTGCAGCGCCTGAACACCGACGTGATCGACCTTTACCAGGTCCATTGGCCAGAGCGCGGCGTCAACAATTTCGGCCGCCTGGGCTATGTCCACCGCGACGATTCGGGCGCCATCCCCATCGAGGAGACGCTGGACGCCCTGGGCAAGCTGGTGGCGGAGGGCAAGGTCCGCCATATCGGCGTGTCGAACGAGACGCCCTGGGGCGTCGAGCGCTACCTGCAGGCGGCGCGCGACGGGGCCCCACGCATCGTCTCGATCCAGAACCCGTACAGCCTGGTCAACCGTTCGTTCGAGATCGGCCTGGCCGAGTATGCCCACCGCGAGGGCGTGGAGCTGCTGGCCTATTCGCCGCTGGCGATGGGCGCGCTCAGCGGCAAGTACATGAACGGTGCGCGGCCGGAGGGGGCGCGCATGTCGATCTTTACGCGCTTCACCCGGTACCTGACGCCGCATGGCGAGGTGGCGATCGACAAGTATGTGGGGATCGCGCGCAAGCACGGCCTGGACCCCAGCCAGATGGCGCTGGCCTATATCAACAGCAGGCCGTTCCTGGGCTCCAACATCATCGGTGCCACGACCGTGGAGCAGCTGGCGATCAACATCGGCTCGGTCGACGTGACGCTCAGCGACGCCGTGATCGAGGAGATCGAGGCCGTGCACAGGATGCACTCCAACCCCTGTCCGTGAGCATCTCCCTCCCCCGTCCGAAGGATGGGGGAGGGCTCATGGCTGCGACCTGTCCCGTCGTCCTGGGCGGGACCATTGGTGATCATCATGCGTCTGTTCGTTGGCCTGTCCCTGCCCCCCGAGCTGTGCCAGCGGCTGGCGCTGGCTGCGGGCGGCGTGCCGGAGGCGCGCTGGGTGGCGCCCGATTCCATGCACCTGACACTTGCCTTCATCGGCGAGGTCGACGGCGCCGCGGCCAATGATGCGTGCGAGGCCCTGGACCGCGTCTGGGGCGAGCCGTTCGATCTGGCGCTGCATGGCGTTGGCACCTTTGCGCAGGGCACGCGCCCCAATGTCCTGTGGGCAGGCGTGCGCGACAGCGCCGCCCTGATGCAGTTGCAGGAGCGCATCGCCACCGCCCTGCGCCGCACCGGCATCGCCATCGAGGAGCGCAAGTTCGCGCCGCACGTCACCCTGGCTTGGCTGAAGGCCGATCCTGGCCCGCGCCTGGGGGCCTGGCTGGCCGACCATGCCCTGATGGGCAGCGAGCCGTGGACGGTGCGGCAGTTCCACCTCTATTCCAGCCATCTCGGCTCCGGTCCCGCGATCTACAGGATCGAGGCCAGCTTCGATCTGGCCGAGGACGCGGGAGAGGCGGACGACGGCGATTTCCGGCTAGAATCGGACGACTGACCGACAGGGCTTCCAGGGACGGGACTGGCATGGCGACCTTGCCGCAACGCATCGTGATCCTGACCGGCGCGGGCATCTCCGCCGAATCGGGGCTTGGCACCTTCCGCGACAAGGACGGGCTGTGGACCAAGGTCCGGCTGGAGGACGTGGCGACGCCAGAGGGCTTTGCCCGCGATCCCGATTATGTCCTGGACTTCCACAACGAGCGCCGCCTGATCGTGCGCGACGCCGTTCCCAACGCGGCGCACCACGCGCTGGCGCGGCTGGAGCAGTTCTGGCCGGGGGAGGTGCTGGTCGTGACGCAGAACGTCGACGGCCTGCACGAGAAGGCGGGAACCCGCAACCTGATCCACATGCACGGCGAGACGGGCAAGGTTCGCTGCAACATCTGCGCCGACGTGCGGCCCTGGGACGAGGACATCACCACCGGCCTGCACTGCCCCAATTGTGGCACCGTCGGGCAGCTGCGCCCCGACGTCGTCTGGTTCGGGGAGATTCCCTATCACATGGAGCGCATCCACGATGCGCTGGCCGCGTGCGACCTGTTCGTGTCCATCGGGACGTCGGGCGTGGTCTACCCCGCGGCGGGCTTCGTCGCGCAGGTTCGCATGAAGAAGCGGGCGCACACGGTCGAACTGAACCTGGAACCGTCCGACGGCGCCAGCATGTTCGCGGAGCAGGTCAACGGTCCGGCGTCGAGGATCGTGCCGGAATTCGTGGACCGCCTGATCGAACGCCTGAGCTGACGCGCCGCGCCCCGGCGATCGCCAGGACGGCAGCCAGGATGCCGCCCACGACCCAGGCCGGCCGGATCGTGCCGGCCCAGGACCAGTTGGCGGCCAGGACGCGGTCCAGCGGGGCGTTCGCCTTCCACATGAAATAGGCCCCTTCGCCCAGCGCCGTCGCGATGGTGCACAGGGCGGCCAGGACCAGCAGCGCGCCCAGGCTGTCCTTCGCCCGAGGCAGGAAGCGCCAGGCCATCAACCAGACGAACAGGCCCGTCATGACCAGGGGCTCGGCCACGTCGATCTTGGCCTGCATGTAGTGGTGGACCAGCGCAAGGACGCCGATGGGATAGACCAGGGCATGCAGCCTGCCCCAGCGCTGCGGCCCCAGCCGGCGGATCTGCGCGTCGGTCGAGGTGGCGGCCAGGATCGCCAGGCCCAGCAGGGCCACGAAGCCGATGGTCAGGTAGATGCGGGAGACGATCTCCACCGCGATGCGGACAAGGTCCAGCGACTGGTCGATCGCATAGAGCGCCAGGTGCAGCAGGCCATAAGCAAAGGCCGCGACCCCCAGCATGCGCCGCAGCACCAGCAGCCGGGGCATGCGCCAGAGCGGCCGCAGCGGCGTCACCGCCAGGGACACGAACAGCAGGCGGATCGTCCACGATCCCGTCTGGTGGATCGCCTCGTCCAGCGGGCGGGCGCCCAGCATGCCCTGCTGGTATTGCCAGGCGACCCACAGGGCCGGCAGGAACAGCGCGGCGAACGTCGCTGCCTTCAGGCCCGAGAACCGCCCGTTCCGCTCGTTCCAGGGCAGTCGCAGGGTCATCGCCGAAGCCCTCCCCCACAAGGGGGCAGGGCACCCCGGATCACGCTGGTCAGGTGCTGGTCCTCCATTTCGCTCTGGTCACCGCAAGCGGATGGTGCGGTCGTCGGGGCGCAGGCGGGCGACTTCGGCGTCGGTCTCGGCGTGGCTCAGCAGAGCCAGGGAGGCGAGCAGGTCCTCCGCCGCGTGCAGCCAGGATTCGTAATAGGCCTGGTCCGGTTCGGCCGCGATCTCGGCCGCCAGGCGGGTGTGGAAGTCGACCCAGGGAAAGCGGCCCTGGCGGCTGAGCGCCACGACGATCGCGAAGATGCGGGCTTCCCACGGCTCGGCAAAGACGCGCTCCGCGGGCAGGACAGCCAGGTCGTCGTGGCCATCGGTCAAGGGGCCGGCTCCAGATAGCTGTCCCACAGGTCCAGGGTCAGGCTGTCGCGCGGATCGGCCTCCGCCCCCCACAGGTCGGGCGCCGCGAACACGACCGTGTAGGACCATTCGGGGCGATCCTCCCCTTCGGCATGGGCATCGGCCAGCAGGTAGGTGCCCAGCACCCGCTCCACCGTTCCCACCCGGCCGCGGGCATAGCGCGGCAGGCGGTTGTGGCCATAGCCCATGGTGCTGCGGGTCAGGACCCGGTCGCCCGCCTTGAAGCGCGCGGGCACGGAACCTGGCGCCGCCTGCGACGCGCCGCCGGCCACGACGGCCGGCACCGCGGCCGCCGGTCCTGCCGGCCGTCCGGCCAGGGCAGGGGGAAGGGCCTGGCGCGGCTGGCCATCAGCCAGTTCCTCCTCCGTCACCGCGCCCGCTTCCAGCAGCCGCGCGGTCAGGCCGGCCAGCCACTTCTCGTAATAGCTGGCGGCCAGGTAGGCGGCTGGAGGCATCCGTTCCAGGGTGCGGCGGAACTGGTCGGCGCTGGACGGCACGACAAAGCCGGACAGCATGTTCATCGCGAACACGCGCCCTTCCCACGCGGCGTGGAACACCGTCTCGTCCGCGTCGGGCGCGACGGCGCCAAAGCCATGCATCCCGCCCATGTCGTGCACGCCGTCCATGTCGTGTTCCTTCGCGCGTCGGGTCGAAACGGTTACGGGTCAGACCAGGGCGGTGCCGATCATGCCGTCGCGCGTGACCAAGGCGGCAAGGGCGGCGGCGTCCAGCCCGTCGGTGCCCGACGGGCGGCGGGGCAGGACCATGTAGCGCTGGTCGGCATTGCTGTCCCACACCCGCACCGCAGTGCCAGCCGGCAGGTGCACCCCGAACTCGGCCAGCACGGCACGGGGTTCGCGCACGACGCGGGCGCGATAGGCCGCACTCTTGTACCAGGTCGGCGGCAGGCCCAGGACCGGCCAGGGATAGCAGGAGCACAGGGTGCAGACGATCATGTTGTGCACGTCATCGCTGTTCTCGACCACGCGCATGTGCTCGCCCTCCATCCCCTGGAAGCCAAGCTCGGCGATGGCGGCCGTCGCATCGGCCATCAGGCGCGCGTGGAAGGCGGGATCGGTCCAGGCCCGGGCGACGACCGCGGCGCCGTTGCGCGGGCCGATCCGGCGCTCATAGGTCTCGACAAAGGCGTCCAGCGCCGCGGGATCGACGATCCCCTTGGCGACCAGCAGCCCCTCGATCGCCTTCACGCGCAGTGCGGTGTCGCGTTCCTCGGCATCGTGTGCGTGGGAATGATCGTGGCTCATCGCGCAAGTTCACCAGATCGCGGATTTTCTGGCCAGCTTCTCCGCATCCTGGCCTTAGGATCCGCCGCGGGAGGGTTGCGCGTGCGCGAGAAGGAATTGCGGGTGGCGCTCGTCTGCTATGGCGGTGCGTCCATGGCCGTCTACATGCATGGCGTCACGCGGGAAATCCTGGCCGCCGCCCGCGCCAGCCGCGCGCTCCATGTCCACGCGGACGAGGCGCCGGAGCACCTGGGCGAGACCGAGCGCGTCTATCGCGATGCCCTGGTGGCGGCGGGGCGGGAAGCCCGCCTGCGCGTGGTGGTCGACGTCATTGCCGGAGCCTCGGCCGGGGGCATCAACGGCCTTCTCCTGGCGCGTGCCCTGGCCCATGACCTGTCCCTCGATCCGCTGACCGCGCTGTGGCTCGACCAGGCCGACGTCACCTACCTGCTGGCCGAGGAACGCCGCGCAGGGCCGTGGAGCAAGGCCTTCATGCGGCCGTTGCTGTGGCTGGCGGCGACGCGCGCGCCCGACGGCATGCTCGACGACGAGGCCAAGGCCAAGCTGTCGCTGTTCCTGCGCTCGCGCTGGTTCGAGCCGCCGTTCGACGGGCCCAAGCTGTCGGCCACCCTGTTGCGGGCGGCACGTGCCATGGGGACGACGGCGCGGGACGATGCCTCGCTGGTGCCGGCGGGCCTGCCGCTGCGCCTGTTCGTGACGGTCACCGACTTCTGGGGGCGCGACACGGTGCTGGCCGGCCACGACCCGCCCCATGTCGTGGAGCGCGAGCATCGCCACGTCCTGGCCATGTCCTATCGGGCGGCGCCCCTTGGCCCGGTCGAGAGCGACTTCGACGACGGGGCGCTGGCCGGCCTGGTGTTCGCCGCACGCGCCACGTCGTGCTTTCCCGGTGCCTTTCCGCCCGCGACCATCGCCGAGGTGGAGGCCGTCGCCGCCGAGCAGGGCGCCCCCTGGCGCGACCGCCCGCGCTTCCTGGCGACCACCATGGCCGCCTATGCCGGTGCCGCGGACGATGTGGCGCGCATCCCCTTCATCGACGGGGGTGTCCTCAACAACAAGCCGTTCGGCGAGGCCCTGGCCGTGATCGGCCGCCAGCCCGCCTATCGCCAGATCGACCGCCGCGTCGTCTATATCGAGCCGGACCCGCACGAGTGGGGCCGGCGCCATGCGGGCCTGCCCGGCTTTGCCAGCGTGCTGTTCGGCGCGCTGTCCGACCTGCCGCGACAGCAGCCCGTGGGCACGGCGCTGCAGGCCGTGGAGGAGCAGAACGCGCTGGTCCGCCGCCTGGCCGGCGTGGTCGAGGCCGCGCGGCCGCGCATCGCCCAGCACGTGACGGACGTCCTGGGCTGGTGGCCGCGGGGCCGCTATGACGCCGCTACGCTGGGCCATTGGCGGCGGAAGGCCGAGACGCTGGCCGCGCGCAGCGCGGGCTTTGCCTTCGAGGCCTATGCCCGGCTGCGCCTGGCCGACACCTGGGAGGCGCTGGGCCTGCCGCGGTCGGACGGAGCCGAGACACCGATCGAGGTCGAGGACGCCGATGCCGCGTGGGCGCGCACCCTGGCCGACTATGACGTGACCTACAGGCGGCGCCGGCTCAGCTTCCTGCTGCGCGAGCTCAACCTGCTCTATGCCAGGCTGGGGCCCGCCTGTCCCTTCGCGGCGACCGACCTGGATACGATCAAGCGCGCCCTGTACGAGGCGCTGGAATCGGTCCGCACGATCGAGGCGGCGCTGCCCGGCTCGGACGCGGTCCGGGCGGTTGCCGCGGCGACGGGCGACGCCCGCGCCGCCCTGCTGGAGCGCGTGCGGGCGGGCCTGGGGCTGGGCGCGCTCGATGCGCGGGTGGACGCGGCCCTGGCCGTACAGGGCGCCGAGCCGGGCCTGGCGGCGGCCGCTCATGCCCTGCGCATCGCCTATCTGGGCTTCCCGTTCTGGGACGTGCTGATCTTCGCCTCCAGCGGCTGGCGCGAACTGGACGAGTTCAACGAGATCAAGATCGACCGGATCAGCCCACTGGATGCGGCGGTGCTGCGTGGCCATGGCGCGCCTGTGCGCCTGCGCAGCGCCCGGCTGCGGGCCTTTGCCGGCTTCTTCTCCCGCGCCGACCGCGAACAGGACTACCTGCTGGGTCGGATGCAGGCGGCGGAGCGGATGATCGACCTGATCTGCGACGCCGCGGCCCCGGATGCGCCCCCGCCGGCGCAGGTCCTGGCGCTCAAGGTGCGGGCTTTCCACGCCGTCCTGGCGGAGGAGGAGGCGCGCCTGTCGCCGGCGGTGCTGGCACTGGGCCGGCTGTGGGCGGAGGGGGACGGCGCGGCCGCTGGGGCAACGATCTTGGAACGGGGGACGACGGAATGACGGCATGCCGCATGAGCCTGGACGCGCTGCGCGCACTGATCGCGCGTGAGTACCCGCAGATGGATGGCCAGGTGATCATCGAATCGATCCGGCCCATGGGCGCGCTGTGCCGGCTGCCCTATCACGACCGTCACCTGCGGGCCGGGGGCACGATCTCGGGCCCGGCGCTGATGACGCTGGCGGATGCGGCCCTCTACTACGCCGTGCTGGCCATGATCGGGCCTGTGCCGCTGGCGGTGACGACCAATCTCAACATCAACTTCCTGCGCAAGCCGGCACAGAAGGACGTGCTGGCCGACGTGCGCCTGCTGAAGCTGGGCCGCCGCCTGGCCATCGGCGAGATCGCCATGTTCAGCGAGGGCGAGGATGACGACCTGGTGGCCCATGCCACCGGCACCTACTCGATCCCGCCCGACCGCGCCTGAGGCGGCCCAGCCGCACCGGCCAGCAGCAAGGCCACGCCCTCGCGGGCCAGGGCTTCCAGCTCGGTGCGTGCCGTGCCGGATCGGGCGCGGATCGCCAGGCTGTGCAGCAGGGCGCCGGCCATACGGGCGCAGGCCTGAACCGGCGCGCCGGGGGGCAGGTCCCCGTCCACGACCGCCTGGGCCAGGCGGTCGGACAGCGCGGCGTCGACATAGGCGATGGTCCCCGCCACGGCCTGGCGCACATCGGCATCGGCGACGGCTTCTGTCGCGGCGGTGCACAGGATCAGGCAGCCGCGCGGGCCATGCCCCCCCGCCACATAGGCGCCGATCGCCCCCAGGTAGAATGCGTCCAGCGCCGCAGCCAGGCGTGGCAATGCCAGGGCCGCCTGGAGGCCGTGCGCCATCTCCTCGGCCACGGCGGCGATGGCGCCCAGATACATCGTCTTCTTGTCGCCGAAGGCATTGTAGAGGCTGGGGCGGTTCATGGCCGTGGCGGCCACCAGGTCGTCCAGCGACGTCGCAGCCAGACCCCGGTCCCAGAATGCGTCGCGGATCGCAGCCCGCGCCACGGCCCGGTCATAGGACGGGGGCCGGCCCTTGGCGCGTTTTGTACCGTTCTGCATAAATCTCTTGACCTGTCTACTTCTGTGCGAGACGGTACAGATATAGCGCCGGGTGGCCCCTGTGCCAACGCCGAGAGGGATCTTGACCATGCTCGACATCTATTTCGCGCCGCTTTCGTGCTCGATGGCGACGCGGATCGCGATCCATGAAACCGGTCTGGAGGCGCGATTCCACGAAGTCGTGCTGTCGACAAAGCTGACCCGCGACGGGGAGGATTTCCGCCGGGTGAACCCCACGGGCCAGGTCCCCGCCCTGGTCACCGGAGAGGGCGACATCCTGACCGAGGGCACGGCCATCCTGCAGTACCTGGCGGACCAGGCGCCGCAGGCGGGCCTGGCGCCGGCTTCGGGCACGCTGGACCGCGCCCGCCTGCACCAGTGGCTGAACTTCATCGCGACGGAGGTGCACAAGGCGGTCTTTGCGATGATCTTCAACCCGGCATCGCCGCCGGAGGCCAAGGCCTTTGCCCGGTCGCTGCTGCCGCTGCGCTATGACCGGCTGTCCCGCCATCTGGAGGGGCGCGACTATCTGGTGGGGGAGGGTTTCACCGTGGCGGATGCCTATCTGGTTACCACCTTCAACTGGGCCGATCCCGCCGGTGTCGACCTGTCGCCCTGGCCCGTCCTGGTCGCGTGGCGCGACCGGCAGCGGGCCCGCCCCAGCGTCGCCCGGGCCCTGGGCGAGGAACTCGCGCTGCGCGCCGCTTGAGCCGAACCCCGATGCCTCAGGCGCTGAGGCGGCAGGGTTCGGCGTCGTCGTCCCAGGCTTCGGCCATGCGGCGCACGCGGCCCAGCGTCTCAGGCGTCAGGACCTCGGCCGTGGGGCCCCAGGCAACGGGCGTGCGGGCCATCAGCAGCGTCTGCGGGAAGTGGCGCCGGACCATCTCCAGGTCATGCAGGACTGCGATCACGGTGCGCCGTTCGCCGTGCCACCGCTCCACCAGGGCCAGCAGGTCGGTGGTGGTGCGCTGGTCGAGGGCGGCAAAGGGTTCGTCCAGCAGGATCACGGGCGCGTCCTGCAGCAGCATGCGGGCGAATAGCACGCGCTGGAACTGACCGACCGACAGGCTGCCGATGGGGCGCGTGCCAAAGCCTTCCAGCCCCACCGTCGCCAAGGCCTGGGCACCCCGGGCGCGCAAGGCCCGCGACACGCTGCCGAATGCCCCCACCTGGGCCCATGCGCCCAGCATCACGGTGTCGGCCACGCTGACGGGAAAGCTGCGGTCGATTTCCGCCTGCTGGGGCAGGTAGGCCAACTGGCGCGGCCGCAGGCCGGGCAGGGCGACGTGACCCTCCGCCGCGGGAAGCAGGCCGGCAATGCACTTCAGCAGCGTGCTCTTGCCCGCACCATTGGGCCCCACGATCGCCGTCAGGCTGCCATCCGCGAACACGCCGTCCAGGTGATGGACGGCGGGGTGGCGGTCATAGGCGATGGTCAGGTGCTGCAGGCGGATCGCGGACATCGGGTCTAGGTGATAACGTAACGGCCGCGACCATAGCGCGTCAGAAGGCGATGCGCGACAGGCCCTGTTCCAGGGTCATCGGCCGCACCCCCAGCCGGGCCATCATCTCGTCGGTGGGAAAGGCCTTGTCCTCGGTCACGCGGCGGATCTCGGTCGCGCGGATGCGGGGCACGCCCGGCACGATCGCCGTGACCGGCGCCGCCGCCAGAAGAAGCGGCAGCGGCAGGGGCATGATCGCGATGCGCCGGCCGGCATGGCGTGCCACGGCGCGGACGAAGGCGTGATAGGGCATCGCCTCGGCCCCGGCGACGACCAGGGGCGGCTCGGCCTGGGGCGGACCGGCCAGTGCCGCGTCGAGGCAGGCGACGACGTCGTCGGCATGGATCGGCTGGACCAGGGCCCGCCCGCCCGAGGGGAGGGGCACGACCGGCACGCGCCGGACCAGGCGGGCCAGGCGCTGGACATTGTCGTCGGCCACGCCGCCATAGATCATGGTCGGATGCAGCATGATGCCCGGCCGGCCAGAGGCCAGGAACGCCGCCTCGCCCGCCAGGACGCCGTTGCCATGGTCGTCGGGCCAGCGCGTGAACTTGCGCGTGGACCCGACCAGGACCATGCGCTGCAGGTCGGCCGGCGCCGCCGCGACGAGGGTGGGAGTGAAGCGCGCATGGGCCACGCTGACCAGGTGGCGCACGCCGGCCAGGGCGCGGCGGGTCGCCTCCACGTCGCGCAGGTCGGCCACGCGCACCTCGGCCAGGCCGGGAATGCCGGCGACCGTCTCGGCCCGGCGGACGACGGCGATGGGCGCCACGCCGCGGGCGACCAGCGTGCGCAGGTAGTGGCGGCCCAGGCGGCCTCCGCCGCCGACGACAGCAAGGGGGGTGGCGGAGGGGAGCATGGCCGCAGCATGTGCGACGTGACGGTCGTGCTGGTCAACTACAATGGTGGTGCCGACCTGGCCACCGCCCTTGCCCATCTGGCGCGCCAGACGGTGATGCCGCGTGCCGTCGTGGTGGTCGACAATGCCTCGACCGATGGCTCCGCCGAGGGCCTGCCACCCAACGTCACGCTCATCCGGGCGGGAGCCAACCTGGGCTTTGCCGCGGCCAACAACCTGGCCGCGCAGGCAGCAGACAGTGAATGGCTGGCGCTGCTGAACCCCGATGCCTTTCCCGAGCCCGGCTGGCTGGAGGCCCTGATGCAGGCGACGCGCCTGCACCCGGAATGCAGCGGCTTCGGCTCGCTGCAGGTCCAGGCGGCCGACCCCACGGTGCTGGACGGCGCCGGCGACTGCTATCACCTGAGTGGCGTGCCCTATCGCGGCGGCTACGGCCACATGACCGAGAATGCCCCGCCGGAGGGCGAAGTATTCGCCCCCTGTGCCGCGGCGGCCCTGTACCGGCGCAGCGCCTTCCTGGCGGCGGGCGGCTTCGACGCGGACTTCTTCTGCTATTGCGAGGATGTCGACCTGGCCTTTCGCCTGCGCCTTGCCGGCCATCGCTTCCGCCAGGTGGGCGACGCGGTGGTGCGCCATGTCGGCTCCGCCTCCACCGGGCGGGGCAGCGCGTTCCAGACGCGGCTGGGCTATCGCAACCGGCTGTGGACCTTTGCCAAGGACATGCCCGGGCCGCTGCTGGCGCCGACCTTGGTTCTGCATGTCGCGGCGACGCTGGTCCTGCTGCTGCGCGACGGCGTGCGCGGGCGCGGGGGGGCCGCCCTGCGTGGCCTGGGCCAGGGCCTGGCCGGCCTGCCCGCGGTGCTGCGCAAGCGTCGCGCGGTTCAGGCGACGCGGACGATCGGGGCGCGGGCTTTGTCGAACATGATGGTCTGGTCGCTGGGCGCGCTGGTGATGCGGCTGCCCCAGGTGCTCAGCGCGGGATCTGCCCCTGATCGTCGGCTGGGGGGGTGAGGGCCGTCCGCTCCGCCCCGGTCATGCGGCGCCAGCCGACCCGGTCAACGGCGATGCGGTCGGCCACCCGCCCGTCCAGCTCCACGATTTCCAGTTCCAGGCGATAGAGGCCGACCAGGAATGCGCTGGGTCCGCCATCGGGCCCGGCACCCGGGCGCGGCACCTCGACCGCGCGGCTGGTCCAGGCGATGGCATAGCGCGCCAGCGCCAGGCGGCCCTGCGGTTCGGCCATCGGGTTCACCACCTGGGCCAGTTCCAGGGCGTTGCGCTGGCGCTCCGCCGTCTCGACCAGCGCCGCAAGGCGCCCGGCGGAGCGCGCGGCCGTTCCCACCGCCTGGTAGAAGCCGGCCAGGACGGCGCCGGCGATGGCCAGCGCGACCAGCCCCTCCAGCAGCGTGAAGCCAGGCCGCGCTGTCATTGCGCCACCAGGCGCCGCGGCCGGCAGAACGGCGGGTCCAGCGCGTAGTCGGCCCGCGCCTCGCCCCGCCACAGGGTCAGCCGGCCGCCGGAGCACACGCCGTCATTGCGATAGCGGATGGGGGGATCCGCCTCCACCCGCCAGCCCGGCTCCAGCCGCAGGGCGATGGCCGGCTGGCCGGGGGGCGGGACCTGCCCGGGCAACTGGGCCAGGGTGTAGTCGGTCCCGTCCAGGCTGGCGGCCAGCGGCAGGCGCGCCAACTGACGCTCGACCTCCCCCCGCCCCAGCGCCAGGACGGCCCCGTCGTACATCCGCGCCGCGTTGGGCAGGACCAGCCCGGCCAGGCCCGCCAGCAGGGCCAGCGTCAGCAGCACTTCCAGCAGGGTGAACCCGGGATGGGCTGCCGCCGGCCTGGCCATGGGTGTTCAGGTATTGGGCGGCAGCAGGCCGACGGCATTCGTTAAGGTCTGCCCCGCCGCCGGTCCATCCTCGCCATAGGAGAACAGCGTCACGCCGTTCTCTGGCCGGCCGGTCGGCCCATACTGGTAGGGATTGCCCCAGGGGTCGACCGGCACCGCGCCGGTCAGGTAGGGGCCATGCCAGCGGGCCTTGGCCTGGGGATCGGCCGGCGGCTGCGTCAGCAGCAGCAGGCCTTCCTGCGCGGTGGGATAGCGGCCCAGGTCCAGGCGCATGGCATCCAGCGCCGATTTCAGCTGGCTGACCTGGACCTTGGCCGTGTCGACCTTGGAGCGATCCAGTCGATTGATCAACTGCGGCCCGACCAGGCCCGCCAGCAGGCCGATCAGCACCAGCACGATCAGCATCTCGAGCAGGGTGAAGCCGGGACGGGCCAACGGGCCGGCATCTGCGCGGCGCCGGGCAAGCCAGGTCCGCAGGCGGGCCAGATGGCCGGATGCAGCGGGTGGCGGAAAGGAATCGGGGGTCACGACAAGGCTCCTCAGATCGGGATCTGATTGATGCTGGTGATTGCTGACATGATCGCGACGGCGACGAAGCCGATCAGGCCGCCGATCAGCAGGATCGCCGCCGGTTCCACGACCATCAGGATGCGCCGGGTGCGCTGGCGCAGCGCGCCCTCGTGCGTGGTGGCGACGATGCGCATCGTCTCGGCCAGCCGGCCCGAACGCTCGCCCACGCGCACAAGGTTGATCACCGTCGCCGGCATGCCGCTGTATTCGGCCAGCGCATCGGCCAGCGCGCCACCGCTGCGCACCGCCCGCTCCACCTGCGCCAGTTGGGCGTTGGCGCTGTCCAGGCGGACCACCTGGCGGCCCAGTTCCAGCGCACGCAGCAGTGGCACGCGGTTCTCGATCAGGCGGGCAAAGACCGTGGCCCAGCGCGCCGCGTCGGTCTCCGCCAGCCAGCGCCCCGTGACGGGCAGTCGCCCGGCACGCTGGACCATCGCCTCGCGCGCGGTGGGGCTGCGGACCAGTGCGGCGATCGCCGCGACCACCGCGCCAAGGATGCCCAGCGCCAGCCAGGGATGCGCGTCGAGGCGGGTGCCGATGTCGAACACCAGGCGACTGGCGAAGGGCAGCTCCTCCATCCGGCCGCGAAACATGGGCAGGAACTGCGGCACGACATAGAGGAAGACAAAGACCACGGCGGCCAGCCCCGCCGCGACAAGGATTGCCGGGTAGATCAGGCTGGAGCGCAGCTCGGCCCGCACCTGGAGGTCATGCTCGACCTGGACCAGCGCATCGCCCAAGGCGGGGACCAGCTTGCCCGACAGCTCCCCCGCCTCGACAAGGGCATGGGCATAGGGCGGCAGCATGGGCAGCGTCGCGCGGCAGGCATCGGCGAAGCGGCTGCCCCGGCGCAGCAGGGTCGCCATCTCGTCCAGGGCGCGGGCGACCTGGGGCTGGCTCGCGGCCCCGGCGATCAGGGGCACCGCCTCGGCCAGCTGGACCCCGCCACCCAGCAGCGTGTGCAACTCGCGTAATGCGCCCGCATAGTCGCGCAAGGCGGCGGGCCGCGCGAACAGGCGCCGGCCGCGAACCGCGGCCGCGGTGGCGTCGTCCAGGCGCAACGGCGTCAGGCCGCGCGCCGCCAGGTCGCGCCGGGCGCGGCGGTCGCTGGGGGCCTCGATTTCGCCCACCACCGTGCGGCCGTCGCTGCTGATCGCCTCGTAGCTGAATTTCATCGGACCTGCCCGCGCATTGCCTGGCCCCTAGGCACCCAGCAGCTTCTTGCCGAAATAGCGCAGCATGCCCTGGATCTTGTGCCGGCGGATCCAGCCCGGGCTGACGGCGCTGGTGCTGCGATAGTGCTTGACCCCGATGCCGGGCACGAACACGACGCTGCCCCCCGCGCGGCGGAAGCGCCAGCAGAAGTCGACATCCTCGAAATGCAGGAAATAGCCCGGATCCATGCCGCCGATCGCGTGGAAATCGGCGGTGCGCATCGTCATGCAGGCGCCGCTGATGACGGCCACCGGCTGCGGCCCGGGGGGCAGGGGCTGTTCGTGCTGGTTGAAGCGGGCCAGAAGGGGATGGCCGGGCGCCAGCCTCCACAGGCGCAGCACCTCCACCGCCACGGTCCATAGGGTCAGGTCCTTGCGCCGGGAGCCCGACTGCTCGGTCCCGTCGGGATTGCGCAGGATGCAGCCCAGCAGCAGGGGCTGCCCCGTGCCGCCGCGCAGCAGGGCCAGAAGCCGGCCCAGCGCGCCCGGGTCGATCACGGCATCCGGGTTCAGCAGCATGATCGTATCTGCCCGGGCCCGCGCCACACCCATGTTGCACGCGGCGGCGAAGCCGACATTGCCCTGGCCGGCGACAAGGTCGATGCGCGGATCGCTGTCGGCGCGCTGCCGCAGGGCCGCGGCGACGGCCGGCGGGTTGCCATTGTCGACCAGGATCAGGCGGCCCAGCGCCTCCTGCGCCAGGACGGCGTCCAGGCATTCGTCCAGCGTCGGTCCGGTGCGGAAGCTGACCACCACGACGTCGATGCAGTCGTCCCCGTGCAGGCCGGCCGCGCCATCGCGCGCGGCCGGCGTGGCCCGCGCCGGCAATGCGGCGCGCACGGCCAGCCCGCCCTGGCGGGCCAGCCTGGGCGGGCCTGCGGGTTGCGCGTCCATCACCATCGGACGGACAATAGCGCATGACCGGGTTCACCACACCTTGGCCTGTTGCGACCGCCGCCGGCGGGGGCGCGCGGGATGGCTTCATCCTGGTCGTCACGATCTGGCTGGCGGCGCTGCTGGGCCTGGCCGCGCTGGCGATCACCGGCTGGGTCGGGCGCGGCGTCGATGACACGCTGGCCTTGGCCGACGCCGCCCGGGGCGAGGCCGCGGCCTTCTCTGCCGAACAGCGGGTGCTGCACGCGCTGGCGGTGCAGCGCATCTCGGCCCGGGGCCTGGAACTGGCGCCGCCGCCGCCCCTGCGCCTGGCCGGCCGCCGGGCCGAGCGCTTCGACCCGTTCGCGATCCCGCCGGAGGGGCAGCCCTTCCTGGCGCTGGACGGGCGGTCCTATCGCCTGGGGACGGTGCTGGTGCGGGTGCAGGACCTGACGGGTCTGCAGTCGCTGGCGGCGCTGGACGACCAGATGATCGGCCGCATCCTGCGGGGCCGCGGGCTGGAGAGCGGTCCGGGCGGCCGCCTGGCCGACACGCTGGCCGACTATGTCGACGCCGATTCGGAACAGCGGCTGAACGGGGCGGAGGCCGACGACTATCCCGACGGGCAGTCCCCCCGCAATGCCGCCCTGGTGACCCCGTGGGAGGTGCGCAGCGTGCTGGGCTGGGACCGCTGGCCGGCCCTGTGGCCGGCGGCGGATCCCGTGCCGCGCCTGTTCTATGCCGGCGGTGGCGGCCTGCTGAACCCCAATACCGCGCCGGAGGAACTGCTCCGCCTGGTGCCGGGCCTGGATGCCGCTGGCGCGCGGCGCCTGGTCCGGGCGCGCCAGGGCACGCCGCTGCGCGGGCCCGACGACCTGGCCAGGCTTGCGGGAAATCCCCAGACGCTGGACCTGTCGCGGTATACGTTCTTGCCCGATGGCAGTTTCCGCATCGAGCTGGTGGCCGATGGCCGGGCCAGGGTGCGGGAGGTGGCGGGCCGCGTCACGCCCCAGGATGAGCGGAGTCCCTGGCACATTGACTATGTCCTCGACCTTCCCGGCGGGAACGCGGCGCGGCCGAAGCCGGGGGATGCTGTCGCGCCTTTTCCCGGCACCGCGTCCTAGCCTGATCGGCCGGACGGGGGTGGAGCGGCCCAATCCCGGCCGCGGCCCCCAGTTCGGCGTGGTCAGCCGGGGCCTGGCCCGCTATCAGCGTTTCCCCCTGATCGCTGAACGCAGCGACGCGCGCCGGCTGGGCGCGCTCGATCTTCAGATCACGCGCTGGTCGCCCTTTGCCGATGCCGGGCGACACATCCACCTGTGGCCCGACCATGCGGGCGTCTGGATCTGGGACCGCACCGCCCTGGCGCAGGGCTTGGTCGCCTTTCGCGACCTGCGCGACGCCCCCATCGTGCCCGAGACGGCGGTGCAGCCGCCCGGGCAGGACGGGCTCCGCCTGGTCGCCGGCATCGAGGGGGTGGAAGGGCAGTACTGGCAGGACGGCGAACTGCTGGCCAGCCGCTGGTGGCCGGCCGCACCCGACACGACCGCGTGGCTGGCGTTCCAGCGCGGCGCGGGCCTGGCGCCAGAGGCGATGCGCCCCGACCTGCCGCCCACCTTCGCGCTGCCGCTGCTGGACCGGCCCTGGACCCAGGCGCGGGCGGCGGGGCCCGCCGAATCGGGGGTGCAGCGCGTCGCCCGCTTTGCCGCCATCGCTGGCCTTGGCGTGCTGCTGGTCGTCGCCTGGCTGGCCGGCGGCCTGCTCAGCCGACAGGCCGACGTCGCCGCGGTGGAGGCGCACATCGCCGACCTGGAGCAGCGGGCCGGGCCATTGCTGGCGGCGCGCGAGCAGACCTTCGCCAATGACGATGTGCTGGCGCTGCTGGCGGCGCTGGACCCGCCGCCACCGCTGGCCCTGCTGGCGGAGCTCATGACCCGGCTGCCGGACCAGGGTGCCGTGCTGTCGTCCTGGCGCCTGCAGAACGGCGAGGTGGAGGTGCTGATCCAGGCGTCGCAGATGCCGGACGCCGCCGCCTATGTCGGTGCGCTGGAGGGGGCGGAGGCTTTCGAGCGCGTGGTGGCCGAGCGGGGCGACCTGGACAACCAGATCCGCCTGCGCATGACCGTGGTGCCGACATGGCGACCGAGCTGAGCGGGGCGCCGCCGGCCGCAGCCGGCGTCCTGGGCCGCCTGCGCGCCGAACTGGCTGGCAATCCGCGCGCCGCCATGGGGCTGGCTGCCATCGGCCTGGTCCTGCTGGTGTGGCTGGCGACGCTGCTAGACGCCGCGCGCCTGGATGCCGACGAGCGCCTGGCCGAGGTGCAGGCCCGCGCCGCGATGCTGGAACGGGTGGTGGCCGATCCCGCCTGGCGCGAACGGGCGGCGGCCAGCGACGTGGCGCGCGCCGCGGCCGAGGCGCGGCTGTGGCAGGGCACGACCGAGGGCCTGGCCCGGGCCGAGTTCCAGGATCGACTGAGCGCGGCCGCGCGCGAGGCCGGGATCATGAACCTGCAGGTCCGCGTCGATCCTGTCGGCGGCGATGACCTGCCCGGCGGGGTGTCGAAGCTGGTTGCGGCGCTGAGCGCTGATTTCGACTGGCCGTCGGCGCAGCGGCTGCTGGCCGCCCTTGCCAGCGCCGACCGGATCCAGGCGGTGGAAACGCTGGTCATCCAGACCGAGCCGTTGCCCCGCATCGACCTGACGGTCGCAACCTATGTCCGCCTGGGGGACCGGCCGTGACCGGGTTCAGGCCAAGGCTGCTGGTGATGGCGGGACTGGCTCTGCTCCTGGCCCTGCTGCTCGGCTGGACGATGGCGGTCCCGCCCGAAGCCCAGGTCAAGGTCAGCGGAAGCGCTGCCTATGTCGCCCGCGGGACCGCGGTCCATGATCCCGCGGCCGACTTGGCGCGCCTGGCCGCACGGCCACCGTTCGCCATGGCGCCTGGCTTGGAGATGGCGCCGCCGGTCTATGACCCCGGCCTGCCGCAGCCGGCGGAGGCGCAGGCCCTGGGCTTTCGCCTGGGCGGCATCGTCAGCACCGAGGCTGGGCCGGAGGCGTTGCTGATCGTGGAGGGCGGCGGCCTGCAGCGCCTGCGGCCGGGCGACGTGCTGCCCGACGGGCGCGCCATCCAGGCGATCACGCCAACCGGCCTGGTGCTGGAGGATCCGGCCGGGCCCGTCACCTTGCGCCTGTTCAACCAGGGCGGGCTGGCGGCGACCGTGCCGCCGCCACCACCCAACGAGGGGGCGCTGGATGGCAGCGCGGCGGGGACCGCCGGCACGCCGTTCCCCGTGGTGCCGGCCGGCGACGATCCACCGGTGCCCCGCCCGGGCGAGCCCTGGCCTGCCGCCATGGGCGCACCGCCCGCCGGCTGGCCGGGGGCGGAGACGATCCCCAACCGCGTGGGCGGACGGGGGCCGCCGCCCAGCGCCGCCGCCGTTCCGCCCGGCGCGCCCGACTGAGGCGGATTGCGGCAACCCGCCTTGCCGCCGGGATCGCGGGCGTCAGGGCAGGGGAGGGGTGGGCCGCAAGGGCAGGGGTGGGTCGGCTCCATCCGTCGTCGGCGCGGGCCGCGGCGTGGCCGGGGCCGGGACTGGGACTGGGACTGGGACCGGGTCGGCCTGCGGGTTCATGTGGACCTGGAAGTCGTCCAGCCGCGGGCGATCGGAGAAGATCCCTTCGCCATCGAAGCGTAGTCCGCTGGGCGGTTGCGGCATCATCCGCAGGCGGTTGCGGAAATTGGTCGTGATCGCCGCGGCGTCATCGGGCGAATTGATGACATAGGGCGTGATGAAGACCAGCAGTTCGGTCCGCTCCTTGCCCACCGAATCGTTGCGGAAGAAGGCGCCCAGGCCGGGAATGTCCTGCAGCACGGGCACGCCGGTGCGCAGCGACGAGCGGTTCTCCTGGATCAGGCCGCCCAGCAGCACCGTCGCGCCATCGCGCAGCGACAGGCGGGTGGAGACCGAGCGGTTCTGGATCAGCGGGCTTGAGATGTCGGACGTGTCGTTGGCCTGGGCGGCGGAGACTTCCTGGCTGATCTCCAGGTCGACGCGGTCGCGCGAATGGACCACCGGCTTGATCGTCAGGATCACGCCCGTGTTCCGGTATTCGACCTGCTGCAGGATGGTGTTGTCGCTGGCCGTGTTCTGGCTGGACGAGGTGATGATCGGCACTTCCTGGCCGACGGAGATCTTGGCCTCTCCACCCGAACGCGCGACAAGGCGCGGCGTGGACAGGATCGACACCTTGTTGTCGCGGTCGAGCGCGTTCACCGTCGCCCTTACGTCCGACCCGTTGACCAGCTGGAAGGTGAAGCCGGTATTGCCCAGGCCCAGGCCGCCGCGCGTGCCGATGCGCCCGAAATTGCCACCGCCCAGGTTGATGTTGCCGGAAAACTCGACACCCAGGCGGGTCGTGTCGTCCAGCGTCACCTCGGCCACCGTCACCTCGATCAGCGCCTCTCGTGCCGGCTTGTCCAGCGCCTCGATCAGGGGGCGAACGCGGGAATAGGCTTCGGCACTGCCGATGAAGATCAGGACGTTGCGCTCGCTGTCGACGACCACGCGCGGCTGGTCGGGCGTGTCGGGAATGGGGCTGGACAGCCCGGCATCGGACGACACGACGGTCGAGGGATCGCTGCCCGGGACGGGCTGGGGTGCCTGGCTCGCCGGCGAGGGCGTGCTCCCCTGGGCGCCGCCGACCCCGCCAGAGATCACCTTCTCAATGATCGGACCCAGGCTCTCGGCCGTGGTGTTCTGCACCGCATAGGTATAGGCCCCGCGCAGGGGATCGGCGCGCGCCGGCTGGTCCAGTTGGCTGGCCCATTGCCGGGCGTGCATCAGGATGCCCTGGTCGCCGGCGAAGATCAGCACGGCGTTGATCTGCGGCACGGGCAGGATGACCACCGCCGCGTTGGCCGCCGGCGTCGTCGCGGCGTTATAGCCCTCGGCCACGAAGACCTCGGACAGCTTGTCGGCGAAGCTCTGCGCCGACCAGTAGACCGGCTCGATGCGCAGGGACTGCCGCCCGGCCAGGCGCGGCTGGTCCAGCAGGCGCGCGGATTCGACCGCCGCCGCCACGTTTTCCGGGCTGCCCATCACCATGATCGCGTTCGACATGGGCGAGCCGGTCACAGTGATGTTCTGGTTAAAGATCGCCGTCAGCCAGGTGATCATCTCGGTCATGCCGACCTGGTTCAGCGGCACGAACTGGAAGATCGGGCGCAGCGCGCCGGGCGTGTCGGCCGTGGTCCGCCCGCGGATCACCTGCGGCACCTCGGACATGAACTCGCTGTCGGGCAGGGCCTGCAGCACGCCCTGCTGGTAGACCAGGCGGACGCCGTAATTGCGCAGCACCTCCTGCGCCAGGACGAAAAGCTCGTCCGCCGGACGCGGGCCCGCTGTGCGCAGCGTCACCAGGTCCTGGCGCTGGGCCACCGTCGGATCCATCTGCACGTCCAGCTTCAGGATCTCGGTAAAGACCGCATCGATGAAGGCCGGCAGCGGCATCTGCTCGAAGCTGAGCGTCGCCGCGCCTCCTGTCAGGGCCGGGCTGGCACCCCCCGCGACGCGGGTCCGGCTGGCGCCCGAGGGCACGCTGGGTCCGGGCAGGGCGGCCTGGGCGCGCGGCAGGTCGGTAAGGCTGGTGGTGGCGACCGGCGCCGGCTCCTGGCTCTCGGGCTTGGCCGAGAAGGTCGGGATCTGGATCACCAGCTGGTCGCCGTTGCGCTCGCACGCCGCAAGCGCCAGCAGGGCCAGGGCCAGGGCGGCACCCCGCCCCGCCCCGGACAGGCGGTGCCGGACGCGGGCGCGGCCAGGGGTTGCCGACGCGGGCAACGCGGACGGGGTTCGATCGCTCGCCGAATGCACTGGGGTTCCGGCTTCCCACGCTGCTGCCTGTGCCCAGGGATCGCTTCTAGAGGATCGGGCCTCGTGCCGCAATGTCGGGGGACGCCTCATCTCAGTTGGTGATGCTGCCGGGCGGCGGGGCCTCGGCGTCGCCGCCGGGGGCGGCACCCTCGACCGGTGCGGTGCGGCGCGGGGCCGCCAGGATCGTCCAGCGCGCGTCGCCCGCGCCGCCGTCCAGGCGGATCAGGCTGGGCAGGGCAGCCTCCGGCTGCTGCTGCTGCTGGGCGGCGGCCTCGCCCCCGGGCGCGCCCCGGGCCGGCGGCCGGACCGGCGGCGGCGGCCAGATATCGTGCCAGCGTCCCGCCCCGTCGCGGAAGCGGAAGCCGCCGCCGTCGCCGGCCCAGGCGCGGATGCGCTGGACCGTGCCAGTACGCCCGCGATAGGTCAGCACGGTGCGTCCGTCTTCCCGTTGCAGCGTCCAGGCAATGGGGCTGGGGGTGCCGATCTCCCCGTCCAGCGCCGCCAGCGACTGCCCGCGCAGCAGGCGCGCCGAACCGGTGAAGGCGCCGGCATCCGCCGCATCCCGGCCCTCCGCCGACCCGTCGTCCGGGATCGCCGTCGCGACCAGGCCTTGCAGCGTGCCCCGCACCATGGCGGCCGAGAGCGTCGCCTGCCCCGTCCCGTCCATGTAGGTGCCCAGGCGCAGGCGCAGGTCCATCGCCTGGGCAAAGCCCTGCATCAGCATCGTCGTCAGCAGGCCCAGGATGACCAGCACGACCAGCGTTTCCAGCAGGGTGAAGCCGGGCCGCGCGGCCGTCACAGCGGATCCGGCGTGCCAAGGCCCGTCACGCGCAGCACCTCGTCCAGCGATGTCAGGCCGGCGCGCGCCTTCAGCAGGCCATCGGCGCGCAGCGACCGGAAGCCACGCGCCTGGCCGGCGTGGCGCAATTCCGAGGTGGGCGCGCCGCGCGCCACCAGGTCGCGCAGGGCGGTATCGACGGCCAGCACCTCGTACAGGCCGATCCGGCCGCGATGGCCGATGCCCTGGCAGGCCTTGCACCCCACCGCGCGGCGCCAGGCAGGTGGCGGCGCCCCCGGCG
Source organism: Zavarzinia sp. CC-PAN008 (assembly GCF_051903925.1). Lineage (GTDB taxonomy): Bacteria > Pseudomonadota > Alphaproteobacteria > Zavarziniales > Zavarziniaceae. The sequence goes on from NZ_CP173678.1 coordinate 1,524,174, forward strand.
GCAGCAGGGATGCCGCCTCTGCCTCGATCGCGGCCGGCACGTCGTCGTCCGGGACCGCGCAGTCCGCGCACAGCAGGCGGACCAGGCGCTGCGCCACCACGCCGCTGACGCTGGCGGAAACCAGGAATGGCTCCACGCCGATGTCGGTCAGGCGGACGAAGGCAGAAAAGACGTCGTTGGTGTGCAGGGTCGAGAACACCAGGTGACCGGTCAGCGACGCCTGGACCGCAATCTCGGCCGTCTCGCGGTCGCGGATCTCGCCGATCATCAGGATGTCGGGGTCCTGGCGCAGGATTGACCGCAGGGCGCGGGCGAAATCATAGCCGATCTCGGCATGGACCTGGACCTGGTTGACCCCCGCGATGTCGTATTCGACCGGGTCCTCGACCGTGATGATCTTGGCCCGGCCGTCATTGATCGCCTCGATCGCGGCATAGAGCGTCGTCGATTTGCCAGAGCCCGTGGGCCCGGTCACCAGCACGATGCCGTGCGGCTGGCGGATCAGCGTCTCGACCGTTGCCAGATGGTCGGGCGCCATGCCCAGCCGATCCAGCCGGTACTGCTGGCGCTCCTTCGGCAGCAGGCGCAGGACCAGCGATTCGCCCCAGGTGCCGGGCAGGGCAGAGGCGCGGATGTCGACCACCTGGCCGCTGATCCGCTGCGACAGGCGACCGTCCTGGGGCAGGCGGCGCTCGGCGATGTCCATGCCGGAGATCAGCTTGATGCGCGAGGCAACGGCGTCATAGCGGCTGCGTGGCAGGCGCACGCGCGTCTGCAGCACGCCATCGATGCGGAAGCGGACCTGGAAATGCTGTTCCGCCGGTTCGAAATGCACGTCCGACGCCCGCTCGGCAAAGGCCTGGGCCAGGGTGCTGGCGACCAGCTCGACCACCGGCGCTTCCTCCGCCAGCTCGATCAGGTGGGACAGTTCGTCCGTGGCTGTGCCGTGGCGCAGGCCCTGGTCGACCAGTTCCAGGGCGCGGTCCAGGTCGGGGCTGGCGATCAGCCACCAGCGCAAGGGATGCTCGGGAAACGCCGCCTCCAGCGATTCCTGCAGGCTGGGCGCCAGGGGGTCGCGGGCGATCACGTTGACGCGCCCGTCCAGCCCGTCGTCCCAGGCCAGCACGTGCTGGTCCAGCCACCATTCGGGCTCGTAGCCCGCACGGCGCAGCGCGGCCAGGAACGGCTCCGCATCCGCCGGCAGGGCCTCGGGCGGCAGCACGTCCAGGCCCAGCTGGCGGGACAGCGCCTCCAGCAGGGCATCCTCGCCAAGCGCGCCCAGGCGGATCAGGATCGTGCCCAGGCGCCCGCCCTGGGCGCGCTGCACGCTCAGCGCACGGCGCAGGTCGTCCTCGCCGATCGCCTGCGCCTGCAGCAGGATGGCGCCGATCGGCAGCGGCGCCCGGGCGGGGGGCGCATCCTCCGGAACGGACGGCACATCAGCAAGGGACACGGCCATGCCAAAGCCTAGCACGCAATGCCGGACTTGGGGGTGGGTGGCCGCAGCACTGGCTGCCGTCTCGGCGGGCCTGGCCGGCGCCCCGCCCCTCCGCGCCGACCCGCCCATCCGCTGCGCCGAGCGGATCGTCGACCTCGGCATGCCCGATTTCGAGGTGCGCCGCCTGTGCGGTCCGCCGGACGGCATCAGCCCGTTCAGCGTCCAGCGCTTCGTGGCGCTCGAACCGGGACGTGGTGGCGGGGTGGCCGCCGGAAGCGCCGTCGTCGTGCAGGGCGAGCGCTGGGACTACGCGGCCCGCAACGGACGCCTCTCCCGCACCCTGCTATTCGAGGCGGGGCGCCTCGTCCGCATCGATGTCGGCGGCTTCTGACGCCACGTCCGGGCAACGGTCATTGCCGCGCCTGCGGCGCTTCTGCCACTCTCGCGGCCGCCGCGGCGCAGGCCGCGCCGACGATCCCGCGGAGCAACCGCGGGACGCTTCACAAGGGACGGAGGGGACAGGATGACCGCATTCCGCGAAATCACATCGGGCCTGGGGTTTCCCGAAGGGCCGATCGCCATGCCCGATGGCAGCGTGATCCTGGTCGAGATCCAGAAGGGCAACCTGACGCGGGTCAAGGCGGACGGCACCAAGGAGGTCATCGCCCATGTCGGTGGCGGCCCCAACGGGGCCGCGCTGGGCCCGGGGAACAAGGTCTATATCTGTAACAATGGCGGCTTCGAATGGCACGATGCCGGCGGCATCCTGATGCCGGGCCACCAGCCGGCCGACTATATCGGCGGCCGCATCCAGACCGTCGACCTCGCCACCGGTGCGGTCGAGACGCTCTATGATTCGTGCGATGGCGTGCCGTTGAAGGGGCCGAACGACCTCGTCTTCGACGGTTATGGCGGCTTCTGGTTCACCGACCACGGCAAGGGCCGCGACCGCGAGGCGGACGTCACCGGCTTCTTCTATGCCAAGGCCGATGGCAGCCAGATCACCGAGATCGTGCCCGCCATGCGCGGGGCCCCCAACGGCATCGGCCTCTCGCCGGATGGCGCCCGCGTCTATGTCGCCGAGACCTGGACCGGCCGCGTCTGGTTCTTCGACATCGAATCGCCAGGCAAGCTGAAGCCCGGCGCCGGCCTGCTGGGCCATCCGGGCCAGCTCCTGGTGGGACTGGGCGGGCTCAACCTGCTCGACAGCCTGGCCGTCGACAGTGCGGGCAATGTCTGCGTGGCGACCCTGCTCAACGGGGGAATCACCGTGATCTCGCCCGATGGGACCTCGGTCGAGCACATCCCGTTCCCCGATCCGCTGACCACGAACATCTGCTTCGGCGGGCCCGACCTGAAGACCGCCTTCATCACCCTCTCGGGCACCGGGCGCCTGGTGGCCATGGACTGGCCGCGCCCCGGCCTCAAGCTCCACCACCTCAACACCTGAGGGGGCGGACGGAGCCGGCCCGCTGCGGCCGGCCGGCTCCGTCCTGCGCGGCGGCTGCGGTTCCGCCAGCGCGACCGGCCTGCGGAGTGTGGCTCCACGGTCGCAAAGGCCGACCTGTCGTTCAAAAAATGTGGAATGCCTTCTAACGGCGTTTGACAAGGCGTCACAGTCTGATCGAAATTGGTCGCACGGCGTTCAGGTCCGCAAAGGGCCGGGCGACCACAAGAACATCCAGTCCAAAGCAGGCTGGAACGGGGTGCGAGGCAGGACCGGAGGGACGACGGGCACGCAAACGGACGATGCCTGTCACCTATCGCTCAGCACTGTGACTTGGCGGCCACTGGCGCCGAACGAACCCGCATGCGCCGCGCAGAACGGCCTGCGGTCTGGGTTCGGCGCAGGGTTTCGCGACGAGGTTTTGGCGCTCAAGGGGGCCGCCGTGACCCAATTGCAATACTTGCAAGGGGATCATGGGCTTCCCAGGGGGCTTGGCTTGACACTGTTCATGTGAACGTGCGGAGTTCAGTCAGGCATGCGGCATGTTCAGTGCTGCAATGCGAAAAGGATCAGTCGGGTTGGCTACCCGACCTCCAGGAGGGGTGAAGTGAAGCAAGACAACGAAAGCAGGGTCGGATTCCGACTCGGGGGGGCGGTGTTGGGCCTGGGCCTGGCCGCTGGGGCTCTGGTCCAGGCACCGCCCGCCCAGGCGATGGAATGGACATTCGGAGATGTCGTGATCAGCACGCAGGCAAATGTCTCGGCTGCACTCCAGGTGCGCACATCGCCCCGCGATGAGCGCTTCGTGTGCGGCTTCAACCGGAACCCTGGGTCGATCCAGGGCAACGGGAACATTTCTGCGGCCTGGGGCATCACCTGCTCCGAGGACAACGGCAACCTGAACTTCGACCAGGGCAGCATCATCTCGAACCCGATCACCGCGACGGGCGAGGTCAGCGCGATCTGGTCGCCGGGCGACAACCAGAAGTTCGGCGTCTACGTCCGTGGCCGTGCGTTCTATGACTGGGTGTTCGACGTCAACAACCTCGACTCCAACGGCAATGGCTGGATCGGCGGCGAAGAAGCGGCGCAGCGCGACCGGCTCCAGACCGGCCGCCTGGACCCGCAGCAGCAGGACCGCGCCCGCTATGGCCTCGAAGCCCAGGACTACTACGCCCTGGCCAGCTTCGACCTGGGTTCGATGCCGACCAACATCCGCGTCGGCAACCAGATCCTGAACTGGGGCGAGGCGCTGGTCACCCAGAACGCCATCTCGATCATCAACCCGCTCGACCTGCAGAAGTTCAGGACGCCGGGCGCCGAGATCCGCGACGGTCTGATCCCGATCAAGATGGTCTGGGCCTCGATCGAGCCGATGCCCGGCCTGTCGTTCGAAGGCTTCTACTCGTGGGACTTCCAGGGCCTGCGGCTTGAGCCGGGCGGCACGTTCTTCGCCGGCGCCGAGCAGCTGACCAACGGGTCCGAAGGGCTGCAGGGCGCCAGCTTCGACGAAACCCGCTGCGGCACCGGTATTCCGGGCCTCGTTCGCGGTGGTGGCGTGATCAACGCCGGCACCTGCGCCGCCTTCCCCTATGTCAGCCAGGCGCCGACCCGTCGCGACCAGAACCGCGGCGACTACGGCTTTGCCATGCGCTACTTCGCGGAAGAGCTGAACAACACTGAGTTCGGCTTCTACTTCGTCGACTACCAGAGCCGCTTCCTGTCCTACGGCTATGCCGCTCCGGGTGCCGACAAGTACCTGCCGATCGGCCCGGCCGCCGGTGCGAACGCCGGGGCGAACGCGATTGCCAACCAGGGCAATTCGACGACCTTCGTCTACTATCCGGAAGACGTCCGGATGTATGGCATCAGCTTCAACACCGCCATCGACGAGATCGGCTGGGCGTTCAACGGTGAGTGGTCGTACAAGGAAAACGCCCACATCATCCAGGACAACACGTCGAACTTCTTCGACCTGCTGAACGCGGTTGGCACCTCGGCCCTGGCCGGCGGCGCGCCGTACCTGCCGACCTGGACCCTGCCTGACCAAAGCAGCGCATCGTTCAACGGCCCGGGTGTCGCGGTCGACTCGCTGGGTCGTCCCGTGGGCTCCGCTGGCGCCGGCCCGATCGCGGGCTATGTGCCGAGCTGCGCGATCGCCGCCTACCAGCCGGGCGCGACGGGGACCGAGTGCGCGGGGTACACGTTCTATAACGACATGTATGTCGACGCGATGAACTTCAACCTCCGCGCCTTCCGCATCTTCCAGCAGTCGAGCTTCATCCCCTCGATGCTGAACGCGGAATCGTGGTCGGTGATCATCGAAGGTGCGGCGATCTATGCCGACATGAGCGAGTCGCAGAAGCTGGTCGCCGGCATTGCGAACAGCGCGGGTCAGGCGGGCACGGCCGGGTACCTGGAGTCGCAGCGCGCGACCAACTGGTCCTTCGGCTACACCCTGATCACCAACCTGGCCTACCCGAGCGCGTTCGGTACCTCGATCAACCTGACGCCGGGCCTGGCCTTCACGCACGCCGTGTCGGGCATCACGCCGATCTCGGGTGGCTTCTTCGAAGGCGTGAAGTCGGTGAACCTGTCGCTGAAGGCTGACTACCTGGTCAACCTGTCCGCGACGCTGAACTTTGCGAAGAGCTGGGGTGCGGGATATCACAATAACTCGGCCGACAAGGACTTCGTCGGCTTGACCGTGTCCTATGCTTTCTAGCATTCTCGGGGTCTGAGCCTGGGGTGGCTCCACGACAAATGGACTAGGGAGGGAAGTAGGTATGAAGAGAGCACTGGCCCTATTGGGCTGCGTCGTGGGAGCTGGACTGACGGCGAGCCTCGCGCTCGCCGGCGTCTCCCAGGAGGAGGCAGACCGCCTGGGCAAGGATCTCACCCCGCTGGGCGCCCAGCGCGCCGGTAACGGTGGTGACATCCCTGACTGGGATGGCGGCATCACGGCACCCCCGCCGGGTTTCGTTCCCGGCGAGCATCACCGGAACCCGTTCCCTGACGACCAGGTCAAGTTTACGATCAACGGTCAGAATGCGGATCAGTATAAGGACAATCTGACCGTCGGTCAGATGACCATGCTGAAGACGTATCCGACCTACCAGATGAAGGTCTATCAGACGCGGCGCACCTGCTCCGCGTCCGAGAAGATCTACGAGTGGACCAAGCGCAATGCCGTCAGCAGCACGCTCATCTCGGGCGGCAACGGCATTGACGGGGCCCTGGTCGGCACGCCGTTCCCGGTCCTGTCGCCGCAGGACCCCGACGCCGGCATCAAGGTCTACTGGAACCATCGTTTCAGCCCGCGCAACTTCAAGTTCCGGCGCTGGCAGGCCTTTGCCTCGGTGACGACGGGTGGTGACTACCAGGTCATCCGTTCCACCGACGAAGGCATCATCCACTATTCCGGCCCCGGCATGGTGGAAGTGGGCGATGCGACCGACATCAACGGCATCAACAACCGCTTCGTGACGTACCTCAACGTCACGACGCAGCCCGCCCGACTGGCCGGCAACATCGTGCTCGTCTATGACACGATTGACCCGGCCAAGGGCGAGCGGCAGGCCTGGATCTACAACCCGGGTACCCGCCGCGTGCTGCGCGCGCCGCAGATTGCCTATGACAATCCGCTGACGAACGGCGACGGCCTCGGCACGTCCGACCAGTTCGACATGATGAACGGCAATCCCGACCGCTACAGCTTCAAGCTGGCCGGCGGCCCGGATGGAAAGCGCGAGATCTACATCGGCTACAACGCCTTTGACTTCGCGTCGAACACCAACACCTATGCCCAGATGCTGACGCCGGGCCATCCCAACCAGGACAAGCTCCGCTACGAGCTGCACCGGCACTGGGTTGTCGAGGCGACGCTGAAGGAAGGCGCCCGTCACGTCTACTCGCGCCGGACGATGTACTCGGACGAGGACAGCTGGCGTCTGACGTGGGTCGACCTGTACGACACGCGTGGCGAGCTGTGGCGCCTGCAGGAGTCGATGATCACCAACTGGTACGACATCCCCTTCTGCTACAACGCATCTGAGTTCTACTACGACGTGCAGTCCGGCCGTTACATCGCCGTCTCCCTCCGCAACGAGGAGAAGTCGATCGACTGGACCGCGGCAGACATCCAGCCCGAGCGTTACACGCCGGACTCGATCCGTCGCCTGGGCGTCCGGTAATCTAGCCGGCCCAACTGGGGCGGCCGGGCGTCACAGCCCGGCCGCCTCTTCGTTTGACGAGTGGACACAGCCAGAAATCATGACCGCCACAATCGTGCGCCATTGCGCTGCCGCGGCCGCCAAGGCCTCCATCGCCACCGGGCTCCTGCTGGCCGTCTCCAGCGTGGCGCTCGCCCAGGCTGAAGGCACCGGCAATGCCGGAGGCCCTCCCGCCGCAGTGACCGCACCCTCCGTGGTCCCTGTCGCCCCCGCGGTTCCCGATCCCGCCGCGGCCGACGCCGCCGTCGAACAGGCGGTCGGCGAGACGCTGGGTACGGCGACGACCCCGGCGGCACCGGCCGACCCCGCCGCAGCCGCCCCCGCCGTGACCGGGGCAGCCCCGGCAACCCCGCCCGCCGCGGCCCCCACGGCCGAGGCACCGATCCCGCCCGCCGCGCCTGCACCGGCCGCCGAGGCCCCCGCCGCTGACCCGGCCCCGGCCGCGGCCACCGCGCCGGTCGAGGCCCCGCCTGCGGACGCCGCGGCCGCACCGCCCGCAACTCCGCCCGAGGCCCAGGCCGAGGCGGCGCCCGCCGATGCCCCTCCCGCCGACGCACCTGCCGGCGATGCGCCCGCGCCCGAACAGGCCGCCGCGCAGCCGCTGACTCCGGTCACCTCGGCCGACGTCCCGGTGAGCAACTCGGTCGAATCCCGCCTGATCGACAAGTCGCTCCTGCTGGATGCGACGTTTGCCGGCACATCCACGCGCCTGGTCGCGGTCGGGGAGTGGGGTCACATCATCTATACCGACGATTTCGGCGCGACCTCCTGGAAGCAGGCCAAGGTGCCGTCGGACACGACGCTGACGGCGGTCACATTCGTCAATGACAAGGTGGGCTATGCCGTCGGCCACGACGCGACGATCCTGAAGACGTCCGATGGCGGGGCGGTATGGGAGCGGATCTACATCAATCCCGACCTGGAAAAGCCGCTGTTCGACGTCCACTTCTTTGACGAGAACTACGGCATTGCCGTTGGCGCCTACAGCCTGTTCATGGTCACCAATGACGGGGGCAAGACCTGGGCCGAAATGGGCGGCTTCCCCGAGGACGAGCTGCACATGAACGCGATCGTCCCTGCCAAGGACGGGTTGGTGTTCCTGGCGGCCGAGTTCGGTACGGTGTTCCGGTCCAAGGACAACGGCCGCTCGTGGCAGCCGATCCAGACCGACTATTCGGGTTCGTTCTGGAATGGCCTGGCCCTCCCGGACGGCTCGGTGCTGCTGTTCGGCATGCGCGGCAACATCTGGCGCACGACCGACCAGGGCGATACCTGGGTCCAGGTGCCCAACGAGCAGTCCGCCTCCATCATGAGCGGGACCGTGCTGAAGGACGGCACCGTGGTCCTGGTCGGGCTTGAGGGGGCGGTCCTGACCAGCAGCGACGGTGGCAAGACGTTCAAGCCGTCGAACCGGCCGGACCGCGTGGGCCTGTCCAAGCTGGTGCAGGGCCCCAATGACAAGCTGCTGGTGTTCGGCGAGCGTGGGGTCGAGCCGCAGGCATTGACCCAGTAGCGTATTGCGCCCCGGGTCGGCCTCCGTGCCGGCCCGGGGTTCATTTTGCCGCCAATGCGGAGCCTGACTCCGTTTGCGGAGCCTAGAAATGCAGCCGCGTTGACCCTGGGCTGCAGAGTCGGCTCCTCGATTTCCCGTGGGCAGTCTTGATCTCTGACTGATTTCCAGTCAGTGTTCACCTCGCTTCGCGTCGCAACGACGACGGCGAACAACCCCCCAGTTTGGGCTGATTGGGCGGCGGGTGACGGCTGATATGCCGTTCCCGTCTGGCGCGCCTGCGTCCTGCGCCTGACCAGCCCATGTGCGGGCCGGCTCGACCATGGGATGTTGCGGCCGATCCACGGAGGAATGATGCCTAGGGTCAAACTCAGTTCATTTGTCTTTGGCGTGGTTGCCGCGGGCCTGGTGGCCGGCGTTGCCGTCGCCGGTGTCACCGAGCAGGAAGCTGCGCGCCTGGGCCAGGACCTGACGCCCCTGGGCGCCGAGAAGGCCGGCAATGGCGGCGCCATCCCCGCCTGGGACGGCGGCATGACCCAGCCGCCGGCGGGCTATGTCCCCGGCGAGCATCATCGCAATCCCTTCGCCAGCGATGCGGTCGAGTTCACGATCACGGGCGAGAACGTCGACCAGTACAAGGCGAACCTGGCCGAGGGCCAGGTCGCGATGCTGAAGACCTTCCCCACCTACCAGCTCAAGGTCTACCAGACCCGCCGCTCCTGCGCCGCGTCCGAGAAGATCTACGAGTTCACGAAGGCCAACGCGACGAGCGCCACGCTGGTCAATGACGGCGCCGGCATCGAGGGCGCGCTGGTCGGCGTGCCGTTCCCCATTCCCTCCGGCCCGCAGGCCGGCCTGGAAGTGGTCTGGAACCACCGCCTGAGCCCGCGCAACTTCAAGTACCGTCGCCAGGGCGCCTTTGCCTCGGTCACCTCCGGTGGCCAGTTCCAGGTGATCCGCCAGAACGACGAAGGCATCATCCACTATAGCGGCCCGGGCGTGCGCGAGGTCGGCGACGTCCAGACCTTTGACCAGCTCAACAACCGCAACGTGACCTTCCTGTCGGTCACCACGGCGCCGGCGCGCCTGGCCGGCAACGTCACCCTGGTCTATGACACGTTCGACCCGGCCAAGGGCGAGCGCCAGGCCTGGATCTACAACCCGGGCAGCCGCCGCGTGCTGCGCGCGCCGCAGATCGCCTATGACAACCCGCTGACCAATGGCGACGGCCTGGCCACCAACGACCAGTTCGACGTCTATAACGGCTCGCCCGACCGCTACACGTTCGAGCTGGTCGGCAAGCGTGAGGTCTACATGGGCTATAACGCCTATGACTTCGCCAGCGACAAGCTGAAGTACGAGCAGATCCTGACGCCGGGCCATCCCTCGACCGAAGCGCTGCGCTATGAGCTGCACCGCGCCTGGGTCGTCGATGCCAAGCTGAAGGAAGGTGCCCGCCACGTCTACCAGCGCCGCACGTTCTATGTGGACGAGGACAGCTGGCGCATGGTCTGGGTCGACCTGTACGACACCCGTGGCCAGCTGTGGCGGATGCAGGAAGCCCCGATCACGAACTGGTACGAGATCCCGTTCTGCTACAACGCGGCCGAGTTCATCTACGACATCCAGTCCAGCCGCTATGTTGCGATCAACCTGCGCAACGAGGAGAACCAGATCGACTGGGTTGCCGCGGACATCCAGCCGGAGCGCTACACGCCCGACTCGATCCGCCGGCTTGGGGTGCGCTGAGCGCGCACTCCATCGGACGACCTGAAGACGGGCGGCGGCCAGGGTGACCTGGCCGCCGCTTTCGTTTCGGGATGGGACGCCGCGGCCTCAGCGCCGCATCATCTGGGCATAGGTGATCAGGACCTTGGCCTTGCCCGGCCCCAGCTGCTTGTCGGTCGCCGTCTGCAGCGTGGCGGTCAGGGCGGCCACATCGATCGGGGCCCGCAGGTTGGTCAGCTCCTGCGCGAAGCGGGTCGCCGCCATCATGTAGGCGTCCTGGAGCTTGGGCGTCAGATGCTGGATGTGTGGCGCTTCCTCCGCCGCCTCCAGCTCAAGGCCCAGTCCGATGGTCAGCAGGCCGCGCGGCCGGCCGTCGCGGATCACGCTGACGCTGAGATAGGGAAAGGCCAGGACCCCGGTCGTCATGTCGAAGGAGCCGCCATCGCCCTTCGCACTGGCCAGCGCCGGCAGGGGCGGCGCCAGCAGGGCGGCAAGGACGAGGGCCAGGGTGAGGTGGCGGGTCGCGCGCGTCCGGAATCGCATCATGCGGCGATCCTGCCGCAACGACCCTTTCGGTTGCGTTGACGCAGCACCATAGGATGCTCCGTCTGGCGGCCCGCCGGCCTGGTCCGAACCTCAGGCCGGTCTGCGCAGGTCCAGGGTAAAGGGAAAGTCGCCACGCCGCGTCTCCGGCGCCAGGCGAAGCTGCCCGGAACTGTGCCCCTGGTCCCAGAAGCGGGCCAGGCGCCGGCCCTCCGCCTCGTTCGCGTTCACGGGCAGGGTGGTGAAGTTGCGTCCCCCCGGATGGGCCACATGATAGGTGGCGCCGCCGATGGCGCGGCCCGACCATTCGTCGACGATGTCAAAGACCAGGGGTGCGTGGACCGGAATCGTCGGGTGAAGGGCCGAGGCGAGCTGCCAGGCGCGGAAGCGCACGCCGGCAACGAACTCGCCCGTCGTACCCGTGGGGTGCAGCGGCACGCGCCGGCCGTTCACCGCCAGGGCATGGCGTCCGGGCGTGGCCCCGCTGAGCCGGACCTGAATCCGTTCGAGGGAACTGTCGACGAAGCGCGCGGTGCCCCCGCCGGCCATTCCCTCCTCCCCCAGGACGTGCCAGGGCTCGAGCGCATTGCGCAGTTCGAGCGAGACGCCGTCGCGCACCACGGTGCCGATTCGGGGAAAGCGGAACTCCAGATGCGGCTCGAACCAGGCGCGCTCCAGCGGCCAGCCGGCGTCGGCCATGTCGCGCAGGGCATCGTCCAGATCGGCCGCCACATGATGCGGCAGCAGGAAGCGGTCGTGCAGTTCCGTGCCCCACCGCACGAGGCGAGGCGGATAGGGCGCATCCCAGAAGCGCGCGATGCACGAGCGGACGAGCAGCGCCTGCACCAGCGCCATGCGCTCGTGCGGCGGCATCTCGAACGCACGCAGTTCCAGCAGGCCCAGGCGCCCGGTCGCGGAATCGGGCGAGAACAGCTTGTCGATGCAGAATTCCGACCGGTGGGTGTTGCCGGTGACGTCGGTCAGCAGGTGCCGGAACAGCCGGTCGACCAGCCAGGGCGGCACGTCGCCATGGTCCGGCACCTGGGCAAAGGCGATCTCCAGCTCGTAGAGCGTGTCGTGCCGGGCCTCGTCCACCCGGGGCGCCTGGCTGGTCGGGCCGATGAACAGGCCAGAGAAGAGGTAGGACAGCGACGGGTGGTTCTGCCAGAAGGCGAGCAGGCTGCGCAGCAGGTGCGGCCGGCGCAGGAACGGGCTGTCGGCGGGGGTGGCGCCGCCGACCACGACGTGGTTGCCGCCGCCGGTGCCGACATGGCGACCGTCGGTCAGGAACTTCTCGGTGGTCAGGCGGGCAGCGCGCGCCTCCTCATAGAGGGCGGTCGTGTTCTCGACCAGTTCGGTCCAGGAGGACGAAGGCTGGACGTTCACCTCGATCACGCCGGGATCGGGGGTCACCAGGATCTTGGCCAGGCGGTAGTCGCCGGGTGGGGAATAGCCCTCCAGAATCACCGGGCGGCCCAGGGTCCGCGCCGTGTCCTCGATCGCCGCGACCAGTTCCAGATAGGCCTCCAGCGTCTCCTGCGGCGGCATGAAGACATAGAGCCGCCCCTCCCGCTCCTCGACGCAGAGTGCCGTCCGGATGACCCAGCCGGCCGATGGCCCGACCGCCTGCCCGGCCAGGGCGCGCTCCTCTTCCTCCGCCGTCGGTGGGCGCGGGGGCGGGGGCTGGATCTGCGGCGGCAGCGGGCTGCGCTGGTCGAGCGGATCGGTCTCGAAATGATAGGGATAGTCGCTGGGTGCTGCGTGGGGCAGGCTGTCCAGCGGCAGGCGATAGCCGACGGGCGAATTGCCGGGATGCAGGTACAGCCGGCGCCGCCGGCGCGGCCAGGGGCCCGCCTGCCACAACGGCCCCGCCTGGGTCATGATCCGCTGCACGGGCAGGACGAAGCCGGTGGGCACATCCAGGCCGCGTTCGAAGTTCTGGGCCAGGCGGGCGCGCTCCTGCGGATCCTCCAGCTTGGAGTCCAGGGGATCGACATTCACCGGCAGGCGCTGCTCGCGCCAGATGTGGTACCAGGGATCCTCGAACGCAGCCAGGACCGCCTTGGGCGTAATCGACAGGCGAGTGGCGAGCGCCTCGGCAAAGGCCTCCGCATCCTCTGGCAGGAAGCCATAGGTCCGGCTTTCGTCGGCCAGCAGGCTCTCGTCGCGCCAGATGGGATGGCCGTCGGTGCGCCAATGGCAGCCCAGTGCCCAGCGTGGCAGCTGTTCGCCCGGGTACCACTTGCCCTGGCCATAGAACAGCAGTCCGCCGGGCGCGAAACGCCGCTTCAGCCGCCAGAGCAGGTCCCCGGCCAGGCGCCGCTTGGCCCCGCCCACGGCCGCCGTGTTCCATTCCGGCTCGTCGAAATCAAAGGTGGCGACGAAGGTGGGCTCTCCCCCCATGGTCAGGCGGACGTCGCGGGCCTTCAACTCGGCCTCGACCTCCTGGCCGCGCTTCAGGACCTGCTGCCAGTCCTCCTCGCGATAGGGGCGGGGGACGCGCACCGTCTCCTCGACCCGCGTCACGGTCATGGAGAAGCCGAACTCGACCTCGGCCTCGTCCACTGCGCCGCTGATGGGGGCGGCACTGCTGGGCTCGGGCGTCGCGGCCAGCGGGATGTGTCCCTCGCCCGCGAAGAGGCCCGACGTGGGGTCCAGGCCGACCCAGCCGGCGCCGGGAAGATAGACCTCGGTCCAGGCGTGCAGATCGGTGAAGTCGTTCTCCGGCCCCGGGGGACCGTCGATCGGCTTCATGTCGGGGGTGAGCTGGATCAGGTAGCCGGAGACGAAGCGTGCGGCCAATCCCAGGTGGCGGGCCAACTGCAACAGGAGCCAGGCGCTGTCCCGGCACGAGCCGCGGCCGATGTCCAGCGTCTGCTCCGGCGTCTGCACGCCGGGCTCCATCCGGATCACGTAGTCGACGCGCTCCTGCACGATGCGGTTCAGGTCGACCAGGAAGTTGACGGTGGCGCGCGGGGTCAGGTCGACCGCGGCGATCAGCGCCGCCATCTGCGGCGTCCTGGGCAGCGTCTCAAGGTACGGCGCCAGTTCACGCTCAAGCTCGGGCGCATAGGCGAAGGGAAAGCTCTCCGCCTCCTTCTCCAGAAAGAAGTCGAACGGGTTGATCACTGCCATGTCGGCGATCAGGTCGACCTCCACCTCGAACAGGTCGGTCTTCTCGGGGAAGACGGCGCGCGCCAGCCAGTTCGACTGCGGGTCCTGCTGCCAGTTCAGGAAGTGCTGCCTGGGCGTGATCTTCAGGCTGTATGAGGCGATGGGGGTCCGGCAATGCGGCGCCGGGCGCAGCCGGATAACCTGGGGGCCAAGGGAGACGAGACGGTCGTAGCGATAGGTGGTCTTGTGATTCAGGGCCACGCGAATGGTCAAGTTCGGCTCTCCGGCGGGTGGCGTTTCCCCCATTTCCACCCATGATACGGCAGGCGCGGGCTTGGGGAACAGTCCAAACCCCATGGGCCTCGAACGGCGTCAGGTGATCGCCAGCGCATGCGCGGCCCGCACTGGCACCTTCAGGTAGTGCACGCCGTTCGCTTCCGCCGGGGGAAAGCGGCCGGCGCGGATGTTGACCTGGATCGACGGCAGCAGCAGGCGCGGAGCCGCCAGCGTCGCGTCCCGGGCGTGGCGCATGGCGACGAAGGCTGCCTCGTCAATGCCGTCATGGACGTGGACATTCTGGTCGCGCTGTTCCCCGACGCTGGTTTCCCAGCGCCAGGCGGCGCGCCCCGGTGCCTTGTAGTCATGGCACAGGAACAGGCGCGTCTCCCGCGGCAGGGCCAGCAGGCGGCGGATGGAGCGGTAGAGCGCACCTGCGTCGCCGCCGGGGAAGTCGGCCCGGGCCGTGCCATAGTCCGGCATGAACAACGTGTCGCCCACGAACACGGCATCCCCGACGCGATAGCTGATGTCGGCCGGCGTGTGGCCGGGGGTGTGCATTACCTCCACCGTCAGGTTGCCCACGGCGAAGTGCTCGCCATCGCGGAACAGATGGTCGAAGTCGCCGCCATCGGCCTTCACGTCCTCGGCCGCGAAGACGGGCCGGAAGATCCGCTGCACCTCGCGGATGTGCTCCCCGATGCCGATGCGAGCACCAGTCCGCGACTTCACATAGGGCGCGGCACTCAGGTGGTCGGCATGGGCGTGCGTCTCCAGCACCCAGTCGATTGCAAGCCCGCGCTGAGCCGCCGCCGCCAGGACGCGGTCGGCCGATGCCGTGTCGACCCGGCCGTCTGCGGGATCGTAGTCGAGCACCGGGTCGATCACGGCCGCGCGTCCTGTCTCCGGGTCGGCCAGCAGGTAGGTGATCGTGTTGGTGGCGGGATCGAAGAAGCCCTGGATGTCCGCTTGCGTCGCCATCGATCTTTGCCCCTTGACTGAATATGAGAGATATCTAAATTAGTGATATCTAATATTCAAGGGCTGGCAATGGCAAAAGCGCCGATGGACCCTGCCACCTTCGCGGCCAATGCCACGCAGGTGGCCAACCTGCTGAAGGCAATCGGCAACCAGCGCCGGCTGATGGTCCTGTGCAAGCTGGCGGAGCGGGGCGAGATGACCGTGGGCGACCTGGCGGTGGCCGTGGCGCTGTCCCAGTCCGCCCTGTCGCAGCACCTGTCCCGGCTTAAGGAGGAGGGGCTGGTCCGCTTTCGCCGCGACGCCCAGAGCCTTTGGTACCGGATCGCCGATCCCCGGCTCGAAACCCTGATGGCGACCCTCTACGACCTCTATTGTACGGGAGACTGAGTGATGACGATCGAGACTGTACCAGTGGCGCGGGCCCGGGCCCTGGTGGCCGACGGTGCCCGGCTGGTCGACGTCCGCCCGCGCGATGAACATGCGCGCACCCGCATCCCGGGGGCCCTGAACGTTCCGGTGGCCGAACTGGCGACACTGCGGGCCGGACCGGCTGGCGTCGTCTTTCATTGCCGGTCGGGCGCGCGCACGGCGGCCCATGCCGCCACGCTGGCGGCGGCGGCCGATGGCGCGCCCGCCTGGATCCTGGACGGTGGGCTGGATGCCTGGGGCCGGGCCGGCCTGCCGGTCGAGACCGACCGGCGGCAGCCGCTGGAACTGATGCGCCAGGTCCAGATCGTGTCGGGTGCCCTGGTGCTGCTGGGCGTCGTCCTGGGCGTGCTGGTGGCGCCGGCCTTCCTGGGCCTGTCGGCGTTCGTGGGCGCCGGACTGATGTTCGCCGGCATCACGGGATGGTGCGGCATGGCGCGCCTGCTGGCCCACATGCCCTGGAACCGCGCCCGCCTGACGCCGCACGCGCCTGCGGTCGCGGGGTAAGGCGCGCGCCATGCCGCTGACCCTGTCGGTCCTGGCCATGACGCTGGGCGCCGGTGGCCTGATCGGCCTGGTCCTGGGCCTGGTCGGCGGCGGGGCCGCGATCCTGGCCGTGCCCCTGCTGGTCTATGCCGTGGGCATGCCATCGGTGCATGCCGCGATCGGGACGGCGGCGATCGCCGTCGCCGTCAATGCTGCGACCAGCCTGGCCGGCCATGCCCGTGCCGGCACCGTCAAATGGCCCTGCGGCCTGGTCTTCGCCGCCGCCGGGGTCGCTGGCGCCGCGGCCGGCGCCGAACTGGGGAAGTCGGTCGACAGCGCGCCGTTGCTGTTGGCCTTTGGCGTGCTGATGATCGGCGTCGGCGGCCTGATGCTGCGCCCGCGCCGTGGCGTGCCGCGGCCAGAAGTGCACCTGGACCGCACCAGCGCAGCCCGCCTGCTGCCGCGCCTTGTGCCGATCGGCCTGGGCGTGGGGCTGCTGGCCGGGTTCTTCGGCATCGGCGGCGGCTTCCTGATCGTGCCGGGCCTGATCCTGGCGACGGCCATGCCGCTGGCCAACGCGATCGGCACGTCGCTCGTGGGCGTCACGGCTTTGGGCCTGACCACGGCCGCCTCCTATGCCCTGTCGGGCGATGTCGACTGGCGCATTGCCGGCGTGCTGATTGCCGGTGGCCTGGCCGGCGGCGTGCTGGGCCTGGCCATCGGCCGCCGCCTGGCCGCGCGCAAGCGCCTGCTGGAAATCGGCTTCGCCCTGGTCGTCATCGCGATCGGAACGATCATCGCCCTGCGCGGCGCGTGAGGCTTGGTCCAGGTGCGGACGATGTGCGACCTTGCGCGCAGACGGACGCTGCAAGTCCGCACGAATGGCCAAGTGCACGCCGGGAGGACACAGGGACAATGTCGGGACGGATCATCAGTGGTGATCGCGAGATCAAGTTCGATCGCCTGATGGAGCGGGCGGCGCGCGCCGCCGCGGGCTTCAAGTCGGTCGGGATCGAGCCCAACGACGCGGTGGCACTGCTGCTGCGCAATGACATCGCCTTTTTCGAGGCCAGCCTGGGGGCTGGCCATGCGGGGGCCTATGGCGTGCCGATCAACTGGCACAACAGCCCCGAGGAAGTCGCCTACATCCTCGAGGACAGCGGCGCCAAGGCGCTGGTCGTCCATGCCGACCTGCTGGCCAGGGCCCGCGCCTATATCCCCGCTGGCCTGCCCGTGCTGGTCGTCTCGGTCCCCGACGACATCGCCGCCGCCTACCAGGTGCCGGAGGCCGAGCGCGGCGTGCCGGCCGGTGGGACCGACTGGGACGCCTGGGTCGACAGTTTCGCGCCGGCCCCCCCGCCGACGGGAGAGCCGCCGTCGACCATGATCTATACCTCCGGCACGACCGGCCGGCCCAAGGGGGTGCGTCGCGCGCCGCCGACCGCGGAGCAGATGGCCGGATTCAGCGGCATGCTGAGCCTGGTGTTCGGCGTGGAGCCCGGGGTGCGCACTGCGATCATCGGGCCGATGTACCATTCGGCCCCCAATTCGCACGGCCTGAGCATGGCGCGGGCCGGGGGCGAAGTGTGGCTGGCGCCGCGCTTCGATCCCGAGGGCCTGCTGCGGATGATCCAGGAGCACAGGCTGACCAACCTCTACATGGTGCCGACCATGTTCGTGCGGCTGCTCAAGCTGCCGGAGGAGGTCCGCCGGAAGTACGACACCTCGTCGATCAAGCATATCGTCATCGCGGCGGCGCCCTGCCCGCGGGACGTGAAGCAGAAGATGATCGAATGGTGGGGTCCGGTCATCACCGAGTTCTACGGCTCGACCGAGACGGGGGCCGTCACCTTCTGCAACTCGCAGGAGGCGCTGGATCATCCGGGCACGGTGGGCAAGCCGATTCCGGGGGTCGAGATGCTGATCCTGGACGAGGCGGGCAACCCCCTGCCCCAGGGCGAGATCGGCGAGGTCTATGCCCGCAACATGGGCATCATGAACTTCACCTATCACCGCGACCAGGCGAAGCGCGACGGGGTCGAGAAGCGTGGCCTGATCACGTCCGGCGATGTCGGCTATTTCGACCGCGACGGCTTTCTGCACCTGTGCGACCGGCGCAAGGACATGGTGATCTCGGGCGGGGTCAACATCTATCCGGCCGAGATCGAGGCCTGCCTGCTGGGCCTGCATGGCGTGCACGACTGCGCCGTGTTCGGGATCCCGGACGAGGAATATGGCGAGTCGCTGGCCGCGGTGATCCAGTTGCAGCCCGGCGCCAGCCTGGACGCCGGCGCGATCCGCAGCCATGTTCGCGAGCATCTGGCCGGCTACAAGGTCCCGAAGGTCGTGGAATTCGCCAGCGATCTCCCGCGGGAGGATTCCGGTAAGATCTTCAAGCGTAAGCTGCGCGAACCATATTGGGCGGCGACGGGACGGGCGATCTGACCCGCCCGCAAGGGTGGTGCCTGATCCGGCCTGGCGGAGCGCAGCTTCGCCAGGCCGGGGCGGCGCCGCCCCGCATGCAGGGAGCCATGCCGACGCGCGTCGGCGGCTGGGAGGGGTGAATGCTGTCTTTGCGTCTGCTGATGGCGCAGCATCTGGTGGAGCCCGAAGACCTGGATCGCGTCCTGGAATACCAGCGCGAGCATGGCGGCCGCGTCACCGACATCATGGTGAACTGGGGCCTGGTCACGCCGGAACGCATGGAACATGCGTTGTCCCGCATGCCGGAGGCGCCGCGCCATCTGGACGAGACCGGCATCGCGGTCAACCAGATGCTCCGCCTGATGCTGAAGTCGATGATGGTCGACGGGCGCGACACGCCCTCCGACCTGGCTGACCGCCTGAAGGTGCCGACGAACCTGGTCAACGCCCTGCTCCAGGATGCGACGTTCAAGAAGCTGATCGAGGCGCAAGGTTCGGCCAGTGCCTCGCAGGTCACCGAGATCCGCTATGGCCTGTCCAGCCTGGGCCGCACCTGGGCGGCGGAGGCCCTGGACCAGAACCAGTACGTGGGCGCCATGCCCGTCTCGCTCGACGCCTATTGCGCGCAGATCAAGAAGCAGCGCATGGCCGGCGAGCGCGTCGACAAGCGGCGCCTGGAAGAAGCCTATGACGGCCTGGTGATCCCTGAGTTCCTGTACAAGAAGCTGGGGCCGGCGATCAATTCCGCCAATTCTATCCTGCTCTATGGCCCCCCCGGCAATGGGAAGACGTCGATCGCGGAACGGATGAACGTCATTTTCGACGACATCATCTTCGTACCCTATTGCATCGAGGTCGAAGGCCAGATCATCAAGATCTTCGACCCCTCGATCCATCACATGGCGATCCCGGACGGCGAGGTGATCGGCAAGGGCACGGGCCTGTCGATCCGGCAGGACGTGCTGGACCCGCGCTGGGTCCCGTGCAAGCGTCCCGTGATCATCACCGGTGGCGAACTGACGCTGGAGATGCTCGACCTGCAGTTCAACGAGACGGCCAAGTTCTATGAGGCACCGCTGCACCTGAAGGCGATCAACGGCACCTTCATCATCGACGATTTCGGGCGTCAGCAGGTGACGCCGACGGCGCTGCTCAATCGGTGGATCGTGCCGCTGGCCAGCCGTGTCGACTACATGAAGCTCCACACGGGCAAGAGCTTCCAGATCCCGTTCGACGAGATGGTCGTGTTCTCCACCAACCTGGAGCCGGACGACCTGATGGACGCCGCGTTCCTGCGCCGTATCCCGTACAAGCTGGAAATCAACTATCCCAGCAAGCAGGACTACCGGATCATCTTTGACGGTGTCGCGCGCTCGCGCGGGCTGGAACTGACCGACCCGGTCTTCGAGTTCATCGTGCGCGAGCTGCAGGTGAAGAACGGTCAGCCGCTTGCCGCCTATCAGCCGCGCTTCATCGTCGACCAGGTCCTGAACATCTGCAAGTTCGAGGGCATCGCCCCCGTGATGACCGAGGAATTCGTGCGCGAGGCCCTGACCAACCTCTATACCCAGACCGAGGCGGTGGGGAAGACGGCGGCGGGCGTCTAACGCTTGGCGTGTAACCCCACGCGTGTCGCCGGCCGTTCAGGTTTCCAGCAGGTTGCGGGCGGGGATCAGGATGTCGGCCTCGAACCCCTGGGTGGGGTAGCGCCGCTTGACCTGACCCTGGCCAAAGGCGGTGTCGACCAGGCGCGACCCGAAGCCCATGCGCGTGGGACTGGCGACCGGCGGTCCATCCGACTCGCGCCAGGACAGGATCAGGTCGCCTGCATGAACGGTCCAGCCCAGGGCGACGCGGCCCTGCGGGATCGACAGCGCGCCGTACTTGATCGCGTTGGTGGCCAGCTCGTGCAGGATCAGGGTCAGCGCCATCGTCACTTTTGGCCCGATCTCGACGGGCGCGCCGTGCAGCGCGATCTGCTGCAGGGCGTTGAACGGTGCCACCGCGCCGGCGGCGACGGCACCCAGGTCGGCATGGGACGAATCCTGGCCCACAACCACATCCTGGGCATGGGCCATGGCCTGCAGGCGTTCCTGGAAGCTGGCCAGCGCCAGGTCCGCCCCGGCACCGCGGAAGGTCTGCGTCGCGATCGCCTGGACCAGCGCCAGGGTGTTCTTGATCCGGTGGCCCAACTCGCGGTTCAGCACGTTCAGCTCCAGGCGCGTGCGCACGCTGGCCGTCGTTTCCACGACGGTGTCCATCAGGCCGGCAATGCGTCCGTCAGCCAGACGCAAGGGGCTGTAGCAGAAGGTGAACCAGCACTGTTCCAGCTGCCCGGAGCGGTCGATCTCGAGCGGGAAATCCTCGATGAAGGTGGATTCCCCGTCATAGGCCCGGCGTGCGATCGGACCGATCTCGGGCCAGACTTCGGCCCAGATGTCGGCGAAGGACCGGCCCATCGCCTCCGGCTTGTTGCCCAGGATGGGGCGAAAGGCGTCGTTGTAGATGGTTGTCAGGGCCGGCCCCCAGACGATCGCCTTGGGGAAGCGGGAGGCCAGGGCAAAGCTGACCGCGGCTTTCAACTCGGACGGCCAGCCCGCCATGGGGCCCAGCGGCGTCCGCGCCCAGTCCAACTGGCGCACCAGCCGTGCACAGGGGCTGTCGTCGGCCAGGAAGTCGAGCGGCTCAAGCAATGGTGTGCACCAAGGCGCGCGATCCGCGCGAGAGAGTGCGGCTGAACAACAAGGTCATGGCGATCCCTTTGTCCCGCAAGGGATCCAAAGCAACGGAATAGTTCAATGTGCCATAGGTTGCGTAAACAATCTGTGCATTGGGCAACAGAGCCAATGCCCGTGGTGCGGGCGCCACAGATGCGTGCCCGATCGGTCAGGGATTGGCCGGAGTCGCCGTCTTCAGCTCAGGCGTCCGTGTGACTTCATCACATGGCAAAGGGCCTGGTGGTCCAATGCCTGGACCATCAGGCCCTCTGGCCGCACGGCGGTCATGCTGTGCGCGGCAACCATTGCGTTCAGGACCGCCTCCTCAGTCGCCTGGATCGCGGCCATGTAGAGCGGGTCGACGATCTCGTCGTTAAGCGCCTGGAACGACCAGAGCGGGGCCGATCCGCGCACGACGGGAAAGCCGTTGGCGGTGGTGAAGGCCAGGAAGATGTCGCCCGACGAATTGCCGCCCGGCGTCCCGCCGCGGCCAATGCCGATGGTCGCCCGCCGCGCCAGCCGGTCCAGCTGGTGCGGCAGCAGCGGCAGGTCGGTGCCGATCACGACGATGATCGAGCCGGTCTCCCGCGCGTGGACGTCCGCACCCTCCAGCGCGGCACCCACGGGCACGCCCAGCACGGTGAAGTCGGGCCGCCGGCCATGATTGGCCTGGACCAGCACGCCGACGGTACCGCTGCGGCCGCCCAGTTCGATCATGCGCGAGGCGGTTCCCGTGCCACCCTTGAAGCCATAGGCGATCATGCCGGTGCCGCCGCCGACATTCCCCTCCGGCACCGAGCCGCCCTGGGCGCCGTCGATGGCGGCCAGCGCGTGCGCCTCCGTCACGTGCTGGCCGTTGATGTCGTTCAGCGTGCCGTCATAGGTCTCGGCCACGACGGGCATGGCCCACAGGTGCTCCGTCCCCCACTTCCCGGCGAAGTGGCGGATGGTCCAGCGCGTGGCGGCGTGGTGGACGATGCCGACGCTGTGCGTGTTGGTGATGCACACGGGACCCAGGAAATAGCCGCCGTCCTTGACCCAATGGCTGCCCGTCATCTCGCCATTGCCGTTCAGGGCATGGATCGCCGCCCACACGGGCAGGGGCTCCGGATCGAAGCCGCGCGGCAGGATCGCGGTGACGCCGGTGCGGATCGGCCCCTGGCCCTGGACCAGCGGGCCGTCCCCCTCGATCAGCGTCGTGAAGCCGACCAGCACGCCGGGCACATCGGTGATCGCATTGTGCGGCCCGGTCCGTCCCAGAAACGGCAGGCCCAGGTCGCGGGCACGAAGATGGCTCATCGAATTCGATCTCTCGCGCTATCGAAGCCCTCCCCCCTCACGGGGGAGGGTTGGGTGGGGGGGCGTTTCCGCCAGAGCTTTCATCCTGAATGGTGGCGCGGCGTCCCGGCCCCCCCATCCTAGCCTTCCCCCGCGAGGGGGGAAGGGACGCTGGGGGCGGAACCAGCGCTCAGCGGTAAGGATCGGCCGCGTCGCGCAGGCCGTCGCCCAGGAAGTTGAAGGCCAGCACGACCAGGATCACCGGCACGACCGGCAGCAGCAGCCACGGGTACAGGGCGACCACGTTGATGTTCTGTGCCTCCGCCAGCAGCACGCCCCAGGACGTGATGGGCGGGCGCAGGCCCAACCCTAAGAAGCTGAGGGCCGTCTCGCCCAGGATCATCGCGGGCAGGGAGAGCGTGGCCGAGGCGATCAGGTGGCTGGTGAAGCTGGGCAGCAGGTGACGCCGGATGATGCGCGGCGGCCGGGCGCCCATCAGGGTGGCGGCGGTCGCGAAATCCTCCTCCCGCAGGGCCAGCAGCTTGGAGCGCACGGCCCGCGCCAGACCCGTCCAGTCGAGCAGGCCCAGGATCACCGTGATCCCGAAATAGACATAGAGCGGCGACCAGTTGACGGGCAGGGCGGCCGACAGTGCCATCCACAATGGCAGTTCGGGGAAGCAGCGGATGATCTCGATCAGGCGCTGCACCAGGTCGTCGATCCACCCGCCGTAGAAGCCCGAGATGCCGCCGATGACGAGGCCAAGCACGAAGCTGATCGTGATGCCCAGCAGGCCGATGGTGAGCGAGATGCGCGTGCCATAGACGATGCGGCTGAACACATCGCGCCCCAGACGGTCGGTCCCCATCAGGTTCAGCGTGCCCCCTTGCGCCGGGCAGACCAGGTGGAAGCGCGCCTCGACCAGCCCCCAGAAGCGATAGGGGGCACCGGAGCAGAAGAAGCGCAGGCGCTCGATCCGGTTGGGATCCTCGGTATAGACGCGGCGCAGGGCGTCGAGGTCGAGGGTCCTGGTCCGACCATAGACGAAGGGGCCGATGAAGGCGCCCTCGTGGAACCAGTGCACGCTCTGGGGCGGTGCGAAGATGTGCTCCGCATCCCGGTGATTGAGGGGATAGGGGGCGATCACCTCCGACACCAGGGTCGAGGCATAGAGGGCGACCAGGAAGATCAGGCTGACCAGGGCGACGCGGTGGCGCTTGAACTTCCACCACATCAGCCGCCATTGCGAGGCGCGGAAGATCCGCTCCTGCTCCGGCGACAGGACCTCGACCGCGTCGGGCGTGAAGGGGGCGTCGTCGACGAAATGGTCGAGCTGCTCGCCCTTGGCGATCGGGCCGGTGCTGCTCATCCCGCCTCGCCCATGCGGATGCGGGGGTCAAGGGCCGCCAGCGCCAGGTCCGACAGGAACACGCCGACCAGCGTCAGCAGCGCCAGCAGCATCAGGAACGAGCCGGCGAGGTACTGGTCCTGCGATTGAAGCGCGTCCAGCAGCATCGGCCCCGTGGTCGGCAGCGACAGCACGATCGAGACGATCGCAGCGCCCGAGATCACCTGCGGCAGCAGGTTGCCAATGTCGGAGATGAAGGGGTTGAGCGCCATGCGCAGCGGGTACTTCACCAGCGCCCGGCCATAGGTCAGCCCCTTGGCCCGGGCTGTCGTGAAATAGGGTTTCTGCAACTCGTCCAGCAGGTTGGCGCGCAGGCGCCGGATCATCGCGGCGGTGCCCGACAGCCCGATGACGATGACCGGAATCCACAGGTGCTCCAGCACCGACACGAATTTCGGCCAGGACCAGGGCTGGTCCATGTATTCGGGATCCATCAGGCCGCCAATGGAGGTGCCGAACCAGACGTTCGCAAAATAGAGCAGCACCAGCGCCAGCAGGAAGCTGGGCACGGCCAGGCCCAGGAAACCCAGGAAGGTCAGCATGTAATCGCCCGCCGAATACTGTCGGACGGCGGAATAGATACCGATGGGAAACGATACGACCCAGGTGAAGATGATCGTCGCGAACGAGACGACGATTGTCAGCCACATGCGGTCGCCGATCACCTCGTTGACCGGGCGGTTGTATTCGAACGACCAGCCGAGGTCGCCCTGCAGCAGGCCGGAGAAGCCCTTCTCGCTGGGCCAGATGCCGATCCAGATCGCGTATTGCTCGACAAAGCTCTTGTCCAGGCCGTACTGCTCGCGCAGGAAGGCCGCCTTTTCCTCCGCCGCCGGATCGCCCTGCGCCTGAAGCTCCATGATCTGGTTGGTCAGGAAGTCGCCGGGTGGCAACTGGATCACGATGAAGGTGATCAGGCTGATCGCGACCAGGGTCGGGATCATCACCAGCAGGCGGCGCACCGTATAGGCCAGCATCAGCCGCCCGATCCCGGGGCAGGGGACGCGGCCTGGGTGCTGGCGGTGCCGCCGTCGAACCAGAAGCCTTCCGGGTGCATGATGCCCAACTGCCCCCCCGGGTCCCAGGCCCAGACCGCCTCGTCCGGCACGTTGCGCAAGGTGCTGGCGACGACCACGGGCTGGAGGACCCCCGCCACCGTGCCGATCGAGAAGGTCTGTTCCGCCTGGATCTCCAGCATGCGGTTCCAGATGCCCCGGCGGACGGCCATGTCGGTCGACCCCATCCAGCCGCGATAAAGGTCGAAGAGTTCCTTCGCCGCGGGGAGATCGATCGGCTCGCCCGCCTGGCCCATCGTCTCGTAGTACTGGCCCCATTTGGGCCACATCAGGCCGTCCTGTGACACCGGCGCCAGTTCGGTCGGCGCCATGTCGGGCGTGGCGACGGCATTGTCCATGCCGGTCCACACGGTCATCAGGGCCTGCCCGGCATAGATGCGGGTGCGCATCACCTCGCGCTGGGAGGGCTTGGTGAACAGCTTCAGGCCGATCTCGCGCCAGGTCTCCGCCACGAGTTCGAGCACGTCGCCCTGCTCCATGTCCTCGCCCGCGGTCTCGACGATGATCTCGGCCGGGCGGCCGTCGGGCAGCAGGCGGATGCCTTCCTCGTTTCGGCGGGTCAGGCCCAGCTGGTCCAGCAGGCGGTTGGCTTCGTCCGGATTGTAGTCGGCCCAACGCGTGCGCAGGTCGTCGGCATAGAGCGGGCTGTCGCGCAGCACGGTGTTGTTGCCCTCGGTCGCCAAGCCGAAATAGAGCGCCTCGTTGATCAGGTGGCGATCGATGCCAAGGCTGAGGGCATGGCGAAAGCGGACGTCACGTACCAGGTTGCGCCAGACCGGATCGGCAACGTTCAGGTTGGGGAACAGCGCCACCTGGTTGCCGATGCCGACCCGCCACAGCCGCACGCCATAGCGGCCGTTCACGGTGCCCTGCTTCAGGAAGGTGTAGTTGGAAAAGGCGATGCCCCGGGCCTGGAGGTCGGCATCCCCCGCCGCGGCCTTGGCCGCGACCAGGCGCGTGTCGGACTGCAGCAGGATGACCCGGTCGATATAGGGCAATTGCCGGCCCTGCTCGTCCACCCGGTGGAAGAAGGGGTTGCGCGTCGCGACGAAGCGGGTGGCCGGCGGCCGGCTGGTATTGACCCAGGGGTCGAGCGTGGGCATTTCCGGGTTGTCGCAGTCGCGCAGCGTCTCGCGCAGGTTGTGCAGCCCGGCCCAGTTACGGACCCCCGCCGCGACGATCAGCGGCTTCAGCACCGAGTCCTCGGCATAGCGGCTGTGGAACGCGCGCAGGTAATGGGCGGGCAGGAAGATGACCAGCGGCCGCGCCTGGGCCAGTTGCGGCAGGAAATGGGGATTGGGCCTGTCCCACTCATAGACGACCGTGGTCGCGTCGGGGAAGCTGACGCGCGGGGGCTTGCCCTCGACCAGCAGGCTGCGGGGCGGCCCCTTGGGCGACAGGTCGGCATTGTTGGCGACGTCCTCCCACCAATAGCGGAAGTCGTCCGAGGTGAAGGGCCTGCCATCCGACCAGCGATGGCCGGACCGCAGGCGCAGGGTGAAGCGCCGCCCCTCCGCCACTTCGACCGCCTGCAGGATGTCGGGCTCAAGCTCATAGGCCGCATTCCAGCGCACCAGCCGGGCATAGCCCCAGACCGACAGCAGGCGCACATCCTGCGCCTTGGCGATCAGCATGCGCAGGTCGCCGCCATAGCGCCCAGGCGCGCGCCCCCGCTCGTCCATCCGCGTGACCGCCGGCACCTGGGGCAACCGCTCCGCCAGCGGCGGCAGCGCACCCCCCGCCACCAGGTCGGCCAGCGAAGGGACTTCCGCCGCCCGCGCCCCGACGGGCGCTAGAAGCAGAGCGAGGAGGAGGACGACGGTGCGGCCGGCAGAGCACCAGAAGCCCTCCCCCGTCGCGGAGCGATGGGGGAGGGTTGGGTGGGGGCGGTATCCTGCCCTCACCATAGGTCGAGACGGCTTCAGACGTTGCGTCCTGCCCTCACCCCAGCCCTCTCCCATCGCTCCGCGACGGGAGAGGGAGCAGGTCGGCCCTTGCGTGATCCCCATCATGACGCCAGCGCCAGGTCGGGGGCGGTGGTGCGGACGAAGTGGCCCGGCGCCACTTCGACCAGGCGGGGCTGGCTCGTGGCGTCGATGGTGAAGGGGGCGGGCCAGCTGGTCGGGTCCGACGCGCGGCCCTCCATCAGGGCGCCCAGGTCCAGGCGACGGTCGGGATCGGGCTCCGGCACCGCACTCAGAAGGGCCTGGGTATAGGGATGCACGGGCCGGCGGAACAGCTCGGCCCGTGGCGCCAGCTCGACCATGCGGCCGGCGCACATCACGGCGATGCGGTCGGCCAGGTAGTCGACCACGGCCAGGTTGTGGGAGATGAAGAGGTAGGTCAGGCCCAGGCCCGTCTTGAGGTCCTTGAGCAGGTTGAGTACCTGGGCCTGGACCGAGACGTCGAGGGCGGAGACGGGCTCGTCGCAGACCAGCAGTTCCGGCCCCAGGGCCAGGGCCCGGGCAATGCCGATGCGCTGGCGCTGGCCGCCGGAGAAGGAATGGGGATAGCGCGCCATGGCCCGCTCCTCCAGCCCGACCAGGGTCAGCAGCTCCACCGCGCGGGCGCGGCGTTCGGCGGGCGTGCCGATCTCGTGGATGGCCAGCGGCTCCATCAGGATCTCGCCCACCGTCATGCGCGGGTTCAGCGAACTGAACGGGTCCTGGAACACCATCTGGACGGTCCGGCGATAGGTCATCAGGTCCGCGCCCTTGAGCGCCAGGACATCGTCCCACCGGCCGTTGCGCACCATGCGGATCGACCCTTCGTCCGGATCGACCGCACGCATCAGCATCTTGACCGTCGTCGTCTTGCCGCAGCCGGATTCGCCGACCAAGCCCAGGCATTCGCCGCGCGCGATGGTGAAGCTGACATCGTCGACCGCCAGGTGGACGTCGCGCGCCGACTTGGACCAGAAGCCGGACTTGCGTCCCAGATAGCGCTTGGTCAGGCCCTTCACTTCGACCAGGGGGCCGGCGGCCTTGCCCTTTTCCGGGCGGCGGTCCGGGCCGAAGCTGAGCTTCGAGGTGTCGGCCTTGATCTCGCGCAAGGGGACCAGCCGCTCGCCCGGCTCCATGTCGAAGCGCGGCACCGCGTTCAGCAGCGCCTTGAGGTACGGGTGCTGGGCATCGCGGAAGATCGTGTCGCGTGGTCCAGCCTCCATCACCCGGCCCCGGTACATCACGACGACCTCGTCGGCGACGTTGGCCACCACGCCCAGGTCGTGGGTGATGATCAGGATCGCCATCCCCAGCTCGGCCTGGAGGTCGATCATCAGCTTCAGGATCTGCGCCTGCACCGTCACGTCCAGCGCCGTCGTCGGTTCGTCCGCGACCAGCAGGGATGGGCGGCAGATCAATGCCATGGCGATCATCGCGCGCTGGCGCAGACCCCCCGACAGTTCAAAGGGGTAGCGGTCGACCTGCACCTCCGGCTTGGGAAAGCCGGTCAGGCGCAGCATCTCGACGACCAGCGCCCGGGCCTCCTCCCCGCTCACCCTGCGATGCAGGCGCAGCGCTTCCCCGATCTGGTTGCCGATCGTGTGGAGCGGCGAGAGCGAGGTCATCGGCTCCTGGAAGATGATCGAGACGCGGGCGCCGCGGATCCTGCGATAGGTGGCGGAGGCGGGGTTGAGGCGGGCCAGGTTCACGACCGGCCCGCCGCCCACGGGGTCATAGAGGCGGATCGCCCCCTTCACGATGCGGCCGGGCGGCGGCAGGATGCCCATCACGGCCTGCGAGATCACCGACTTGCCAGAACCGGATTCCCCCACCAGGGCGACCGTCTTGCCCGCCGGCACGCGAAAGCTGACCCCCTTCACCGCGTTGACGACGCCGCCCGGCACGGGGAAGGCGATGGCGAGGTCGTCAACCTCGAGCACATTGGTCATGGCGCCATGCCCGCTGCGCCAGCGTCGGCACCGGGCAGTCCCATCGCCCCAAGATTGGCAAGTGTCGCGGGCGACAGGTCGAGGCCACGCGCCCGCGCGGCGGCGCCTGCCCGTGCCACCAGGTCGCGGAAGCCGGGCAGCCCCTCTGCCACCACGATGCGGGCGCCCGGAGCGCTGAGCACCAGGTCCATCCAACCCGTCTGCCGGTCGCGCCGGGTCGAGAAGAAGCGCAGGCGCAGACCGGCAAGGTCATGCCAGGCAATGCTGGCAGGGCGCAGGCCGCCGCGCCGCACGCCCTGCCCGTCCCAGGCAATGGGTGCCAGGTGGCGGTTCAGCGTCGCCAGCCCGAAGCCGGCAAAGACAATGGCCCCCGCGCCCAGGGCCCAGGCAACGAAGGGGGCTGGCTGCGCGACTGCCAACAGCCCGCCGCACACGGCCAATCCGCCGGCCGCCCGGGCATAGTCGGCGGCCAATTCGGTCAACGGATAGGAATGCGCGGTCACGGGGCAAGCCTATCTGCTGCACCGCAATCGGGGAAGGCTTGGGCCGGCGCCAGGACGCCTACGGATGGATGCTGTGACAGGCGCGACAGCAGCGTCTCAAGGAAATGCAGCGCATCATCCCCATGGACGGCGTGGTGGGTCATGATTCCCGTTGGCTCGGTCGCATCGACCGCCCCGCTGCGGCGCTGCGCCAGGATCGCGGCAAGCGCGTCCAGGCATGCGGCCTCGCCGCGGAAGGTGCGGGCCTTCCAGTCGACCAGGTCCAGATGGACATTGACGACAGGCAGGGGTCCGGGCCGCCGCGGCCCCAGCGTCGACAGGCCGCGAAACCCCAGCGCGGGCAGCGCCGGCACCAGGTCGTCGCCCAGCCGGTTCCAGGGCGGCACCAGGACCGGCAGCGCCAGGGGGCCCAGGAGGGCCGTCAGGCGGTCCAGCCCCTGCTCCAGGTCGGCAATCCTGGCTTCCAGTTCGCGCTCAGGCCCGAACTCGCACTTCCGCCGTCCGCCATGATCCACATGCGCCCAGCCATGGACCGCGAAGCGCAACCCCGGGACCTGTTCCGCCAGCCCGCCCAGTGGCGCCTCCGCATCACGCGGCACGGCGGCCAGCAGCGGCGCCCAGCCGGTACGCCGGCCGACCTCGACCAGCCGCCGCAATTCCGCCGTCGCCGCCCGCGCATCGTCGTCCCGCCACCACAAGGTCGCCGCCCCCGGCGCCCACCGGTCCAATTCCGCGGACAGCCGGCCCCAGGCCGCACTCATGCCAGGGCTTCCCGCAACAGGCGCGCGGCATTCGGTGCACCGTCCAGGGCGATGCGCGCCATCGGTGGCGGGGCAGCCAGGGCGGCGGTGCAGGCCGCGGCCAGGGTCTCGATCCGCGCATCCGTGACCAGGCCCGCCTTCGCGAACAGGTCTGCGCGGACCGTCTGCTCGGTTTCGTCCCCCGCGGCAAAGGGGACGCAGACCGTGCGCCGGCCCAGTGCGACGCATTCCAGCACCGTGTTGTAGCCGGCCCGCGCAATCACCAGCCCCGCCCGCGCCAGCAAGTCCGGGAAATCGGGGCGCGTCGGCTCCACCGCCACGCGCTCCGGCGCGCCGGCCTTCAGCTCCGCCAGGAGTGCCGGGCCCAGGGCCGGCGGGACCAGCAGGCGCCAGGGCCGCTCCGGCAGCAGGCCCGCATTCCGTGCGGCCAAGGCGGCCTGCAACAGGTCGGCGCCCCCCTCCGCCCCGCCCGCTGCGACCAGGACCTCGTCCCCCGCGCGCGGCGCCGGTAGGCGGCTGCGGTCCAGGACATAGCCGGTGTAGTGGACCTTGTCGGCAATGGCGTCGGCCGCAGGAAAAGTCGCGCCCAGGGGCACGATCGCGGCATCCGAATGGACCAGGACGCCGGCGAAGCGCTGGCGCACCAGGGCGACGGTCTCGGCGACGCGCTCGGGCTTGCGCTTCTGGGCCAGGATGTCCCGGATGGAGCAGAAGACCGGCCGGTCCCCCATGGCGTCGAGCAGGCCGGCCATTTCCGCGCGGAAGGCGCGGCGGCCGAATGGATAGAGCTCGACCAGGGCGGCGTCGGGTTGCCAGTCGCGGACCAGCGCGTGCACCTGGGCCGTGCGCCGGGCCAGCCAGTCGCCGGGCAGGGCGGCGCCGTCCGCCCCGACCAGATCGGCAAAGGTGGCGTCGCGGGCACGCACCGGAAGCAGCCGCTCGACCGCGATCCCCGCCGGGACGGGGGTGCCGAAGGTGTCGCCGGTCGCCAGGCGCACCGAGAAACCCGCCCGGGCCAGGGCTTGCGCGACCGTGCCGGCGCGCCGGACATGGCCCGTGCCCAGCAGGTTCTGCACCCAGACCAGGATGCGTCGCGCGCCGGCGGTCATGCGGCGACCAGCGGCACGTTCGCCTGGACCAGCGCCGGCGCGCCATCGGCGGCCAGGGCGAAGACATGCAGACAGCGCCAGTCCAGCCTGACCGGCGCCTTCACCGTCATGTCCCACCCGGTGGCAAGGGACAGCAGGGCGCGGACGACCCCCTTGTGCGCAACCGCGATTGCGGGCCGGCCATCCCGGGCCAGGTCAGCGAGCAGCAGCCGCAGGCGGGCCTGGACGTCGGCCGGCGACTCGCCCCCCGGCGCCCGCGCGTGAAGGCCTGTCCCCTCCGGTGTGATCTCGGCCAGGAGCTTGCCCTCGAAACCCGCCCAGTACGTCTCGATCAGGCGCGGCTCGATGGCCAGGTCCCGGGCACCCAGCAGGTTGGCGGTCTCCACCGCGCGGCCCATCGGGCTGCTGAGCCAGCGCGCGGTGGGCCAGGGCGGCGGCACCGTCAGGCCGGCCAGGGCGGCTCGGCCCGCGTCGCAGAGCGGGATGTCGGTGCGGCCCTGGATGCGATGCTCCAGGTTCCAGGCGGTGATGCCATGGCGCAGGATCGCGAACCGGGTCATGCCGCGAGCTTGCCCCGCCGTGCCGCCCAGTCCAAGGCCACATCCAGGCGCGCGGCCATCGCGGGAAGGCTGTGCTGGCGCGCCGTCGTCTCCTCTGCGATGCGGCCCAGGGCTTGGCGCCGCGCCGGATCACGCAGGAGGGCGGCAATCCCATCGGCCATGGCCTGGGGGTCGTTGGGGCGGACCAGGACGCCGCCGGAAACGACGTCGGGAATGCCGCGCAGGCGCCCGGCCACCACCGGAACGCCCGCGCGCTGCGCCTCCAGCAGGGCCATGCCATAGGCCTCCCCGATGCCGGGCCAGACGGCGATGGTGCACTGGGCCTGCACGAACGGCATGACCTCCGGCGCCACCGCGCCCAGATAGCGGGTTCGTCCGGCGGGGAGCGCCGCCTCGACCTCTCCCCGCGCCGGCCCGTCGCCGGCGACGACAAGGGACCAATCCAGGTGGTCGATCAGCGCCAGCGCCTGGCCCAGCAGGCGGTACGAGGCGAGCTTGTCCCCCTGCCTCATCATGCCGACGGCCAGCAGGGTGGGGCGATCCTGGGGGAGGACGGGCGCAACCGCCGGCGGGTGGTACAGGCTCAGCGCCGGAGGCAGCACGTCGAGGCGGGTGCCAGGACGGACGGCTTCGGCGACGCGCGCGAGGTCGTCGCGCGAGGGGCAGAGCAGGGCGTGGGCGGCGGTGATGGCGGTGCGGGCGGCGGCGTGGCCCAGGGCCCAGGGGCCGGTGCTGCGCTTGTTGGCAAGCGATGGCTCCACGATCAGGTGGCCCAGGCCAAGGTCGGCCGCGACACGGGGACCCAGAAGGTCGGGCGCGCGGTAGTAGCAGTGATAGGTCAGCCAGACCTGGGCGCCGAAGTCGCGGATGCGGGCGATGACGGCGGGCAGTTCCGCCGCTGCCCCGGCCGCGCGGGCAACCTGCTCCTCCGGCGTGCGGGACCAGGTGCGGATCTCGCTGGCGACCAGGACCTGGTGCCCCGCCTGCTCCAGGGCGGCGATCAGGGTGCGGGCCACCTGGCGGTCGCCCGACGGCACCGGATGGTCCGGCGGCTTCAACGTCGCGTGGAAGGCGATGCGCATCAGTGCAGGCCCAGCTTCGCCGCGATCCGGTCGAGCCCGGCGTCGGCCCCGAACTGGCCGGCGACGCGGATGCGGCCGGCCCGGCCCAGGCGATCACACAGCGCGGGGTCGGTTGCCAGGCGCAGGATCGCCTCGGCCAGGGTATCGGGCTCGCCCGGCGGCACGAGCAGGCCGGTTTCCTCGTCCAGGATCAGTTCAGGAATGGCCGAGACGGCCGTCGCGACACAGGGCAGGGCCAGCGCCTGCGCCTCCATCAGGACATTGGGCAGGCCGTCGCGGTCGCCATCGGCCGCGATCACGCTCGCCAGGACGAAGGCATGCGCCGCCTGGTACTGCGCGATGACGCCGTCCTGCGCCATGGAGCCGGCCCAGGTAATGCGGGCCGCGATCCCCAGGTCCTGCGCCCGCGCCTTCAGCGCGGCCGCGTCCGGCCCCGATCCGACATGGGTCAGGTGCCAGTCCAGCGTTTCCGGCAGAAGGGCCAATGCATCCAGCAGGGTGGGCAGGCCCTTCTTCTCGACCGCGCGCGCGACGCAGAGCAGGCGGAACGGCGGCCCCGGCGGGCGCGCCCCAGGCTCTGGAAAGCGGGCCAGGTCCAGGCCGTGATAGACCAGCGCCACGCGCTCCGGCGGGGCCAGGCGGGCCAGCTCCCCGACCGCGGCACGGCTGCAGGTCACGGCGAAGCGGCATTCGGCCAGCTTGTCGGCCTTGTCCCAGTCGGGCGTGGTCCAGATGTCCTTGGCATGCGCCGACACGGCAAAGGGCAGGTCCCGCATGTGCGCCGCATAGCGCGCGACCGAGCACGGCGTGTGCAGGAAATGGGCATAGAGCAGGCGGTACTCGGCGGGCAGTTCCGCCGCCAGGACCAGCGCCTGGCCGAAGCGGCGGAGGCGGTTGCGCGTGCGGTCGCGCCTGAAATCGGTGCGGAAGCGAGCCCACGCCGTGGCATAGCCGGGCAGGCGCCGGGCCCGGAGCCAGGCCCGGAGCACACGCCAGGGTTCCTCGTGCAGGTATTCGGGCAGGTAGCGGACCGGCGCCCTGACCAGATCGTGCAGGCGATGGCGCTTGGCGTCGGTCGGTTTGCGCAGGGAGACGATGCAGCCCGCCAGGCCGCGCGCCTCAAGCCCCGCGATCTCCTGCGCGATGAACGTTTCGGACAGGCGGGGCCAGCCCTTGAGCACGATCGCGATGCGGGGATGGGGTGCGGCCGGCCCTGCCATGGCAGGGCTGCCTCAGCCGCAGAGGGTCTGGACGCTGCGCGCCGGCTGCCGCCCCAGCCAGGGCAGGATCAGGTCGTGCACACGGTCCAGCCCCTGCATCAGGCCGGCCGGCATGCGCGCAGAGGGCGGGTCCTGCCAGGCCAGCGCCCGCAGGGCCTTGGCCATGCGCTCCGGGATCGCTGCCTCGTCCTCGCCCAGCATCCGCACCAGGCCCAGCGAGCCGGCGCGCTCCGCCCGGATCGCCTGCTCCAGGCGCGGTACGGTGCGCGGCACGATCAGGGCGGGGCGGTTGAACGACAGCACCTCGCAGAAGGTATTGTAGCCACCCATGGCGACAACGCCGGTCGCGTTGGCCATCAGCACTTCCAGATTGGTCTCGAAGGTGGTCGCCTGGACCTGCGGCAGGCGGGCGACACGGGCCATGAACTCGGCCTGGCGATCCGGGGCCATGAACGGGCCCAGCACCAGCAGGGCGGGCAGCAGGTCGCGGCCGGCGTGCTCATAGGCGCCAAGCACGGCATCGACCAGGGCCTCGCCATCGCCGCCGCCGCCGGTCGTCACCAGCAGGTAGGGCGCGCGGGTGATCGGGGGCAGGGGCGTTGGCGGCCCGCCAGGCAGGTGGCGCTCCAGGTAGCCGGTATAGTGCAGCTTGCGCCGCACGGTCTTGGGCAGGGGCAGCCCCTCCAGCGGCTCGCAGATCTGCGGCACGCCATAGATCCAGATGTCGTCGTAAAGGTCGCGCAGTGCCGGCACGACCTTCTTGCGCTCCCATTCCGGGGCCAGCAGGGCGGGCTCGTCCATCACGTCGCGCAGGCCCAGGACCAGGCGGCTGCCGCGGTTCTTCAGCATGGCCAGCGTCTCGTGCACCTCGCCCCGCAGGCCCAGGGGTTCCTTGTCGACGATGAAGACGTCGGGGTCGAACATCTCGGCCGTGTGGCGGATGATCGAGCCGCGCAAGGCCAGCGTCTCCTCGATGTCCAGGTGCAGGTTGAGCGAGGTGTATTCGCCATTGCGCAGCTTGATCACCCCGGGCACGCGGACGAAGTCGACGCGGGCGCGGAAGTCGAAACTGCCGATGATGGGCGAACCCGACAGGATCAGGACGCTCAGGCCCTTGATCCGCTCGACCAGGGCATGGGCAATGGTCCGGCAGCGCCGCAGGTGGCCCAGCCCGAAGCTGTCGTGGCTGTAGATCAGGACTCGTGCCGAATCGGCTGATGCCATGCGTGCGAACCGAATAGCCTTCCCGCAGGATGCCGCCGCGACGCCTGACGGGACCGGGGTCCGGTCCTGGCGCCACCGTCGTGCACGCAACCCGCAACCCCAACGACCGCACCCGATGGGCTCCGACCCCCAAAGGCTACGGGGTCATATTGCACATGCGAGCAAGGCTTGGCGAGGGGGCAGCGTGTCAGCCGCGGGGCGGCACCGGCCGTCGCTCGTCCAGCACGGCGCGGACCTTGGCCGCCAGGTCCTGCCGGCGATAGGGCTTGTTGAGCAGGTGAACCCCACGGTCGAGCCGGCCGCCATGGACGATCGCGTTCTCGGTATAGCCCGAGGTGAACAGCACGGCGAGGCCGGGCTGCCGCGTGACTGCCTGTTCCGCCAGTTGCGGACCGTTGAGGCCGCCCGGCATCACGACATCGGTGAACAGCAGGTCGAAGCGTTGCCCGTCGTCCAGCAGGCGCAGCGCCTCCGCCCCGGTGGCGGCACTGACCACGGCATAGCCCATGCGCCGCAGCTGCCCCTCGACCTGCTGCCGGACGGGCTCGTCGTCCTCCACGACCAGGATGCGCTCGCTACCGCCAACGATGCCTTCCGCCAGCGGGCCGGGGCTTGCCGACGGCGCATCCTCCGCCCCGGCGCAGGGCAGGTAGAGCTTCACCGTCGTGCCCAGGCCCGGCTCGGAATAGATGCGGACGTGGCCGCGCGACTGGTTGATGAACCCGTGCACCATGCTGAGGCCCAGGCCGCTGCCCTTGCCCGCCTCCTTGGTCGTGAAGAATGGGTCGAATGCCCGCGCCAGGGTCGCCTGGTCCATGCCCGTGCCGGTGTCGGAGATGGCGATCATCACATAGCTGCCGGGCAGCAGATTCGGCTGGCCGGCGGCGTAATCCTCGTCCAGGTCGGCGTTCGCGGTCTCGATCGTCAGGCGGCCGCCGTCCGGCATCGCGTCCCGCGCGTTCACGCCCAGATTCAGGATGGCGCTTTCAAGCTGCCCCGGATCGATCAGGGCCCGGCGCAGCTGAGGCTCCAGGATGGTGCGGATCTCGATATGCTCGCCCAGTGCCCGGCGCAGCAGCGCGTCCATGGCGGCGACCAGGGCATTCACGTCGATGGCGCGGGGATCCAGCGCCTGGCGCCGGGCAAAGGCCAGCAGCCGGCCCGTCAGCTCGGCCCCGCGCAGCGCCGCATCGCGGGCCATCGTCGCCAGCCCGCGATTGGACGGATCCTTGGCCAGGCTCTCCTCCAGCAGGTCGGTGGAGCCGATGATCACGGTCAGCAGGTTGTTGAAGTCATGCGCGATGCCGCCCGTCATCTGGCCGATCGCCTCCAGCCGCTGCGACTGGCGCAGTTTTTGGTTCAGCTCGTCGATGTCGCGCCGGTTGCGGTCCAGCGAGGCGGCGCTTTCGTTGAGCACGGCCATCAGGCTGCCCAACTCGCCGCTGGGATAGGGGGGCGGCAGCCGCGCGCCGAGGTCGCCGCCGCCCAGGCGCGCGGCCATCCCGGCGATGCGGCCCAGCGGCCGGCGGATCGCGAATTCGACCAGGAACCAGGTGCCGCCCAGCAGCAGCAGCGTGAACCCGACCAGGGTCAGCAGATCCTCCAGCAGGCGCTTGTCAGGGGCCGCGACCAGGTCGCTGTGGGCGCGTCCCACCAGCGCGATCAGCCCGGCCTCGCGCAGCTGGGCCGATTCCGCCTTGACCCAGACCTGGCGCGTCCCGTCCAGGCCGACCAGCTCGGTGCTGGTGCCGTTGGCGGGTTCGGCGCCGGCGTGGGCAAAGCGGAACAGGTCGGTATCCGCGATCGGCGTCCCCACGCGCGGCGAGGGAAGCGGCCGCCGGTCATTGCCCCGCGAGGTGGTCCAGGCCAGCACCGTGCCCTTGGCGTCCAGCAGCAGGACCTCCGTCCCCTGCACCCGCCCGGCGGCGGCCGCGTCCGCCACCTGGGCCAGGTTGAGAGAGGCCAAAAGCACGTATTGCAGGGCGTTGGCGGCGTCGCGCACCGGATAGGCGATCTGCAGCACCGCGATCCCGGTCAGGCGGCCAAAGGCCGGTTCCAGGACGACCTTGTCCGTGGTGTCGCGCGCGCGCTGGAAATAGGCCCGGTCGCGCAGGTCCAGCGTCCGGCCGGTGTGCAGCGAATCGCAGAACAGCTGCCCGCCGGGGTCGATGGTCAGGATGCCGGTGTACTGCGGCTGGCGCTGCCGTACGTCCGACAGGAAGGCGGAACAGCCCTCCCGCGTCGGGTTGTCGAGATCGCGGGAACGGGCCAGACCGAACTGCAGCTGGGCGGTGCCCTGGATCCGCGCCTCAAGGTCGGTGGCGATGGACTGCGCCGTGCGCTGCTGCGACCGGATCGCCGCGGCGATGGCCGATTCGCGGACCTCGTAATAGCGCAAGGCCACCAGCGCCACGGGGATCATGCCCGTGACCAGGACCAGCAGCAGAAGGCGGGCGCGAATGCTCACGGCTCAGGTGTCCCCGCTCGGACGGTCGCCCGTCCGCATCATCATCATGGCCCAGGATCGGCGGCGCTTGTCACGCCCCGCGCGCACCGTCGCGTTGCCCTAGAGCCCACAGCCGCAACCCATGATGAACTCCGGCGCGCTGCCGTTCAGCCGGTAGGCGTCCGTGCCCTCTCCCTCGTGGTACAGGCTGTGGATGACGGCCTCCGGCACGCCGTCGCCGTCGACATCGGCCAGGGCGCTGACACGGTAGTGCTCGCGCAGGCCATCTGGATCGGTCGCCGCATGGGCCGTGCCCGTCACGCGCACCGTCTCGATCTTGCCCTTGGCGATGCGGCGCATCAGGACCACCGCATGGTCGCCGGCCGTGACGCCCAGGACCGACTCGCCGGGCACGTAGTATTCGGCCGTCAGCAGGACCTCGTCCGTGCCGTCGCCCTCGATGTCCAGGCGCAGGACCTGGCTCAGCGTCGTCCTCGCCGCGGGGATCCCTTGCGCCTTGAGCCAGTCGAGCACCGCCTGGACATAGACCGGCTGGTCCGGGTCCTGCGACATGACCGGGCGGGGCACGGGGGGCCAGGTGCCGCCAATCGCGACCCAGGCGACCTGGTCGAAATCGGGGCTCAGCGCCACGACATCGGTGCAGATGTCCTCGTCAACCGCGCGCGAACCGGTCGCCGCGACCGGACCATTGTAGAGGTCGAGCACGCGATAGGCCTCACCCCCCTGCAGCAGCGGCTTCATGGTGGCGGCGTCCAGCACGCGGCCGTCCCGGATCCCGCCCATCAGGCATGCCTTGCCCGACGGCGACACCGCCACGATCGGCGCAGGGCCGTCGGCCGCCGCCGGAACGGAAGCCAGGCCAAGGGCAAGGAGGCCCAGCAGCGGGCGGAGCAGGACAGGTCGCGGCATGGTCGATCCGGCAGGGGACCGCGGCCACGGGCGGACTGCCGCGCGCGCCTGTACGGTCGGATGCACGCTGTTGTTTCACAGTGCGCACGATCCCGCCACGGTGTGCGACCGCGATCACGGGGGCGGGTCAAGCGTCGCCGGCGCCTGGATTGGCACTGGACGGCGCCCCTGTCTGTACTAGGCTTTGCACCGCAGGCAGGGGACCGGGCGCGCAGGCGCCGGGGCAGAGGGCGGCGTGGAACCGAGCATCTTTCGCTACATCATCCGCTTTTCGCTGCGCCAGCAGATCACCCTGTGCGTGATGGCGGGACTGTCGTTCCCGTTCCTTTGGCTCTATTACGAGATGCCAAAGCAGATCATCAAGGTGATCAACCCCGAACCGGGCCAGGCTGTCAGGCATACGTTCTGGGGCGTCACGATCCCCGATACGATCTTCGGCGTGCCCATGGGGCAGCTTGAGATCCTGTTCCTGCTCTGCTTCATGCTTCTGCTGCTGGTGATCGTGAACCAGCGGTTCAAGTACTGGATCAACGTCTACAAGGGGATCACGGCCGAGCGCATGCTGCGCCGGCTGCGCTACGACCTGTACAGCCGGGTCCTGCGCTTTCCCCTGCCGACGTTCCGGCGCATGAGCTCGGGAGAGATCATCCCGATGATCACGAACGAGGTGGAGCCGCTGGGCGGCTTCATCGGCGATGCCTTCTCCCTGCCGGCGTTCCAGGGCGGCACGCTGCTGGTCATCCTGGCCTTCCTGTTCTCGCAGGACGTCATCATGGCGACGGCGGCGGTGGCGCTCTACCCGCTCCAGGCCTACCTGATCCCCAAGATGCAGCGGAAGGTCAACCGCCTGGGCAAGGAGCGCGTCAAGCTGATGCGCAAGCTGGCCGACCGGGTGGGCGAGTCGGTCCAGGGCGTTCAGGAAATCCGCGCCAATCACACCTCGAACCTGGAACTGGCCGATTTCTCGGACCGCCTGGGTGGCGTGTTCTGGGTGCGCTTCGAGATCTATAATCGCAAGTTCGCGATCAAGTCGATCAACAACTTCATCCAGCAGCTGGGCCCGATCTTCTTCTATTCGATCGGCGGCTACCTGGTGATCAACGGCGAATTGTCGATTGGCGCGTTGGTCGCGGCCATCGCCGCGCAGAAGGACCTGGCAGCACCGTGGAAGGAGCTGCTCGACTTCTACCAGACCAAGGAAGACGCCCGCATCAAGTACGAGCAGGTGATCGGCCAGTTCGACCCGCCGGGCCTGCTGCCGGCCGAACTGCAGGTCGACCCCCCGGCCGAGGTGCCGCGCCTGACGGGCGAACTGGTCGCCGGCAACGTGGTCCTGCGCGACGACAATGACAGCGTGCGGCTGGAGGGCGTCAGCTTCAAGGTCCCGCTGGCCGAGCTGACGGCGATTGTCGGGCCGCATGGCGGCGGCAAGGAGGACCTCGTCTATCTCATCGGCCGGCTGCTCAGCCCGACGACCGGCCGCATCACCGTCGACGGCCAGGCGATCCACGAGATGCACGAGGCGATCACCGGGCGGCGCATGGCCTTTGTCGGCCCCAACGCCTTCCTGTTCTCGGCGAGCCTGGGCGACAACCTGTTCTATTCGCTGAAGCACCGGCAATTGGCGGCGCCGGCCGACGGGGACGAGGCGGCGCGGCGCGAGCGCGAGAAGCGGCGGCGCGAACTGGTCGCGTCCGGCAATTTCGTCGCCGATGTCGACGCGCCCTGGATCGACCTGGAGGAGGCCGGGGCCGAGACGGCCGAAGACCTGGTGCGCATCGGCCTGGACACGTTGCGCAAGGTGGGCCTTGGCGAGGACGTCTATCGCTTCGGCCTGTCGGGCACGATCGACGGGGGCAAGGCACCGGAACTGGCCGCCGCCGTGCTGCGCGCCCGCGCCCGCCTGCGGCAGCGCCTGTCCGACCCCGAACTGGCGCCGCTGATCGAGCCGTTCGACAGGCTGGTCTACAACCGCAATGCCAGCATCGCCGAGAACATCCTGTTTGGAACACCGGTCGGCAAGACGTTCGAGCTGGATGCCCTGGCGACGCAGCCCTATATGCGGCAGGTCCTGGAAAAGACCAACCTGCGCGCGCCCCTGATCGAGATCGGGCGCAAGGTGGCGGAGACCATGCTGGAAATCTTCTCCGGCCTGCCGCCAGAGCACGAGATGTTCCAGCAGTTCAACTTCGTCTCGGCCGACGACCTGCCCGACCTGCCGAACCTGCTGGCCCGGGCCGAGCGGGGCAAGCTGACGGCCGAGGACGAGGCCCAGCTGCTGGGCTTCCCCTTCAAGCTGATCCCGGCGCGCCACCGCCTGGGCCTGATCGACGAGCGCATGATGGTGCGCCTGCTGGAGGCCCGGCGGACCTTCGCCGACGACCTGCCGGACGACTACCGCGAGGCGATCGCCTTCTTTGAGGAGGATGCCTACAACCCGGCCGCCAACCTGATGGACAACATCCTGTTCGGCAAGGTCGCCTATGGCGTGGGCGATGCGCCGGAGCGGATCGGCCGCCTGGTGCGCGAGGTCGTCCACGAGCTGAACCTGGAGGATGCGGTCGCCGGCCTGGGCCTGAACTACCAGGTGGGTGTCGGCGGCTCCCGCCTGACGGGTGCGCAGCGCCAGCGCCTGGCGCTCGCCCGGGCGATCATGAAGCGGCCCGACATCGTGATCCTGCTGGAGCCGACCGCGGCGCTGGACGCGGCCAGCCAGCAGCACCTGCTGGACCTGATGCTGGCCGAGTGCAGGGGCACCGACGGCGGCCGGGCGCGGGGCCTGATCTGGGCCCTGCATCGCCCTGACGATGCCCGCCATTTCGACCGCGTGCTGGTTGTGGCGGGCGGCCATATCGTCGACAACGGATCATTCGACCAGGTCTCGGGTGCCGAACGGCCCCTGGGGCGGATGCTGGCGACGGGTGCCTGAGGCCTGGAGGTATTGCGTGCTGGAGGGATTGCGATGAGCCTGAACGACGAAGTGGCGGTGCTGCGCTGCATCCCGATGTTCCAGAACGTCGACCCTGCCCGGCTGAAGCTGATCGCGTTCACAAGCGAGCGCCTGACCTTTGCCCCCGGCCGCGACCTGTTCCGCGCAGGCGACCATGGCGACGCCGTCTACGTCATCCTGGCGGGCCTTGCCCATGCCCTGATCGCCACCGCGGAGGGCGAGATCAAGGTGGCGGAGTTCGCGCAGAACGACGTGGTGGGAGAGATCGCGGTCCTGTGCGACGTCCCGCGCACCGCAACGGTCCGCGCGATCCAGGACGTCACCGTGCTGAAGATCGGCAAGGACCTGTTCCTGAAGCTGGTGTCCGAGCTTCCGCAACTGGCCCTTTCGGTGATGCGCGAACTGGCGCATCGGCTGGACATTACCACCGTCCAGCTGTCCCGCGCCCGGAACGAGCTGCTGGCCCGCCAGGTCTGACCGCCGGGCGCCCAATCCCAGAAGGAAGGTCCGCCCATGCCGATCCAGGCCCTGCGCACCCCGGACGACCGTTTCGCCGACCTGCCCGGCTATCCCTGGGCCCCGCACCACGTCGCGGACCTGCCCGGGTTCGAGGGTTTGCGCCTGCACTATCTGGACGAGGGGCCGCGCGATGCCCCGCATACCTTCCTGTGCCTGCATGGCCAGCCGACCTGGTCCTATCTCTACCGGCGCATGATCCCGGTCTTTCTGGAGGCGGGGGGCCGGGTGGTGGCGCCCGACCTGTTCGGCTTCGGCAAGTCGGACAAGCCGGTGGATGACGCCG
The DNA here is from genome assembly GCF_051903925.1 of Zavarzinia sp. CC-PAN008. Lineage (GTDB taxonomy): Bacteria > Pseudomonadota > Alphaproteobacteria > Zavarziniales > Zavarziniaceae. Next base: position 1,566,737 of record NZ_CP173678.1, read on the forward strand.
CCTATACCTATGCCTTCCACCGCAACACGCTGCTGCGCCTTGTCGAGCGGCTGGACCTCAGGAACATCACCCTGGTCTGCCAGGACTGGGGCGGCATCCTGGGCCTGTCGCTGCCGCCGGCCATGCCGGAGCGCTTCAGCCGCCTGATCGTGATGAACACGGGCATTCCCGTCGGCCGTTCGCTGGGCCCCGGCTTCGACGCGTGGAAGGCCTGGGTTCGCACCCAGCCGGACATGAAGGTGGGGGCGTTGCTGAAGCGCGGCACGAAGCACCTGACCGACGCGGAGGCCGCGGCCTATGACGCGCCCTATCCCGATGCGTCCTTCAAGGGCGGGGTGCGCCGCTTTCCGGAACTGGTTGCGATCGAACCGGGCATGGAGGGGATCGCGGAGGGAGAGGCCGCGGCCGACTTCTGGGCCAATCGCTGGACCGGGCAGAGCTTCATGGCCATCGGCATGGCCGACCCCGTCCTGGGCGACGGGCCGATGACGGCGCTGCGCAGCCAGATCCGCAATTGCCCCGAGCCGATGCGCATTGCCGACGCCGGCCACTTCGTCCAGGAATGGGGCGAACCCATCGCCCGCGCCGCCCTCGCCTCCTTCAAGGGGTGAGCATCGTCTGGGAATGAGCCAGCCTGCTCCCTCGCCCGCCGCTTGCGACGGGAGGGGACCGTGTCTGCCGCGCCCAATGAAGGACCCTGAATGAGTCGACTTGATGCCATGATCCGCCGCCTGACGGCCCAGCGCGACTGCCTGGCGGAAGCCGCACGGCGGATCGCGGGAATGCCGGGGCCGATCCTGGAGCTGGGCCTGGGCAAGGGGCGGACCTATGACCATATGCGCGGGCTGTTCGCCGGCCGGGACATCTTCGTCTTCGACCGCGACATCGACTGCTACAAGGACTGCATCCCCCCGGCCGACCGCATGATCCAGGGCGAGTTCCGCGAGACGGTGCCCAACGCGGCAGCGCGGATCGGCGCGCCCGCGGTCCTGGCCCATTGCGATGTCGGCCGTGGCGATCCCGCCTGGGATGCCGAGCTGGCCGCGTGGCTGGGCCCGGCGCTGCTGCCATTGCTGGCCGATGGCGCGCTGGTCCTGTGCGACCAGGAGCTGACGGTGCCGCAGCTGGTCCTGCAGGACCTGCCCGACGGGATCCAGCCGGGGCGCTACCATTTCTATCGCCACGTTCCGGCAATCCACACCTGACGCTTGATTTATGCCCGATGGCGCGGGACGCTTGATTCCGATCGCTAGAGGGAGACGATCTCGTGAGGAAGATTGCAGCGTTGATCGCCGCGTGTGCCACCGTGGCGTTCGCTTTTGGCGCCCAGGCGGAATCGCGGACGGTGCGGATCGCGACCGAGGGGGCCTATCCGCCGTTCAACTTCAAGGATGCCTCGGGCGAGCTCAAGGGCTTCGACGTCGACATCGCCAAGGCCCTCTGCGAGAAGGCCAAGCTGACCTGCACCTATGTCGCGCAGGACTGGGACGGCATCATCCCCGGCCTGCTGGCCAGCAAGTACGACGCGATCGTCGCCTCCATGTCGATCACGGAGGAGCGCAAGCAGCAGGTCGACTTCACCAACCCCTATTACAACACGCCCGCCCGCTTCATCGCGGCCAAGGGCTCGGGCATCACCGACATCAGCCCGGCGGCGCTGAAGGGCAAGATCCTGGGCGCGCAGAGCTCGACCATCCACGCCAACTACCTGCAGGACAACTACAAGGAGTCCGAGGTCAAGCTGTACCCGACCCAGGACGAGGTGAATGCCGACCTGGCCGCCGGGCGCCTGGACCTGGTCCTGGCCGACAGCGTCATGCTGTACGAGTGGCTGGAGAAGACCGAGCCGGGCAAGGGCTACGAGTTCGTCGGCACCCCGCTGACCGACCCCAAGTGGTTCGGCGACGGGGCCGGCATCGCCATCCGCAAGGACGATGGCGAGTTGAAGGCCGCGCTGAACAACGCTCTCGCCGAGATCATCGCCGATGGGACGTACAAGACGATCAACGACGCCTACTTCCCCTTCAGCATCCTGAAGGAATAGGGCGCCTGGTCAGGCGTTGCGCCTGATGCTTCGAGACGCGGGGCTTGCAACCCGCTCCCCAGCATGACGACGTTGTGTGGGCCATCGCTTCCCGACGGTCGTCATCCTGAGGAGGCCTGAAAGGCCGTCTCGAAGGATGCTGGTGCCACACCTCGGCAACATCCCGAAGGGGCGGTCGGGAAGCATTCGGAATCGGTTCGGGGGAACTTGATGGGCCGAAGGGGCGCATGGACCTGTTGAGCTTCGGCCCGGATGGCTGGGGCGACGAATTGGCGGTGGGGGCGTGGCTCACCATCCGCCTGGCGGCCGTGACGGTGGTGTTCGGCCTGGCCTTCGGGCTGCTTGGCGCCTGGGCCAAGCTGTCGCGCATCGCCCCCATCCGCTGGGTGGGCCAGGGCTACACCACCGTGATCCGGGGCATCCCGGAACTTCTGACCTTGTTCCTGATCTATTACGGCCTGCAGTTCGGGGCCCAGGCAATCTTTCGCGCACTGGACATCACCGACATGGCGCAGATCTGGCCGCTGGGCCATTTCGGCTATGCCGGACCACCGGAGATCAGCGGCTTCCTGGCCGGGGTCATTGCACTCTCCCTGGTCTTTGGCGCCTATGCGACGGAGGTGTTCCGCGGCGCCATCCTGGCCGTTCCCACTGGCCAGATCGAGGCCGCGCGCGCCATCGGCATGCCGCCGTTCCTGGTCTTCCGCCGCATCATGCTGCCCCAGGTCTGGCGCTATGCCCTGCCCGGCATCGGCAACCTCTGGATGGTTCTGATCAAGGACACCTCGCTGGTCAGCGCCATCGCGCTGGACGAACTCACGCGCCAGACCCAGATCGCGGTCGGGGCGACCAAGCGGCCCTTCCTGTTCTTTGCCACCGCCAGCCTGATCTACCTGGCGATCACCGCCATCTCGATGATCGTCCTGGCCCGGGCAGAGGCACGCGCCGCCCGTGGCATCCGTCGGCCGGCCGCGTCATGAGCGAGCTGTTCGCCGCCTTGGGGCATGGCCTGATCGCGATCCTGGGCTTCATCGGCCTGGACCAGGACCTGCTGACGCGGCATGGCCCGTCCCTGCTGGATGGCATCTGGATCACGATCAAGCTGGTGGCCGTCGCAACGATCCTGGGCGGCATCCTGGCCATACCCGTAGCCCTGGCCCGCATCTCGTCGATCCGGGTGTTCAACTGGCCGGCCACGGCCTTCGTCTTCTATTTCCGTGGCACGCCTGCGCTGATCCAGCTGTTCCTGATCTACTACGGCGCGGGGGAGTTCCGGCAGGAGCTGGACGCGATCGGCCTGTGGTGGATCTTCCGCGATGCGTGGTGGTGCGCCCTGATCGCCTTCACCCTCAACACCGCGGCCTATCAGGCCGAAATCCTGCGCGGCGGAATCCAGGGCGTGCCGACGGGCGAGCTTGAAGCCGCCAACGCGCTGGGCTTCCCCCGGGGCCTGATCTTCCGCCGCATCACCCTGCCCACCGCCTATCGCATCGCGTTGCCGGCTTTGGGGAACGAGGTGATCCTGATGGTCAAGACCAGCGCCATCGTCGCCCTGGTCACGATCTATGACCTGATGGGGGCGACGCGGCTTGCCTTCTCCCGCTCGTTCAACCTGGAGATCTACTTGGTCGCGGCGGTGATGTACCTGATGCTGACCTTGGCCTTCACCTGGGCGTGGGGGCGGCTGGAGAACCGCCTGAACCCCCAGCGCAGACGGCCCGCGACGGCACCGGCCCGGGCCTGACCTGGGGCGTCGCCAGCAGCCCCGCCATCGCGTCGGCAAAGCGCATGCCGGCGATGACCTGGCCCCTGGTGTCGAGGTGGATGCCGTCCTTCAGGCTGGCCTCGTCCAGGTCGACCAGGGCGGCGTCCGCCAGGTGCACCTGCGCCTGCGCCTGGCGCACGCGGTCCCAGGCCGGAAAGCGGCGGCACAGCGACGGGTCCAGCCCCGCCAGCCGGGCATAGACGACGGGCAGTCCGGGCTGCCCCAGGTCGGCGCGGAAGGCGGTGATCAGGGCCGTGAAGGCGGCGTCCCAGGCGGCGGCATCCTCGGCCCGTCTCGCATCCCATTCGCCCTGGTACCACAGCAGGCCGGCCAGCCGTGACCCGGGGCGGGCTGCCAGCGCGGTCCGTGCCTGGGCCAGGCAGGCGCCATACAGCGACCGGGGCGAAGCCGCGGGTGCCCAGTCGGCGATGCTGGTGGCACCCAGGGCACAGGGCACCAGCCCGACCTGCGCGCCGCCCATGCGGTCCAGGATCGCCAGCCCGAAGCTGAGGCCGGGGCCGACGCCGGCGTCCGCGTCCTGCGACGGGCCCTGCTCCGGCCTGGGCGCGTCGACCGGCTCGGCGGCGCGGGTCCAGCCGTCCGCACCCCGCCAGGCCAGCACGCCGTCGCTGCCCGCCTGGATCGACGGTGGCAGGTCGGCCAGGGCGCCGCGCCCGCTCATGTTCGACTGGCCGGCCAGGATGAAGACGGCAACGGGCGCCTCGCCCGCCAGCGCCGCGGTGGGCAGCGGGCTGGCCAGCAGGATGAACGCAACCAGACGCCACATCATTCGGTTACCGTCACGGCGGAGGATGACCTGTGTGATACCCAAGCGATTGATGAACCGCATGGCAAGGCCAATTGCCCTTCTTGCCTTTGTCCTTTTCCCGTTGCTGATGGCGATGCCGGTGGCCGCGCGCAGCCTGGACGATGCCCAAAGGCGTGCACTGGCCGACTACGGCTATGACTGCGGCCAGCTTCGCAACACGTTCGACGTCGTCGTCTGCAGCGATCCGATCCTGCTCGACGTCATGGGCGAACTCTTCGCCTCCTATCGCGGGCTGCGGGCGATCACCGCCGCGTCCGCGCGTGGCGACCTGTGGCGTCGCCAGGAACAGTGGATCGACAGCCTGACCGAGGCCTGTGGCCTGGGGACGCTGAAGGGCCTGACAGGGGACGACCTGGATCGCGCGCGCCTGTGCCTGGGCCGGGGCATGGCGGCGCGGGTCGAGGCGTTGGACGTCGCTGTCCGTCTGGGGGGCGTGGACTACCTCAGCGCCGACCTGGCGGGACCCGATGCCACCGACCAGGCAAGCGCAGGGCGCGTCCGCTGCACCGCGCCGGATGGTGCGGTCGTGATGCTGGAGCGCCAGACCTGCGACGCCCTGGGGGGCGTGACCGCGGACGCGGGGGGCCCGCGACCGAGCATGAAGGAGATGCCGGCGCAGCAGCCCGACGCTCCGCCGCTGGACGATGGCTTGACCTGGCAGGATGTGCAGAGCGGCGTTGCCGCGGTGGACCCCGCGACAAAGGCGTACCAGGTCCTGAAGTACCTCTACTGCCGCCGCTGCCGGTAGGGCGCGTCCTCAGTCGCCCAGGCCGCGGGGCGTGCGGAACTGGGCCAGCGTGCCGGACTGCACGGCCAGGGTCCGCCACGGCGCATCGGCCAGCTCGACGACCGCCAGGGCGGCGGTCGGGAACTTGCCCGCCAACTGGTGGCGCAGCTCCGCATCGCCGGTGCCGCTGAGGCTGAAGGCCAGTTCGTGCAGGCCTGGATTGTGCCCGATCAGCAGCGGCGCGCGCACGCTGTCGGGCAGCGCCTTCAGCCGCGCCACCAGGGTCGCGGCCGTTGCCAGGTAGAGCTCCGGCTCGACCGACACGGCGATGCGCGGGTCCAGGACCGAGCGGATCGCGGCCAGCGTCTGGCGCGTGCGCAGCGCGGTCGAGCACAGGACCTGGTCCGGCACCAGGCCCAGGCGCGCGATCTCTCGCGCCATCAGCACGGCCGCGGTTTCGCCCCGCGCGTTAAGCGGCCGGTCGTGATCGTCCAGGCCATCGGTCGCCCAGGACGACTTGGCATGGCGCAGGATCAGGATCTGCCGCATCAGCTCAGGCCTCCAGGCCCAGCGTTTCGACCAGTTCGCGCCATTCCCGGGGGCCCAAGCCGCTCGTCTCCTGGCTCACGGTCTCGCCCTTCAGGCGCCGGCGCACGACGTCCAGCGCCCGCGCCGACAGGGTGACCGCACCCAGCCGGTACTGGGTGAAGGCGTCATAGGTGGCGGGCACCCAGCGCTTCACCGTGTCCAGCATCACCTCGGCATACACGCGGATCTCGGCCTGGGCATGGGCATCCGCGCGCACCGACAGGAAGTGCAGAAGGTTGTGGAGGTCGGTCTTCCAGTACCACTGGGTGTAGTAGTTGAGGCTGAGGTTCATGCGCGCCAGCTCGCGCGCCAGGCCGGGCCGCTGGGGGTCCGCGTCCTCACCCTCGTTCAGCAGGTGGCTGTACGTGCGATAGGCCCGCTCCGCATCCTCGCGCAGCAGGTCCAGGACCTGGGCCGCCTCGTCCGCCGACAATTGCGTGCCGCGGCCCTGGCGGTTGACGCTGGACTGCGCCGCGATGTCGCCGGGCGCGGGCAGGTAGAATTCGCGATCCAGGATCGAATAGCGGGCGCTGATCTCGTTCACGTTGGCGGTGCGGTGGCGGATCCACTGGCGCGCCACGAAGATCGGCAGCTTCACATGGTACTTGATCTCGCACATCTCGAACGGGGTCGAGTGGCGATGGCGCATCAGGTAGCCGATCAGCGCCGCATCTTCCCGCGCCCGCCTTGTACCCCGGCCATAGGACACCCGCGCCGCCTGCACCACTGCGCTGTCGTCGCCCATGTAGTCGACGACGCGGACGAAGCCATGGTCGAGGACGGGGAAGGGCCTGTAGAGCACCTCCTCAAGCGCCGGCGACACCACGCGCCGCGTCGGCACGGGCTCGGCCGCGGCCAGCTCCTCCAGTTCCTTCTGCTCGTTCGTGATCTCGGTCATGGCGCCGCCCCTGAAGGGGCGCCAGCCTAGTGGACTTGGTGCGAATTGCGAACCACGGCGCGCCTGCCGCGCCGCGGCAGATGGTCGTATGCGCTCCGCTCATCCCCGCCTTCGCGGGGATGAGCGCGTTTGGGGTGGTCGCCCCGCTTGTCGCGTCGGCTATTCCGCGGCAACCGTCACGCGCGCGTGGTGGTGGTGGCCCCGGTCGTGCCCATGGGCGTCGCGTTCCGGCAGGTCCATCGGACCGACGCCCAGCTTGGCGAACAGGGCGTCGTCCTTGCTCTCGACCGGATTAGCGGCGGTCAGCAGGCGGGAACCCCGGAAGATCGAATTGGCGCCGGCCAGGAAGCAGAGGGCCTGGACCTCGTCGCTCATCCCCTCGCGCCCGGCGGACAGGCGGACCATCGACTGCGGCATCAGGATGCGGGCGACCGCCACCGTGCGCACGAACTCGATCCCCTCCAGCCGCGGGGCGCCGCCCAGCTTCGTGCCTTCGATCGCGATCAGCATGTTGATCGGCACGCTCTCGGGATGGACGGCCAGGTTCGCCAGCGACAGCAGCATCGAGGCGCGATCGGTCCTCGACTCGCCCATCCCGACGATCCCGCCACAGCACACGCTCATGCCGGCCTGGCGCACGGCGTCCAGCGTATCCAGGCGGTCCTGGAACGTCCGGGTGGTGATGATTTCGTTGTAGAACTCGGGCGAGGTGTCGATGTTGTGGTTGTAATAGTCGAGGCCCGCCTGCCCCAGGCGCTGCGCCTGCTCCGGCGTCAGCATGCCAAGTGTCGCACAGGTCTCCATGCCGAGCGCGCGCACGCCCTCGACCATGGCGCAGACCTGGTCCAGGTCGCGCTCCTTAGGGCTGCGCCAGGCGGCCCCCATGCAATAGCGCGTGGCACCCGCCGCCTTGGCAGCCCTGGCATCGGCCAGCACCGCGTCCAGCGGCATCAGCTTGGACGCCTTGACCCCCGTCTCGAAGCTGGCCGACTGCGAACAATAGCCGCAATCCTCGGGGCAGCCGCCGGTCTTGATCGACAGCAGGGTCGAAATCTGGACCTTGTTCGGGTCGAAGGCCTGGCGGTGGACCGTCTGGGCGCGGAAGATCAGGTCGGCAAAGGGCAGGTCGAACAGCGCCTCAACCTCCGCCATCGTCCAGTCATGGCGCAGCGCGCTCGTGGCGGTATTGGCATCGGCAATCGCGGCGTCCGGCATTGTTCCCCCTCCCGGGTGAGACTTGGGCCGAACCATAGGGACGGTCCTGCGGCATCGCAAGCGGGGCTTCACGCCGGCCCCGCGGCATGGTTTGACAGCACTGCACAGCGCGGGAGTCACCATGGCAGGACTGTTCATCACCGGCACGGGCACAGGGCTCGGCAAGACGCTGGTCGCCGCCTGCCTTGTCCAGGCGGCGCTGGGCCGCGGCCTGACCGTCAACGCGCTGAAGCCGGTGCTCAGCGGCTATGAGGACGACGAGGCGGCGGAGTCGGATGCCGGCATCCTGCTCCGCGCCCGTGGGCTTCCGGTCGATGCCGCTGGCCTGGATGCGACCACGCCCTGGCGCTATCGCGCACCCCTGTCGCCCGACATGGCCGCCGCGCGGGAAGGCCGGGCGATCGACGTCGACGCCGTCATCGACTTCTGTCGCGCAGGCTTGAGCGGACCGCAGGACCTGGTCCTGATCGAAGGGGCGGGCGGCCTGATGGTGCCGCTGGACGAAACGCGCCACAGCCGCGACTGGATCGCCGCACTCGGCATCCCGGTCGTCCTGGTCGCCGGCACCTATCTGGGCACGATCAGCCACACGCTGACGTCGCTGGCGGCGCTGCGGGAGGCGGGCATTCCCCTCCATGCCATCGTGCTCAGCCGGTCGGAGGAGTCGCCCGTGCCCAATGCCGAGGTGGCGGCCGCGATCCAGCGCTTCGCGCCGGGGTCACGCATCCATGCGCTGGAGCGCCTGTCCGGGCCGGAGCCCTGGCGCGGGGGCGCCGACCTGGGCGCGGTGCTGGACGGCCTTGCCTGAGGTCGGGTCGCCTCAGCCCACCTTGGCGCCCATCCGGACATAGGCGTCGGTCACGTCGTTCAGCGCGCCGGTGAAGCGGTCGAACAGGTCGTCCACCTCGTCCTCTGTGATGATCAGCGGGGGCGAGAAGCCGGCGCAGTCGCCGCTGCCGGGCGTGCGGATGATCAGGCGGTATTCCTCCTGCGCGCGGTCCTTGAGCAGGCGGCCGAACATGCCCTTGGGCTCGAACGGGGCCTTGGTCGCCTTGTCCGCGGTGAACTCGATCGCACCCATCAGGCCGGCATGGCGGACCTCGCCCACCAGCGGATGGTCGCGGAAGACGTTCATGCGCTGGGCAAAGCGGGCCGCCACGCCTGCCACGTGCGCCTCCAGGTTCCGGGACTTGATGATGTCAAGCATCTTGACCGCCACCGCACAGGCGACCGGATGGCCGGAATAGGTCGAGCCATGGGCAAAGGTGCCGATCTCGTCGCTGCCCTGCTCCAGCGCGTCGTACATCTCGGGCGGCATCACCAGGGCGGCCAGCGGCTGGTAGGCGCTCGTGATCTGCTTGGCCAGCGTCATGGTCGTGGGCGTCATGCCCACGGTCTCGGCGCCCCACATGTTGCCCGTCCGCAGGAAGCCGGTGATGACCTCGTCATCCAGCATCATCACGTCATAGCGGTCGAGCACGGCTTGGATGCGCGCGTGATAGGTGGCGGGCGGCACGATGACGCCGCCGCCGCCGGTCACGGGCTCAGCGATGAAGGCGGCGACTGTTTCCGGCCCCTCGGCCAGGATCAGGGCCTCCAGCTCGTCGGCGCGGCGCTGGGCGAACTCGTCCTCCGTCTCGCCCGGCAGGCCGTGGTGATAGAAGCTGGCCTCGCCCGTGTGGAGGATGTTGTGGATCGGCAGGTCGAAGGCGCGGTGGTTGGCCGGGATGCCGGTCAGGCTGGACGCGGCGACCGTCGCCCCGTGATAGGCATTGTGCCGGCCGATGATCTTCTTCTTTTGCGGCTTGCCGATGATGTTGTTCCGGTACCAGATGAACTTGACTAGGTTGTCGTTCGCCTCCGACCCCGACAGGCAGAAATAGAACCGGGGGTTCTGGATCGGCACGATTTCGGCCAGGCGTTCGGCCAGTTCGACCGACGGCTGAACCGAGCGGTGGGCAACCGTGTAGTAATAGGGCAGCTTGCGCATCTGCTCGACCGCCGCCTCGACCAGTTCGTGGTCGCTGAAGCCAAGTGCCGTGCACCACATGCCGGCCACCGCTTCCAGGTAGGGCGTGCCGTTCTCGTCGATGATGAAGATGCCCTTGCCCCCCGTCATGACGATCGGGCCGGCCTTGCGCAGGGTCGACAGGTGCGACATGCCATGCAGGACGTAGCGGGCATCCCTGGCCGCGGCGGAATTGGGAAGAGCTTGGTTCACGGTCGACCCCTGGCTCTGGCGCCCGCGGGTCGCGGGCACCGCATGTGGACCTGGACCGCCCCCCGGCGCGGCACCGCGTCAGCCGCGCTGTGCCCTGTATACCGTGCTGATCCTACTCCCCGGGTCCGCCCTGCCCAGCGGGATTCGCCAAAGCTCGCTTGGGCAGTGGTTCAGGGCGCGACGCGGCGGTACTGCCCGCGGTGGAAGAGCAGGGGCATGGCGTCCAACCGGGCGTCCAGGCGCTTGACCTCGCCCACGAAGATGACGTGGTCGCCGCCGTCGTGGCGGGCCTGGGTCTCGCACTCGAAGACGGCGATGGCGCCGTGCAGGACAGGGCAGCCGCTGTCCCAGATGTCGAAGGCGATGCCGGCGAAGCGATCCTCGATCGGGCTGGCGAAGCGGTTGGACAGGTGCTCCTGGTCCTGGCCCAGCACGTTGACGGCGAAGTGCGTGCCGGCGTGAAAGCCGTCGAAGCTGAGCGCGTCGCGCCCCATGCTGAACAGGACCAGCGGCGGATCGAGCGAGACCGAGTTGAAGGACGAGGCGGTAAAGCCCAGCAGCCGGTCGTTCGCCGTGCGGCAGGTGACGATGGTGACGCCGGTCGCAAAGCAGCTCAACGCGTCGCGGAACTCGCGGGATTGAACCTGCTGGATCTCCTGGGTGCTCACGGTTCAGCTCCGCGGTCTGGTCTTGTCCGGATCATAGAAGGGAAAGCGCACCACCGTCGCCGGCAGACGCTTCTGGTGGCCGTCCAGCTTGCCCACCTCCAGCACCGTGCCCGGGCCTGCGTGCTCGACCGCCACGCGGGCCAGGGCCAGCGACTTGCGCAAGGTGGGCGAACGCAGGCCAGAGGTGACGAGGCCGACCTGGGCCCGCCCGACATGGACGCAGTCGCCATGGCCCGCGACCTCGTTCCCCGCCAGCTCCAGGCCGACCAGCATGCGCTGGGGGCTGGCCTTGCGCCGGATCAGGGCCGCCTTGCCCACGAAGTCATCCTCGGACTTCAGCGCGACGGTGAAGCCGATGCCGGCCTCGAACGGGTCGGTCTGGTCGTCGAATTCGTAGCCGGCGAAGATCAGCCCCGCCTCGATCCGCACCATGTCCAGCGCATCCAGGCCCAGCGGCGCCAGTCCGTGCGGGCGTCCTGCCTCCCACACTGCGTCCCACACGGCGGCCGCGTGGCGCGGATGGCAAAAGATCTCGTACCCCAGTTCGCCGGAATAGCCGGTGCGGCTGACGACGACGGGAATGCCGGTATAGCCGCCGATCCGGCCGATCGTGAAACGGAACCACTGGAGTTCCATCAGCGCCGGCTGGGCCGGCGGCGTCCAGACGATCTGGTTCAGGATCTCCCGCGACTTCGGGCCCTGGACCGCCACGTTGTGCAGCTGGCTGGTGGACGAGCGGATCCAGGCACGGAAGCCCTTCTCCGCCGCCAGCTGCCGCAGCCAGGTGCCGCCATAGTCATCCCCGCCGATCCAGCGGAAGTTGTCGGGCCCCAGCTTGAACAGCGTGCCGTCGTCAACCATGCCGCCGTGCGGGTAGCACATGGCGGAATAGACCACCTGGCCGGGCGTCAGCTTGCGCACGTCGCGGGTCAGTGCGTATTGCAGCAGCGCCTCCGCGTCCGGGCCCGTCACCTCGAACTTGCGCAAAGGCGACAGGTCCATGATGACCGCGGCGGTGCGGCAGGCCTGGTACTCCGCCACCGGGCCGAAGTCGGTATAGCTGGAAGGCAGCCAATAGCCCTTGTACTCGACCATCCGCCGGGTCAGGGCGGACGTGCGGGCGTGAAAGCCGGTTTCCTGGGTCAGGTCCGGCTCGGCATCGGGGGTTGGGCGCACCGCGATCGCTTTCGGAAAGGTCTGGTCCGCCGCATAGACGCGGACGTGGATGTCGGTCGGGTTCCAGCCGTTGGCGGCGTCGATGTCGTCGGGACACGCGGACGAGGCACAGACCAGGTCGGTCATTGCCCGCATCAGGACATAGTCGCCGGGCCTGGACCAGGGCTCGTCCAGGCCGATCCTCATGCTGTGGTCCAGGATCGTGTTGTAGAAGAAGTTGATCGCCGGCCAGCCGCCGCGCGGGGCCACGCCATGGGGGGCCAGCACGCGGTTGAAGTTGTCTGAGCACGAGACATGGCCGGGATAGCCGGCATCGTCGTAATAGCGGTCGGTGCAGGCCAGGGCGAAACTGTCGTGCCGGCCGACCGTGTCCTGCACCACCTCCACCAGGGGGTTCAGATCCTGGTCGAAGAACTTCGAGAACAGGCCGGGGCCCGGATAGGCGGAGGCCGTCAGCGTGCGCGTCGCCGTCATGTCCATACCGCGCTCGACACCCCTGGCCAGGGCGGCGGCGTCAAAGGCCAGGAAGTCGGAGCATTGCCGACCCGCGACGTCGATCACCTGGATGAACTCGCCCGCCTTCACCGTGTAGGCCAGCGCGGTCGAGTGCGGCACGCGGTACTCGGCCACGACCCGGCCCAGCGGCGCGGGCAAAGGCGGCTCGGCCGGGATCACGGCGCGGGCCACGACGACCAGCAGGGCGGTGGGCGGGTCCTGCGCGCCCGGCTCCATCGGCGGGGTCGCCGGTGCCACCGCCACGCGCGCGGCGCTGGCGGCGGTCAGCACGACCTGCTGGCCGGGCGTACCTGCGGCGTCCAGCACCAGCGCCGCGTGCGCAGGGGCAAAGCCGGGTATCGTCGTGAACTGCGCCGCCCGGTCGGCCAGCAGGCCGAGTGACGCCAAGGCGTCCAGGCCGGCGGCGCTGAGGGCCGCGACCTCAGCCGGCTGCGCCCCTTCGGGATCGGTGATCGACAGCGTGTCGCCCGCTTCCAGGTCGACAACCAATGGCATACCAGGCCGAACCTTGACGCGCTGCTGCCCGGGTGCCAGGGACGGCAGGCCCGGCTCCAGCAGGGCCGCGGGTGCTGCGGTCACGGACCCGGGAAGGGCACCCGTGTCGGGCGCAAAGCGTGGGGTCGCACTGTCACGGACCATGGCGGGCCCTCCGTTACGCGCCCCAATCTAGACCCCAGCCCGCAGGGCTTCAACCCGCAGCCGGGCTACCAATTCCAGACCAATAAAGTCATGGCACAGGATCCGGCTGGGGCGTCGGGCGCCCGGACAGGCTGGGCCACAGATACCAGATCACGGCTCCCAGGATCAGGCTGCCGCCCACCCACGCGCCCTGTCCCGGCTCCTCCCCGATCGCCAGCCAGACCCAGAGCGGGCCCAGCACCACGTCCAGCAGGCCGATCAGGCCGGCTTCGGCCGGCGGCACGTGGCGCCCGCCCATCAGGAACAGGAGGAAGGCCAGGACCGACGTCGTCAGCGCCAGCAGGGCGATGACGCCCAGGTCGCGCAGGGGCGGCACGTCGAGGCCGGCCAAGGGAAGGGCCGCCAGCGCCGCAAGCACCGCGCCCCAGGCATTGACAGCCGCGATGTCGGTCGTGGGATGGCGCCGCATCAGGATGATCAGCAGGGCAAAGGTTGCCGTCATGAGAAGCGCCAGGGCATTGCCCAGCAGGTCGCCTGGGCGCAGCGAGGCCGCCCCCAGCACGACCACCCCCGCCAGCGACACGGTCGAGGCGACGATGACCCGGCGGGTCGCCCGCTCGCCCATCATCAGCCAGGCAAGGCCCGCCGCGATGAAGGGCAACGTGGCATAGATGACCAGGACGTTCGCGACCGTCGTGTGGGCGACCGCGCCGACGAAGGCCGTGGTCGACACGCCCGAGATGACGGCGCCCAGCACGCCGATCCGTCCAAAGGTCATCTGCCGCCGACCGGGATGCAGGGCCACGATCACGAACAGGGCTGCCGCCGCGATGACCGAGCGCCACAGGACCAGCGACCAGGCGTCGATCTCGACCAGCCGGATGAACAGGCCGGCCAGGCCCCATAGCAGCGTCGCCACCAGGACCAGGGTCAGGCCATAGGCCCGCCGTTCAACCATCCGTCCTCGTCGGGCGCATGCGCATCTGCATCGCGCGATGGCAGACCACGCGGGGGCGACCGTCAAGCTGGACGGCTCAAACCTTGCTGCGGGGTCTGCCGGGGATGCGCCTAGTTGAACAGGCGATAGGCCAGGGCCAGCACGACGGCGATGCCAAGCCATGCCGCCAGCTGCATCAGCGTGCGCTGCCGGTTCTGCGCCATCGACCGCAGCATGCCGCGATTGCCGATCACCAGGACGAAGAGAACGCCCAGCATCAGGACCAGGCCGGCCCAGGGTTCGATCATGGCGTCAGCCTAGCACAGGGCGCCGCGCCGTGCGGGCACGCGGATGCGCCTGGTCGAACACCTCGGCCAGGCGGGTGGCATCGACGGACGTGTAGCGCTGGGTGGTGGACAGGCTGGCATGGCCCAGCAGGTCCTGGATCGCCCGCAGGTCGGCCCCCCCGCCCAGCAGGTGGGTCGCAAAGGAATGGCGCAAGGCGTGCGGCGTCGCGTCCGCCGGCAGGCCCAGCGCGCCGCGCACCCGCTCCATCGCCAGCTGCACCGCGCGAGGGCCCAGGGGGCCGCCCTGCACCCCGCGGAACAGCGCCTCGTCCCCATCCAGCGGCTGGGGCAGCAGGGCGAGGTAGGCATCGACCGCGGTGCGCACCGCGGGCAGGACGGGCACGATGCGCTCCTTGTTGCCCTTGCCGCGGACGCGCAGCACCTCGGCCAGGGGGGCCTGGTCGCGGCGCAGGGACAGCGCCTCCGACACGCGCAGGCCGCAGCCATAGAGCAGGGCCAGCACCGCCTTGTCCCGCGCGGCGACCCAGGCTTCCTCCGGGTGGTCCTGGGCCCGGTCCAGGCTGGCGCGGGCCTGCGTGGCGGTCAGGGCCCGCGGCGCGCGGGCGGGCAGCCTTGGCCGGCGCACGGCGTCGATGGCGGCCACGGCGACGTGACAGCGCTTTTCCAGGAAGGTGCAAAAGGCGCGCACGGCGGACAGGCCACGCGCCATGGACGACGGGCTCAACCCCTCGGCCCGGCGGCGGGCGGCCCATGCGCGGATATCGGCGGCACCCAGCCGGGCCATGCCGTCGACGTCCAGCGGGCCGCCCTGGTGCTGGGCCTGGAACGCCAGGAACGAGACGAGGTCGGCGCCATAGGCCGCCAGCGTATTGGGCGAGAGGCGGCGCTCGGCGCCCAGGTAGCGCTCCCAGGCGGCGACGTGGTCGCACAGGCCGGGGCCGGCCAGGACCCGCTCGGCCAGGGGCAGGGTGCTCAGGTGCGCAGGTCGAGCCACGCGCGGAACAGACGCTCGATCACGTCGGCCAGGAAACGCAGCAGGTCCGAGCCCTGGCCCGGCTGGAACTTGTCCGCCTCGCGCGCGCCCAGCGCCAGCAGGCCGTTGGGGGACTGGTCGGAAATGTTCAGTCGGACCAGCGCCTGCGATCGCACCAGGGCGGCAGCGGGACCAAAGATCGCGGGGTCGCCCATGACCTCCGCTTCCAGGCTGACCCGGTCGCTGGGACCCAGCTCCGCCTCGACCGTGCCGGGGGGCAGGAGCATGACCCCGGTCGCCGGCACCTTGACCCGCAGGCGGTCGTCATTCTCGACGCACAGGGTGATGGTGTCGACGTCCAGGACCGTTGCCAGGTCCTGGGTCACGACATGGACCAGGTGCTCGAAGTTGCGTGCTTCCAGCAGCAGCAGGATCGCCTCGCCCACGCGGCTCTGCACGGCGGCGTTGTCGCGCATGGCGGACAGCATCTCGCCCTGCAGCGTGCTGAGGCGGACATTCTCGCCCTGGACCCGTTGCAGCATGAACTGCTGCATGTCGAGGACGTTGCGCCCCGTGGCAAAGGCGGGTGGCGTCAGAAGGGCGATCAGGTCGGGATTGTCGGCCAGGAAGTCCGGATTCTGCGCCAGATAGGCGCGCACCTGCTCCCGGCTCGGCAGGTCGATGCCGGCTTCGGCCGGCGTCTCGGCCTCGGACTTCCGCTTGGCCATGGCCGTCAGCCTGTCACGTCGCGGCGGTGATGCTCTGGCCGGTCTTCTGCCAGTCCGCCAGGAAGGCGGCCAGGCCCTTGTCCGTGAGCGGGTGCAGCGCCAATTGCCGCAGCACGGCGGGCGGCAGCGTCGCCACATCGGCCCCGATCTTGGCCGACTGCACGACATGCAGGGGATGGCGGATGGAGGCGACCAGGATCTCGGTGGTGAAGCCCGGATAGTTGTCGTAGATGCGACGGATGTCCTCGATCAGCGCCATGCCGTCTTCGGAAATGTCGTCCAGCCGCCCGACAAAGGGGGAGATGAAGGCAGCCCCCGCCTTGGCCGCCAGCAGCGCCTGCGCGGGCGAGAAGCACAGCGTGACGTTGACCTGCGTGCCCTTCGACGACAAGGCCTTGCACGTCTTCAGGCCGTCCCAGGTCAGCGGCACCTTGATCGCGACATTGGACGCCACCTCAAGCAGGCGGGCCGCCTCTGCCATCATGCCGTCGAAGTCGGTCGCTGTGACTTCCGCGCTGACGGGGCCATCGACCACCGAGCAGATCTCGGCCAGCACGTCCAGGAACTTGCGCCCCGATTTCGCGATCAGCGACGGATTGGTCGTGACACCGTCGACCATGCCCGTCGCGGCGAGATCGCGAATCTCTGCAACATCGGCCGTATCGACAAAGAATTTCATGACGTCCCCGCGCACCGCGATTCGAGGGGGGACTTTAGCCGATGTCGCCTGACCCTGCCATGCCGCCACCCGGCAACACCCCTGCGCCGGCGGCCCGCGTCTCTGTCCTCGTGCCGCTGCCCTTGCCGCGGGCGCTGGACTATCGCACCGGGCCCGAGGTGCTGGCGCCGGGCGACGTGGTGGAGGTGCCGGTGGCCGGGCGCCGCACGCTGGGCGTGGTCTGGGACAGCGCGCCCGACCCTGTCGTGCCGGAAGCGAAGCTGAAGCCCGTCCTGGCCAGGCTTGCCGGCGTGCACCTGCCCGAACCCTTGCGCCGCTTCATCGACTGGGTGGCGCAGTACACGCTCTCGCCCCCCGGCTTCGTCGCGCGTATGGCCCTGCCCTCGGCCGCGTTCGCGGCGCCCCGGGCGGTGGCCGCCTATCAATGGGTCGGCGGCGCCGGGGAGGCGGCCTTGACCCCGGCGCGCGCGGCGGTGCGGGCCGCGCTCGAACACGGGCCGTTGACCCCGGCCGAACTGCGTGCCGCCGGCTGTGGCGCGGGCCCGGTCAAGGCGCTGGTCGATGCTGGCCTTGTCGTGCGCATGAAGCGCCAGGCCGCAGCGCCGCCGGCGCCCGACCTGGGGCGGCGGGGGCCGGACCTCAACCCGGAGCAGGCGGCGGCTGCGGCGGAGTTGGCGGCCTTGGCGCGCGGCGGGGCGTTCGCGCCCGTGCTGCTCGACGGGCCTACCGGCTCCGGCAAGACGGAGGTCTACCTGGAGGCGGCGCGGGCGGCGCTGGAACAGGGGCGGCAGGTGCTGGTGATGCTGCCGGAGATCGCGCTGACGCCCCAGTCGCTGGCGCGGATCGAGCGGCACTTCGTGCATGCGCCGCTGCTCTGGCATTCCGACCTGAACCCCGCGGTGCGCGCGGCGACGTGGGGCGCGGTGGCGGCGGGCGGGCCCCTGATCGTGGTGGGCGCGCGCTCGGCCCTGTTCCTGCCCTTTCAGAACCTGGGCCTGATCGTGGTGGACGAGGAGCACGATACCTCGTTCAAGCAGGAGGACGGCGTCGTCTATCACGCGCGCGACATGGCGGTGGTGCGGGCGCGCATCGCTGCCTGCCCCGTGATCCTGGCGTCCGCCACGCCGAGCCTGGAGACGGTCGTGAACGTGGAGCAGGGGCGCTATCGCAGCGTCCGCCTTCACCGCCGGCACGGCGGGGCGGGCCTGCCCGACATGCGCCTGGTCGACCTCAGGCGGGAGCCGCCGGCGCGCGGGCGCTTCCTGGCGCCGTCGCTGGGCGCGGCGCTGGCGACGAACCTGGAGGCGGGGGAGCAGTCGCTGCTGTTCCTGAACCGGCGGGGCTATGCGCCGCTGACGATCTGCCGGGCCTGCGGCCATCGCCTGTCCTGCCCCAACTGCACCGCCTGGCTGGTGGAGCACCGGTTCGAGGGGCGCCATGCCTGCCATCATTGCGGCTATTCGGTGCCCCAGGTGCGTACCTGCCCCGACTGCGGGACGGAGGGGCAGCTGGCCCCCTGCGGCCCCGGGGTCGAGCGCGTGGTGGAGGAAGTGGCGGAACTGCTCCCCACCGCGCGCACGCTGGTCATGGCCAGCGACACCCTGGCCGGTCCCGCCGCGATCGCGGAAGCGGTCGAACGCATCGCCGCACACGACGTGGACCTGGTGATCGGCACCCAGATCGTCGCCAAGGGGCATCACTTCCCGGGCCTGACCCTGGTCGGCGTGGTCGATGCCGATATCGGCCTGGCCGGTGGCGACCTGCGCGCGGCGGAGCGGACCTTCCAGTTGGTCTCCCAGGTGGCAGGCCGGGCTGGGCGGGCGGAGAAGCCGGGGCGCGTCCTGATCCAGACCTTCATGCCCCAGGCCCCGGTGCTGCGGGCGGTGGCGGCGGGCGACCGCGACGGCTTCCTCCATGCCCTGGCGGACGAGCGCCGCGGCGGCCTCTGGCCCCCCTTCGGCCGGCTGGCGGCGCTGATCGTCTCAGGCGAGGACGAGGGCCGCGTGGTCGCCACCGCCCGCGCCCTGGCGCAGGCCGCCCCGCGCGGGGAGGGGGTGGAGGTCCTGGGCCCGGCGCCCGCCCCCCTCGCCCTCCTGCGCAAGCGCCACCGCCAGCGCCTCCTGCTCAAGGCCCCGCGCGAGACCTACGTCCCCGACCTGGTCCGCGCCTGGCTTGACCGCGTCAAGATCCCCTCCAGCGTCCGCGTCCAACCCGACATCGACCCGATGAGCTTTACGTGAGGTGGAGTTGACGCTCGCTCCTGGTTGGTATTGTCCGGGGCGCAGCGGAAGCCTACATTGTGAGTAGCCGGGGGAAGAAAATCGGCTTCATGCCGCGTGGCCCGTTCAAGGACAGGCCCTATACCCCCGGCACATCACCGACGATGACGGCTGTCAGTCCCACTTGCTTGGAACGATGAAGCCGATTGAATCGAACCAATCATAGAAATTTGCGTCACGAAGTCCATGTACGCTGTTTGAGTTCACTATATAGCCGTTAGGCGCACTTCCATCACGTACATATATTGCTTCGGTGATCTCGGGACTTTCAATAAAGAATGATGCAACACCCTGAGGTGTGCATTCACTGTTTCCATATCCAAGACCATTTTCAAATACATATCTGAAGAACTCTTTTGCAGCCTCTGCGGGATCATCGGCTGCTTCTACCAACTTGTAGATTCTAGTATAGATGTAGGACTCCCAATCTCGCTTGCTCAATTCAGATGTCGTTGGGTCAACCTCGACGGCAAGCAGCATTTCCAACAACTTATTCGCGGGAACCCATGCGGCAGGTTCGTCTTTGCGTCTGACGTAGTCGGTGAACGGCCGCAGCGCATAGCCCTCCGCCACCAATCGCTGCCGCAGCAGGGCCGCCATCGCGACCGCCGCCGGGTTGTCGCCGTGGACGCAGATGGTGTCGATCCGCACGGGCAGCTTTCGGCCGCTGGTGGTGGTGATGGCGCCGTCGGCGAGCATAGCGAGCACGCGGTCGGCGGCGAGGTCGGGGTCGTGGAGCACGGCGCCCGGCTGCTTGCGCGGCGTCAGGTTGCCGTCGTCCCCATAGGTGCGGTCGGCATAGACTTCGCGCGCCAGGCGCAGGCCCGCAGCCTCCCCCGCCTTTTCTGCCTCCATCCCCGGCATGACCATCAGGATCAGGTTGGGATCGACGGCGGCGACCGCGCGGGCGATGGCGTCGGCCAGGGGGCGGTCGACGGCCGCCTGGGTATAGAGCGTGCCGTGGGCCTTCACGTGGGTGACGCGGTGGCCGCGGGTGCGGGCCATCGCGATGATGGCGCCCAGCTGGTAGATCACGTGCTTCCCGATATCCTCCGGCGCCTCGCCCACGATCTGGCGGCGGCCAAAGCCCCATGGGTCCAGGAAGCTGGGATGCGCCCCGATCGCAACACCCCGGTCGCGGGCGAGGTCGATCGTGCGCGCCATAACCAGGGGATCGCCGCCATGAAAGCCGCAGGCGACATTGGCGCTCGTCACGATGTCCAGCATCGCGGCGTCGTCGCCCATCCGATAGGCGCCCCAGCCCTCCCCCATGTCGCTGTTCAGATCGATCGCCTTGGTCATATGTCCTTCACCGCGTTCTGACCGGCAGCAGTCTTCCGCCATGCCGCGCCGCCAGCAAGCCGCTGCTTGCTGGCATACGCAATTTGCGTATGATCGGCCATGGACCTCTACCGGACCGGAAGCTACCTGGCAGGCCTCAAGCGCCTTGCCAAGCTTGGTGCGTCCGAGGGCGACATCATCGCGATGGAGGACGCCATCGCGCTCGATCCGGCTCGCGGCGACGTCATTCCCGGCGCGGGCGGTTTGCGGAAAGTCCGCTTCCGCTTTGGCGG